>NZ_JBFUJB010000001.1:0-617673 GCF_056401575.1 Rhodococcus sp. P4_E4 | reverse complement strand
GCCCTGCACCTCGCCCTCGAACTGCAACGCCGCGGCGGCGGCATCGGCGCAGCCGCACTCTGCGGCGGCGGCGGACAAGGCGACGCACTCATCATCCGCGTCCCCAAGGCTTGAGTGTCTAAATACACCTGAACGAGCGCTCTCGCTCTGCGACGCCCCGTGGTTTTGCTCACACAACTACGGGGCGTCGTAGTTGTTCGGGCACAATGGCCTCATGGCGAACATCTTTGACGTATCCACTCCCGCGAAACGCTTCCGTCTGGTGGCGTGGTGGGAAGCTGTGACCTGGGCGGCCTTGCTGGTTGCCATGTTCTTCAAGTGGGTCCTCGGACACGAAGAAGCGATTCGCATCCCCGGAATGGTCCACGGCACCGCCGGCTTCCTGGTGTTCATCGTTGTTGCTCTGCTGACTGCGTGGTCGCTCAAGTGGGACATCAAGACCACGATCCTTGCGCTGATCTCGAGCGTTCCCCCGTTCGGCACCGTCATATTCGAACGCTGGGCAGTGCGAAACGGCAAGCTCGGTGAGCTGTCCACGGAGTTCGAGGCGTCCAAGGGCAACGCGGCGCTCGTCTGAGTGCTGCATCCCTCTACGTAGCTTCGCGCAACTCGTGACAAACTGGGAGTCGTGACTCGACCAGGTTCCAGGCCCCCCGCGCGTTCGTCCGCAGTTGCTGCCGCCATGAGCGGCGCAGTCGACTTGTCCGCCTTCAAAGAGCGGGCCACGGCCCCACCACCGCCGCGTAACACCAGCGGCGACGGGGCCGTTTCTGCTGTCTCCGGGGCAGTGATCGAGGTGACCGAGGAGAACTTCGAAAGCGAAGTCCTGCTGAAGTCGAGCCAGGTGCCGGTCATCGTCAACATCGGTGGCCGCGCATACGAGCCCTCGGTCGTGTTCACCGAAGTTCTCGAATCATTGGCGGCGCGCGCCGGCGGCAAGTGGATTCTTGCCAACGTCGACGTCGACGTGAGTCCTCGCATCGCGCAGGCATTCGGTGTCCAGTCGGTGCCGACGGTTGTTGCCGTCGCGGCTGGTCAGCCGTTGGCCGATTTTCAGGGCGCTCAGCCAGAGGCGCAGCTCAGCCAGTGGTTCGACGCAGTGCTCCAAGCTGTCGAGGGCAAGTTGAGTGGGCCGGTGTCCGACGGGGACGAACCGGTGGAGGAGGTCGAGGATCCACGCTTCGTGGCCGCTGAAACCGCGCTGGACGGGGGCGATCTCGACGCCGCCATCGCTGCGTACCAGATGATTCTCGACGCCGAACCCAACAATGCGGAGGCCAAGAGCGCTGTCCGCCAGGTGAAGTTCATGGCCCGGGTTCAGGGCGTCGATCCCGAGTCGATCGCGGCCGCGGATGCTGATCCGTCCAATCTCGAACTGCAGTTCGCTGCGGCCGACCTGGAAATGTTCGCCCAGCAACCCGAGGCGGCGTTCGCGCGCTTGATCTCGGTGGTTTCGCGAACTGCCGGCGACGACAAGGCCGCAGCGCGGACGCGCCTGCTCGAGCTGTTCGAACTGTTCGACCCGGCAGAACCGATCGTCATCGCGGCCCGACGTAAGTTGGCTTCCGCTCTCTACTGACGTGTGGACCGGCAGCCGCTACTCCGTGTAGCGGCTGTCGCACACTTCCCGGCCACCCAGTACGCCGGTCCGGAACGCGTCTACGCGTGCAAAACCGCTCGGCACCGTCTCACCGTTGACGTCACTGGCGGCGAGGCCGTCGGTCAGCAGCCCCGATACGGCTTCGTCGAGGTCGCCGGGGGAGAGTGTGACTTGAGCTCCGGACGCCGCAGCGTTGGTGGGACTGAGCGCTGCGGTGATGACGCCGGACAGGCAGGCGGCGCGCAAGGCAGTCTGCGGAGTGTCGAGCGATTGGCCGTTCTCCTTCTGCATCGCGAGGGTGTACCGCGACGCGAGCAGGACGTAGGCGTTGTAGTCACCGGTGATGTTGGTCTGGATCAACTCACGTCGTCCGACGCGACCCGGCGTACCGCGCTCGGCCAGGTCGTCGACGCTGATTCCGATTGTGTTCGTCGACGGGCAGTACGAGACGGGCTCTGTCGCAACGGCGTCGCTGCACCCGGTGTCTGCGCCGGTGAACACGACCTTCGGCGGCTCGGGTAGATCGAAGATTGCTTGGAATGTCTTCACGAACTCGTCGAGCGTTGCCTCGGTGACAGGCAGTTCTCCGGAGTCGTTGCCTTCGGCGAACTGCTGCGGGAGGTCTGCGCGTCGTGACTCGATTTCGTCGGCGTCCATCTTCGCGCAGGCGCCGGCGCCGTCGGTGAAGCCGATCTGAGTGGCGGTGACGCGCTCGAACGCCGAACCATGGTGGCTCTCAGGATCATTAGGGTCTTCGTCGCGGATGGCGACCGCCGAGGCCAACACCTTGTTGAGGCCGTCGGAGGTGTTCATCGTGAAGTGTGCGGCCTTGTCCTCGGCGACGTGCCGCAAGAAGGCACCGCCGAAACAGTCGGCTTGCTGTTCTCGCACCAGGGCCGCATCCCGTTTACCGCCGACGATCCCGGCTTTGCGTTGAACGGCGTGGCCGTACTCGTGCGCGAAGATGAAGGCGACGGCCACTTCACCGAACTTCTCTCGTACCTCGGGCAGTAGCAGTTCGCGATCCCAACCGATGGTGTGATCGATGCTGCAGTACCCGGCGTTGATGAGTTCTTCGGTGGTCTCTTCGCAGAAGTCCGGGCCGTTCGATTCGGTGGGGTCCCACGAGATCAGCTCGTCGACCGGTTCGAAGGGCTTGTCGAACAGAGCCGGGTACTCGGTGGCCCAGTAGGTTTCGATGTCGGTGATGGCATTGGCCGCCAGGGCGTCGATGTCCCCGCCGTCGGTACCGGTGATTGCTCGGTCGGCATTGGGGGCTCCCGGGCGCAATCCGCTGGGGCCTGCTGTTGCGTCGAGTCCGGCGACGCGGAACGGATCGTGATAGATCGAGACGGCGTGCCCGTTCGTTCCGCTGGCACAACCGGCGAGCAGTGCGGCCACTGCGAACAGTGACGACGTGACAATGACTACTCGCCGGCCGACCATCAACGCTCCAGACTTATCCAAATCGCTCCAGCAGCTGGCAGCGCCACCTGTGCGGAGGCTGGCCGACCGTGCCACGAACGCGACGTTGCCGTGACCGCTCCGAGGTTCCCGACTCCGGAGCCGCCATACACCTCGGCATCGGTGTTGAGAATTTCCACCCATCGGCCGGGCTCTGGTAGCCCGACGCGGTAGCTCGAGTGCTCACTGCCCGAAAAGTTGAACAGGCAGGCGACAATCGAACCGTCAGTACCGTAACGCAGAAAACTGAGGACGTTGTTCTCGGTGTCGTTGGCGTCGATCCAGGAGTATCCGCCGGGGGAGGTGTCGAGGGTCCACATCGCCGGATGGCGTCGGTACGCGGAGTTGAGATCTCCGACCAGTCGCTGGACGCCGCGGTGGAGAGTGCCGGTGTACTGATCGTCGAGTTGCCACCAGTCGAGGCCGCGTTCTTCGGACCATTCCGCGCTCTGACCGAACTCCTGTCCCATGAACAGCAGTTGCTTGCCCGGATGCGCCCACATGTACGCAAGCAGTGAGCGCAGGCCGGAAGCCTTGGCGAAGTCGTTGCCGGGCATCCGGGTCCACAGAGTTCCCTTGCCGTGCACCACTTCGTCATGGCTGATCGGTAGCAGGTAGTTCTCACTCCACGCGTACATCAGCGAGAAAGTGATCTCGTGATGGTGGTAAGTCCGGTGCACCGGGTCGTGACCGAGGAACCCGAGGGTGTCGTGCATCCACCCCATGTTCCACTTCATGTTGAACCCGAGGCCACCGACATTGGTCGCCCGCGTGACTCCGGGCCACGCCGTCGACTCCTCGGCGACGGTGACGACTCCTCGGTGGTTCTTGTGGACGGTGGCGTTCATCTCCTGCAGGAACGCAACAGCTTCGAGATTCTCGCGGCCACCGTGAATGTTGGGAGTCCATCCACCTTCCGGACGTGAGTAGTCCAGGTACAGCATCGATGCGACGGCGTCGACGCGCAGTCCGTCGATGTGGAACTCCTCGAGCCAGAAGAGCGCGTTGGCGACGAGGAAGTTCCGGACCTCGCGGCGACCGAAGTCGAATACGTATGTGCCCCAGTCCAACTGCTCGCCGCGACGCGGATCGGCGTGCTCGTACAACGGCGTTCCGTCGAAACGGGCAAGCGCCCATTCGTCTTTGGGGAAGTGTGCAGGAACCCAGTCGACGATGACGCCTATCCCTGCGGCGTGCAGGTGGTCGACGAACCAGCGGAAGTCATCCGGGGTGCCGAAGCGGGAGGTCGGTGCGTAGTACGAGGTGACCTGGTACCCCCACGATCCACCGAACGGATGCTCGGAGACGGGCAGCAGTTCGACGTGGGTGAATCCGGTTTCGGTGACGTAGACGGCGAGTTGCTCGGCCATCTGCCGGTAGTCGAGTCCCGGACGCCACGATCCGAGGTGCACCTCGTACACGCTCATCGGGGACTGCGAAGGGTCGACACCAGCGCGGGTTTCCAGCCAGGCCGCGTCGTTCCATTCGTGCGAACTGGTGGTCACTCGCGACGCCGTCGCCGGCGGTACCTCGGTACCGAATGCCATGGGATCGGCCTTGTCGCGAACCGAGCCGTCGTGGCCGTGGACCCGGAACTTGTACAGCGAACCGACTGCGATGTCGGGCAGGAAGAGTTCCCAGACCCCGGTGGAGCCGAGGACTCGCATGGGGGCGAATTGCCCACTCCACCCGTCGAAGTCGCCGACGACGGTCACGCCGCGGGCTGCCGGAGCCCAGACGGCGAACGAGGTGCCGTCGACGGGTCCGTCCGGTGTCTCGTACGAACGCGGATGTGCGCCGAGGATGTCCCACAGTCGTTCGTGCCGACCTTCGCCGAACAGGTGAAGGTCGAGTTCACCGAGAGTCGGCAGGAATCGGTAAGGGTCGGCTGCGAGAACCGTGTGGCCACCCGGGTACGTCACGGAATAGCGATAGTCGATCAGGTCGGGGTAGGGGACCAGGGCCGCGAATATTCCGTTCGAAACATGTTCGAGAGGAAAGGTTTTGCCGCCGATGACGGCACTGACGGACTCGGCGTTGGGACGCAACGCTCGAAGAACGGTGCCGTCGGCGTGGGGATGGGCGCCGAGGACACTGTGCGGATCGTGATGTTCACCGCTCGCCAACAACTCCAGATCGTGATTGTCCGGCGCGATACCCGAAGGGGACTTTTCGGTTGGCATCACTTGCCTCCACCTGCGCGGTGCGCATTGCGTGCTTGGTAGGCCAGAGAGATCCGGGCCGGATACGGAACGGGTGGGAGCGCGAGGATGTGCGCCACCGAACGCCAGGGCTCGAGGCGGACGAAATTGGCCTGGCCCCAATTGAACTGCTCACCGGTAACCTCGTCGAGCACGGTCATGTGGTCGTGCCATTCGCGTCCGAGCGCCGGCATGTCCAACCAGACGGTGCCCTCTTCTGCCGCGAACGGGTTGAGGTTGATCACCGTCAGGACGGCGTCGCCGGTCGAGGCGTCGAACTTCGAGTAGGCGATCAACGCGTCGTTGTCGATGTGGTGAAAGTGCAGGTTCCGCAACTGCTGCAGGGCCGGGTGTGCACGCCGGATGCGGTTGAGAGCGGTGATCCACGGCTCGAGAGATTCGCCTCGCGCGGCTGCTTCGGCGAAACGGCGCGGCCGAAGTTCGTACTTCTCGGAGTCGAGGTATTCCTCGCTGCCGGGGCGAACGGCTTGGTGTTCGTAGAGTTCGTAACCGGAGTAGACGCCCCACGTCGGCGCCAGGGTGGCGGCGAGAGCTGCTCGCAGTGCAAACATTCCGGGCCCACCGTGCTGGAGGGACTCGTGCAGGATGTCCGGTGTGTTCACGAAAAGGTTCGGTCGGGCTTCGTCGGCCTTTGCCGCCAGCTCGTTACCGAATTCGGTGAGCTCCCACTTCGCAACTCGCCAGGTGAAGTACGTGTACGACTGCGTGAACCCGCGCCGGGCAAGGCCGTACATGCGGGCCGGACGAGTGAAAGCCTCGGCGAGGAACAAGACGTCGGGGTCGGTTTTCTTGACTTCCGAGATGAGTGTTTCCCAGAAGTTGGGCGGCTTGGTGTGCGGGTTGTCGACACGAAAGATCTTGACTCCGGCGTTGATCCAGTGGCGGACCACGCGCAGGATTTCCTTGTCCAGACCGCGAGGATCGGTGTCGAAGTTGATCGGGTAGATGTCCTGATACTTCTTGGGCGGGTTCTCGGCGTAGGCGATGGTGCCGTCGGGAAGGACGTTGAACCACTCCGGATGCTTCTGAGCCCATGGATGATCCGGGGCGCACTGCAGCGCGAGATCCAGTGCCACTTCGAGATCCAGCTTGCGGGCCGCAGCGACGAAGGCCTTGAAGTCCTTGAGCGTGCCGAGTTGGGGGTGAACAGCGTCGTGCCCGCCGTCGGCAGAGCCGATCGCCCACGGCGAACCAACGTCGCCGGGTTCGGGGGTGAGGGTGTTGTTGCGACCCTTGCGGTTGATCTCGCCGATGGGATGGATCGGCGGAAGGTAGACGACGTCGAAACCCATTGCGGCGATGCGGGGCAGGTCTTCGGCAGAGGTACGGAACGTGCCGTGCTGCGGTACTCCGTTCTCGTCCCATCCACCGGTCGAACGGGGGAAGAACTCGTACCAGGAGCCGAACAGCGCACGGCTGCGATCGACGACGACAGGGTGGGACTCGCCCTTGGTGACCAGTTCGCGAAGCGGAGTAGCGCGGAGCAGTTCGGCGACGTCGGAGGCGAAGGCCGGAGCGACGCGAGCAGTCAGCGCCTGATCGCTGCGCAGCGACGCCGTGACGGCCTCGAGCCTGGACCTGTTGCCCCGCGGCACTTCGTGCGCGGCCAGTTCGAACAGGCGCGCACCGATTTCCAGGTCGTTGGCCAACTCGGCCGCCCCTTGCCCGACGGCGAGCTTTGCTTCCACGGCGTGCTTCCAGGTGGCGATGGGATCGCTCCACGCCTCGATCCGGAACGACCACATACCTTCGGCGGACGGCGTGAACACCGCGTCGACGGTGTCCGGTTCGGTCCCGGGATCCATCGGAATGCGCAGCGGCTTGGTACCGCGCGGACCACGCACGACAAGAGTGGCGGAAATGGCGTCGTGGCCTTCTCGCCACACCGTGGCGTGCACCGGGAAGACTTCACCGACCACGGCCTTTGCCGGATAGTTACCCGAGATCTCGGGTACCACGTCGTCGATACCGAGGCGTCCTGACACGGGAAGCTCCATTTCTGATGATGGATCGCGGTAAAACTTTCTTTCGCCGGGTTCAACCGTAGTGGGTGCGACGCTGGAGTGCTGATAACGACGAATTCGGGTCTGTCGGTGGTCAGGTCGGCTCGGGCGTTCGGTTCCACCGGACAGAGTGCAAGGAACTCGACTAGGGTTCGCGGGGTGAAAGCCTTGCGTCGGTTCACTGTCCGAGCCCACATTCCGGAGCGCCTCGCCGCGCTCGGCCCCCTGTCCACCAACCTTCGGTGGTCGTGGCATCCCGAGACACAGGATCTGTTCTCGCGACTCGACCCCGAACTCTGGCAAGCAGTCCAGTTTGATCCAGTCCGCATGCTCGGGGAAGTCAACCCCACCCGTCTCGACGAACTCAGCAGTGACGAGGCATTTCTCGGTGACCTCGACACTGCAGCAGCCGATCTCGACGCCTATCTGAGCACGCCGCGCTGGTATCAGTCCCAGCAGGCCAAGGGCACATCGTTGGCCGGCGGAATTGCGTACTTCTCCATGGAGTTCGGAGTCAGCGAAGTTCTGCCCAACTACTCCGGCGGATTGGGCATCCTCGCGGGCGATCACCTCAAGGCCGCGTCCGACCTCGGGCTGCCGCTCATCGGAGTCGGACTGCTCTACCGATCCGGCTACTTCCGCCAGTCACTGACTGCCGACGGTTGGCAGGCCGAGCACTACCCGCCGCACGACCCTCAAGGGTTGCCTCTTCGTTTGCTGACGGACGCAGGTCCGGCGTCCGACGACGGATCGCCGGTCGTCATTCACGTCGCCATGCCCGGTGGCCGAGTGCTGCGTGCGCGAGTGTGGATCGCTCAGGTCGGACGAGTGCCGTTGCTGCTGCTCGATTCCGACATCGCCGAGAACGACGCGGATCTGCGCGGCGTCACTGACCGTCTCTACGGTGGGGACCAGGATCACCGCATCAAGCAGGAGATCCTCGCAGGTATCGGCGGCGTCCGTGCGGTGCGTGCCTACACCGCGGCGTACGGATTGCCCGATCCCGAGGTTTTCCACATGAACGAGGGGCATGCCGGATTCCTCGGCATCGAACGGATTCGGGAACTTGTGACCACCAGCGGTCTGGACTTCGATTCGGCTCTGGCCGCGGTCCGCGCCGGAACGGTCTTCACGACGCATACTCCGGTTCCCGCCGGAATCGACCGGTTCCCGGCGGATCTGGTCCGTCACTACTTCGGCGGAGCGAACGGCGAGAACGAATCGAGTTTGCTTCCCGGACTGACCGTCGACCGCATCGTCGGGATGGGGCGCGAATCCGATCCGTCGATCTTCAACATGGCGCACATGGGTCTTCGCCTGGGCCAGCGAGCCAATGGCGTCTCGAAGTTGCACGGCATCGTCAGTCGCGACATGTTCAACGGTCTCTGGCCGGGATTCGACGCCGACGAGGTGCCGATCGGATCTGTCACCAACGGTGTCCACGCTCCGACGTGGGCTGCGCCGGAGTGGATGGACGTGGCCAGGCGGATCGTGGGGCAGGAGCAACTCGAAGAAGCGCGCGGTTGGGAGCGCCTGCACGAGTTGTCGGCCACCGAACTGTGGGAAACACGTAATGCGTTGCGCGGCAAGTTGGTCGACGAAGTACGTCGTCGCGTCCGAGCGTCGTGGCTCGAACGCGGCGCAACCGAAGCTGAACTCGGCTGGACCACTGGAGTTTTCGATCCCAACGTCTTGACAGTCGGATTCGCCAGGCGCGTTCCTACGTACAAGCGGTTGACGCTGATGCTCCGTGATCCCGAGCGTCTGCGTGCGATGTTGCTCGACGAGAAGCGTCCGGTGCAGTTGGTGGTGGCCGGTAAGTCGCACCCCGCCGACGACGGCGGTAAGGCACTCATCCAGCAGGTCGTACGGTTCGCCGACGAAGCGGATGTGCGTCACCGCATCGTCTTCCTGCCCGACTACGACATGTCGATGGCCCGGTACCTCTACTGGGGCTGCGACGTGTGGCTCAACAACCCACTTCGCCCACTCGAGGCGTGCGGCACTTCCGGCATGAAGTCCGCGCTCAACGGTGGACTCAACCTCTCCATTCGCGACGGATGGTGGGACGAGATGTACGACGGCGAGAACGGGTGGGCCATTCCGACGGCCGACGGTGTTCTCGACGACGTGCGGCGTGACGATCTGGAAGCCAGCGCCCTCTACGAACTTCTCGAGCACGCGGTACTGCCGACGTTCTACGACCGTGATGCAGCCGATCTGCCGACGCGCTGGGTCGAGAGGGTTCGCCACACTCTCGAGAATCTGGGCCCGAAGGTGTTGGCATCACGCATGGTTCGTGACTACGCCGTCGACTACTACGCCCCTTCGGCGGAATCAGCTCGAGCGGTAGTGGCGGACGATTTTGCCGGCGCGCGTGAGGTGGCCGAGTTCCGTCGTCGCATCGAATCACAGTGGCCGTCGGTCGCCGTCGAGCAGGTGGACGGTTCCGGCTTGCCGGACACTCCGGAGATCGGTGCGACCATCTCGTTGAAGGCCAAGGTCCGCCTCGGCGGCTTGTCGGTCTCGGATGTCCAGGTCCAGGCAGTCCTGGGACGCGTCAGCCCGGGCGAGGAGCTCACCGACGTGGTGACGTTCCCGATGACACACTTCGGCGCCGAGGACGGAACCGAGATTTTCGAAGCCGAGGTTGCGCTTCCGGTCTCCGGTTCCGTGGGATACACCGTGCGGGTGCTGCCGCATCACCGGTTGTTGGTCGATGCGTCCGAACTCGGGTTGGTGACCACTCCGAGCGTCTGACGTATTGCATTCTGCCCCGGTCCGTTCGGTCGGTACCGGGGCAGAATTGTGTCCGCGTGAGAACTGGCTCAGGGACGTGAGTCGCGGATGCGGGTGAGCGCCTTGCGGACGACTTCGGGGTTGGTCGTCTCCCAGAAGGGCGGCAGCGATGCGCGAAGGTAACCCGCGTATCTCGCCGTGGCCAGACGCGGATCGAGCACGGCCACCACGCCCTTGTCGTCGGTGCTGCGAAGCAGGCGACCCACACCCTGTGCCAGGAGCAGCGCCGCGTGATTGGCCGAGACGCTGAGAAAGCCGTTACCGCCATGGGATTCGATGGCTTGCTGACGAGCCATCAACAGTGGATCGTCCGGGCGCGGGAACGGAATCCGGTCCAAGATGACGAGGCTCAGCGATGGGCCAGGGACATCGACGCCCTGCCACAGGGACAACGTGCCGAACAGTGACGTGGGTTCGTCCTTGGCGAAGGCCTTGACGAGGGTGCCGGTGGCGTCGTCGCCCTGGCACAGGATCGGGGTGTCGAGGCGTTCGCGCATCGCCTCCGACGCGGCTTTGGCGGCGCGCATCGAGGAGAACAAGCCGAGGGTGCGTCCGCCGGCGGCCTCGACGAGTTCGGCGATCTCGTCGAGATAGACCGGGGAGAGGCCGTCGCGGCCGGGCGTGGGCAGGTGGCGGGCAATGTAGATGATGCCGGCCTTGGCATGGTCGAAGGGCGACCCGACGTCGAGTGAGTTCCAGCGGAAAGCAGAAGCGTCAGAAGGTGCTTCAGTGCCGATGGCGGTACCCGAGTCGGGTCGCACCGACGATTCCGCAGGAAGGCCCCAGTTGACGGCGAGACCGTCGAACGATCCGCCGACGGTCAGCGTCGCGGAGGTGAGAACGACGGTGGATTCGGCGAACAGTCGCGAGCGCAGCAATCCACCGACGGAGAGCGGAGCCATCCGGACGGAGCGCCGAACCGATCCGCGGAACTCGTCCGAGGACAGCCAGACGACGTCCTTGCGCTTGGCCGGGTCTGGTTCGTCGAAGGCGGTGAGAATACGCACGGCACTGTCGTGGACGTCGTCGACGGACGAGAGCGCAGCGTTGCGGGCTGCAGCGGCTTCGGGGTCTGCGGCTGCCATGCCCGGTTTGGCCGGACCGATCGCGGTGCGCAGCGACCAGGCCGCGTCGCGTATCGCCGCCAGTGCGGGCGCCGCACCGTCCGGGAGGCCTTCCCATCGACCTGGACGCAATTCCTCGAGGAGTCCCGCCCAACCCTCGCCGGCAGCTTCGAGTCGGTCGGCGTCCTGCTCTTCGGCGATCTTGCCGCAACGCCTGGCCGCGGCACTGATCGACGAAGCTGTGAGATCGGCCGTGGCAACACCGGTGACGCGGTCGACCAATTCGTGGGCTTCGTCGATCACCACGACGTCGTGGTCAGGGAGAATCTGGATGCCGGTGATGGCGTCGATAGCGAGCAGCGCGTGGTTGGTGACGACGACGTCGGCCTTCGACGCCTCGACACGGGCGCGCTCGGCGAAGCAGTCCTCACCGACCGGGCATTGGTTCTTTCCGATGCACTCGCGGGAGGTGACGCTGACCTGCCTCCACGCCTGATCGGATACGCCCGGTACCAATTCGTCACGATCACCGGTTTCGGTGTCGGACGACCATTCGGTGAGGCGGACGACCTCCCGGCCCAGACGCGAGACCGTGAACGGATCGAACAACTCGTCCTCGGGCGGCTGTTCGGACGCGCCGGTGTGGATCTTGTTCATGCACAGGTAGTTGTTGCGGCCCTTGAGGATTGCGAACTCGGCGCGCCGGCCGAGTGGCTTCTTCAGTGCATCGGCGAGCCGTGGCAGATCTCGATCGACGAGCTGGCGCTGAAGCGCGATGGTGGCAGTGGACACGACCACAGTGCGCCCAGACTCGACCGCATGGCGCAGGCTCGGAACGAGGTAGGCGAGTGACTTACCGGTACCGGTGCCGGCCTGGACGGCCAGATGCTCGCCCGTGTCGATCGAGTGCGCCACGGCCGACGCCATCGTCAGCTGACTGGTTCGTTCGGCACCGCCGAGCGACCGCACCGCTGTCTGGAGCAGTTCGGGAACGTTCGGGAGTTGATCGGCCACCCACGAAGGTTAATGGATCCCTACGTCAGAAACGTCCACGGATGATTCCCGGGGTAGTTCCCCGGCATTCGAGTCTTCTTCCGACGACGCCTCGTCTCGCCCGATCAGCTGCACTCCCGCCTCCTGCATCTGTACCAATGCCGACTCGATCGTGGCAGTCGACACACCTGCGGTGAAGGGGAGAAGGACCGTCGTGGCGAATCCGGCGCGCGCCGCGTCGATGGCCGTGGCCTTGACACAGTGATCTGTGGCAATGCCGATCACGTCGACGTCGGTGATCTGGTGGGCGCGGAGCCAGTCCTCGAGCGTCGTGCCGTCCTCGGCTGCTCCTTCGAAACCGGAATAGGCCGCGCTGTAGGCGCCCTTGGAGAAGATCGCCGAACCGGCGACGGAAGCGTCGAACGCCGGGTGGAACTCGGCGCCGGCCGTCCCGACGACGCAGTGAATCGGCCAACTGTCGACGAAGTCTGGGGTCTCGGAGAAATGCGCCCCAGGATCGATGTGGAAATCGCGAGTCGCGACTACGGCGTCGTACTCGTGGGAGTTGACGAAATCGTTGACGGCCGCCGCAACCGCAGCACCGCCGTCGACCGCGAGAGCGCCACCTTCACAGAAATCGTTCTGAACGTCGACGACGATCAGTGCTTTAGCACTCACTGGTGCTCACCTCCGGAGAATCGAACGGGTACAGCCGAGTCTCCGCGCGAGAGCTTGAGTCCTTCCCACGGCAGGCTCACGAGCCCGGCCTTCAGAACTGCGCGGCTCTCTTCGAGCGTCGGTGCGCTCTCGACGACCTTGCCTTCGCGAACCAACGGGATCAGCAGTTCGGTCGCGCCGTCCGCCTCGAAAACCGGAGCGGGCGAGCCGGCAGGGTAGATGACTTCTTCGACGATCGTTCCGGTCGGGCGAACCACGCGCAGTGCCTTCTTGGCGCCGCCGCGAGATGCCTTGTTGGTGCTTCTCTTCTCGACCGCGATTCCGTCGACCTCGACCAGCTTGTAAACCATGCCTGCGGTGGGCGCGCCCGATCCGGTGACCAGTGAAGTACCGACACCGTACGAGTCGACGGGTTCGGCGCGCAGAGCTGCGATCGCGTACTCGTCCAGGTCGCCTGAGACGACGATGCGTGTCTTGGTAGCACCGAGATCGTCGAGTTGTTGGCGTACCTGACGAGCAAGAACGCCGAGATCGCCGGAGTCGATGCGAACCCCACCCAGCTCGGGACCGGCAACGGCGACAGCCGTTTTCACACCCTCGGTGATGTCGTAGGTATCGACGAGCAACGTGGTGGATACGCCGAGTGCCGCGACCTGACCGCGGAATGCCGCTGCCTCGTCCGGACCGTCTTCGGTGGTGTGCAGGAGAGTGAAGGCGTGCGCACTGGTACCTGCGCTGGGTACGTCGTGACGCCGCGCGGCTTCGAGGTTGGAGGTGGCGTCGAAGCCGGCGAGATACGCGGCACGTGAAGCGGCGACGGCGGCCTGTTCGTGTGTACGACGCGAGCCCATCTCGATCATCCGTCGACCGCCCGCTGCGCTCACCATGCGGGCTGCGGCCGAAGCGATCGCGCTGTCGTGGTTGAGGATCGAGAGAATCAAGGTTTCGAGGATGACGCACTCGGCGAACGTTCCGCGGACCGAGAGGATCGGTGAGCCGGGGAAGTAGAAATCGCCCTCGCGGTAGCCGTCGATGTCACCGGAGAATCGATAGTTGCGCAGCCACTCGACGGTCGTGTCGTCGAGAAACTTCGCAACGATCGCCAGTTCCGGTTCACCGAACCGGAACTGCTCGAGTGCGTCGAGAAGGCGTTCGGTACCGGCGACGACGCCGTAGCGACGACCGTCTGGCAGCCGCCGTGCGAATACCTCGAAACTGCAGTTGCGGAAGGCAGATCCGTCGGCGAGAGCCGCCGAGAGCATGGTCAGTTCGTACTGATCGGTGAGCAGTGCGGTGCTGGCACCGGCGTCGCGGATGTCGGAAATTTGCGTAGGCACGCACACAACTCTATGCGCGAGACGACGTGGGTGGGTGTTGTCGCCTCTCGTCGCGCCGTACCCTGGATACATGGTTTTCGGCGGCGCGACCGTGTCCGGCACTTACTCGGCGAACGTAACGATGAGAGGCGCTACGGCTTCTTCTCCTCAAGCCACGCCCGAGCAGTCGGAGGCTGTTGCGACCATCGAAGCCGCAGATCGGCCCTGGGTGACCATCGTCTGGGACGACCCGGTCAATCTCATGCATTACGTGACTTACGTGTTCCAGAAGTTGTTCGGTTACAGCAAAGCCAAGGCCACCGACCTGATGATGCAGGTCCATTCGGAGGGCAAGGCCGTGGTCTCGAGCGGTTCGCGCGACAAGATGGAGGCCGATGTTCGTCGCCTCCACGCTGCCGGTCTCTGGGCCACGATGCAACGCGACGACACCTGAGAAAAGTACTTTTTCGACCGATTTGTTCGCCTAACTCGTAGACGGGAGTCCGACGCGTGCGGACGTGGAGTAGGAAGAGTTCACTCGGCGGAGTGAAGTTCAAGTCCGAGATGGACGGCCACGAGGCGGCGGTTCTGCGCTCGCTCGTGGAGTCGGTGGCCGGGCTTCTCGACGAGCGCGCGTCTTCGGCGCCGCAAGACGAGCTCGCCGCGCTGACGGGCCTTCGTACCGGAAATTCGGAGACACCCGACAATCCGGTGTTGGCGCGTTTGCTTCCCGACTTCCAGCGCACCGATCCGGACAAGGTCGCTCCGGACAGTGACGATCTCGACGACGCCGGCGCCAATGTCAACGGCGCGCTGCGCAGTTTGCACGAGCCCGAGATCATCGATGCCAAGCGTGAGTCCGCTCGCATGTTGTTGGCTTCGCTTCCGGAGGCCGGCGGCAAGGTCGTTCTCACGCAGGAACAGGCCGATGCGTGGCTGTCCTCGCTCAACGACGTCCGTCTCGCGCTCGGAACCAATCTCGGCATCGACGCCGACACCCCGGAGAGCCTCGAACCCGACGACCCGCGCGCCCCGCATCTCGACGTCTATCACTGGTTGACGTGGATGCAGGACTCCCTCGTCCAGGCGCTCATGCCATGACCACGACGCGGACCGGGCCCACTGATTCACTGACAGATGTCGCCGGCCTCGCTGTCGGCCATCACCACAAGGTCGACGAGGGAGCCACTCTCGGAAGCGGCGCGGCCACCGGCTGCACGGTCGTGCTCGCGTCGGCCGGTGTGGTTGCCGGAGTCGACGTCCGCGGCGGCGGTCCGGGTACCCGCGAGACCGACCTACTCGACCCGAGCCATTCGGTCCAGCAGGTCAATGCCGTGCTGTTGACCGGCGGTAGTGCCTACGGACTTGCCGCGGCCGATGGAGTGATGCGCTGGCTCGAGGAACACGATCGCGGGATCGCGATGGGTGCTCCTGGTCAGGTGGTACCGATCGTGCCCGGCGCCGTGATCTTCGATCTGCCGGTGGGGGACTGGACCGTTCGTCCGACCGGAGACTTCGGATTCCTCGCTGCCGACACCGCTTCGCGCGAATTCGCCACGGGCACGGTCGGCGCCGGCGTAGGTGCCAGAGCCGGAGCGCTCAAGGGTGGGGTGGGAACGGCCAGCGTCGTGATCGCCGACGGCCCGGCCGAGGGTACGACGGTCTCCGCGTTGATCGTGGCGAACCCGGTGGGTTCGGTCTTCGATCCGAGAACAGGCTTGCCGTGGGGCGTCGGCTCGGACGGGGCGGAGTCGTTCGGGCTCAGGCTTCCCGACGCGTCCGAACTCGCGGCGGCCAACGCCGTTGCAGCCAAGGGAACAGTCCTCAACACCACGATCGGTGTGGTCGCCACTGACGCCGCCTTGACAAAAGCCGGGTGCCGACGCGTCGCCGTCGCAGGGCATGACGGTCTGGCTCGTGCGATTCGGCCCGCGCATTCGCCGCTCGACGGCGACACGATCTTTGCGCTCGCCACCGGCGATCACACTCCGAATTCGGAGATCGCGGTTCCGGCCGCTTTCCCGAACGATCTGCCGATACTCGACGCGGTGTGTGCCGCCTCGGCGCAGGTCGTCGAACGTGCGATCGTCACAGCGATTCTCGACGCCACGTCGGTAGCCGGAATCCCGAGCTACCGCGAACTCCTTCCGTCGGCATTTCTCTAGGCAGCACTCCTGGAATCGGCGGTAATCTCGAATTGAGCCTGGTCGCGAGTGACCGAATCAGAAAACCGGATCGACGGCGGAGGACGCACACGATGACGATGGATTTCAACAATCCGGACTTCGGCACCCGGACGCCGGCACCGAAATCCGGTCCGCCCTCGGTGTGGAAGCAGTCGGCCGTGTTGGTGGGCGGCTTCGCGATCCTGCTCTACGTGATCGAGATCGTGGATGTCATCTCCGGTCAGAACGTCCAGAACGCCGGCGTCACCCCGCGCACGCTCGACGGCCTGTGGGGAATCCTGTTCGCCCCGGTCCTGCACGACGACTGGGCTCACCTGATTGCCAACACCATTCCGGTCCTGATCCTCGGGTTCCTCGTGCTGGTGTCGGGCATTGCGCGCGGACTCGCGGCGACCGGCATCATCTGGGTGATCGGCGGTGTCGGGACCTGGTTGTTCGCCGGCTCGAACTCGAATCACGTCGGTGCGTCCGTGCTGATCTTCGGCTGGGTCACCTACCTGCTGGTGCGCGGGTTCTTCACGCGGAGCTTCACACAGATCCTGATCGGCGTTGCCGTCTTCGTCGTGTACGGCGGAGTGCTGTGGGGCGTTCTCCCGAGCGATCCACGGGTTTCCTGGCAAGGACATCTGTTCGGAGCGATCGGCGGCGTGGTGGCAGCCTGGGCGCTGACGTCGGGGGAGAGGGCCAAGCGCGCAGGGTCGGCGCCGGCCGTCCGACCACCGAGTTTCTGAACGGACGTGGGTCACACCCTCGCTGCGGTGTGACTTCGACGCGCCAAAACCACCAAGAGCTTTTTTCCAGACGGGTAGACGTGGCAGCATGACCGGTATGCGCATGACCGTCCTGGGGTGTTCCGGCAGCGTCACGGGTCCGGATTCACCGGCTTCGGGATACCTGCTCACGGCACCGGGAACTCCGCCGCTCGTGATCGACTTCGGCCCGGGAGTTCTTGGGGCGTTGCAGCGATACGCCGATCCGGGCGAGGTGACGATCCTGCTTTCGCACCTTCATGCGGACCACTGTCTCGACATGCCCGGCCTGCTCGTCTGGCGTCGCTATCACCCCAACCCACCGGTCGGGCGGGCTCTGGTTTACGGCCCCACCGACACGGCCTGCCGCATCGGAGTGTCCTCCGCCGAGTGTGCCGGCGAGATGGATGACATCTCCGACACCATCGACGTCCGGCTCTGGGCCGAGAACGAGCCGGTGACGTTCGGAGAACTGAGCGTCGTCGCCCGTCGGATGAATCATCCTCCCGAGGCTTACGGTTTCCGGATCACCGGCGCCGACGGCCGCGTGCTCGTCTACACCGGTGACACGGGTATGTGTGACAACGTCGTCGAACTCGCCCGTGGAGCGGACGTGTTGCTCTCCGAAGCTTCGTGGACCGACAGTCCGGATCGCCCCGAGGGAGTTCACCTCTCCGGTAAGGAAGCCGGCCGTGTGGCTGCCCTCGCCGGCGTCAAGGAACTTCTCCTCACGCACATCCCGCCGTGGACCTCCCGCGAAGACGTGATCGCCGAAGCGAAATCCGAATTCTCCGGACCAGTCCATGCCGTCTCCGCCGGAAGCGTCTACGACATCTGATTCCCCTCACATTCGATGCAGTGCCGACCGGGCGACCGCTAGGCTCACGAAGGTGACTACACGAGAAGACGGTAGGGCGGACGACGAGCTCCGCACGGTCAAGATCACCCGCGGGTTCACCAGTCATCCGGCCGGATCCGTTCTGGTCGAGTTCGGGAACACTCGCGTCATGTGCACGGCCAGCGTCGAAGAGGGTGTACCCCGCTGGCGCAAGGGCTCCGGCTTGGGTTGGCTGACAGCCGAATACGCGATGCTTCCCGCCGCCACGCACACACGCAGCGGCCGCGAATCGGTCAAGGGCAAGGTCGGCGGCCGTACGCAGGAGATCAGTCGACTCATCGGCCGATCACTTCGGGCCTGCATCGATCTCGCCGCGATCGGCGAGAACACCATCGCCCTGGACTGTGATGTTCTCCAGGCCGACGGCGGTACCCGCACCGCGGCAGTGACGGGGGCGTACGTGGCCCTGGTCGACGCCGTGACGTACCTGCGCGCAGCCGACCTGCTCTCCGACCCTCAGCCCATCTCGTGTGGCATAGCGGCAGTCAGCGTCGGCGTCGTGGACGGACGAGTGCGCCTCGATCTTCCGTACGAAGAGGATTCGCGCGCCGAGGTCGACATGAATGTCGTGGCCACCGATACCGGCACGCTGGTGGAAATCCAGGGAACCGGTGAGGGCGCCACGTTCCCACGCTCGACGCTGGACAAGCTGCTCGACTCCGCTCTGGCTGGTTGTGAGCAACTTTTCGAGATCCAGCGTCAAGCGTTGGCCGAGCCGTATCCCGGGGTGCTACCCGAACCGAAGAATCCGGAACCCAAAAAGAAGTTCGGTGCCTGAGCTGTGAGCGTACGAGTACTGGTTGCCAGCCGAAATGCCAAGAAACTGAAGGAACTTCACCGGGTGCTCGACGCCGCTGGAGTGAACGGAATCGAACTGGTCGGGCTCGACGAGGTGCCGCCGTTCCCCGAAGCCCCCGAGACCGGGGCGACGTTCGAGGAGAATGCACTCGCCAAGGCACGTGACGGCGCGGTGGCAACCGGAATGCCTTGCATCGCAGATGATTCCGGTGTCGAGATCGATGCACTCAACGGTATGCCCGGCGTGTTGTCCGCGCGATGGTCGGGCACTCACGGAAACGACGGCGCCAACACGGCGCTTGTCCTGGCTCAGCTGGGAGACGTGCCAGACGAGCGGCGCGGCGCGGCATTCGTCTCCGCTTGTGCACTGGTGATCCCCGGCGGCGACGAGACTGTCGTGCGCGGCGAATGGCGCGGGGTGATCGGCCGAGAACCAGCCGGCGACGGGGGCTTCGGATACGACCCCATCTTCCGTCCGGACGGCGACACCCGCTCTGCCGCAGAACTCACCCCGGCCGAGAAGGATGCGGCGTCACATCGAGGGCGCGCGCTCGTGCAGCTCGTTCCCGCGCTGGCGGCACTGGCCGGCTGAACCGAATTTCGAAAAGTAGAGCCCTGAACGCGTCTGCGTTCAGGGCTCTACTTTTCGAAACTCTCAGAGCTGATAAGCCTGCTTCACCTGGGCAGTCCGCTTGTGCTCGAACACGAACGACAGGAACGGGATCGTGCCGGCGAGCGCGGTGGCAACCGTCGTACCGGGCTTCCACCGGGCCTTGATCGCCAAGTCGATCGTGAACACGAGATAGAGCATGTAGAACAGGCCGTGGATCTGGCCGATGTAGAACAACCACGACGGTGCATCCGCCGAATTGTCGAGAATCAGGTACTTGTAGACCATCTCACCGGTCAGGAACAGCAGCCAGAGGCCGGTGATCCAGGCGAGAACGCGGTATCGGACGAGCGCCGACGCAACCTTCTTCTGCTTTTCTGCGTTGACTGCGGGGGTAGCGATGCTCGCTTCCGAACCGGTACTCACGTCGTGCTCCTATCGGACTCGCGAGCGGCGAGCTGCGCAAGGTAGTCGTTGTATTCCAGCATTTGGCGGGCTTCAGGGTCGTCGACGTCGAGGTTCACATCGTCGAACTCGGCCTGCGGGCGTTGCGGCAAGAGGTCGGCGGGAATCTCACGCGGCTCCGCGGCGGCTTCCTCGGCTTCGGCCTCTTCGGGGTCCACGTCTTCGAGCTGAACGAACTTGCGATACGCGTACACTACAAACGCCGCGAACAGCGGCCACTGGAACGCGTACCCGAGATTCTGTCCGGAGCCTCCGACGGCTTCGAAGCGCTCCCACTGCCACCAGCCGAGCGAGAGGCAGCCGGCAGCTGACACGATGACCAGCAGAATCAGCGCAGGTCGGCGTTTAGTAGCGTTCTTGGACACACTAAGACGGTACCTGAGAGCTATAGTGCCTCGCCCTGCGATCTCCGACACGGTGTCGTAGAAGCCGTGCCACGGCGTGTCGTAGAAGCCGTGCCACAGCGCCTGTGCGCTATGCCCATCCTCACCCGCAACGCCAGGCACTGAACACATTCTCCAGGCTGTGCTGCATCGATAACCTCGGGGCGTATCCGAAAGCAGGGGAGTGTTTCATGCACATCAGAGTGATTCGCCCGGTCATCGACACCACACTGACTCCGGCGGTGACAGCCGAGGTGGAGCACTGGGCGGCGCCCGGCACGACGGTCGATGTCGTGTCACTGCTCTCTGGCACGGCGAGCATCGAGTCCGAGTACGACGAGGCACTGGCCGGCCCCGGGATCGTGCAGCGGGTCGAAGAGGCGGCAGTCGACGGCGTCGACGGTGTATTCATCACGTGTTTCGCCGATCCCGGAGTGCATGCCGCCCGAGAGATCATCGACGCACCGGTGGTCGGCGGCTTCGAGCCGTCATTTCTGACAGCGATGAGTCTGGGCGATCGCGTCGGTGTCGTGACCATCCTGCCGAACGTCGTGCCGATGCTCCGATCGCTCACTCGGCGGTATGGGCTCGATAGTCGGCTGGGCAGTATTCGAGTCGTGGACATGCCGGTGCTGGGCCTCACCGATCGGGAGGAACTGATCGATCGACTGGCCGCTCAGGCGTCTGCGGCAGTGGAGAACGGCGAGGCCGATTCCGTCGTTCTCGGTTGCACCGGGATGCTCGGTGTGACCAGTGCGGTCCGAGACAGGCTGCATGGCAAAGGGATTCACGTTCCGGTTGTGGATCCGACGGCGTCGGCGATCACGTGGTTGGAGAGCTCGGTCCGTCTGGGGCTGACGCCGAGCCGGACGACGTACATGACCCCGCCGGTCAAGGCTCGAAAGCGCTGAGCCTGATCAAGAACTGAAAAAGCCCCGCCGGATCTGATCCGGCGGGGCTTTTCGTTGTGCGCGAGGGGGGACTTGAACCCCCACGTCCTGAGACACTGGAACCTAAATCCAGCGCGTCTGCCAATTCCGCCACTCGCGCGCGGAATTCAAACGATACGCGAGTGGAATCGCTCGTGGGCACACCACCCTGGTCGGGATGCGCCCGCCGGCTCTCAGGCCGTTTCGGCGAGTGGATCCGCTGCGGACGGCATGGTGGATTTCTTCGATCTGCGAGGTTGCTCGGCCGTGCGTTGATACCGCCACGCAGCGTGGGTGAGTGTCCGAACATCGACGTCGAGATGTTCGGAGACCGCAACTAGCAACTCGGCTGCGTCGGTGCTCGACAACAATTCCTCGCTACTGCTTGCTTCGGTGGCGAACCGTGCAAGTAGATCTATCGAAGTTGCCGTCAACTTCCCGGACAGGAACACCAGCGTCTCGAAGGTCCTGGGGCCCAGGCCTGGAACGGAGACGACTGCCGAACGGAGGCCTTCGGTGTCCTCGACGTCGGCACCGCACCGGCAACCGGCGTCGGCGAGCGCTTTGGCCGCACGAGCCGCACCCTCGGCTTTGGTGAAGTAGTTGCCCGGCACGCGCTGGCGATTGCCGAGAATCGTTGCGAGCTCGTCGCCACGGTCGGTGAAGGCGGCGAGAGCGGACAAGCTGTCGAGGTGTTCGCCTGCGGCTACCGAGCGGTGTGTGCGCCAACGGTCGAGGACGGCGCGGACTCCGGTCTTCGGTGTTCCGTAGGCGGCGCGCGACGAGAAGATCGCATCGAGAAGGGCGGCTTCGGACTCGCGCGGCCATCCCTGATTCCAATGCGGCCACGCCTCGCGCGGAAGCTCGGCGCCGATGAATTCGGCCGCTCTGACTACGTCTGTGTCTTTCATGATTTCTCCCCCCGAGAAGTCGTCCGGTGTGGACGCGCTGAACGTAGCGAGGGGGTCCGACAGATGGTGGCCCGGAACGCACGGGATCGACCGTCCGTCAAGGAGGTCACGAATTGGTAACAATAAATATGAGGGGTTCCTCAGGTTTCTGAAAATCCCGGTAACAGTCCCAGGCAGGGCGTTCGCGACCTACTCGCGAGTCACTTTCTCGAAGTCTCGTGAGGAAGATCACGGCCTCGAAAGTCCAGATTTCCAGGGTGCCGACAAACGTGAGGAAATCCTCATGATTCTGTGTAAACCTTGTCTTGCACGAACGCCCTGACTCCGTCGATTCTCTCGACGAATTCGCGAGCACTTCAGCCGGGCAGCACACCGCAAATCCCACCTCGCCGCAGAGGTGACCAGGAGAGGACGTACGCGTGACGATCGATGACACGACACCTACAGGAAACGGACGCGACTCGAAGGGTGGACGCCGTTTCGGCGTCGATGGGGGACAGTCCCGCACGACCAGCAAAGGTGCCCTCGTCGATTCGCTGAACAACGGCGTTTCCTACGCAATCGCTTTCGGTGGACAGGGCGCTCCCTGGCTCACCTCGCTCGAGGAGCTCAGCCGTGACAACGGCCTGGAGCCCGTTCTGACCGATCTGGTCAATGACGCAGCCGCACGCCTCGCGCCCGTCGCACAGGATCTCCTCGTGGTTCGCCCGGTCGGATTCGATCCGATCGCGTGGATGCTCGAAGCCGAGATCGTCGACGAAGAAGAAGGTGAGAAGTCGGCCGGGCCTTCCGCTGCCGCGCTCACCGCAGCTCCGGTGTCACTCCCCGGCGTCTTCCTCACGCAGCTTGCGGCGTTGCGTGCACTCTCCGCTCAGGGTCTGGATGTAGCCGGTAACCCGCCTGCTGCCGTCATCGGCCACTCGCAGGGCCTGCTGGCCACCGCTGCCGTAGCCGCGCAGGGCAACGACGACGGTGAACTCCTCGCCGTCGCACAGCTCGTCGGTGCTGCTGCCAGCCTGGTCGGCCGTCGCCGCGGCGTCATCGCCGGCGCCTCCGCGAAGCCGATGGTTGCGGTCTCGGGCGTCGATCCCGAGCGTCTCGCCGCCATCGTCGCCGAGCTTGCCGAGGGTGTTGCCCCCGAACGCGCGGCTGTCCTCGCCATTCGCAACGGCCGTCGCCGCGTCGTTCTCGCCGGACCGCCCGCTCAGCTGGCACGCGTGCAAGAGCGTTGCGAGCAGATCGAAGCCGAAGAAGCTCGCGAGCGAGAGGGCAAGAAGCGTGGCGGTTCCGTCTTCGCTCCGTCCTTCGATCCGCTCGACACCGAAATCGGCTTCCATCACCCAGCATTGGCCGAGGCCGTCGAACTTGTCGGCAGCTGGGCAACCCGTTGCGGTCTCGATGCCGACCGTGCGCGTGAACTTGCACAGGGTGTCCTCGTCGATCCGGTCGACTGGGTCGAGGCTGTCGACGGCGCAATCTCCGCCGGCGCCAAGTGGATTCTCGATCTCGGGCCCAGCGATCAGCTGACCCGTATGACGTCCTCTTCGCTGCGTGGGCAGGGCATCGGCATCATCGCCGCCGCCACCCGCGGCGGACACCGCAATCTGCTCACCCCCGGTGCTGCGCCTGAGGTCTCACGTTCGTGGAGCGAATTCGCGCCGAAGCCTGTTTCGCTTCCTGGTGGCCGCATCGGCGTCGAGACCGCGTTCACGAAGCTGACCGGTCGTTCACCCATCCTGCTCGCAGGCATGACGCCGACGACGGTCGACGCCAAGATCGTTGCCGCGGCAGCCAATGCCGGTCACTGGGCTGAGCTCGCCGGTGGCGGACAGGTCACCGAGGAAATCTTCGAAGACCGTGTCGCAGAGCTGAAGATGCTGCTCGAGCCGGGCCGCGCGGTCCAGTTCAACTCCCTGTTCCTCGACCCGTACCTGTGGAAGCTGCAGCTCGGTGGCAAGCGCCTGGTGCAGCGTGCCCGTACTGCCGGCGCTCCCATCGACGGCGTCATCGTCACCGCCGGTATCCCGGAACTCGAAGAGGCCGTTGCCCTCATCGACGAGCTGTCCGAGATCGGCATCACCAACATCGCGTTCAAGCCCGGCACCGTGGCGCAGATCCGCTCCGTGATCCGCATCGCCAACGAGGTTCCGAACTTCCCGGTCATCGTCCACATCGAAGGCGGCCGCGCCGGCGGACACCACTCGTGGGAAGACCTCGACGACCTGCTCCTCGACACGTACGCCGAGCTGCGTACACGTCCGAACCTGGTCATCTGCGTCGGCGGCGGCATCGGAACACCCGAGCGAGCAGCCGATTACCTCACCGGTCGCTGGTCTGCCGCAGCCGGTTTCCCGGCCATGCCCGTCGACGGCATCCTGGTCGGCACGGCAGCCATGGCGACTCTAGAGGCCACCACCTCTCCTGAGGTCAAGCAGCTCCTCGTCGACACGCCCGGTACACCGGATTGGGTCGGTGCCGGTACCGCCGAAGGCGGAATGGCCTCTGGCCGTAGCCAGCTCGGTGCCGACATTCACGAGATCGACAACGCGGCTTCGCGCACCGGACGCCTCCTCGACGAGGTTGCCGGCGATTCCGAGGCAGTGGCAGAGCGCCGCGACGAGATCATCGCCGCCCTCGACGTCACCGCCAAGCCGTACTTCGGCGACGTCGAGACCATGACGTACGCACAGTGGCTGCGCCGCTACCTCGAGCTGACCGTCGGTATCGACGCGGCGAAGGAATTCGATTGCGGCGCAGATCTTCAGGACGCCATCGTCGAGGCGACCTCGAGCCCGTGGCTCGACATCACCTGGCGTGCTCGCTTCGGCGAGATGCTCCAGCGCACCGAGGCGCGTCTGCACCCGGTCGACCGTGGCCCGATCCCCACACTGTTCGGCGACGCCGAGACTCTCGAGCGCCCCGAGGCTGCGATCTGCGCACTGCAGGCGTCGTACCCGGACTACTCGACGACGGTTCTGCATCCCGCAGACGTCTCGTTCTTCACCTCGTTGTGCAAGACGCCGGGCAAGCCGGTCAACTTCGTTCCCGTCGTCGACGGTGACGTTCGCCGTTGGTGGCGCAGCGACTCCCTGTGGCAGGCACACGATCCCCGCTACACCGCCGATCAGGTTTGTGTCATCCCCGGCACCGTTGCCGTCGCGGGCATCACCCGTGTCGACGAGCCGGTCGGTGACCTGCTCGATCGCTTCGAGAAGGCGACCTACGACGAATTGGTTGCTGCCGGAGCCGCTCCGGTTGCACTCGCGAGCCGTCGCCACCAGGATTCCGCACCCGGACTTCTCGACGCCGTCCTCTCCGCTCCCGACCTCCAGTGGGCAGGCCGCCTGACCCAGAACCCCGTCCGTCGCCTCGGCGACCTCGACGAGTGGAACGCAGAGTCTGCCGACAAGGCAGTTCACGGCACCACGGGGTCCAGCTTGACCGTCGTCGATTCCTCGCACGTGCTGCTCTCGGTTCCGTTGGTGGCAGACAAGTCGGTCGACATCACGATCACCATCCCCGAGTCCGTCGTGGACGGCGGCGCTCCGGTTGTCACCGAGGCAGACGCCGAGGGTGCGATGTCCGCGCTGCTGGCAGTTGCTGCCGGACAGGAACTTCCGACAGTCAAGAACGGAAAGGCCCGCCTCAACGTCGCGTGGGTTCCCGATCGCATCGCCGATCACGCCGGTGTCACCGGTTCCGGCCTGCCCACCACGCTCAGTGTCAGCGGCAAGGCTGTTCCGGACGTCGTCGTCGGAGCATGCTGGCCTGCAGTGTTCGCAGTCCTCGGCGCAGCCAAGCTCGACAGTCTTTCCGTTATCGAAGGCATGCTCGACCTGGTCCACCTCGACCACACCGTCGACTTCGTCGGTGAACTTCCCTCCGAAACAAGCATTCTCGTGGTCAATGCCGAGGTCGCCTCGGTTCTCGACACCGACCTCGGTCGCGTCGTCGAGGTCAAGGTCGAGGTCGGTGCCATGCTCGGCGAGGGCCTCGACGCCCCCGCAGTCGTCACCATGACCGAGCGTTTCGCGATCCGCGGACGCACCGGCGCTGGCGAACTCGCCGACCCGGCTCGCGCCGGTGGATCGATCAGCGATGCGGCTGTCGACACCTCGCGTCGTCGTCGCCGTGACGCGAAGATCCTCGCGCCGGTCAGCATGGGTGCGTTCGCTCAGGTTTCCGGTGACCACAACCCGATTCACACCTCCGACAACGCCGCTCTGCTGGCCGGCCTCGGAACCCCGATCGTGCACGGCATGTGGCTCTCCGCCGCAGCGCAACAGGTAGTCACCGCAGTCGACCCGGCCGAGACCCGCGTCCCGCCGCGCCGCCTGACCGCCTGGACCGCCCGCTTCCTCGGGATGGTTCGCCCCGGCGCCGAGATCGACGTCCGCGTCGACCGTGTCGGCATCGACCAGGGCGCAGAAATCGTCGAGGTCGGCTGCCGCATCGACGGCGAACTGGTGATGGTCGCCACCGGCCGCACTGCCGCACCGAAGACCGTCTACGCCTTCCCCGGCCAGGGCATCCAGCGCCCGGGCATGGGCCTCGACGCTCGTGCACGCTCCAAGGCCGCCCGCGACGTCTGGGAGCGTGCGGACAAGCACACCCGCAAGGCGCTCGGATTCTCGATTCTCGCTGTCGTGCGCGACAACCCGGTGACCGTCAAGGCGCGCGGTGTCGAGCACAAGCATCCTGACGGTGTCCTGCACCTGACTCAGTTCACCCAGGTGGCCATGGCCGTTCTCGGTGTTGCCCAGGTTGCCGAGCTGCGCGAATCCGGAACCTTCATCGAGGATTCCCTTCTGGCCGGTCACTCGGTTGGTGAGTACAACGCACTCGCTGCTGTCGCCGAGGTTTTCCCGCTCGAAGCACTTCTCGAGGTCGTCTTCCAGCGTGGCTCCGCCATGCACCAGCTCGTTCCCCGTGACGAAGCCGGTCGCTCCGACTACCGCATGGCTGCTATTCGCCCGTCGCAGATCGGTGTTTCCGACGACGACGTGCAGGGCTTCGTCGCCGGTGTCGCCGAGACCTCCGGTGAGTTCCTCGAAATCGTCAACCTGAACCTGCGCGGCAGCCAGTACGCCATCGCCGGTTCGGTAGCCGGTCTCGACGCACTCGAGGTCGAAATCGATCGTCGCCGAGCAGAATTCGGTGGCAAGCGGGCATACATCCAGGTTCCCGGCATCGACGTGCCGTTCCACTCCACCGTCCTTCGTGGCGGCGTGGCGGACTTCCGCGTGTGCCTGCAGGACTTGCTCCCGCACGACATCGATCCGGACATCCTGATCGGCCGCTACATCCCGAACCTGGTTCCGAAGCCGTTCTCGCTGCGTCGTGACTTCGTTCAGGAAATCGCCGACCTGGTGCCGTCCGAGCCGCTGCAGGAAGTCCTTGCAGATTTCGACAGCTACGCAACGCGCACTCACGAGTTGTCCCGCATCATCCTGATCGAGCTGCTGGCTTGGCAGTTCGCCAGCCCGGTCCGCTGGATCGAGACGCAGGACCTGCTCTTCGGTGACGAGTCCGAAGGTGGACTCGGGGTCGAACGCTTCGTCGAGATCGGTCTCGGCGCTGCCCCGACCGTTGCGAACCTCGCGTCGCAGACCCTCAAGCTGCCGGGCCGCTTCGGCTACCCGGTCGAGGTTCTCAACGTCGAGCGCGAAGCTGCGATCGTCTACGGCACCGACGTCGACCCCGCCGTCGATGACGACGACGAGATCGAAGCGCCTGCCGCGCAGGCTGCACCGGTTGCCGCGGCCGCTGCTCCGGTTGCAGCTGCTGCGCCGGCTGCACCCTCGGGTGGACCGCGTCCGGACGACCTCACCTTCAAGGCGCCCGACGCCACGAAGGTCCTGATCAGCCTGTGGACCAAGCTCCGTCCCGATCAGGTCGGCCCCGCCGACACGATCGAGGCACTGTGCGACGGCGTCTCCTCGCGTCGTAACCAGCTTCTGGTCGACCTCGGCTCCGAGCTGTCCCTCGGCGCCATCGACGGTGCCGCGGATGCCGACATGGGCTCCTTGGGAGCAACCGTCGACAAGCTCGCCCGTACGTACAAGCCGTTCGGACCGGTGCTCTCCGATTCGATCAACGATCACCTGCGCAAGGTCTTCGGCCCCTCGGGCAAGCGTCCCGGCTACATCGCCGACCGCGTCAAGAAGGTCTGGGAACTGGGCGACGGCTGGGCGCACCACGTCACCGCAGCAGTGGCTCTCGGTACCCGTGACGGCGCCAGCATCCGCGGCGGCGACCTCGGTGGCCTGAGCTCCGGCGCACTGGCCGACGCCGCAGCGGTCGACGCAGTCATCGACAGCGCAGTTGCCTCGGTCGGCTCTGCACGCGGAGTCAGTGTCTCGTTGCCGGCTACCGGCGGCGGAAGCGGCGGAACCGTCGACGCAGCCGCCCTGGGTGAGTTCACCGAGAACATCACCGGGCGCAACGGCGTTCTGGCCTCGGCTGCACGCCTGGTGCTCGAGCAGCTCGGACTGAACGAAGAAGCGGCAGTCGCGACGGTCGAGGACACCGAACTGGTCGACCTGGTCTCGGCTGAACTCGGCTCCGACTGGCCGCGTCTGGTTGCTCCGGCATTCGACGCACAGAAGGCCGTGCTGCTCGACGACCGTTGGGCAAGTGCGCGTGAGGATCTCGCTCGTATTTGGCTCGGTGACACCGCGTTGTCGGTCGAGAACTTCATCGGTGCCGGTTCCACCGTCGCCGCACAGGCCAAGTGGTGGGCCACCCGTGCAACCGACGAGGGCCGCACGGCGCTCGCCGAGGTCTACACCCGCATCGTTGATGCAGCCGTGACGACAGAATCCGACGCACCCGAGTGGGCAGGCGAGGTCGCAGTAGTGACCGGCGCCAGCAAGGGTTCCATCGCGGCAGCCGTCACGGGCAAGCTCCTTGCCGGTGGCGCAACGGTATTCGTGACCACCTCACGACTCGACGGTCAGCGTCTGGGCTTCTACCGCGACCTGTACCGCGAGAACGCTCGCGCCGGTGCCGCCCTCTGGGTGGTTCCCGCGAACATGGCGTCGTACACCGACGTCGACGCACTGATCGACTGGATCGGCAACGAGGCCACCGAGAACGCAGGCGGCGCAAAGAAGCTCATCAAGCCGGCCATGACGCCGACGATGCTCTTCCCGTTCGCAGCTCCGCGTGTCGGCGGCGAACTCTCCGACGCCGGCGCTCGCGCCGAAATGGAAATGCGCGTGCTGCTCTGGTCGGTGGAGCGCCTCATCGGCGGTCTGTCGAAGATCGGTTACGACAGCGATGTCGACACGCACCTGCACGTAGTGCTGCCCGGTTCGCCGAACCGCGGAACGTTCGGCGGCGACGGTGCTTACGGTGAGGCCAAGGCTTCGCTGATCGCCGTGGTCAACCGCTGGAAGGCCGAGCGGAACTGGGCCGAGCGGGTCACGTTGGCACACGCGGTCATCGGTTGGGTTCGCGGAACCGGACTCATGGGTCACAACGATCCGATCGTCGACGCGGTCGAAGCTGCGGGCGTCCGCACCTGGTCCACCCAGGAGATGGCGACCCAACTGCTGAAGACGGCAACCCGCGAGTCGCGGCGCGCTGCAGCAGAGGCTCCGCTCGAGGTCGACTTGACCGGCGGACTGTCCGAGGCCAACCTGGATCTGGGTGCATTGGCCAAGGAAGCTGCCGAGGTTGCCGAGATCGCCGAGGCTGTCGACGAAGCAGTGGACGAGTCCAGCATCCTGGCGCTGCCCACGCCGGCTCGCATCGACGACTCGGTCAAGGCTCCGAGCTGGCCCGAACTGGACGTCACCCCCGCGGACCTCGTGGTCATCGTGGGTGCCGGAGAGCTCGGACCCTACGGTTCCTCGCGTACCCGCTTCGAGATGGAGGTCGACGAGCAGCTCTCTGCCGCAGGCGTTCTCGAATTGGCGTGGAACACCGGACTCATCGTCTGGGAGAACGACCCCAAGCCGGGCTGGTACGACGTCGAATCCGGTGACCTGGTACCCGAGGCGGAAATCGCCGACAAGTACCACGACGCAGTCGTCGAGCGTTGCGGCATCCGTCGCTACGTCGACGAGGGCGCGATGATCGACAACACCGCTCCGCTGCTCACCTCCGTGTTCCTGGACAAGGATCTGAGCTTCGTGGTCGGCAGTGAGGCAGAGGCTCAGGCCTTCGTCGAATCCGATCCGGAGAACACGACGGCGACGGTTTCCGCCGAGTCCGGAGACTGGACAGTCACTCGCCGCGCAGGCACCGAGATCCGCGTCCCGCGCAAGATGAAGCTGACCCGTAGTGTCGGCGGCCAGATCCCGACCAACTTCGACGTCACCAAGTGGGGCATCCCCGCCGACATGGCAGATTCGGTCGACCGCGTCGGACTCTGGAACATCGTCGCAACGGTGGACGCCTTCCTCACCGGCGGCTTCACTCCGAGCGAACTGCTCCGCTGGGTACACCCGAGCCTGGTCGCCAACACGCAGGGCACCGGCATGGGCGGCATGACCTCCATGAGGAGCCTGTACATCGACACGCTGCTCGGCGAGAACCGTCCGAACGACATCCTGCAGGAAGCGCTGCCGAACGTCATTGCAGCGCACGTCGTTCAGTCGTACGTCGGCGGTTACGGCGCGATGGTTCACCCCGTCGCTGCCTGCGCCACGGCAGCGGTATCCGTCGAAGAAGGTGTCGACAAGATCCGACTCGGCAAGGCGCAGTTGGTTGTTGCCGGCGGGTTCGACGATCTGAGCACGGAAGGCATCATCGGCTTCGGTGACATGTCGGCAACTGCCAAGACCGAGGACATGCACGCCAAGGGCATCGAGGATCGCCGCTTCTCGCGGGCCAACGATCGTCGCCGCGGCGGATTCGTCGAGTCGGCCGGTGGCGGAACGATTCTCCTCGCTCGCGGTGACCTGGCACTCGAGATGGGCTTGCCCGTCCTCGGTGTGGTCGCCTGGGCCGGATCGTTCGCCGACGGTGTTCACACTTCGATCCCGGCACCGGGACTCGGAGCACTGGGCGCCGGACGTGGGGGAGCGGATTCACAGCTCGCACTCTCGCTCAACGCTCTCGGCGTGAGCGCCGACGACATCGCCGTGATCTCCAAGCACGACACCTCCACTGCCGCCAACGATCCCAACGAGGCAGAGCTGCACGAGCGCCTCGCCGGGGCATTGGGACGCAGTGAAGGTGCGCCGATGTTCGTGGTCTCGCAGAAGAGCCTGACCGGTCACGCCAAGGGTGGTGCCGCAGCCTTCCAGCTGATCGGGCTCTGCCAGGTACTGAGCCAGGGCATCGTCCCGCCGAACCGCAGCCTCGACTGCGTCGACGACAAGATGGCCGAGTTCGAGCACCTCGTGTGGGCACGTCAGCCGCTCAAGTTCGGTGATCAGCTTCCGCTGCGTGCCGGCCTGCTGACCAGCCTCGGCTTCGGTCACGTCTCCGGCCTGATCGCAGTCGTGCACCCGCAGGCATTCGTCGAGTCGGTTCCGGCCGACAAGCGCGCCGACTATGTTGCTGCGGCGCAGCAGCGGGCGATCGACGGTCAGCGCCGCCTCGCCAAGGCGATGTGCGGTGGCGACAGCCTTTACGAGCGCCCGGCGGATCGTCGCCTCGGTGCCGACGGAACGCCGGCCAAGGCGTCGCGTCAGCTCGAAGCGGACATGCTGCTGAGCGAGGACGCACGACTCGGCGCAGATCTGGTGTACCGCTCGAATCTGCCCGGCTGCAAGTAATAATCACGGTATGGGAGTTCTGGGTATCGGCTTCGACCTCGTGACGGTGTCGGAGTTCGCCGAGCAATTGAACAGGCCGGGAACGGCAATGCTCGACAACTTCACACCGGGCGAGCGTCGAGACGCCGCTACCCGGAGCTCCGAACCGGCACGACATTTCGCCGCCCGGTGGGCAGCGAAGGAAGCAGTGATCAAGGCATGGTCAACTGCTCTCTTCGCCAGCCCACCGGTGCTGGGGGAGATGATCCACAATCAGATCGAAGTCGTCTCGGACGCCTGGGGTCGCCCGGGCATACGGCTTCGCGGTGACGTGGCCAAACACCTCACCGGAGTGAAGATTCATATCTCGCTCACCCACGACGGGGACATGGCGGGCGCTTTCGCGGTCATCGAATCCGACCCGGAGTAGCACTGCCGGACACGAAAGAGCCGGTCTCCCAAGGGGAGACCGGCTCTTTGTCGTTCGACTAGTCCTTCGTGCGGGATTCCTTCTCGGCGACGAGGAGATATGCGATCATCAATCTTTTCAGTTCGGCGACGGCGTCGGCATGCGACTGACCGTCCTGAACCGAGAAATTGAGCATCGAATACACCACGTGGACAAGAACTTCCGCCATCATCAGGCGACGATCTCGCCGCGTACGAGGCGTCAACGGACCGAGCATTTTCGCTACGGTCTCGGCGAATTGCTTTTCGTGAATGACTCCGGTGGCCCGCGTGGACGGCGTCGACTGCATCGCCAGCCAGACCTCGCGGCGCGACGGATCGGACGTCCACAGCCCGGCCATGTGATCGACGAAACTGTTCAGGAACCGCAACCAGTCGAGCGAGGGTACTTCGCCGCCGAACTGCGCAAGCTCGTGCTGGACCCCGACGAGGTCCTGGCGGTTCAATTCGCACACGATGACGTACTTGTTCGCAAAGAATTGGTAGAGCGTCCCGATCGGGACGTCGGCACGTGCCGCGACCTCTTCGCAGGTGAACGATTCGAAACCGACATCGGTGAGGAGTTCCCGTGACGCTGCCAGGAGTGCGTCGAATTTACGCTGGCTGCGCTCTTGCGTCGGACGCTTGCGCGGCAGCAGTTCCTGCGGTTCTTCGAGGCTCTGAGGATTCTCCAGTGCTGGGTCGACTCGTCGCCGCGCGCGGTTACGAGTCGTGGGCTGCACGTCTTCCAGGCTATCGGTGTTTTCTGTCGAATTTGGGACTTGTGCATTATCCGGTGTCATCGGCCACCTACTTCGGCGGTCGTGATCGGTCGAAACGCACCGCGCAGGTGCGCGCACACGAGTCCCGATGCTGTTGCCACACCTCGATACTAGGTGACCACCTGTCCAGTAGCTGAAGAGGTTGCTGCGCGGTGTGGCGCAACGGCGATCCTGCCGACTCCCTACGCCCGATTCGGGCACACTGAGATTCTTCGGGCACACCGAGGTTCGATGCCGAGGAGAGGGAGACGATGACGGAAGAACTGCGAACCGCGGTACGTGAACTCATGCCGCGTGCCCATGAGGATCTGAGTGCACTTGTGGCGATGAAGTCCGTCGCAGATGCACGGCAGTACCCGCCGGAAGAGTGCGCGGCCGCGGCACATTGGGTCCTGGAGGCATTCCGCGATCAGGGTTTCGCCGATATCGAGGCGATCGAGACCCCCGACGGCTCGGCCGCCGTCGTCGGTCGTCGACCAGGTCCGGTCGGTGCTCCGACCGTTCTGCTGTACTGCCACTACGACGTTCAGCCGCCGGGAAACGAAGAGCTCTGGGGCTCGCCGCCTTTCACACTCACCGAGCGGGGTGGACGGTGGTACGGACGCGGCGCTTCGGACTGCAAGGGCAACGTCGTCATGCATCTGACAGCTCTGCGAGCGCTCGCCGCAGCAGGTGTGGATCCGAGCGCACATCTGACGATCGTCGCCGAAGGATCAGAGGAGATGGGCACTGGCGGTCTCGAGGATCTGGTGCGAGAGCGGCCCGAACTTTTTGCGGCCGACATGATCCTGATCGCCGATACCGGCAACACCGAGGTCGGGGAGCCGACGATCACGACATCACTACGCGGGATCGCCAACGTGGTGGTCCACGTGTCGACGCTCGAGGGTGAGATTCACTCCGGTGTCTTCGGTGGACCGGCACCCGATGCGATCACCGCGCTGGTGCACATTCTCTCGACGCTGCACGACGGCGCCGGAAACACCACTGTCGAAGGCTTGACCAACGACCAGGAGTGGGAGGGAATCAGTTACGACGGCGATCAGTTCCGCTCCGACGCCGGGGTACTCGAAGGGGTACAACTGACTGGTTCCGGTTCGGTCGCCGAGCAGGTGTGGGCTCGTCCGGCGCTGACCATCCTGGGTATCGACTGCCCGCCGGTCGTGGGTTCTGCGGCGGCAATCACGCCCCGTGCATCCGCACGCCTGAATCTTCGTGTCCCGCCTGGCACGGATCCGGCGCGGGCACAGAAGTTGTTGACGGACCACCTCCGTGCAGCGGCGCCGTGGGGCGTCCACATCGAGGTCGTACCGGAATCGACGGGATCACCGTTCTCGTCGTCGACCGAAGGAGCGGGTTTCGCGCAGCTGAAGTCTGCGCTGACCGATGCCTACGGCCGCGAAGTGGGGTTTGCCGGCCAAGGGGGATCGATTCCGCTGTGCAGTGCGTTGGCCGAGCAGTTCCCCGACGCGGAGATCGCGTTGATCGGCGTCGAGGAACCGCAGTGCCGCATTCATGCACCTGACGAAAGCGTCGACCCGTCGGAGATCGAGAATCTCGCTTTCGCGGAGGCGCTGTTCTTGAGCAGGTACGGGAGTTAGACGGATAGATCGCGTCGTAGCTTGGCGACGTGGCCGGTGGCCCGGACGTTGTACTGCGCCACCTCGATCTTGCCTTCCTCGTCAACGAGGAACGTCGAGCGGATGACGCCCTGGACCGTCTTGCCGTACATCTTCTTCTCTCCGAATGCACCCCAGGCTTCGAGCGTCGCCTTCTCGGGGTCGGAGAGCAGCGGGAAGGTCAGCTCTTCGGTATCGCGGAACTTCGCGAGTTTTGCTGGCTTGTCCGGCGAGATTCCGACGACCTCCAGCCCGGCACCGTTCAATTCGGCGAGGCTGTCGCGGAAGTCGCAGGCCTGCTTGGTGCACCCCGGGGTGCTGGCCGCGGGGTAGAAGTACACGATGACCTTGCGGCCGCGGTAATCGTGAAGCGAAACCTCGTTGCCGTCGGCGTCTGGGAGCGTGAAATCCGGCGCTACGTCGCCGGCGGACAATCTACTGTTCTCGGTCACGGGAATCGAGGTTAGTCGAGAAATTGCGCGGCAGGTGGGCGCGAGGGCATTCTGCTCCTCTACGGTAGAGCGAAGTGTCGGCGCGCTGCGTCCGCACAGCAGACCCGCACACAGAGCAGCAGAACACAGACAAGTTGGAGGACACGTGCCCAGGGACACCGAGAGCATCGAACGCGAGATCGAGAAGGCGCGTAACCAGCTCGCGAGCACACTCGACGAACTGACGGTCCGCACCAACCCGAAGCGGCTGGTCGAGAACACCAAGAAGACGGTGCTCGCCAAGCTCAACGAGCCGGCAGTGAAGTACGCGCTTATCGCAGTTGGTTCAGTGGTGGGACTACTCGTGGTCCGGAAGATCATTCGCTGACCCGAGTTTTCGAAGGCAGAACATGAAGAAGGCCCCCACCTGGTGAGGTGGGGGCCTTCTTGCAAGTGCGCCCACAGGGACTCGAACCCCGGACCCAGTGATTAAGAGTCACTTGCTCTACCAACTGAGCTATAGGCGCTCGCTCTTGCGAGACAGAACATTAGCCGACAGGCTCAGGAGTTTGCAAAACGCGTGTTCATCGTGGTGACGATGGTTACATCGCTTCCGGAATTCACGAGTGTGACGGGCGTGAATCCGGCCAGCGGACGGTGCTTTCCAACTGCTGTGCGACGGCGAGAATCGCCGATTCGCCACCGCTGCGCGCAACCAGTTGGACGCTCAGGGGGAGTCCATGTTCGGAGAAGCCGGCGGGTACCGCGGCCGCCGGGTTGCCGCAGACATTCCAGATAGAACAGTAGGCGGCGATCGGCAACGCCTTGCGGACTGCGGACAGAAGGCCGGTTCCTTCGAGTTGTCCGATCGGGCGTGGCAGCGCGGGCGTCGTCGGCATCAGGACCAGGTCGAAGGTGTCGAAGACCTGGTTGACCGTCGCTGCAATTCGCTCACCTTTGCGGTAGGCGAATTTACCGACGCGCGCGGGTGCAGCTATCCGGCCGATCGAGGCGAGCGCTCGCGTGCGCTTCTCGAGAAGCGCTGGATGATCGACACGAAGCGCTTCGTCGCGGACACCGCCGAGCACCTGCGGGAGAAAAGCGGCAGTGGCATCCGGGTACTCGGGATCGTGTTCTTCGACGTGATGCCCCAACGCGCTCAACATCTCTGCGATCGAGAGCACCCCGGCAACGATCTCCGCTGACGGACGGACGCCCCGGACCGGACTCCGGGTGGACACCGCGATTCGAAGCGGCCCGGGTGCCGACACGGCCGCGTCGGCAAAGCTGGTTCGGAGCGTTTCGGCTGTGTAGTCGTCGATCTCGGTGGTACCGGTGATTGCGTCGTATACGAGCGCGCTGTCCTCGACCGAACGAGTGAGAGGCCCGAGTGTGCCGAGTCCGCGCCAGAGGTTTCGGTTCGGCGCGGTGCTCACCCGACCGCGTTGCGGCTTGAGTCCGAACAACCCGCAGAACGCCGAAGGCAATCGTATGGAACCGCCGCCGTCGCCGCCTATTGCCGCCGCGACCATTCCCGACGCGACGGCCGACGCAGATCCTCCGCTCGATCCGCCGGTGGATATGCCGGTGTCCCAAGGGTTTCTCGTGTATCCGTTTGCGGCAGTCTCGGTGAAGGGCCAGATGCCGAACTCGGGCATCGTCGTCTTGCCGACGATCACCGCACCCGCTTCGCGCAACCTGCGGACAACCTCTGAATCGGCCGATGCGATGCGCGTGGCTGCCGCACCGCCGTACGTCGTCGGCGTTCCGGCGACGTCGTTCTCGTCCTTGATTGCAATCGGGACTCCGTGCAGTGGGCCCAGGGTTTTGCCGTCGGCCTGACGTTGATCGAGCCGTGTCGCCTCGTCGAGTGCTTCGTCCGCGAGAACTCGTACAAATGCGTTGAGCGTCGAATCGAGGCGCTCGATACGGCGAAGTGTGGTCTCGGTGAGTTCGCGGGCGGACAAAGCTCCGGACCGGATCAGAGCTGCCTGACCTGCCACCCCGGCAAATGCTAGTTCGCCGCCGGGCGTGAATCCGCGCTCAGTCATCAGACCTCCAGGCCGTGGTTCCGGTAACTGTGAAGTCTATTCACCACGACCTGTCCACCAAGCCACAAAGAAAAATCCCCACCTTCCGAAGAAGGTGGGGACCTTTGCAAGTGCGCCCACAGGGACTCGAACCCCGGACCCAGTGATTAAGAGTCACTTGCTCTACCAACTGAGCTATAGGCGCTCGCTCTTGCGAGACAGAACATTAGCCGAATCGCCGGTTCGGGAGCAAATCGCCAGGTGGCGGCCTCGCTGCCGTAGTCCAATCGGAGGAAATCCGCTGAAAGCGGTAACAAAACGGACGGTTCGGAGCGATTGATACTTGAACGTTACTGACGGCGTGGCCCTTCATGACCGTTGGTAACGAGCGCGCCTGGCATCATTGGTGCAGCGCAGTCATACCGCAAGTCCCACTTGCCTTCCGGTAAGTGGGATTCGCATGTGATGCGGAAGTTAGTCGGAGAAATTGTGAAGCGGAGTCGAACGATGAGTCGTCAAAGGTGGGGTCTGTCCGTGCGCGGGGGGAACGGTCGAGTGTCGAAGAGTGCGGCGATGATCGCGGTGTCTCTCGGTGCGCTCGTTCTGGTCACCGCGTGCACGTCGGGTGGCAAGGACGTCAGCACCGAGGGATCGGCGCCGATCGATTCCAATCCGCTCACCGAACTCATCAAGCCGAAGCTCACCTCGACCGCCGCCGACGGCGCTGTCGGCTTCTCGCCGGGCGACCAGGTCAAGATCAACGTCGCTGACGGCGCCCTGTCCGACGTGACGATGGTCAATCAGGACGGCAAGGCAGTTGCCGGCGCGATTGCTGCCGACGGTGCGTCGTGGACGACCACCGAACCGCTCGGCTACAACCGCAAGTACAAAATCGAGGCCCGCGCATTCGGATTGGGCGGCGCCAGTACGACGGTCACGTCCTTCACCACCAGCGCACCCGGCAACGTCACCAAGCCGTATGTCTTGCCGAACGAGGGCGACGTGGTCGGCATCGGTCAGCCCATCGCGGTGCAGTTCGACGAGAACATCCCCGATCGCAAGGCTGCCGAAGCTGCGATCACCGTCACCACGACTCCGACCGTCGAAGGTGCGTTCTACTGGGTCAACAATCGTGAGGTCCGTTGGCGTCCGGAGAACTACTGGGCACCGGGCACCAAGGTCGACGTGAGCGTCAACGTGTACGGGCGCAATCTCGGCAAGGGAGTCTTCGGGCAGGAAGACGCGAAGAGTTCCTTCACCATCGGTGATGCCGTCATCGCCACGGCCGACGACAACACCAAGCAGGTCACTTTCCAGGTCAACGGTGAGACCGTCATGACCATGCCCACCTCCATGGGCAAGGACAGCACTCCCACCGACAACGGCGTCTACATCATCGGCGACCGCTTCGCGAACATGATCATGGACTCGTCCACGTACGGCGTCCCGGTCACCTCGGCGCAGGGTTACAAGACCCCCGTCGACTGGGCGACCCGAATGTCCTACAGCGGCATCTTCTTCCACTCGGCGCCGTGGTCGGTCGGGCAGCAGGGGTACTCCAACACCAGTCACGGCTGCCTCAACCTGAGCCCGTCCAACGCCAAGTGGGTCTACGACAACACCAAGCGTGGGGACATCGTCGTCGTCAAGAACACCGTCGGCGGAACGCTCTCCGGCACCGACGGCCTCGGTGACTGGAACATTCCCTGGAGCGTCTGGAAGACCGGCAACGCGGACGTCTGAGTGCGTCCCTGACGCACTGAACGTCAGAATGCCCCCGACCGTCCGGTTGGGGGCATTTCTGCATCTGTATTCCTTTTGTGAGCGAAAGTGCCTCTCGGTCTACCTGAGGCGACGGGAGGTACGTTCGCTCGGCGTCAGCGTCGACCGAAGGCGTCCACTCCGGTCATTTCAGCGGACAGCGCCCACAATCTGCGTGCGTCGTCGCGATCGGTAGCCCAAGGCTTCACGCCGCCGACGCTCATGTCATCAGTCTGCGCGACGTCCGCGATGTTGCAGTCCTGGAGGTACGCGCCGGAGTGATCGGCGAGTATCGGTGCCGTCGCTGCCCACACCGTTGTAGCGGCGCCCTGGGAGGGAGTCTTGAATCCCGGCACGGCGTCGCCATTCGACGTCGTCCATCCGAGATCGTGTTTCTCCGATGCAGAAAAGTGACGTTGAAGGGGAGTGAGGATGCTCCCGGGATGGACGGAGAACGCAGTGATGCCGCGTGAAGCACCGGAGCTCGCCAACTGGACAGCGAATAGAGCAATTGCAGTCTTGGCTTGACCGTACGCAAGCCAGCGGTCGTAACCGTTGCGGAAATGTATGTCATCCCAACGCACTCCCGACAGAAAATGCCCCGCCGACGAGACAGCGACTACGCGAGAACCGTTTGCGGGCATTGCTGGCACCAGCAGGTTCACCAGTACAAAGTGCCCGAGGTGATTGATCGCGAATTGTGATTCCCAGCCGGAGCCGACACGGAGTTCCGGGCAGGCCATGACCCCCGCATTGCAGATGATGATGTCCGGAGTGATCCGGGATTCGAGAATTTCTCGCGCACACGATCTGACACTGCTCGGGTCCGACAGGTCGCACGCTCGCACTTCGATACCCGGAAGGTCGGCCACCTCGCTCCGTGCCTGTTCTGGTCGGCGGGCAAGAACTACAACTCGCGCGCCGACCGAAGAAAGTGACCGCGAAATTTCGTATCCGAGTCCGGAGTACCCACCAGTGACCAAAGCAGTTGTGTCGGTTAAATCTTGTCCGGCAAGTACGTCGTCGGCAGTGGAGATTCGGGAGAATTCGGTGTTGATTTTGCGCTGAATGGAATTCATGGCCGCGACCGTAAAATCTGGAGTGCACTCCAGGTCAAGGAAAGGTAGACGGGCAATGCGTGAACTATCAATCGGTGACGTAGCTGTCGAGACCGGAATCAGCATCGATTCCCTTCGATACTTCGAACGTGAGGAATTGCTCGTTCACGAGGTTGCGCGCTCGGCAGGTGGGCGTCGGGTCTACGCCGAAAACGATGTCGCTTGGTTGAAGCTGTGCAATCGATTCCGAGACTCGGGTATGCCGATCGCAACGATCCGCGAATTCGCCGCACTCGTCAGGTCAGGGCCGGGAAACGAGAAGGAACGGCTTTCACTTCTACAAAAGCATGAGGTGTTGATTCGATCCAGGATCTCTGCGCTGCAGGACAACCTGACCGTCATCCACGACAAGGTTTCGGCATACGAGCGACACGTTCGCGAGGGGACCGTCGCAGGTGTCTGGGAGCCGCAACCGTCGCCCGAGTGATCGACGGCTGGGCCATTTGCGGCGATTTTCAGCTACCCCCATGTGAGCGAAAGTGGCTTTCGGTCTATCTGAGGCGACGAGAGGTACGTTCGCTCGGCCCGGGCACGGGTTACTCGGGAGCGGGCGATTTGTCGCGGTCGCCACCCCACCCACTTCGGGTGAACGTATCGCTGCCCCTGTCAGAGAAGGGGAACGATACGTTCACCCGGCTGTGGAAGGGGGGATTGGGGCCGGCGCACAAACCAAAAGAACCCCCGAAAATGTCTTTCGACATCTTCGGGGGTTCCGCTTGGGTGAGCGACGGGACTCGAACCCGCGACAGCCAGGATCACAACCTGGTGCTCTACCAACTGAACTACGCCCACCATTGCCTCGGCCACCGGTTTGACCCGGCTGCTTTGACGAAAGAGATACTAGCGCGAAAGTCGGTCAGGAAGCCAATCGGCAGGTCAGGCGGGACCCAAGCCCTCTACGACGGCTGCGATCTCCGCGCTCGACGGTCCGGGCGCCGCGACGAATGCAGTGCCGCGGTAGTACTTGAGTTCGCGGATGGATTCCTTGATGTCGGCGAGTGCCCGGTGGGCGAGACCTTTTTCGGGCTGGCCGAAGTAGATTCGCGGGTACCAGCGGCGGGAGAGTTCCTTGATGGAGCTGACATCGATCATCCGGTAGTGCAGGTATGTGTCCAGCGCCGTCATGTCACGCGAGATGAATCCGCGGTCGGTGGCGATGGAATTACCTGCCAGGGGAGCCGTACCGGCGACGGGAACGTGCTTGCGGATGTACGCGAGCACCTCTTTCTCCGCCTCGGCGAGGGTGACCGTCGACTTACGAACCTCTTCGGTCAGTCCCGACTTCGCATGCATCTTCTTCACGACGTCGGGCATTGCAGCCAACGCGTCGTCGTCGGCGTGGATGACGATGTCCACACCTTCGCCCAAGATGTTCAAGTCGCTGTCGGTCACCAGAGCCGCAATCTCGATGAGTTTGTCCGACTCGAGTCGCAGCCCGGTCATTTCACAATCGATCCATACCAATTTGTCCTGCACCAGGAACACAGTAGTGCGCGCGGGCGCGGGATAAGGTCTGCGGTGGAAACTCGACGTGTGTAAGACGGCGTTCGGGTGATGACAAGAACTTCGCCGCATTGCAACGAGGAGGGCTTTTCGATGACCGTGGATCCGAAGGACGGAGCCGCGCCGCTGACGCCGGCGGAGAAGGCGAAAGCTGCCAAGGCTGCCGCTGCCGAAGCCGCTCGGATTGCAGCTGAAGCCGCGGCAGCAGCTGAGGAAGCCGAGAAGGAAGCGGCTGCCGCTGAAGCCGAAGCATCGGCCGGAGCCACCCCCGCTGCTCAGGCGCCGTCGGGTGCTGCAGCTGAAATCGCGGCGGGCTATTCATCCGAGGGGCGGGCACTCGAGCTCGGCTCGGTGGTGATCGACGGAGTGGCAGATCCCACCGCGCGGGTGCGGATTCCATTGGCGACGATCAACCGTCACGGTCTGATTGCCGGTGCGACGGGTACCGGCAAGACCAAGACGTTGCAGGGCATCGCCGAGCAGCTGTCCGCCGCGGGTGTGCCGGTAGTGATGGCCGACGTCAAGGGCGATCTCTCGGGTCTGTCGAAGGCGGGGGATCCGAGCGAGAAGATGAAGGCTCGCGCAGTCGAGACGGGCGACGATTCGTGGACTCCCGCTGGGATGCCAGTCGAGTTCTTGTCGTTGGGAACGGACGGAATCGGTATCCCGGTGCGCGCGACCATCACCAGTTTCGGGCCGATCCTGCTCAGCAAAGTGTTGGGCCTCAACGAGACCCAGGAATCGACTCTCGGACTGATCTTCCACTGGGCCGACACTCAGGGCCTGGCCCTGCTGGACCTCAAGGATCTGCGTTCGGTCATCGCCCACCTGACGAGCGCTGAGGGCAAAGCGGATCTGAAGGGTATCGGCGGAGTTTCCTCCGCGACGGCGGGGGTGATTCTGCGCGCGTTGGTCAACCTCGAAGCCGACGGCGGTGACACCTTCTTCGGCGAACCGGAACTCGAAACCGAGGACCTGCTGCGTGTCGTCGGCGGTGCCGGTGTGATCACGTTGTTCGAACTCGGTGCCCAGGCCGCGCGTCCGGCAATGTTCTCCACCTTCCTGATGTGGGTGCTCGCGGACCTGTTCCAGACGCTGCCCGAAGAGGGAGATCTGGACAAGCCGAAGCTGGTGTTCATCTTCGACGAGGCGCACCTTCTGTTCGCGGACGCGTCGAAGGCTTTCCTGCAGCAGGTCGAACAGACGGTCAAGCTGATTCGCTCCAAAGGTGTCGGCGTGTTCTTCTGCACGCAGCTTCCGACCGACATTCCCAATTCGGTGCTGTCACAGTTGGGCGCGCGCGTCCAGCACGCCCTACGCGCATTCACGCCCGACGATCAGAAGGCGCTCAACAAGACCGTCCGCACGTACCCGAAGACCGAGCACTACGACCTGGAAAAGGCACTGACTTCACTCGGCATCGGTGAAGCCATCGTGACCGTGCTTTCGGAAAAGGGTGCGCCGACGCCGGTGGCCTGGACCAAGATTCGTCCTCCGAGGTCGCTGATGGACACCATCGGCAACGACGCGATCAAGGCGGCAGCGTCGTCGAGTCCGCTGAATCAGAAGTACGGCCAGACCATCGACCGCGAGTCGGCGTACGAAAAGTTGACGGCCAAGGTGGCCGGTGCTCCGACGGCGGATCAGTCCTTGGATCTTCCGTCGCTGCCCGATCTGCCGCCACCGCCGCCGGCCGAACCTGAGGGCCCCAACATCGCCGAGCAGATCTTGGGTAACTCGGCCGTGAAGAGCTTCCTGCGTTCGGCGGCTTCGGCTGCAGGGCGGGAGATTTCGCGAAACATCTTCGGTACCGGTAGCCGTCGCAAGCGCTGAGGCTTAGGCGCCCGCGAGGTCAGATGCCGACCTCGCGGGCTAATAGGTCGTTGATCGATTCACGCCTGATCAATGGCCGCGCAATCCCGCCCAGCACAGCGACGACCGGTGGCCGGCCGACGCTGTTGTAAGTGGAGGCCATGCTGTGGTGGTATGCGCCCGTACACGGCACTGCCAACAGGTCACCTTCATGTAGGTCGGCGGGAAGCCTTGCTCCGACGGCGATTTCGTCGCCCGATTCGCAGTGCCGCCCGGCGACGGTGACTTCCTGGAGCGGTGCGCTCGAATGCCGGTTCACCAATTCGACGTCGTAGTGGCTGTCGTACAACGACACCCGAGGGTTGTCGCTCATCCCACCGTCGACGGAAACGAAGGTTCGACCGCCGCTGATCGACTTGATGTTCTGTACGCGATAGAGCGTGACTCCGGCGCGCGCGGCGATCGCTCGGCCAGGCTCGAGCACGATTTCGGGGCGAGGGAAGCGGTTTCGGGTGCACGCGTCGTCGAGAGTTTCGTCGATGACGTGAGCGAGGCGGGTCAGATCCAGTTGGGCGTCTCCCGGCATGTATGCGATCCCATGGCCACCGCCGAGATCGAGTTCGGTGAGGATGATTCGATGCGTGCGTCGTATGTCGTCCATCTGTGCGATCATCGTCTCGATCGCGGGGCGGAAGAGTTCGGGATCGGTGATCTGGGAGCCGAGATGGCAATGCAGGCCGATGAGTTGCAGGTGCGTCGCGTTGGCGACGACGGATACCGTACGTTCCAGTTCTTCGGAAAACGCTGGTAGGCCGAACTTTTGGTCCAAGATGCCTGTGGACACTGCCTTGTGTCCGTGTATGTCGATGCCGGGTGTGACTCTGATCAACACCTTCTGTCGGTGGGTACACACCGACGCGAGCCGTACCGCTTCGCTGGGGGAGTCGAGGACGATCCGGCCGACACCCGCGTTGACCGCCGCCCTCAGTTCGGAAACCGATTTGGCATTGCCGTGCAGGATGATTCGGTGGGGGTCCACGCCCGCGGCAAGCGCGACGGCGAGTTCACCGGCGGAACAGACATCCACCCCGAGTCCCTCGTCGGAGACCCAGGTAGCCATCGCTCGAATCATCAGTGCCTTGCCGGCGTACACGATCTCCGAGTCGGGGAAGATCTCTCGATACGTGCGGCAGCGGTGCCGCACGTCCGCCTCGTCGACGACGTACGTCGGTGTGCCGTACTGGTCCGCGATCTCTTCGAGGGAGACGTCGCCGATGCAGACACGCCCGCTGTGGTCGTGGCGAGTGCTGATGGGCCACAACGCAGGATCCATACGTGGTGTCATTGCGCCGCGTAGGGAGGGGAAGATTTCGAGTAGCGTCACGTCGATCTCCTGAAGGTGACCCGCCGTGTTGCGGGCTACCTTCAGATCTACTCCCGAAGATCAGCGGTGGGGCGGTTCTTGACGCTTACTTGACGCGCCGCCGAACGAGGTTGACGCGGCCCTGACGGGGCTCGAATCACTGTGCCTGTCGAATCACTGTGCTCGCCGGCGCTTCCATCCGAACCAACCGAGCACCGCGAGCAATGCCACCGCGGCGCCTCCGCCGATGACCGCCGATCTGTCGGCGGACACACCAACGGACGGAGTTCCGCCGGCACTCGGGGCGTAACCGGCGCCGTACACGGACTCGACCGCCGCTTGGATGTCGAACCCGGTTTCGGTAGCCGGCCCGCAGCTGTGCCCCTCGTGCTCGGCGTCGACGTCGTACGGCGCAGAAACGAACATCAGCTGCTCGGTGCCGAGCACGTATCTTGTGCCACAACCGTTCCCGTTCGCGAGTGTCCCCACCGACGTCACCGATGCCAGATCGCCTTTGTAGACCCGGCTGACGTCGAACAGGTAGGTGTCCTCGAACCCGTCCGAAGTTTTCTCCGTCGGAGTCCCGAGGAAAACGGTGCTGGAGACGCTCACGGCTTCTTCCGGGGTAGCCGATGATGCGCACGAACATGCATTCGCTGCCGTGGGCAGCAGTAAGGGCAACCCTCCGGTCAAAAGAAGGATTGCCCCGACTGCCAGTGTTCTTCGCATCGCCATTAACCGACTATATGGTCTGCTATGGCCTGCTCTGAGAAGTTTGCGTGAATCAGCCGCCGAGCTTCTTGTAGAACGTGCCCACGATGGGCGCAACGACGGCACGCGGGCTGTAGCCGCCCGCGACGGACATCGCCTTGCTCAAGATGCCCGGTACGACGCGCATCTTGTTCTCGGCCAGGCCGTCGAGCGAGACCTTGGCGGTGTACTCGCTCGAGATCCAGAAGAAGTCCGGGACGAGCTTGTCGACGATCGACGCTTCGGCCGGGTCCGGGGTTTCGGTGCGTACTGGGCCTGGGGCGAGCAGGGTGACGTTCACTCCGGTGCCCTTGAGTTCACCTCGCAACGATTCCGCGAAGGTGTTCACGAACGCCTTCGTGGCGGCGTACGTCGCGTTGTTGGGGATCGGCATGTTTCCGGCCGCGGACCCGACCATCAGGATGGCTCCGGACTTGCGTGCGAGCATGCCGGGCAGCACGGCCAGCGTGAGATCGTGCACTGCAACGGCGTTGAGCTCGACCTGGTCGCGCTCGTATGCCGGGTCCAGCTCGGCGATCGGCCCGAAGGTGGCGATACCGGCGTTGTTGCACAGGATGCTGATGTCGCGGCCACCGAGTTCCTCGACCAGAACGGCACGCGCCGCGCTGTCGGAGAGGTCCGATGCACGGACCTCCACCTCGACGCCGTGCGCGGCGCGAAGCTTCTCGGCGAGGACCTCCATGACCTCGCCACGACGGGCAACGAGGATCAGGGAATGTCCGCGTGATGCCAGATCAGCGGCCAGTGCCTCTCCGATGCCGGAGGAGGCGCCGGTCACTACGGCGCGGGCTGTGGTTGTGGGTGTCGGCAGGCTCACGATCAGTCAGCGTAGCCGGTCAGATCTTCGCGGCCAGTCGTGTGCCCTGTTCGATGGCACGCTTGGCGTCGAGTTCTCCTGCCACGTCGGCGCCGCCGATGATGTGGGTCACCACGCCCGCGACGGTCAGTTCGTCCACGAGATCGCGAACCGACTCCTGCCCGGCGCAGATGACGATGGTGTCGACCTCGAGAAGTCGGGGCTTCTCGTGCTTCTCACCGAAGGTGATGTGCAGGCCGGCGTCGTCGATGCGCTCGTAGTTGACGCCCGAGAGCTCGTGGACGCCCTTGTTCTTGAGGGCCGCCCGATGGACCCAGCCGGTGGTCTTCGCGAGGCCGGCGCCGATGCGTCCTGGCTTGCGTTGGAGGAGGTAGACCTCCCGCTCGGAGAGCTCCGGTACCGGAGTGGTGAGAGCGCCCGGGGCCATTTCGGGTTCGGTGACGCCCCATTCCTGCTTCCACTCCTTGAGATGAAGAGTGGGGGAAGTGGGGTGCGTGAGGAATTCGCTCACGTCGACGCCGATGCCGCCGGCGCCGATGACGGCGACGGACTTGCCGACGGGCTTGCCCTCTCGGACGACCTCGGCGTAGGTCAGCACCTTCGAGTTCTCGATGCCGGGGATCTTGGGAACGCGCGGCGTCACGCCGGTGGCAACCACCACTTCGTCGAAGGATCCGATGAGATCTGCCGGTGTGACGCGGGTTTCGAGCTTGACCGTCACTCCGGCCACGTCCAGCATGCGGGTGTAGTAGCGAATGGTTTCGGCGAACTCTTCCTTACCCGGAATGAGCTGTGCGATCCCGAACTGTCCGCCGATCTTGTCCGAAGCCTCGAACAACGTGACCGAATGACCACGCTGAGCAAGATTGAGTGCTGCGGAAAGTCCGGCAGGACCGGCACCGACGACGGCGAGGTTCTTGGTCCGCCGAGTGGGGGAGAGGATCAGTGTGGTTTCGCGGCCCGCGCGCGGGTTGAGCAGGCAGGAGACCTGCTTGTGAACGAAGGCGTGGTCGAGGCAGGCCTGGTTGCAGGCAATGCACGTGTTGATCTCGTCGGACGCTCCTCTCTCGGCCTTGTTTACCCAGTCGGGATCGGCGAGCATCGGCCTGGCCATCGAAATCAATTGTGCGTCACCGCGGTTGAGGATCTCTTCGGCAGTCTCGGGCATGTTGATCCGATTCGAGGCGGCTACCGGAATGTCGACGTGCTTCTCGAGTTTGCCGGTGATGTCGACAAAGGCTGCTCGGGGAACCGAGGTGACGATGGTGGGCACCCGTGACTCGTGCCACCCGATGTCGGTGTTGATGATCGTGGCGCCGGCGGCTTCGACTTCCTTTGCCAGTGAGACGATTTCATCCCAGGTCTGACCGCCCTCGACCAGATCTGCCATCGACAGCCGGAACACGATGATGAAGTTCGGGCCGACAGCCTTGCGTGTGCGTCGCACAATTTCGACTGCCATGCGTCGACGGTTCTCGGAACTGCCGCCCCACTGGTCGGTGCGCTTGTTCGTGCGCTCGCAGAGGAACTGGTTGATGAAGTAGCCCTCACCGCCCATGATTTCGACGCCGTCGTAACCCGCGGACTTGGCCAGGCGCGCGCAGCGAACGTAGTTGCGGATCTGCCAACCCACCCCACGGCCGGTCAGCTTGCGCGGACGGAACGGGTTGATGGGCGCCTTGATCGACGACGCGGAGACACTGAAAGGCTGGTAGCTGTAGCGGCCGGCGTGCAGGATCTGCATGGCGATCTTTCCGCCCGCGTCGTGAACCGCCTTGGTGATCCGGCGGTGACGGCGCGCTTCGATGCGGTTGGTCAGCTTGGCACCGAAGGGCAAGAGCCAACCGGTGCGGTTGGGCGCGTAGCCGCCGGTGATGATCAAGCCGACACCGCCACGAGCACGTTCGGCGAAGTACTCGGCCAAGCGGTCGGTGTCCTTCGCGCGATCTTCGAGGCCGGTGTGGATCGATCCCATGACGACGCGGTTCTTCAGCGTCGTGAATCCGAGGTCGAGCGGTTCGAGCAGGCGGGGGAACTGTGTATCCGTCATGACTGAAGATGTCCTTCCGTGGCGTACTCGCCAGTGTCTTCGATGGCGTACTCGCCAGTGTCTTCGGTGGCGTACTCGCCAGTGGGCAATGCGTCCAGAACTTCCTGGCACCAGTCGGTGAATCCTTCTTCGACGCGGATACCGCCGCGAAGTACCAGGTACTGGTGCAGTGAAGAGCCGGAAAGTGCTGCTGGATTGGGGAAGTCACGCTTTTCGATGAGTCGGTAGACGTCGAGGCGGGCGGCGTGGCCGTCGCGGTGGCGAGCGACTTCGCGTCGTAGAGCGGGGAGATCGGCGTGCGCTGCTGCCCTGATCTTGATGGCCAACTCGTTGCGCAGGTGGTTCGGTTCGGACGGCTCGGCGATCCATCGGGTCAGTTCGGCGCGGCCGGCATCGCTGACGCGGTACATCTTCTTGTCCGGGCGGCCGTCCTGCGCGATGGCCTCCACCTCCACCCAGCCTGCCTCGTCCATTCGCTTGAGGACTCGGTAGATCTGCTGGTGCGTCGCGCTGTGGAAGAAGCCGATCGACTTGTCGAACCGGCGTGTGAGGTCGTATCCCGACGCATCCTGTTCGGACAGGGAGACGAGCAACGCATGTTCGAGTGCCATGGAAAAAGTATCTATGCACTCAGGTGCGTATGCAACTAAGTGCGTACTAACTTGGTTGCATAGAACGTCTTGTATGTCGACTCTCGGAGAGAGGAGCCGAGTCGCCCGCGCGCAGTTAGGCTTCGCCGTATGAGCGCCGAGTCCACGAGCATGCAGGCCGAGCCACCCGCAGGCATCGGTGGTGCGGCCACGAAGAGTCAAGTGTTCGCGTGGGGGCTGTGGGATTGGGGATCGGCAGCATTCAACGCCGTGATCCTCACGTTCGTCTTCTCGGTCTATCTCACCGACGCGGTCGGCGACGACCTGCCCGGCACGATTTCGGCAACTACGTGGCTCAGTTGGGCTCTCGGGATCGCCGGCTTCTTCATCGCGATACTCGCCCCGATCACCGGACAGCGTTTCGATGCGTCGGGTAAACGCAAACTCTCACTCGCGATACTCACCGGCATCACCGTGCTCTCGATGGCGGGTCTCTATTTCGTCGAGGACAACTACCGCTACCTGTGGCTCGGATTGGTTCTGCTCGCAATCGGTTCGGTGATTTTCGAACTGGCCGGCGTGCCGTACAACGCCATGATGCGGCAGGTGTCGACACCGGAGAATCTGGGACGAGTCTCCGGCTTCGGCTGGGCCATGGGATATTTCGGCGGAATCGTGCTGCTGTTGCTGTGTTACTTCGGGTTCATCGTCGGCGACGGCGACACTCGGGGATTCCTGGGATTGACCACCGACGGCGGCATGAACATCCGGATGGTGGCACTGCTGGCTGCAGTGTGGTTCGCGGTCTTCGCGATTCCGGTGTTCTTCAAGGTTCCCGAGTTGCCCAGCCCCGCGGTCGATCCGGGAGCGTCCAAGGCCGGGTTCCTCGACTCCTATCGGGTGTTGTGGCGCGATCTGCGCGAACTCTGGAACGTCGACAGGCGCACGATCTGGTACCTGATCGCGAGCGCACTCTTTCGTGACGGTCTGGCGGGTGTGTTCACCTTCGGAGCCGTGTTGGCTGTCAACGTCTACGGAATCAGCGCGGCCGACGTCCTGCTGTTCGGTGTTGCCGCCAACGTGATTTCCGCAATCGGTGCATTGGTGGCCGGACGCTTCGACGATCGGATCGGACCCAAACAGGTCATCACCGTCTCGCTGGCGTCGATGATCGTGGTCGGCGCGATATTGATCGCGGTGTCCGGGCCGGTGATGTTCTGGATCTTCGGTCTCGCGCTCTGCCTGTTCGTCGGGCCCGCTCAGTCTTCGGCACGAACCTTCTTGGCACGCATCACCCCGCCTGGGCGTGAAGGTCAGATGTTCGGCCTGTATGCGACCACAGGCCGAGCAGTGTCGTTCTTGGCGCCGACACTGTTCGGCCTGTTCGCTTGGCTCTTCGGTGCAGACCGTGCCGGCATCATCGGACTGCTGGTGGTTCTCGGCGTCGGCCTTGCCGCATTGTCGATGGTGAAGGCGCCGGAAGGGGACAGTGCGATCCCCGTCAATCCTTGAAGTAGACCAACTGGTGTGTCGTAGCGAGCAATGCGCCGTCACTGCCCCAAATTTCGGCCGACTGATCGAAGTATCCGTTGCCGAACCGTTGGGTCCGCGCCGTTCCCAGCACGGAATTGTCTGCCTGTTCGGTCAGCGTCTGAGCGTCGGCGTGGAAGTAGATGGTCATCGAGACCGTTCCGGCCGGAGCCATCTTGCCTCGGCGCAAGAAGACTCGTGGGAAGAAGACATCACACAGTGCGGTCAGCGACGTGAAGTCGAGAGCGCGTGCCGGTTGATCGCGCACCCAGAGTGTCGTGGTCGAGTCGGGATGCTCGCCCGACTCCAGATCGGGGATTGCACCTTCGACAAAGCGCATCTCGTAGTTCTGTGCCCAGGCGATGAACTCGGGGAACGGCAGCAGCGCAACGTCTTCGGCCGACGGAACCTTCGGCATCGTGATCTCGGTCGACGACCAGGTTTCACGCCTGGTACCGAACACTGCCGTCGCGGTAGTGGCGACGGTCCCGTCCTGAGACAGTTCGATGGACCAGTGCTGCGTCGAGCGGTTGGTACGCACCGGCCGGGCGGAGATCTCGAAGGCGCCCTCGGTGATCGGACCGGCAAAGTTGACGGTCAACGACAGCGGATCGCCGAGGCGTTCGGGGTGCTTCAGTACAGATTCGAGCAACGTGGCAGCGGTGACGCCGCCGAACGGCCCGACCATGTTGTTGTACGCCGGATTGGTTTCGCCGGTCGACAAGCCGGCCGTGAGTGGCGTCAATCCGACAGCGGTGTCGAACGGATGGGGTGGTGCAACGGTCTCGGTCATCGCAGAACTCCTGGTGGTGGAATCAATTCGGCTCTATGTATGACAACATACATAGAGCCGAATTCGTCGCGACGATCAGGATCCTGCACGTGCGAGGATTGCCTCGGCCAACTCTTCGGCTCGCTCCTCCGGAATCCAGTGACTTCCGCCGTCGAGCACGACGAACTTGTAGGGAGCGTCCACGAATTCACCACAGCGTTCTGCGCCTGCGCGGCCGAGCGCTGTGTCGCCGGTGCTCCAGACATACGTGGTCGGCACTGTGGTGCGATCGATGTCGCCGAAGTCGCGAGTCATCGCGCGGTACCAGTTCAAGGCGCCGGTGAGCGCGCCCTCCCCGCTCAGGACACGAATGTGCTCGTCGGCGAATTCAGGATCGATCTGGCCGTCGAACATGGCGCGCAGCCGGCGGAAGTTGTCCTCCGACAACACTTCCTCGGCTTTGCCCTCCTGTCGGAGAAGTCCGATGTACGACGAGCGTTGCTTCTGGTCCTCGTCCTCGCGGAGTGCCCAACCGAAGGCGGTGGGGTGGGGGACCGAGATCGCCGTCAGGCTGCGGATCCGGTTCGGATGGCGACCGGCGACCTGCCAGGCGACCGCCGAACCCCAGTCGTGGCCGACCAGATGCGCGTCGGACAGGCCGAGTGCGTCGAGCAATCCGACGACGTCGGCTACCAGATGCTCGATCTTGTAGGCATCCACCCCTTCGGGGCGCGCGCCGGCGGAGTATCCGCGCTGATTCGGTGCGATCACACGGTATCCCGCCGCGGTGAGCAGTGGTGTGACCTTGCCCCAGGATGCGGCGCTCTCCGGGAAGCCGTGCAGCGCTACCAGCGGAATGCCGTCGTCCGGGCCCGAGATCAGTACGTCGAAGGTGAGGTCGCCAACGGGGATTTCGTATGTACTCGTGGAAGACATGACTCTCACCGTACGTCGAAAAGGTGAACCCGAGGTCAGTTTCGAGGTGGATTCCAGGTGGCCATTCCGAGCATGATGACTCGCAGTTGCTTCTCGGCTCGTGTGATGACGGCGGCTTCGTCGCGATACCCGGCCGTCCCGGCGTCCAGCAGTTCGACGACAGCGCTGAACATCGTCGAGACGATCAGGTCGGCAGCCATTTCCAGATCGTCCGACGACCAGCTTTCCAGTCCGGCAATTCTGGAGAGGTCGATGGTCAGTTCGCTGACGAACAACCGCATTTCAGTGGCTATCGCACGTCGTACCTCACTGACGCCGCTGTAGCGTTCGCGGCAGAGGAACCGAAACTGTCGCTCGTGTGTATGCACTTGTCGCACAAGGATGCCCAGTGACGTAGCGGCGTCCTTGGTGCTGGGATTACGCCTTGCGTCGCGCAGCATCTGGCGCAACATGCGCATGCTCTCTTCGACGAGGACGACACCGACGTCCTCCAGTGAAGCGAAGTGGCGGTAGAACGCCGTCGGAACGATCCCGGCTTCCCTGGCTACCTCTCGCAAGCTGATTCCGGCGAAGCCGCGATCGGCCGAGAGGTCCATGGCAGTGTCCAGGAGCGCTTGGCGTGTGCGTTCCTTCTTTGCGGCACGACTTTCCGGCTCCCTGTTGTCGGGTTCCCTGCGCTCTGGGTTCACCGGTCCGGCCTTCGTCACGACGTCGAGTGTAGGTACAGGCATTCCGGCTCCTTTCGGCAACTCGTGTAACTCGGATCACATTCTTGTTGACATGTACTTGTGTGCACCTGTCACACTATCTTCGGTGAACATTTGTACACTGAATTCACGCAGTCGGGGGAAGCTAGCCCAGCAATCGGTACACCCGGCAATCGAAGTACGAGGAGGGTCATGACAATCGCATCTGCTCCTGAGAACACGACACCGAAGTCCACACCTCGGCGCGGACTGTCCTTGGTGGGACTGATCGAAGCCATGGCTGCTCCACATCAGATCGATCGGTACCTCGAGTTGGTCAACCCGATGGCGACCGTTCGTGACATCCGCGCGCAGGTTGTCGCCGTCGACCATCCGACCGCTGACTCCGTCACTCTGACGCTGCGCCCGACTCGCCAGTGGCGCGGTTTTCAGGCGGGCCAGTTCGTGCAGTTGGGCGTGGTGATCGACGGTGTTCGTCACACTCGCTGCTACTCGCCGGCCGGCGGCGCGTCTACGCGCAACGGGCTGATCGAGCTCACCGTGAAAGCGCATCCCGGTGGCCTGGTGTCGCAGTATCTGTACGCCAACGCGGCGCCCGGACTCGTTGTCAGCCTCTCGCAGGCAGACGGTGTGTTCTCCCTTCCCGTCGACCGCCCGCGTCGGGTGTTGTTGATCAGTGGCGGCAGTGGAATCACCCCGGTCATGTCGATGCTTCGGACGCTGGTGGAGGAGGAGCACTCGGGCGAGATCGTGTTCGTGCACTACGCGAACACCGATGCCGACGTGGCATACACGCGCGCGCTGAAGACAATCGCCGAGCAGAACCCGAACGTGAAACTGGTACTCGTGTACACCGAAAGCGGTGGAGGTGACCTCGAAGGTTTCTTCGATCGCGGGCACCTCGACGCCGTGGCTCCGTGGATCGCCGATCCGGACACGATCGACGCCCAGGCTTATCTCTGCGGGCCTCCCGGTCTGATGCGGGGAGTGCGTGAGGTGTTCCGTGAGGTCGACGTCGAGCACTTGCTCAATACCGAGGAGTTCGCGCCGGCGGTGGCCGAGCCGGGTGAGGCCGGCGGCGAGGTGTCATTCACCAAAAGTGGGGTGGCGGCCGAGAACTCCGGCGAAACACTTCTCGAACAAGCAGAAGCTGCGGGCCTCAATCCCGAATACGGATGCCGGATGGGAATCTGCTTCTCCTGCACCTCCGTCAAGAAGGCGGGTCGTACCCGAAACGTGCGCACCGGTGAGACAGACGACGAGCCGGACAAGAAGATCCAGCTGTGCGTCAGCGCTCCCGTCGGCGACGTCACCGTCGACATCTGAAGTCCCATTTTTCACACGACTGTCTGGAGACCGACATGTTTGGACTTTCACTTCCCACCCTCCCGTTCCTCGGCAACGGTTCCGATGCGAAGGACGACGCTCCCGTCGTCCTGACGTACGAGCAGGTCGAGGAGATCGGCCGCGAGTTGGACGCATTGCGTGATCGCACCGTCGCTTCGCTTGGGGCCGAAGACCGGGAGTACATCTACAAGATCATCAAGGCTCAGCGCGGGTTCGAGGTCGCAGGTCGCGGCTTGATGTACCTCGGATTCCTACCGCCGGTGTGGCTCGCGGCAGTCGGTGCGCTGAGTGTGTCGAAGATTCTCGACAACATGGAGATCGGCCACAACGTCATGCACGGTCAATATGACTGGATGCGGGAACCCGGGCTCAATTCCGAAGTCTTCGAATGGGATACGGTGTGCCCGGCCGACCAGTGGCGACACTCGCACAACTACATGCATCACACGTACACCAATATTCTCGGCAAAGACCGTGACATCGGATACGGCATCCTGCGTATCGACGACGCGCAGAAGTGGAACCCCTATTACCTCGGTAATCCGGTCTGGGCCTTTGCCTTGATGATGCTCTTCGAGTGGGGTGTGATGATGCACGATCTCGAGATCGAGAACGTCATCCAGGGCAAACGCAAGTGGCACGACGTCAAGCCGCTTCTGAAGGGCTGGTGGAACAAGGTGGGCAAGCAGGTCCTCAAGGACTACGTCATCTTCCCGGTTCTGACGGGGCCGCTGTTCGTGACCACTCTCGCGGGGAACGTCACCGCCAACCTGGTCCGAAACGTGTGGACGTACTCGATCATCTTCTGTGGCCATTTCCCCACCGGCGTACAGAGCTTCACCGAGGACGAGACGGCCGACGAGACTCGTGGTCAGTGGTACGTGCGTCAGATGCTCGGCAGCGCCAACATCGAGGGAAGCCCGCTCTTCCACATCATGTCCGGCAACCTCTCGCACCAGATCGAGCACCATCTGTTCCCGGACCTGCCTGCGCATCGTTATCCGGAACTCGCTCCCCAGGTGAAAGAATTGTGTGGGAAGTACGGTTTGCCGTACAACACCGGTGGGTTCTTCAAGCAGATCGGTTCGGTATGGGGCAAGATCTTCAAGCTCGCTCTTCCGCCCGGTTTGGTCAAGTCGAAGACCCCTCCCGGTGTTATCGTCGAGCGCCAGCGAACTGCAGCCTGAGAGGCACACACTGATGGTCGGGAAATTCGAACGCCGCAAGGACACGGTCCAGGAACTGACCGAAAGTGCAGCCAACCACGTGGGCTCCATCGCGATGATCATCGCCGGGGCTGTTCGAGACGTGACGCGCGAGATCGGTGACTGGGTGTCCGACGGAATCGAGATGCGTGAAGCAGCGAAAAAGGCTGCGGCTGACGATCGTTCGGAGTCCGTGACCATCGAGCACGACGAGACCGATCCACCGGAAGATTGGCGTTGATTCCAACTCTTCGATCGCCGAGACAGTAAGGCCGACGGCCGGATCGCCCAACCGCGAGCCGTTTCGCCTGAACGACCACGTTGCCCTCCGTCACAGATGACGGAGGGCAACGTGGGTTTCGTGGACTGTTTCGGCGGCCGAAGACGCGGATCGAACACCGATCACGAGTGAGGTCCTAAGCAGCGCTTCCGAGGCTCGCCGAGTCGAAGCTGCCGAGCCCGGTGCTACCGAGACCGCTGCTACCGACCCCGCCCAATGCGAGCGCATTGCTGCTACCCGCGCTCAGTAGCTGGACGATGATGTTGATGACGATGGGGTCGCCGGTGAGCGGAATTGTAGGCACAGGGGGACCTGCTTTCTGTTTCGAGATGTGGTGAGCAAGGTGAGCGGCGACGGGTTCGTCGACGTGGTCAGGCGGGCTGTTTCAGCCACTTCCGGTGCTGCCGAGCGACACGATAGAGCCGTTGCCGAAGCCGAGTGCTCGGGAGAGTGAGCCGAAGTCGATGACCAGGCTGCCCAGGGTGTGCTGGTTTATCACAGTGGTTCCTGTCTGTGCCGCGACTTTGTGATGCGAGCGGGTAAGTCGATCAGGGAGCAGGCGTCGTGGGAGTTTCGCCGCCGCCGCCGCCAATCGGAGAGTTGTTGGTGTAGAGGAAACTGCTGCCGGCGTTGAACATCTGTAGGACGGTGTTCATGACGACGGCCAAAGCGCCTGTGGTTGGTGCGGCGATCATGTGCTTGCTCCTGGTTTCAGCGGTGGCGACGCTCTCGCACAGGGCCCGAGATTCGTCCTAGGAGACGCCGCCGCCATCCGTCGAGCCCGTGCCGGTGCTGCCCGCGTTGAAGAGCTGCAGGATGGTGTCGAAGAAGGCACCGAGGAGAGCGTTATCCTGGCCGTTGATCATGTGTTTCCCCTTAATTGTTACTGGTTTGCGCGGTGATTCGCACCACACTTTTATAGCCCGGTTCGAAGCGGAAAAGTGGGGTCCAGGCGCCACACGTGGACAGCTAATAGCGAGGATGTGAGTGTTCACATTTTCGCTGGACGATTGTCCACATCAGTGCTTGCGAAAGTCAGAGAGATCATGGCAGCGCGCAGTTTGAGCAGTTCAGAGGGCAGGGCCGGATCCAATCCGGTCAGGGTTGCGATGCGCTTGATTCGATTGTCGACGGTGTTGGTGTGCAGGCCGAGCGCCGACGCGGTGCGCTGACGATGCTGGCCGTTGGCGAGGTGTATGGACAATGTCTGCAGCAGTTCCGGATTGCCGTCGAGTGGCCTTAGAAGATTGATCAAGCTGTCGCGGCCTGCGCCACCCCGAGTGAGTTGATACTCGAGCGCGAGGTCTTCCATTCGGTACGACCGCGCCGGCAGTCGCAGGCGCCGCACGAGTTGCGCCAATTCGTGAGTGGTTGCTTGGGCGGCGGCGATATCTCGTACCGCGGCGTTCTCGGCGATTGCTGTGATCTCCACCCCGACCGTTGCGCGTGCACGTTGGATGACCTCGCACACTGTTCCCCAGTCGGGTGTGCCCTCGATCAGGACCAGACCACGTTGCGGTGCAGGAGCTTCGAGCAGCGCCGACCCGAAGTGGGCCGCGATTTTCGATTGAGCGACGGAGAGGTCACGGTAGGCCTGTATGCGCTGGTGGTTGCCGTTGCGTGCTCCCGGGCGGATGGGCGGCAAGTTCACCAGGAGCCGCAGGACGAGATAGCGGGGTGCGAGTTCAACGCCCATCTGCAACGCAAGCTGGGTGGGATCGTCGCCGTCCAGCATGGCTTTCACGAGAGCGCCGGCGGAGTATTCCCCGAGTTGGGAGCCAGCTGGGAGAGCCGAGAGATAGCTGATCGAGATGAACGAGTGAAGCCGCTGCGCGAGTGCGAACAAGAACTCGTTGAGATCCCCGAGATTGGCGGAGTCCTCGGCGTCGGCCCGGCTGAGGATGAGGGTGCGAAAAGTGCTGATGCCCTCGTTGGTCAAGTTGAGGATCGCGCTGAGTGGCACGCCTTTCAATGCTTGTTGGACGGTCATCGTGTGAATGCCGTCCAACTCTTGGTCGGTGGGAAGTTTGCGGTGATCCAGCAGCTGGATCCCCACTTGGAGCCCCTGCACGATCACCGCAATCAGTTCCCGACGAACTGCCTCCGTTTGGAGGGAAGTCAACGTCGGGTTGGCACGGGACAGGTGATCTACGAGATCGCTTGCCAGTGGGATGACGTCGTAGACCGCTGTGGAGGCGGGCTTGCCTCCCAACATGAGCGGTCCCGGGTTGTTCAGCAGCGCTGGGGACATGGGTGGCCTCCTCTAGACAGGTGCGTCGCCTGGCACAGGCACCCGGAGGCTCGGCGCGTTACGAAGCGGGGTACACGCTGAGGCTTTGTTCGGGGGCATACTCGCCGCTGAAATTTGCGGATCGAATTGCGCCAGGCGTTGTGATTTCTACCACATGAACGATCGTCCAACTGTGAAATGGACAAATGTGAAGATAAGTCCATATGCCCCACGCGCTGCGGACCTAAACAATCGTCCACTTACGGTGTTTTTCGACGTCAGAGCGGAAAACGGATTCGGAGGACACCACGAGTTCCGTCTGGGATCATTGCCGGCGCCTACGGTGCTCGTCGCGGGCGATTTGCTCAGATCAAGCTCGAGGGCCCTGGGTCCCCGAGGACCCAGGGCCCTCGAGGCCTAGGTATTGATTCGACCGGTCCGATGTACGGGAACCGGTTCAGGGTGAAATCACCCCTTTTTGTACTGCTGTCTGTATTGCGGAAATCTCTAGATGACGCCCAGCGAAATCATGGCGTCGGCCACCTTCACGAAGCCGGCAATGTTCGCGCCGTGCACGTAGTCGCCCGGCTTTCCGTACTCGGCAGCGGTGTTGATGGTGCGCTTGTGAATGCCGCGCATGATTCCGGCGAGACGCTCGTCGGTGTACTCGAAGCTCCAGGAATCACGCGAAGCATTCTGCTGCATTTCGAGGGCGGAGGTTGCGACGCCACCGGCGTTGGCCGCCTTGCCGGGCGCGAAGGCTACGTTCGCGTCACGGAAGAGCTGGATGCCGCCGGGGGTGGTGGGCATGTTCGCGCCTTCGGCAACGGCCTGAACGCCGTTGGCGATCAAGGTCTTTGCGGCATCTTCGTCGAGCTCGTTCTGAGTCGCGCAGGGGAGTGCGACGTCGCACGGCACGTCCCAGATGGAACCATCGGCGATGAACTCGGCATGCGGAACTGCGTCGGCGTACTCGCTGATGCGGCCGCGGCGAACTTCCTTGATCTCCTTGAGGAGGTCGAGATCGATGCCCTTCTTGTCCACGATGTATCCCGAGGAATCCGAGCAGGCGATCGCGACGCCGCCGAGCTGGTGGATCTTCTGGATTGCGTAGATGGCGACATTGCCGGATCCGGAGATCACGACGTTCTTGCCTTCGAGGCCTTCACCCTTTGCCTTGAGCATTTCGGCGACGAAGTACGCGACGCCGTAGCCGGTGGCCTCGGTGCGAACCTGCGATCCGCCCCAGGTGATGCCCTTGCCGGTGAGGACGCCCGACTCGTACGTGTTGGTCAGCCGCTTGTACTGACCGAACAGGTAGCCGATCTCGCGACCGCCGACGCCGATGTCGCCAGCCGGAACGTCGGTGTATTCACCGATGTGACGCTGCAGTTCGGTCATGAAGGACTGACAGAAGCGCATGACCTCTGCGTCGGAGCGGCCCTTGGGATCGAAGTCCGAGCCACCCTTGCCGCCGCCGATGGGCAGGCCGGTGAGTGAGTTCTTGAAGATCTGCTCGAAGCCGAGGAACTTCACGATGCCCAGGTTGACGCTGGGGTGGAAGCGCAGGCCGCCCTTGTAGGGGCCGAGTGCACTGTTGTACTGCACGCGGAAGCCACGGTTGACGTGAACGTTGCCCTGGTCGTCGGTCCACGGCACGCGGAAGATGATCTGGCGTTCCGGCTCGCAAAGCCGCTCGATGAGTCCGGCGTCGGCGTAGCGGGGGTGGCGTTCGAGCACTACGTGAAGAGACTCGAAGACCTCTGCGGCGGCCTGATGGAACTCGGGCTCTCCTGCATTGCGAACCAAAACCTGATCGTAAATCTGCGCTACGCGGTCACGTACGGACACCGCTCACCTACCTCGTTGTGAGAACTCTTTTACATTTCCGTTACATACTAGGCGCCTTTATTGCTGTATCGGACAACTGTCCTGTGAAGGTGAAATCGGACACAGCTGTCACTTGTGTCAGTTGAAAGGGCGATTTATAACAATTTGCTCAGCTTTCACTCTCTTAACACAGTCCAAATGGTTTGCTTCTGCGGTCGGGGATCACTGTGCCTGTGGTCCGAACGGGAGTCGAAATGATCAGAGGGGCTGCACGTGCGTAAAAAACACTCCATGTCGGCGATGTTGTCGATAGGCGTCGTCACGATTGCCGCGACGATTGCCGCAGCACCGTCTGCGTCGGCGATCGGCGGACCGTGTGGGTCGGGAGGAAGTGGTTCCGCCGGATCGATGACGGGTTCGCTCGGTTCGCTGACCGGATCACTTGGCAGTGGTTCCGCCGGTACCGGCTCCCTCGCCAACGCGTTGCCGTGGATCACCGGCGCGCCCAACGGTGCTCTGCCGGTGTTGACCGGCCGCACAAAAGCGATCGAAATGGTCACTGGCCCAGGCAGTCCCAACAACACTATCGAGCGGTTCAACGTGTCGGGAACCGACCTCGGAATCATGTGGGACAACGGTCTTTCGGGGCCGGATCACGACGTACTGATGGCATTCGGCGATACGGTTGGCGACTGCGACACCCCGGGTGACGACTGGCGCAGCAACGTGTTGTTCCGCAGCAACGACACCGCCATTGCCGACGGGATGAAGATCGACAGTTCTCCTTTGGACGGCCCCAATCATTCCAAGGAGATCATTCCGGGATTCGGCATTCCGGGTGAGTTCACCACCATCCCGACCGCTGGAATCTCTTACGGTGGTGTGCAGTACATCAGATTCATGTCCGTTCGGTCGTGGGACGAACCCGGAGCCTGGACCACCAACTACTCGGCTCTGGCTTTCTCCACGGACAACGGTGAGAACTGGGAACTCGATCCGGCGACAGTTCGCGCCAATACCGAAGGACTTGGCATTCCGGGGATTCCGGCAGTATCGCCGATCAATTCCAACTTCCAGCAGAGCGCCTTCCTCGACGGTCGGGACGGCTACATTTACGAATACGGAACTCCCTCAGGTCGTTTCGGTAAGGCGGTCCTGGCGCGAGTGGCCGGCGCCGACATCAGAAACCTCGGCGCCTACGAATACTGGGACGGCTCCGGTTGGAGTCCGCGAGATACCGATGCCGTTCAGGTCATCAAGGCACCGGTCAGTGAACTTGCCGTGCAGTGGAACGACTACCTGAACAAGTACGTTGCCATGTACACCAGTGCCGAGGGCAACCTGGTGATCCGTCAGGCCGACCAACCGCAAGGCCCGTGGAGTGGTACGCAGACCCTGTTGAGTGGAATCACGTTGCCCGCGTTGTACGGCGGATTCATGCACCCGTGGGCGAGCGGACAGTTCCTCGAATTCGTCGCCACCACGTGGGACCGTTACAACGTCATCTACATGCGGACCGATTTGAACGGACTCCAGATGGCGTCATCGGATTCGCGCGATCGTCCTGACCCCGCGACCACCGGTGAGGCTCGCGTCCTCGAAGTCACGATGCCGGAAGACCGCTAGCCCGAGCAAGATTCGACAACTGTGGCCTGCAACTCGATCGAGTTGCAGGCCACAGTTTTGTGAGCGTTGATTTCGGTGATGCTCAGAGAATGAAGAGCATTTCCTGATACGTCGGGAGTGGCCAGTGATCGTCGGCGACGATGGTTTCGAGGAAGTCGGCCGCTGCACGTACCTCTGCCATTGCGGGCAGGAGTGCGTCCTGTGCGTGCTTGGCCTGATCGAATGGCGACTCGCCGGCGTCGGTGTCGATTGCTGCGCGCAGGGCCGCGAGCGCTGTGCGCAGAGCCGCAACGGGCGCCGACACTTCTTCGAGCGGAGCTGAATCCGGTTCGAGGCCGGCGGACTTCAGTGCGACGAAGTTCTGCGCAACTTCCGTCTGGTGGCGCACTGCAGCCGGAAGGATCAGCGTCGTACCGATTTCGGCGGCCAGGCGTGCCTCGACGCCGATGCTCAGTGCGTACTGTTCGAGGCCGACCTCGTAGCGACTGTGCATCTCTCGGTGGTTGAAGACCTTGTACTTCTCGAAGAGTTCCATCGAGGACTCGGTGATCAGTTCAGGAAGGGCGTCCAGCGTCGTGCGAAGGTTCGGCAGACCGCGAGACTCGGCCTCGATCTGCCAGTTCTCCGAGTAGCCGTCGCCGTTGAAGACAACCGCACCGTGGTTGGTGATGATCTCGGTGAGCAGATTCTGGACGGCGGTGTCGAAATCGGCGCCGTCGGCGACCGCGGCCTCCAGTTCGGTGGCCATGTAGTCCAAGGCCTCGGCCATGATCGTGTTGATGGTGACCATCGGGCCGTTGACTGTTTGCAGCGATCCTGGTGCGCGGAACTCGAAACGGTTGCCGGTGAAGGCAAATGGGCTCGTGCGGTTGCGGTCGCCCGGATCGGTCGGCAGGACGGGAAGGGTGTCGGCTCCGATCATCATGGTGCCCTTGTCCTTCGACGATATTGCCGCGCCCTTGGCGATCTGCTCGAAGACGTCGGCCAGTTGATCGCCGAGGAAGATCGAGATGATTGCCGGGGGAGCCTCGTTGGCACCGAGACGGTGATCGTTGGTTGCCGATGCGACCGACGCGCGCAGGAGGCCGGCGTATTTGTGGACGGCCCGGATGACTGCGGCGCAGAATACGAGGAACTGGGCGTTGTCATGCGGATTGTCGCCGGGGACAAGCAAACTGCCGAGTTCGGAGTTGCCCAGCGAGAAGTTGACGTGCTTGCCGGAGCCGTTGACACCGTCGAACGGCTTCTCGTGGAACAGACATTCCATGCCGTGCTTCTTGGCGATGGTCTTGAAGGTGGTCATCAGCAACTGCTGGTGGTCGGCGGCGATGTTGCCTCGCTCGAACATCGGGGCGATTTCGAACTGGCCGGGGGCAACCTCGTTGTGCCGTGTCTTGGCGGGGATCCCGAGTTTGAACAGTTCCCGCTCGGTGTCCATCATGAATCCGAGCACACGTTCCGGGATCGCCCCGAAGTAGTGGTCGTCGAACTCCTGGCCCTTGGGCGGCTTTGCGCCGAAGAGTGTTCGGCCGGCGTTGAGGAGGTCGGGGCGTGCGAGGAAGAAGTGTCGATCGATCAGGAAGTACTCCTGCTCGGGACCGCAGAACGACACGATGTGCTCGGGGTCGTCGTGGCCGAACAACTTCAGGATTCGTTCGGCGTGGAAACCCATTGCCTGTTGTGAACGCAGCAGGGGAGTCTTGTGGTCGAGCGCTTCGCCGGTCATCGAAACGAACACGGTCGGGATACACAGTGTGTTGCCGTTGGGGTTTTCGAGAACGTAGGCCGGGCTCGTGACATCCCAGCCGGTGTATCCGCGAGCCTCGAATGTGTTGCGCAGCCCGCCGTTCGGGAAACTCGAAGCGTCGGGTTCACCTTGGATCAAGGTCTTGCCGGCGAACTCCGCCAATGCACTGCCGTCGCCGACCGGCTCGAGGAAGCTGTCGTGCTTCTCGGCCGTCAACCCGGTCAGTGGATAGAAGACGTGGGCGTAGTGGGTTGCGCCTTTCTCCAACGCCCAGTCCTTCATCGCCGACGCGACCGCATCGGCGACCATGGGATCAAGCGGTTTGCCTTGCTCGATCGTCGCCATCACCGACTTGTAGACGAGCTTGGGCAGTCGCTTCTGCATGACCACCTTGTTGAAGACGTTGGCACCGAACACCTCGCCGGGTGTCTCGTCGGTGGTGAAACTGACCACCGGAGGTGTGTAGGCCTCGACGTCCTTGATCGCTTGCAAGCGAACTGCATTTCCACTCATGTGCTTACCCCTCGCCCGGGCCCAGGGCTGCGCTGCTGATTGCGAGCCCGACTTCGGCAAACCCTACGAACCTCCGGTATCGGGGGTGTTTCGTAGATATTGCGCCTGTCCGCAAACTTCGAGTCACAACGGAAATGTCGATCTGTCGGAGGTCTACGGCAGACTTCGAGCCGACGGGCTATTGCAGGACAGTCGAATCGGAGAGTCTTTGTGATCAGGGTGTTGGTGCCAACAACGGTGGAGCAGGGCGATCTCGCGGAAGTGCTTCGGTTGTATGACGAACTTGTCACCGAGACCCGAAAAGAGGTCGGCTGCATCAATTACGAGTTACTGCAGCGCACCGACAATCCCTGCGAGCTCGTGTTGGCGGAGGAATGGGAATCGCAGGAGCACCTCGACGCCCACACTCATACCGAGCACTTCGTCAGGTTGGTTGAGGCGCTGGACAAGCTCGAGACGGCAGCGCCGGCGCAGATCTTCACGAAGGTTCTGTAGCGGCGGAGTCCGGTCTCAGTGCTCGCTCAGGCGTCGAACGAACATTCCGGAGAGCCTCGAGCGTCAACTAGGCGAGCCGTTCCGACACACGCGGAAACTGGTTTGCATCGACACGCCAGAATCATCGTAGGTCCGTCGAGTCCGATGTAGGACAGCGCCTTCGGGCTCCAGCCGGGCCTTGTGCCGGTGTCGGCCGACCTGCACGGGCGCTCTATACGGTCACGTCGGAGTAGGGCATATGCTCTGACACCCAAGGAAATACGACTTCCATGAGTAGCAGCACCACCGCGACCAAGAGAACGATCGCCAGCAGGGCCTTCACTGGTCGGGGGCCGGGGAGCGCGCCCCAGAGGTAGCCGTACATTCATTGCTCCTGGAATGCCGCGGGAATGGTGCCCGAAGTCTTCGAGATTGTTTCGACGAGAACCGCGTGGACGATCAAGCGTTCGCTGTTCGAGTAGAGCGGATGGCACGTGGTCAGTGTCAACATACTTTCCAGCGTGGCGTCGGGCTCGGCCCAAGGGCTTCCGGGCAGCGGGTTGACGACCGCAACATCCCCGGGCACGGTGATGTGCCGCCCGAGGAGATGGGCGTAGTCGCCTTCGGAAACCCGATCGGCTTGCTCGGGATTCAAGCAGGCTTTCGCCGCAGCGCGACGTTCGGGCGAGGCCTGGTCGAGTGGGAGTAACCGGTACGTCATCCACTGGGACTCGGTCTCCACGACGACGGCATCGCATGCATCGAGTCGATCCAGGTGTTGGAAGACTGCGCCGGAACCATTGCGGTGCCCGGCGAGCGCGAAGTTTCCGGCTTCGCCGGGCATCTGCGAGTCCGGGTAGTGGCCGGGGCCGGCCCGCAGGTCCTCGTTGCGTGTGCCCTCGACGATTGCGTACGCGGCGCCGAGTGTGGGGAAATGCACGCGCGCGAATCCCTCGCCGAGCACAGGGATCAGCGGGGACACCGGCTGACCGTCGATCGCTCCTGGGGCTTCGGGGTCTTCGGCCCAGGATTCCTCCAGACTGTTGTTGAGCTCGTCCTGGAGCCGCCCTGAGACGATATTGGTCCAGAACGCCTCATAGATGACGAACAGCAGGACGACGACCCCGGCCGTGAGGAGCAGTTCGCCGATTACCTGGCCTGTGCCCGGCCGCCGATGCCCTCGAACTTTGGTATCGCTCACGGACCGGGGTCTCCTCTTCACAGATCTACCGAGCTAGCTGATGTGTCGAATTGGTGCCGTATCGAACTAGCTGCCCGCGTTGATCGTGGCGCTTCCGGTACCGCCGAGGAGATCGTAAAGGAGTACGGACAGGCGACCGAGGCCGTCGATCGCGGCAGAACCAGTGGTCTCGATGCCTTCGATGACGATCGGGAACGGGAGGAATGACATGGTGTTTCTCCTTCGAGGGGTGGGCCACGGGGGCGGCCGCGAGATAGATACGTCGTGACGGTGAAACAGGGCGGGGGCGACCAGGCGTAGGTCGCCACCCGCCCTGTTTCGGTATTCCTGGTTGGGAGTTACTCCCGGCCGGGTGCACGCTTGCGGTTACGCAGGGTGAGCCATGCGCCACCGCCGATCAGCGCCAGCGCCAGACCGGCGAGCCAGATGACGTTCGCGCCGGTTACCGGCAGGGACGATGACTGGTCCGGTTTGGCCTGAGCAGGATTTCCCGGAGCAGGCGTGCCCGGAGCACCGTTGTGTCCACCACCGTTATTGCCGGGAGTGTTGTTGCCGGGAGTCGACACGTCGGTGCCTGGTCCTCCGGGTACCTCAGAGCCCGGCCACGTCGGGATTTCCCCCGGCGGCAGCGGGATCGGGATCGGGATGATGATCAGCCCATTGCTGCTGGTTTTGTTCTCGAGTCCCAGGACCACCGACTTGTTTGCTTCGCCGGTGAGCTTGACGGAAGTTGCGGTCGGGTCGCCGTCGATATTCGAGACGTCCGCCTTGCCTTCCTTGACGCCCCAGATCACTTCACCCCACTTGACGTTGGTGACGTCAGTGTGAGCACCGGTTTCTGTGAAAGTGATGTCGGTGTTCAGCGGGAACTGGACCCGGCCGTCGATGACGGCTGCGTCGCACTGGGCGGTCGGAGTGACCGAAGCGCCCGGTCTGACATCGAGAACACAAGACCGCGCCTCATTGTCGATGTCCGTCCACGTAGCCGTGACCTGGAAGATCGTGGATCCGTCCTTTGCCACCTGGCCGCCCTTGGGGCCGGTCACGATCTTGTCGATATCCACCTCGGTGGTCGGGATCGGGCGGTTGTGGATCTCCACCACAGCCTTCTCACCGGCTACCGCCTTGACGGTGTCGCGGTATTCGGCGTCACCGGCATCCGCGGACACGTAGTAATACGGCCGCGCCCAGTCGATACCGGCCAGGGGCTTGGGGTCGACCTCGGAGAAGGTGATCACGGTGTTCCGCGGCACAACCTCGTCGGACGTCCAGCTCCAGTCGTTTCCGGCATCGAGGGTGATGGTCTGGCCCACTGCCGGGAAATCGGTTCCGGCGGGGAGCGCCGGATCGATTCTGTCGATACGGACTTCGAACTTCGTGCTGTCAGGCAGGTCGGCCTCGGGGGCGCGGACGGGGTTGCCGTCAGCGTCGAGGATGAACTTCGTGAATTCGACCGATCCGAATTTCCACAGCGCCTCGTTCGACAGCGTGATCAGTCGACCGTCGGTCGGGTCGTCGGAGACTATGCCCGTCGCGGTGCCGTCGAGGTTCGAATGCAGCCACGATTCGCCTTCCGGGCTGGTTCCCCAGGAGATGGTGCCCCACTCGACTCCGTCGACATCGGGACGGCCGGTCTCGGTGAAGGTCACCTCGGTGCCGACGGGGAGGTCGACGCCGAGCGGTGTGGTCTGTCCCTGCTTGACGCTCAGCACCTGGGTGCGGTACTCCACACCGTCGCGCCAACGCGCCTCGACCGTGAACTCCACGTCGTCGCCGATGGCCTCGGCGGCCTCACCGCCGACCTGCTTTGCGATGCGCAGAGTGCCGTCGTTGACGTCGACGAAGTTCGACACCTCGATCTTGCGCAGATCCTTGCCGATGGTCACCACGGCTGCGTTGTCCGGATTGATCCTGACATTCCCGGAGTATGCGGGCACGCCATAGGCGAGACCGTCACCGTTTGCCGGAACCAGCTCTGTCAGTGTGACTTCGGTGCCACCGGGCAGGTTCTCGCCGAACGGAACCGCCGTGCCGTCGGACGGAAGAGACAGTGTCTTGCTCTGCGGTTTGTCGTCCGTATCGAGCCAGGTGGCAATCACGTCGAAGCTCGCCGGTACGGCCTTGTCGAACGCCTTCGGGCCCGTGAGTTTCTTGCTCACTTCGAAGGTGCCTTGCGTGATCTTGGCCTCGTTGGTGACGGAGACCGTGTTCGCCGACGCATCGGCGCCGATGGTGAGCATTTTCGGGTTGATCACCGGCTCCGACCAGGTCACGAGGTCGGTGTTCATCGGTTGTACCTCGGTGAAGGTGACTTTCGCTCCGATGGGCAATTTGCCCAGGTCGTAGTGCTGACCGTCCTTCAGAGTGAATTGACGCAACTCGTTGCCGGCGGCGTCGTCACCAAAGGCGATCTCTGCGTTGACGACGAAAGCCTCGAGTCCCGTGCGCGCTCCGTCACCGATGACGGACTTGGTGATCCGCGCCGATCCCAGACTCGCTTTGTTGAGCAGTGTGACACCGACATTGCTCTTCGGTGTGATGGTCACCAGCGCCTCGGTGCGGTCCCCGTTGAGCGTCACACCCTCTGACGGGCGGAACGTCCCTCTCTCGAAATACACACCGTCAACGGTGGGGAGGTTGATCTCGGACAGTCGGATCTGCCAGCCGGTTCCGCGGGGGTTGATCCCACTGACCGGTGTCCCGTCAGCCTTCACCTTGATCTCGTAGGAGCTCACCGGGGCGTCGGTCGCTGGGATTTGCCCGGGGGCGAACTCCTCGACTTTCACGGTGAACTCGGTGTCTTGCGGGAATTTCTCGGAGAAGGGAGCGATCTCCTTCAGCAGCGAGAACGAGCCCCGCGACACACCTTGACCGGTGCCGCCACCGCCCCATTCCTGCTTGACGCTCTGCGACAGCGTCTGCTTGCCGGCATAGGTGAGGGTGTTGGCGTATTCCGTGTCGCGCTGGTCGAGTCCGCCGCTGCTGGTGCACAGGGTGTAGCTGACGAGGTACTTCGTCTGACGGCTGTAACCGTCCGCGTCACGCGGGAGAGTGAGATCGAAACCGCCGTCGGCGCGCGCCACCGAGGTGGCATCGGTGATATCGCGTTTCTTGTTGCCGTCGAAGAAGTCTTGCGCGACGACCTTGAGATTGAGGTTGCTCTTGAGATCGCCGCCGATTTCACACACCGTCATGTTCGGAGAGAACCTGTCGTTGATGACCGCCGGTTCCGTAAGGCCCTCGAGATCGTGTCCGGAGATTTCCACGGTCCAATTGAGGGTGGTGCCTGCCGGCTGCTCCACGCCGCCGACAGTCTGCGACGTGGTGTTGATCGCGCCGTTCTTGCCGCTCGTGAACCCAGGCCCCTCAGTCTTTCCCGTGATCGACGTCTTGTTGACGACCGCCGAGTTGGTGAGATGGTCCTCGGAGTCTGGCACCTCGGTGGTGGTCAGGCAGGTCCGGTACGTGACGTAGTAATACTGCTCTTCGTTGAACGTGTCCGGGTTATCCACAGTGATCGCCGCGGTGAAGGTACTCGCGCCGACTACTGCGTCGATGGGAGCAATGGTGAATCCTGCGGCAGGAGTGCGGTAGTTGGGTTCGTTCTCCCGACCTGGGAGGTAGTCAGACTTCTCGATGACTACCTGCACGCCCGAGGCACAGACCGCATGGGGGCCGCCGAAGGTGTCGGTGATGTCGATCTTGTGGTTGTTGGCGGCAATGTCGGTGCCCGGAACCACAATCGTCCAGACGGCTTCCATATTGCGCTTACCGCCGTCGAGGTAGCCACCCTTCCAGGGCTCGGTCTGCGGCGCATAGTCCTGTCCCACGCCATCCGAAGCCACCGTGTTGTCACCGATCGTCACGGAGTTGGTGTACTGAGTCCCCTTGAGATCCACCACGCCGCTGGTCGTGCATGAGGTGTACTCGATGCGGTAGAGCTTGTTGCCCTCGAAGGGCGCGCCGTTGTTGATGTTGATGGTGACCTGATCACCCGCGTCGGCTTGAGCGACGGTGACGCCGCCGGGGGTCTCTTTGAGATCGCCCGGGCGACCGGACCACAGCTTCGCGTTGAGCAGGCTGCCTGCACACACCTTCATGTTGTCGGAGAGCTCGTCGCTCAGGGTCACCGAACCGGTGTTGCCTGCGTCCAACTTGGCCAGATCGGCGCCGGGGATGTCGATGGTCCACCGCACTGACTGCTTGTTGTCCTGGAGTTTGCCGGACTTCGTCGACTCGCCGATTACGCGGCCGTCGGTGATGCCGCCCGTGCCGGGCAGGTCGACCGGCGTGACCTTGTTGTTGATCGTGAAATCCACAGTCTCTGACGTGGTGTACTCGACTGCCTTCGTGTAGACGAAGAAATCGCCCTTCACCTCGTCCGGCCGATCCGCCACAGCGTCGGAGAGCACGCAGGTCATGAGATTGGTGGAAGCAGCCAGATCGCATGTGCCCCAAACCGTCCCATCGTCGCCCTCCAGCGCGATCGTCGGGTTGGACTGAAGCTTCAGCTCGCCAGGGAATTCAATGGTGAACTGGTCGCCCGGCTGCGGACTCGCGCTTGACGCGTCCCAAGTGCCCTTCACGGTGACGGAGTCCCCGACCGTAATCTGCTGGTCGTTCTTTCCCTCGACCTGGACGTCGGTGATTTTCACATCGATGCCGGGATTGACTCCGGGTGCGGCCAGTCGCTGCGCCGCCACAGAAGTCGTAGACGGGGGCGCCGTGGATGTGATCGGCGGTTTCGCAGAAGTGGGTGACTCCGACGTGGAAGTAGGCGGCGCCGTCGTTTTCAGTGGCGCCTCCGTCGTAGTCGCGGGCGGCTTCGTTGTGGTCGGAACTGTGGTGGTCGGAACTGTGGTGGTCGGAACTGTGGTGGTCGAGGTCCCGATGTCATCTGCCGAGGCAACTTGGACGAATGAGAACGACGATATGACCAGCGCCAGGACCGCAACAATCATCCCCAACGCCGCCCACCGAGACACCACCCCCTCCCCGGCACGACGCGGGAAGACACGGTTACGCATGACGAACACCTTTCGTTCAGAACACATGATTTAGGCCCCGTTTCCGGGGCCGGCGAATAGCGAAACGGGACCTTGGAGCAGCTCTGGAGCCTGAATGCGAGCGTTGGTGATTCTCAGGCGACCTACTGCGGAGCCGAACAGTTGGTAATCGGGCCTCGGCTGGCGCAAAGGCAGACTGACGACCCACTGCGGGTGGGGCCGGGAAATTCCAACTGAATTCGGCCGCCGGCATTCCCTAACGCGACGACTTACGGGGCTCTAAAGGCCGCGGCTGAGGTTTTTTCCTGCGCAATTCATCGCAGTCCGGGTATGAGCGCCATCCCGGATAGCAATAGCACCAGCGCGATGGCTCCGAAGGGGAGTCTTCGTACTGCGTACAACGCGGCCGTGACGGTTTTCATGAAATTCCTTTCTCTGACAAAATTTGAAGAAACTTGCCCGGGGCGGTTCGCGAGAATGTGCAAAAGACGAGCAAACTACGCAGAAGGCGCAAACCGGACGATGCGCAATCAGGAACCTAACATGATCAAATCGCGTAGCTGGACATGCCCTGGACGTCCGTCCATGCACGAAAAACTCCATGTACCTGGCTATATATGGTTAATTCGAAATCTTCCCAAGTTAACTGGCTGGTTCGTCACAATTCGATATCAACCATCAGTTGCATGCCCGTCCTGGCCCTCGTCGACGACCGATGAGCGACCGAGTCGGTTCGGTGCTGCTGTACCGATTGAGCCTTTATGCAGTTCACTGGCCTTTATCTGCTGTCGCAACGACGGGTTGTTCAGCGAATTATCTGTGCGCACACAGTCGGCATAAATGCAAATCTTTTTTCTTCTGGTAGTGCGAGGGTGAATTAGGGGGTGAATTTAGTTGCGAGTCATCGAAACCTGGAATCCCTGAAAGGATCCAGAGATGGGGGTCACATTAGATTCGTTTTTCTTAGCAGATTGGATTCCGGCCTGAGTTAACCGTCGATAATGCTTCGGGGGCCGACATGGCATTTCGAGACAAAGAATCGCCCAGCTTTTCGTAGAAAGCCTTCGGTACGGTTACCTCAGTCCAGCTGATCACGCGCCGCAGCGACTTTTGGCGACGCTCTTGTGCGCACGGATGAGGCACTGCCTGGGATGTGTGTGGATCTCGGAAAATGCCACGTCGGAGGCTTCTTCGAAGATCTGGAGACCTCGCAAGTTCAGGTCGTTCTCGCGCATTTCGGCACGATGGAATGGCTTACTTTTCAAGCGCTTTCGATGCCCGGAGTCAAATGGTGACGGTCGTTGCGTAGTCGCTGACGGCGGATGCGGCCGGTTCGGTCGGTGCGCAGTCGCCACATCCGAGCAACCGCACCGAGTAGCCGCGAGGTCCCAGAGCCGGCGCCTCTCGGGGCTCCCTGGAAACTTCGCGAAATTAGAACTTCGAATCGAGTTCTCGCTCAACCATTCTGACGCAGCTTGTGTCAATGGTGCTACGCCCACGGCCGCCAGCAAGGTCCGACTACTCCGGCTGCTGTTACGCCCTGGGATCCGGAGCCCAGAGATTCTGTGACACTGTGCGGCGGCTCTGCTTAGCGTGTTGCATGCGACTCAGTTGGCAGTGGTGGATTCTTGGCTACCGGCTCGTTGTCGTAGAACTTCGTGAGACGACCTTGTCGCAGGGGAAGGGCTACAACGATTGGTCGGGTCCGGTCAACGAGGCGGGACCGGTAGTCGGTTGGTGTGCGCCGGTGAACCGCTCGACGACGGATACAACGACGATTGCGAGTGCCAGGATTCCAACGGTCCGGGCGAGTGACTTCAGGGTCTTCGGAAGTGCCTTCTTCATGCGAGGCAGATTACTGCGGACGGCACGTAATTTGTGGGCTAGGTTTCGGTCCGTATCGGACTGCTCTGCCCAGTGGCCGCTCGTCCACGCAGTGTGACTATCCGTGAATCAAATCTTGTGGTGCCCCCGGCAGGATTCGAACCTGCGACCAAGAGATTAGAAGGCTCTTGCTCTATCCCCTGAGCTACGGAGGCGCGTGGAACATCATACTCGAGGGTTCGGGATGTGACGCGCGCCGCCCAACTCCGACGCGTTGTCGTAGTCGGTTCGCGAAGGTCCTACCCTTGAGGTATGGCTACACCCGACCTCGCGCCGACAGATTCCCCACCGGAGTCCACACAGCACAGCGGTGCACCCGCTTCTTCGACCGCGATATTCGTGGTCAGTGGACTCATCGCAGGGCTCACCGCAGCCATCGTGGTGGGATTCTCCGCGTCGCAGGCACTGACTCTTCTGGGTATCCCGGATCCAGGCCCGATCACCACGTACGGCCTGCCCGCGATGCGCGCACTGGGGGAGATCGCCGCAGTCATCGCGATCGGGTCACTGCTTCTGGCCGCGTTCTTCGTGCCGCCGCAGAAGTCGGGTGTCCTCGACGTCGACGGCTATCGGGCAGTCCGAACTGCATCGCACGCCGCGATCGTGTGGGCGATCTGTTCGTTCATGATGGTGCCTCTGACGCTCTCTGACACGTCGGGTCAGCCGTTTGCCGAAGCGATCAAACCGGCGAACCTGTGGTCGGGACTCGATCAGGTCGAGATCGCCGGCGCTTGGCGTTGGACGGCGATCATCGCGGTTGTTCTGGCGATCCTGGCCCGACTGACACTGCGCTGGTGGTGGACTCCGCTCCTGCTGCTGGTCGGTCTCCTCGGACTGATGCCGCTTGCTCTCACCGGTCACTCGTCTTCGGGCGGCTCGCATGACATCGCTACCAATAGTCTGATCCTGCACCTCGTGGCGGCTTCGCTCTGGGCCGGCGGGTTGTTCGCGCTACTGGCACACGCGCGCCGCGGCGGCGATTACACCGACGTAGCAGCCCGACGCTTTTCGACGGTCGCATCCATCTGCTTCGTCGTCATGGGATTCAGCGGCGTCATCAATGCGATTGTCCGTCTGCCTCTCGACGACGTGTTCACCACGACCTACGGACGATTGATCGTCGCCAAAACAGTTGCACTGATCATCCTCGGGTTCTTCGGTTGGGCTCAGCGGAGTCGGGCGCTACCGGCGCTGGCGGAGAACCCGAAGAGTCGCTCTGCCCTGATTCGATTTGCCGGCGCCGAAACGATCGTGATGGCGGCGACCATCGGTCTCGCGATCGGCCTCGGTCGTACCCCGCCGCCTCCGCCGCTGTCGATTCCCTCGATCCCCGAGGTCGAACTCGGTTACAACCTTCCGGACCCGCCGTCGTTCATGGCGTTCGTGACGGACTGGCGATTCGACCTCATGTTCGGCACCGCCGCAATTGCTGCGGCGATTCTGTACGGCATCGGCCTGCGCAAGCTGGCCAAGCGTGGAGACTCCTGGCCCGTCGGCCGAACCATCGCCTGGATGAGCGGTTGCGCGGTGCTCCTGATCGCCACGTCGTCCGGTGTCGGCAAGTACGCGCCGGCAGTCTTCAGCGTTCACATGGGCGCACATATGGCGCTGTCGATGTTGGGCCCAGTCCTGCTGGTTCTGGGTGCGCCGATCACTTTGGCTCTGCGGGCGCTCGATCCGGCGGGCAAGGACGGCGTGCCAGGCATTCGCGAGTGGATTCTGACCGCGCTGCACAGCCCGTTCTCACGATTCATCACCCACCCGATCGTTGCGGCAGTTCTCTTCGTCGGCGGTTTCTACGCGCTGTATCTCGGCGGAATCTACGGCGCGACCGTCGACTCGCACAGCGCTCACCTGCTGATGAACCTGCACTTCATCCTCAGCGGCTATCTCTTCTACTGGGTGGCGATCGGAATAGACCCGTCACCACGCCAATTGCAGCCGGTGACCAAGCTGGCGATGGTCTTCGGCTCACTTCCGTTCCACGCGTTTTTCGGCGTGGCATTGATGAGCACCACCGCCGTCATGGGCGGCGCGTACTTCCGCTCGCTCGGACTCGGTTGGAACAACGACCTGATCGGCGATCAGCAGCTGGGCGGCAGCATCGCGTGGGCGACCGGCGAGATCCCACTCATGGTGGTCATGCTCGCGCTGCTGGTTCAGTGGTCGCGCAGTGACGGAAGGACCGCGCGCCGAACGGACCGTGCGGCCGAGCGTGACCACGACGCCGACCTCGCTGCTCACAACGCCATGTTCGCCGAATTGGCCAGGCGGGACCGCGAGGGGTGGAAACCGCGTGAGGCTGCTGACGCGGAGACTGCAAGCGAGGACTCTGCGGACGAGACACCCAGCGAGAAGAAATCCGACGAATCCTCCACTAGCACTTAGTTCCGACACTGCCCGGGCCGTTTGGCTCGGGCAGTGCTGTTTCTCCACAGCTGTCCCGCCGATGCACAGGTGGAAATCGAAATCCCGAGCCAGGCGTTTGCCGTTCCACAATCGAAACTGCCGACGCAATGATCGGCCCCGCGGCAGTTGGCGGGTTCTGGAGTTCGAAGGGGGATCGGACATGTACGAAACGCATGCAACGGTTGTCGGAACCGTCATCACCAATCCGGTGAAGCGGCAGACAACCAATGGCGAAGAGGTGCTGAGCTTTCGGATGGCGAGCAACACGCGTCGCAAAGACGCGGTGACCGGAGAGTGGACGGACGGAGCGACCCTCTATCTCACGGTCAGTTGCTGGCGGCGGTTGGTCACCGGCGTCGGCGCATCCATCATGAAGGGTGATCCGGTCATGGTGGCGGGGGAGTTGCGCACCAACGAGTACACGACCAAAGAGGGTGTGCCTCGTTCCGATCTCGAGTTGCGGGCGACGGCAGTTGGCGCGGACCTTGCTCGTTGCATCTCGAAGATCGAGCGTGCCGAGAGTCGTGCCCCGCGTCCACTCGCTCGAGAAGTTCGGTGAGAGTTGCTCGCTCCGATTCGTCGAGGTCGTCGAACACATCCGAGGATTCGCGTCGTTGAGCTTTCGCGACGTCGGCAGCGAGGGTAGCGCCGGCGTCGGTGAGCTCGAGTAACACGGCTCGCCGATCGTTCGGATCGGGAGTGCGGCGCACCCATCCGGCCTCTTCGAGGGAATCCACGACGTCGGTCGCCGACCGCGGAACGATGCGCAATCGCTCGGCAAGAAACCCGAGTCGAACCGGCTCGCCCACTCGGGTCAGTACTCGCAGCGCTCGGCTTTGCGACGGCGAGAGGCCGAATGGTTCCAGCGCTGCCACTTGGCGTCGCCGGATGAGCCGTGCCACGGACATCACGACGTCGGTGAGTTCGCGCTCTCGGGAATGCATGGCGTCAGTCTAGCGTTGTTGGTGTCAGCCTCATAGTGAGGTAACCTCATCAATATGAAACTAGGGTGAGAAAGCCTCCAGGAGGTAGAACGTGAAACCAGATCACATGCGAAACATCGAACGATCCGCTGTCGAGATCACTCCGGCGGACTCTGTACCGGCAAAGCGCGTACTCGGACTGTTCGCGCCGTATCGAACTCAGATCGCCATCGTCACCGCGGTCATCACACTCAGCGCGATCGTGGCGTTGGGCAGTCCGCTGCTCCTACGCGAAATGCTCGACAAGGCGATCCCGGACAAGAACCTCGGACTCGTCAGCGTTCTGGCCATCGGCATGATCGCCATTGCCGTGATCACGAGCTGTCTCGGCGTGGCGCAGACTTGGATGTCCAACAGCATCGGCCAGAAACTGATGCACCAACTGCGTGTGCGGGTCTACTCGCATCTGCAGAATCAGTCGCTCGGATTCTTCGCTCGAACCCGAACCGGAGAAGTTCAGTCGCGCATTGCCAACGACATCGGCGGTATGCAGTCGGTGGTCACCAACACGGCAACGTCCATCGCGCAGAATGCAACGACCGTGGCAGCCACCATTGTTGCTCTGTTCCTTCTGGATTGGCGGCTTGCCATCTTCTCGCTGGCGATCTTGCCGGTGTTCATCCGTATCGCACGCAAGATCGGTGACGAGCGCCGCAAGATCTCGGGTAAGCGGCAGAAGCTACTCAGTGATCTGTCGGTGCAGGTGGAGGAATCTCTCTCCGTCAGTGGCATTCTCCTCGGCAAGACGACCGGCGCGAAGTCGGCTCTGACGGATCGATTCACCGAGCGTTCAGCGGAAGTCGCGGACGTCGAACTCCGGGCCATGATGGCCGGCAAGTGGCGCATGGCGACCATGTCGATCACCTTCGCAGCCATGCCCGCACTGGTCTACTGGTTCGCCGGTTTCACTCTCGATCACGGCAACACCATCACCGTCGGCACCCTCGTCGCATTCACCACACTGCAGACCCAATTGTTCCGCCCCACCATGATGCTGCTCAACACGGGCGTCGAGGTGCAGAGTTCGATGGCACTGTTCAGTCGCGTGTTCGAGTACCTGGATCTGCCGATCGACATTGCGGATCCGGAAGAGTCGAAGAGCTTCGACCGCACCAAGATGTCCGGCGAACTTCGGTTCGACCACGTCGACTTCTCGTATCCAGGAACCGACAGCAAGACTCTCGACAACATCGACCTCGCGGTCCCGGCCGGCGGAACCTTGGCGCTGGTCGGCTCCACAGGTTCGGGCAAGACCACCCTCGGATACTTGGCCGCACGTCTGTACGACCCGACTGCGGGATCGGTGAGAATCGACGACATCGATCTGCGGGACCTCGATCTCGCGACGGTCTCCGATCTGGTGGGCGTGGTGTCGCAGGAGACGTACCTCTTCCATACGACGATTCGTGAGAACCTTCGGTTCGCGAAACCCGATGCCACCGACGCCGAGATCGAGCAAGCAGCGCGCATCGCGCAAATCCACGAGTTCATCTCCGGTCTCGACGACGGGTACGACACCATGGTCGGCGAGCGCGGCTACCGATTCTCCGGTGGTGAGAAACAGCGCATCGCGATCGCGCGCACAGTTCTGCGGAATCCGCCGATCCTGGTCCTCGACGAGGCGACGAGCGCCTTGGACAATCGCACTGAACGTGCGCTGCAGGACGCGCTCGACGAGCTGATGGTCGGACGCACCACTCTTGTTGTAGCGCACCGACTCTCCACGGTTCGAGATGCGGATCTCATCGCGGTCCTCGACCAGGGCGTGGTTGTGGAAAAGGGCACCCACGACGAACTTGTGCAACAAGGTGGGCGATACGCACAGTTGCTTGCGGCCTCGGGTAGCGACGCCGTCGAACTCCCGTCGGAACTGCAGACCGTGTGAGTGTAAGAAATGTCGGCCATTTCACTTCCGCAAGTTTCTAGAACGTGTTCTACTTTATTGAAGGTTGGCGGGCTATCAATGGAGGCGGAAGATCATGGGTCAGGTTCTGGACAACATCTCACAGTTCGCCGACGAGATCCGCGCCGACGGAGTCGAGGGCGACAAGCTGATGCGCTTGACGGACGGCAGCGCGAAGCGTTTGCGCGACTCCGGCGTCATCCGGATGTTSCAGCCGAAGGARTTCGGAGGCCTCGAGGCRCATCCGCGTGAATTCGCCGAGACGGCAATGGCTATCGGTGCGATGGAYGGTGCCACGGGYTGGGTCAGCGGCATCGTCGGTGTTCATCCGTGGGAGCTTGCGTTCTTCGACCGCAAGGCTCAGGAAGAGGTGTGGGGAACCGATCCYGATACGTGGATGGCGTCRCCGTATGCGCCGATGGGYGTGGCGAGGCCGGTCGAGGGTGGSTACATCCTCAACGGTCGCTGGTCGTTCTCCTCCGGTACCGATCACTGTGACTGGATCATGATCGGCGCGATGGTCGGTGACGAGTCCGGYAAGCCGTTGATGCCGCCGAAGCACCTGCACGTACTGCTGCCGCGCTCCGATTACGACATCGACCAGGACAGCTGGAATGTCGTGGGCCTGCGCGGWACSGGGTCGAAGGACCTGATCGTCAAGGACGCGTTCCTGCCCACCTACCGCACGATCGACGCCGGAAAGGTSTACGACGGGACGGCGTGGAAGGAAGCGGGCCGTACGGAGACGTTGTACAAGTTCCCGTTCTCCTGCATTTTCCCGTTGGGGATCACYTCGTCGTTGATCGGTATCGCTGAGGGTGCGTTGGCGTGCAACATGGCGGCGCAGCGTGAGCGYGTGACGGTCAGTGGYGTTCCGATCAAGGAAGATCCGTACGTGCTGTTCGCGATCGGTGAGGCTGCGGCCGAGATCGCTGCTTCTCGGGCTGCGATCTTGGAGACGGTSGATCGTTTCTGGGACATGACCGAGAAGGGGCAGGAAGTTTCGTTCGAGCTTCGTGCGATCGGTCGGCGCACGCAGACTGCTGCGGCGTGGCGGGCGGTGCGGGCGGTGGACGAGATCTTTGCTCGTTCCGGTGGTGGCGCGTTGCAGTTGAACACGCCGATGCAGCGGTTCTGGCGTGATGCGCATGCCGGTCTCGCGCACGCGATCCATGTGCCTGGTTCCATTTTCCACGCGTCGACGCTCTCGCAGCTCGGTGGCGAACCGCAGGGCATCCACCGCTCGATGATCTAGTCCCACAATCACTCTCGAAGCAAGGACGGTTAGGCATGACTGAAATTCGGGGCCTGGGGTATCTCAGGATCCAAACGCAGGACGTGGCTCGCTGGCGCGAGCTCGTGGTCGACGGACTCGGCCTCGCGGTCGGTAGTGGCCCGGAAGCCGACGGCCTCTACTTGCGCCTGGACGAGCGTCGTGCGCGACTGATCGTCCTGCCCGGTGAGACGGACAAGGCTCTCGCAGTGGGTTGGGAAGTGCGAGATCAGTTCGCGCTCCAGCGTGTTCGTGAAGAGGTCGAGAAGGCCGGAGTCGAGGTCGAGGTTCTTTCCGAGGTCGACGCCAGCTACCGCGATGCCGAGCAGGTCATCGCATTCGACGATCCCAACGGCAACCGCGTCGAGGTTTTCTTCGGACCGGTACTCGACCACAGCCCGTTGGTCACCCCGCACGGCGGCCGCTTTGTCACCGGTGATCAGGGACTCGGCCATGTGGTGCTTCCGGTTACGCGTTTCGACGAGGCGTACACCTTCTACACCGAGGTGCTCGGATTCCTTCCGCGCGGTTCCATCCGTCTCGGCGGAATCGATGCGCCGCCGCCGGCTCGCCGCGTTCGCTTCATGGGTGTAAATCAGCGCCACCACAGCCTGGCGCTGTGCCCGGCGCCGCCGGTTGACGAACCCGGTCTCGTGCATCTGATGATGGAAGCCGAGACTCTCGACGCCGTCGGTCAGGCTCTCGATCGTGTTGCCAAGCTCGGCTTCTCGATCTCCTCGACGTTGGGTCGCCACACGAACGACAAGATGGTCTCGTTCTACGTGCGCGCACCCGGTGGTTGGGATCTCGAGTTCGGTTGCGAAGGCACGCTTGTCGACGAAACCTTCTACACCGCTGAGGAAATCACGGCGGACAGCTACTGGGGCCATGACTGGTCCGACAGTGAACCGCTGGCCGCGTTCACTCCCAAGAGCTAGTTCTGACGCAACGAAAAAGCTCGGTCCCGACGCCTGTCGGGACCGAGCTTTTTCGTGTGCTCGATCAGGAAGCTGCTGCTGCCAAACCGGTTTCGAGGTCGGCGAGGATGTCGTCGATTCCTTCGATACCGACCGCGAGGCGGACGAGCCCCGGGGTGACGCCCGAAGCGAGCTGCTCCTCGGGGGTGAGCTGCGAGTGCGTCGTCGACGCGGGGTGGATGACGAGTGAGCGAACGTCACCGATGTTGGCGACGTGGCTGTGCAGCGTCAGTGCGTTGACGAACTTCTTGCCTGCGTCGACTCCACCGGCGAGCTCGAACGCGACGATGGCGCCGGTTCCCTTGGGAGCCAGCTGCTTTCCACGCTCGTGCCAGGGTGAGGATTCCAGTCCGGCGTACGCGACCGACGTGACTTCGGCGCGGCCCTCGAGGAATTTCGCGACCTTCTGGGCGTTGGACACGTGGCGCTCGATGCGCAGGCTCAGTGTCTCGATGCCCTGCGAGATGAGGAAGGCGTTGAACGGTGCGATGGCGGAGCCGAGGTCGCGCAGCAGTTGGACGCGTGCCTTGAGGGCGTAGGCGGGTGCGCCGAGGTCTGCGAAGGTGACGCCGTGGTAGCTGGGGTCAGGGGTCGTGAAGTTGGTGTGGCGTCCCTGGGTCCAGTTGAAGGTGCCGCCGTCGACGATGACGCCGGCGATCGCGGTGCCGTGTCCACCAAGGTATTTGGTGGCGGAGTGGACGACGATGTCGGCGCCGTGCTTCAGCGGCTGAATGAGGTACGGAGTTGCAACCGTGTTGTCCACGATCAGCGGGATGCCGTGCTCATGGGCGACTGCGCTGATGCCGGGGATGTCGAACACGTCGTTCTTGGGGTTGGAGATGGTTTCGCCGTAGAACGCCTTGGTGTTCGGACGGATTGCCTCACGCCAGTGATCGAGGTTGTCCGGGTCCTCGACGAAGTCGACGGTGATGCCGAGCTTGGGCAGCGTGTAGTGGAAGAGGTTGTACGTGCCGCCGTACAGGCGAGGGCTGGAGACGATGTGGTCCCCGGCCTCGGCGAGGTTGAGGATCGCGAAGGACTCGGCGGCCTGACCGGACGCAACCAGCAGAGCCGCGACTCCGCCTTCGAGAGCGGCGATGCGCTGCTCGACGACGTCCTGCGTCGGGTTCATGATGCGGGTGTAGATGTTGCCCGGCTCGGCGAGGCCGAAGAGCGCCGCCGCATGGTCGGTGTTGTCGAAGACGTAGCTGGTGGTCTGGTAGATCGGAAGCGCTCGAGCGTTGGTAGCGCTGTCCGGGCCCTGTCCGGCGTGGACCTGCTTGGTTTCGAACGACCAATCTGCGGTCGGATCGGTGTCGACGGGGGTGTTCTCGCTCATGAATTCATACTCCGTGGTGAAGGTGGGTTGGTGCGGGTCAGGCGGTTTCGACGACTGTATGCACTGGGACGGGATTTCGGGTGAGATCGAGTACGGGGCAGTGGGCGTCGACCGTCTCCTGCAACGCCAGGTATCGCTCGCGAGTTTCCGGACCGGTCAGGGTCACCACGACGCGAACCTCGGAGAATCCCGGGCGGACGGCATCGTCGAATCCGAAGAATCCACGAACGTCGAGGTCGCCTTCTGCCCTGGCCGAGATGTCGTCGAGCGCGATACCGAGCTTGTCCGCCCACACACGGTAGGTGACCACCTGGCAGGAGAGCAGGGATGCGAGGTAGTACTCGACGGGATTGGCTGCGGTGTTCTCGCCGCCGAGGGCCGGCGGCTCGTCGACCTCGACGGTGTACTTACCGAGAGAAATGGTGCTGGCAACGGCGTCGTGCGCCTGAGCGGATGCCTTGAAGACGACGTGCGCTTTGCTTGCGTCCTTGTCGATGGCGTCGGCATTGGCTGCTACGACGGAACTCAGGTGCGAGATCGAAGCGGTGGTCATGACAGAAATGTCCCCTGATCTGGGTGTACATACGAGTATCGACGTGAGCGGCGCTCACGTCGTAGGTCCGATCAGTAGATCGGACACCCGGATGTACAGACGTGCGCAAAATCGACATGGCGTCGCCGCGTCAGCAGCGTGCCCGTCTCGTATGCGCCAATTCCAGTCACGGAAGAGACTGTAACCGGTTCACACCCTTTCCGACCAGCCCTATAGGAAATCCGTCTCGGATCGTGGTCGCTCATGTGGGCGGCAGTCCGCTCCACTGCGGCGTCCGACGGCTCGCAAAAGCGTCGAGTCCTTCGGCGATGTCCGGCGATCGGAGCACCGCGTCCTTGGCGTCGTCGGTGATGGTCCATCCGGCAGTATCGGCCTCGGCGTAAAGAGCGTCGATTGCCTTCAGGCTCAGGCTTACCGAGGTCGGAGAGGACTCGCAGATCTCGGCCGCCATCACCAGAGCCTCGTCGAGCGCCTTACCCGGGGCAGTCACTGCATTGACGACGCCGAGATCTTTGGCCCGATCGGGATCGAGAGTGCGCCCGGTGATCAGGAGTTCGCGAGCGACATTGATCGGAAGGGCACGTGGCGCCCGAAAGAGCGCACCGGACGTCGCAACCAGACCGCGTTTGGTTTCGGGCAGACCGAATTGTGCTGTGGCGGAGGCGACGATCAGATCGCAGGCCAATGCGATTTCGAATCCGCCACCCAGCGCGTACCCCTCGACCGCGGCAATCAAAGGCTTGTTTCGCTGACGCCGAATGACGCCGTACTCACCGCCGCGAGGCATGCGAAGGTCGGCTCGCTCTCGGATATCGGTTCCGGCGCAAAAGATGTTGGGGGTTCCGGTGATGATGCCGACCCACAGCGCAGGGTCGTCGTCGAGAAGGTTCAGTGCGGCTTCGATGCCCTCGGCAGTTTCACGATTGATCGCATTACGACGTTCTTCGCGTTCGATCCTGACGATGAGAACGCGGTCGTGGCGTTCTGTGGAAACAGGCGACATAATTGGACTGTAGTCCATCTATCGAAGGGGTGGTGCGCCAACTGGCGAGACCGACATTGGACACATTCCGGACTGTGGCGAAGACTGTGTCCTGAGGCGGAGAAAGGCAGGTCGACGTGATTTCCAAACGAGAACAGAACAAGCGCGATACCAACGACAGGTTGCTCTTAGCTGCTCGAATTCTGTTCTCGGCAAAGGGTTTCGCCAGCACGACCGTCGACGACATCGCCGAGCGAGCCGAGGTGTCGCGAGCCACCTTCTTCAATTACTTCCAGGGCAAGGACTCGGTTCTCGAGGCGCTGCACAGTGATCATCTCGATCAGCTTGCGGCACTGGTGGATCAGCTCATGGAATCTCCGATGCCGACCTCTGATCGGATCTCCCGGATTTTTCAGGACTTTGCGCAACAAGCGATCATGCATCCGCGCTATCTGCGCATGGTGACAGCAGAACTCGAGCGCGACTTCGCCTCCTCCGGAGCGGGGGCGGCACACGATCATCGGTTCCATGTGGAACTTCTGCGGATCGTCACTGCCGGTATCGAAGCCGGCGAAGTGAGATCGGACTACCCGCCGCTGTTTCTCGCGCAGATCATCGGCGGTACGTACGGAGCGTTGGTTCGCTTCTGGCGGCAAGACGCCGATTACGACGTGGTCGGCGAATTCGATCGCGGTGCCAGGTACGTCGCGGAAGGCATCGCTGCTCGCTGAGCCGACTCAGGACGTGGTGCCGGCTCAGGGTGTGGGCACTACCAGGGGCAGCATCTGCTGGACGCTCTCCGAAAGATAGTTCGCGGCAGTCTGATCACCGGACAGGTGGCGAAGAAGACTCTGCTGGAACAGGCCGTCGAAGATCGCGTACATCGCCGGCGAGGTGACCGAGGGCTCCACGTCGAGAAGCTCGGCATAGCGAGAGACGATGCGCCAGATCATGTTTTCGAGACTCTCGTCGATCGCGGCCACGTCGGTTCGGAACGACTCCTCGAACATCGACTGCGCGCGCAGGTCGTACCAGAGGCGGTGCATCGTCGGCTCGTCGATCATGGTCTCGGCGAGCAGCGCGCCGAAACCCGTTTTCAGTTCCTCCGGCGTCTGAGCGGTGGCGACGATGCCGTCGTAGCGGGTGACGCAGCGTGCCTTGTAGTGGCGCACGCAGTGGGTGATGAGATCGACCTTGTCGCTGAAGTAGTAGTGCAGGACGCCGTGGGAGAACTCCGAATTCTGGGCGATTTCGCGCAGGCTCGTGCGTGCGTAGCCCAGTTCGGCCAGCGTTTGCAGTGCGGCCTCGGCCAGTTGATCACGTCGCTCGGAGAATTTGTCGACCTGACGACGTGACACCTTGTCGGCGTTGGACCGCTTCTCCGAAGAGACAGGAACCGCCTTTTTCCCTGCCTCACTAGGCTTCTCGACTGTCGTGGTCACGATGGCACGTCCTGTTCCCTGCGGTTTCCACAGCGGCACGATCGCCGCGTCCGAATCAGTGTAACCCCTGGTCTTTGACGAGCGTGTAACAAAATCTTGACAGTCGTCAAGATTTCTCTTGACACTCGTCCAAAGTTGAATACTCTGTGACTCACACCACTTGGCAGCGTCGCTGTGAACGGTGGCATCGCGAGAGTCGTTTCAGTCATGGAGGCAGTCGAAAATGAGCGTGTTTGATCTCGAGGGACGAAAAGCACTGGTCACAGGTGGTGCCAAGGGGCTCGGAGCCGGAATGGCTGAGGCGTTGGCGAAGGCGGGGGCGTCGGTGATGATCGGCGATGTTCTCGAAGACGAAGGTCGTGCCACCGCAGAGGCCGTTGGTTCGGGCGGAGTCAAAACCGGCTTCGTAAAGCTGGACGTCACCGACGACGCCAACTGGGAAGAGGCAGTCGCCGCCACCGCGGAGACTCTCGGCGGCTTCGACATCCTCGTCAACAACGCAGGCATCGAGATTTCTTCGCTGGTGGTCGACCTCGATCCGGGCGACATCCGCCGTATGTGTGAGGTCAACATCCTCGGCACGGCGCTCGGAACCAAACACGGACTGCGCAGCATGCGTCCGGGTGGCGTAGCCGGAACCGGCGGCTCCATCATCAACATCTCTTCAGTGGCCGCAACCATTCCGTTTCCCGGGATCAGTGGATACTCCGCGACCAAGTCCGCGGTCGATCGCTTCACCAGAGTTGCCGCCGCCGAGTCGGGCAAGCTCGGCTACGGAGTCCGTGTCAACTGCATCTACCCGGGCCTCGTCGCCACGGAGATGGGTCTCGGACTCGCGGCGGACATGGAGAAGCTCGGCCTCTGGCCCAGTGCCGAAGCGGCAGTCGGCGACGTCATCGGTCTCACCCCGCTCGGCCGCCTCGGTGAAGTGAACGACATGGCTGACGCCGTGGTGTTCTTGTCCTCCGACGCCGCGCGATTCATCACCGGAATCGGCCTACCGGTCGACGGTGGCATGGGCATGTAACTGCCCTCCCCATTCGTACGTACATCCTTCTCACGTCTTCGAAAGGTTCCACGAACATGTCCGAAAAGAAGCCCGTCATCGTTTACGGCGTCTCCGGGTACACCGGCCGTCTGGTGTGTGAATACCTGCGCGAGTTCAACATCCCGTTCATCGCGGCCGGCCGCGATGCCGCTCGCATCCAAGAGGTCCTCGACAAGATCCCCGGTTTGGACACCGTCGATCACGAGGTCGTCGAGGTCGAGCACACGGTCGAGGCTCTCACCGAATTGTTCACCGGTGCACAGGTTGTCAGCAACATGGTCGGACCTTTCATCAAGCTTGGCGGCACCGTCGTCGAGGCTGCGTTGAATGCCGGTTGCCACTACATGGACACCACCGGTGAGCAGGACTGGGTACTCGACGTCCAGGAGAAGTTCGGCGACAAGTACCAGGAGAAGGGCCTGCTTCTCTCGCCCGGTATCGCGCAGATGTACACCACCGGTGAGATCGCGGCCAACATCGCACTGGAAACGCCGGGTCTCGATACGCTCGACATTCTCGTGCTGTGGAAGGGATTTCCCACCTATGCCTCCACTCAGACGATCTTCACCATCCTGAAAGCGAACTGGTACTACCTCGAGCAGAACAAGTACGTGCAGTGGGCGCCCGGCCAGACTTTCGACGTCGTCGTTCCCGGCCAGCACGAAACTGCGCTTGCATTGCCGTGGGGCGGAACTTGCCACCCCGTGTGGTTCAAGAACGATCCGCGAGTTTCCAACGTCAAGGCTGCGGGCGGGGTGTTCGACCGCACCGTGATGGAAGGTGTTGTCGCGACACAGAAGATCGTGGAGGAGCAGATCAAGACCCTGCCCGCCGACGAGCAGGAAGCCGCCTTGGCCGAGATCGCCGGTTCGGTTCAGGCGGGTATGCCCCCTCGTGAAAATCCGCGCATCAACACCTCACTCGACTCCGTCTACGCGTCGGGTCCGCTGGGTCGCTCGCACGTCGTGATTCACGGAAACTGCAACTACAAGCAGACGGGCCTCCTGCACGCCTATGCAGCGCATTCGTTGCTTCAGCAGGCGCCCAAGCGGACCGGGCTTGCCTCGGCCTGCCAGGCGTTCGGCCATCGCGAACTGCTTGGCGCGCTACGTAGTTTCGGGCTGGCTCTGGAGCCGGAAGTAACCATCAACGCCTAGCTCGTCGCCCTCGTTATCATGTTCACGGCTCCCGGCGTGCATCGCGCCGGGAGCCCCGCCCTGGAGGCTCCCCATGCGTTTGACCGACTATCTCGACAAGGGAGCCTCTCTTGGTTCCACCGCACCGTGTTTGACGATGGGGGAGCGCACTCTCTCCTACGGCGAGGTGCAACAGTTCAGCCGACGCTTCGCAGCTTCGCTCGCGGCTTCGGGCATCTCGGCGGGCGAGAAGGTCGCGATTCTGTCCGGCAATGACCCGATCTCGTTCTCCTGCGTATTCGGTATCAGTAGGGCTGGCGCGGTCTGGTGCCCGATCAACCCCCGCAACGAAGCTGCGGAGAACCGAGACCTGTTGGATCTGTTCGATTGTCGCGCTCTGTTCTTCCAGAAGTCCTATGCGCCGCTTGTCGACCAGATCAAGGACGCGCTTCCACAGTTGGTGACGCTCGTCTGTATCGACGGCGAGTGGGATTCGGCACAGTCCCTCGAAAGCTGGCTCGGGGAAGAAGAACTCGACGCCGCGGCGCCCGACGACGTCACCATGCTGGTCGGTACCGGTGGTACGACGGGCCGCCCCAAAGGCGTGATGTTGACCGGGCACAACATCGAGACGATGACCGCAATCACTTTGATGAGTTATCCATTCGAGGGGCGCCCGGTGTATCTGGCGTTGGCGCCGTTGACTCACGCCGCCGGTGTTTTGTGCTTCCCGATCATGGCCCTCGGCGGCGAAGTGGTGATCATGCCGAAGCCCGATCTCGGGTACTTCCTCGCGAACGTTCAGAAGCACAAGGTGACTCACACCTTCCTGCCGCCGACGCTCATCTACATGTTGCTCGAGCACGAGGACCTCGCGGTAACGGATCGTAGCTCGCTGCAGTGTTTCTGGTACGGCGCGGCACCGATCTCCCCGACCAGGCTAGAGGAGGCGATCGACAAGATCGGACCGGTCATGGCTCAGCTGTTCGGGCAGAGTGAAGCCCCCATGATGATCTCGACGATGTCACCGAAGGAGCATTTCGGCCCGGACGGCACTGTCGCAACGTCACGACTTTCGTCGGCGGGTCGACCGTCGCCGCTGGTGACCGTGGGGATCATGGACGACAAAGGCGCGCTGCTCGGACGTGGCGAGCGTGGTGAGGTGGTGATTCGCAGTTCGTTGGTGATGGCGGGTTATTACAAGAACTCCGACGCAACCGCGGAAGCGTCAGCCCACGGCTGGCATCACACCGGCGACATCGGGTACCTGGACGAGGACAATTTCCTGTTCATCGTCGATCGTGCGAAGGACATGATCATCACCGGCGGTTTCAACGTCTATTCGGTCGAGGTGGAGCAGGCACTCATGGCGTATCCGGGGATTCAGGACTGCGGAGTGATCGGGTTGCCGGACGACAAGTGGGGCGAACGTGTTGTGGCAGTGGTGCAGCCACACCTCGGCGCAGACATCGACGGCGCCGAGGTGATGGCTTTCGTGAAGTCTCGCATCGGAAGTGTGAAGACTCCGAAGCAAGTCATCGTCTGGGACGATCTACCTCGCTCCAAGGTCGGCAAAGTTCTCAAGAACGAGATCAAGAGCGAGCTGACTGGCTGAGATCACGACTCGCACACCACGTCTTCGGCGGGCAGTGAGCCGTCGAGCAGGTACGAGTTGACGGCGGCGTTTGCGCAAGTATTCGCGTAGCCCGGGAACACCGCATGAGTGCGGCCTGGAACTGTCACGAGCCGTGAGCCTTTCATCGCTTCGTGCATGCCGAGGCCTTCGTCGTACGTCGTGCGGGTGTCACCGGTTGCCTGGATCTGCAATGCCGGAACGTTGTTGTCGATGTCGATCCGCTTCGGGGCCTCACTGCGCCAGAACGCGCAGGGCATGATCGTGTTGTGCGTGCCGGCGAAGATCGGCTGATCACCACGGTGCTCCTCCAACTTGTTGCGATACCACGCGGGATCGCTCGGCATCGACACGTCTCCGCAGACAATGGCGATTGTTCCGGCATAGTCAGGGCCGGTCCCCAATTCGGTCTGGAACCACGCCTGCATCAGTCCCGTCAGCTGGGGATGGATGTCCTCGACGGTCTTGCCTGCGGCGAGTTCGCGCAACTGAACCAATACCTGCGCGAATGCCTCGCTTTCCTTTTCGGTGTCCCCGGTTCCGTTGACGTACATCAGGAATGGAAGGACGTGATCGTCGACGGCGTAGTCACCGATCTGAATCGGAGTGGTGGCAGCGTCCGAGATCAGCTTCTCGATGAGGGCGCGAACTTCGGCGGGCGTCGATCCGAGTGCATAGGTGGAGTTGTGGTCTGCTGCCCACTGTGAGAATCCGTCGATCGCTTTCTCATTGGCCGGGCCCATGTCCTGGAACATCTCGTATCCGTATTTCTTCGGGTCCGGTGCGCTGTCGAGAACCACACGGTCGATCCTGTCTGGGAACATTTGAGCATAGGTCGCACCAAGGTATGTGCCGTACGACCACCCGAAGTACGACGCCTTCTCCTGGTCGAGGGCACCACGAATCACGTCGAGGTCGCGGGCGATGTTCTGAGTATTGATGTGCGGCAGATAGTCCGGGTACTTGTCCCAGCATGTGTCAGCGGCCTCGCGTGCGAGCGCAACACTTTCGTTCCACCCTTCCTCTGTGGTACCGGGTGAACGCATCCATGTCATCTGCTCGACGCCGCAGTCGATCGGCGTGCTCTTGCCGAGTCCTCGGGTGTCCATGCCGATGACGTCGTATGCCGCTGCGACTTCCGGTGTCATCCCGGCATTCAGAATCTCGGGCAATCCCAGACCGCGGCCGCCCGGGCCGCCAGGGTTGGTGAGCAAGATCCCGCGTCGCTGTGCAGGGTCGGTGGACGCGACCCGCGAGATCGCCACTTCGATCGTCTTGCCGTCAGGTGCGGAATAGTCCAAAGGTACTGTGACCATGGCGCAGTCACTTGCCGTCGATGTTCCGGTGTCTGTGGCGCATGGCCCCCATTCGACATCCTGGTCGTAGAACGCGCCGAGATTCGATTGTGGATCTTCCTGCGGAGCAGCAGGATCCGAGCACGCCGCCAGTGCAGGTACTGCGAGTGCGGCAGCGGCGATTGTGGTAGCCAGCCACTTTCGTGGTCGAGGCGTGCGTGATCTGGGCATGATGGATCCAGTCATTGTCGTGTCGTGTCCTTGTTTCGAGCCCATTTTCGGGCAGCGTTGATCACCCCACTTCCGATGTGGGGATTCAGTGGCGGAGTTTCAGGGTCGAGACTGGCGGGCAGCGAACTCGGCCGCTACAGCCTTCGCGAATCTTTCCTGGGTCGGGGTTCTTCGATCTGCTTGGTGCTCGCGCAGCACCGCTACCAACCGGGTGGGTGAAGGGCGTTCCGGTGCGGCCTGTTCAGGAAGCACTCTCTCGGTGAAATCGCAGAACTGAATGGCAAGGGCCGCAATCGTGTCGGCGTCCGCCGGAGCGTCGGTGAGGGCGTACATGCGAGTAATCAGTTCGATTGCCTGCTCGCGGTTCGGCTTCGCCAACGCCCGGCGGTGTGCGCTCAGGAGTGAATCGCAGACTTCGGGATCACCCCCGGAGACGGTGAGCGCGAGGATCAGGAGTTCGCGCTCGTTGTCGATCCACGCTGTCGGTGCACCGGCAACGACATACTGTGCGAGCACTTCCGAAAACGCGTCGGGTAGTTCGGGATCGGCGTTGCGGCGTAGCGACTCGATGTGAGCACGTTGAACCGCGATCTGTTCGGCCTTGGCTGCCAGTTCCTTGTCGAGTGCGTCGAGTGCGGACCGGGTGTCGTGAGCGTCGCCGTCGAGCAGTTCGGCGATCTTGGCAACAGGAATCCCCAGATCGCGCAGGCGGCGGATGCGGCTCAGTCGTGCCAGGTCCACCGCCCGGTACATGCGGTAGCCGTTGGGTTGGCGTTGTGGTTCTTCGAGAAGCCCGTTCGAGTGGTAGTAGCGCACGGATCTGACGGTGGTGCCGGCCAGATTCGCCAGCTCGCCGATGGTCATCATCGCCTCGCCCTCCCGTTTGTCGATTCGGATTTCGTCTGTGGAAACCATTCTCCAACCCTGACGCGGCGTCAGGGTCAAGGTGCGCACCGGAGAACGTGACCGTTGACACGTTAAGGACATAGACTTAATCTGGATTGTCCGTTACGACATCGTCGATTCCGAGGAAGTGCCTTGATGGCTACCCTTTTGCCTGCGGCAACGATCTTTCCGATCCCCACCGATCCGCTTGCTGCCTATGGTCCACTTGTCGCTCGCCGGAATCCCGAGTCCGTAGTTCCGGCGCCGTACGAACACTTTGCGGTCAAGGCGGTCACGCCGACGATCGGAGCGGAAATCTCCGGCATTCGACTCGGTGGGGACCTGTCTGATGCCGTGATTGCGGAACTTCGCCGCGCTCTCCTCGAATGGAAAGTCCTCTTCTTTCGGGATCAGGACCTCGGCCGAGCAGAACATCGAGCTTTTGCCGAGCGTTGGGGCGATCTCGAACAGCATCCGTTCTTCAAGTACACGCAGCCAGGGCAGACGGACGTCGATGTCACGACGCTGGCCAAGGATGCGATGGTCGGCGGCGTCGAGAACAACTGGCACAACGACGTGACGTGGCACGAGTTTCCTTCGTTTGCCGCCGTACTTCGTGCAGTCGAGGTGCCAGAGGTGGGTGGTGACACGTTGTGGGCTGACACCGCTGCTGCCTACGATCTGCTTCCGGAAGACGTCAGGAAGCGTATCGACCCGCTTGTTGCAGAACATGATTGGATCAACTCGTTCGGTAGGTCGATGCCGGCGGATGCGGTCGAGATGTTGCGTCCGAAGTTCCCTGCGGTGCAGCATCCGGTGGTTCGGGTCATTCCGGAAAGCGGCAGGCGGGTGTTGTTCGTCAACATGACCTTCACGCAACGGATCTTGGGCGTATCCGAAGAGGAATCGAACGAACTTCTCACGATGCTGTATCGCCACGTCAATCGTCCGGAATTCCAGGTCCGACTGAAGTGGGAGCCGAATACTGTTGCCTTCTGGGACAATCGGACCTGCCAGCATTACGCGGCCAGTGACTACTTCCCGGCTCGTCGTGTGATGGATCGAATCTCGATTGTCGGCGATCGGCCAGTGGGCGTCGGGGACTGATACGACGCTCAGCGCCTCACGATGTCTACTACGAATAGTAGTAACGCACCTCACATAGTTTTTCGACGCCTTGTCGATATGATTTCGACAAGGCGTCGATAAAAGTCGGCGTGACTCGCACCGACGACTTTGGAGCTTCCCGAATGTTCCTCGCCCTGCGTGAACTGTGGTTTGCGCGAAACCGATTCCTCTTGATGGGCGCCGTGGTTGCCCTCATCTCGATCTTGATGGTGATCCTGTCCGGCCTCTCGTCCGGCCTGGTCAACGACGGTGTCTCCGCTTTGCAGCGGACGCCGATCCAGGCGTTTGCCTTCGCCCCGGACACCAAAGCCGACTCGGCGTTTTCGCGCTCGGTCGTCACCGAAGAGCAGGCGCAGGCATGGCGCATGCAACCCGATGTCCAAGACGCCGAGCTCTTCGGCAACATGATCGTCAATGCAAAAACTCGCAGTGGCACGCCTGTCGATCTCACGCTCTTCGGTATCGAACCTGGCTCCTTCCTCGAGCCCGTCACCGCCGACGGGAGGGGACTGCAAGCCGACACGGACATCATCGTCAGCTCTACCTTCCGTGATGATGGTGTTGCGATCGGTGACACGGTGATACTCGATCGACTCGGTACGGAGCTGACAGTTGTCGGATTCACCGAAGACAAGCGCACTTTCGGGCACGTAGACGTCGCCTACCTGCCCCTGCGTACCTGGCAGGAGGTTCACGCCGGTGCCAAGATCGGCGAAACCGCCAACGCCAGTGCCTATTCCGAAGCGAGTGTCGTTGCGATTCGGGGCCTGGACGATGTAGTGCCGGACCTCGTGTCGGGAGATGTGGCGGCGGGAACGTCTGCAAAGACGCTCGAGGAATCTTTCGACTCCTCACCGGGCTTCTCCGCGGAAATGATGACAATGTCGATGATCAAGGCGTTTCTGTACGCGATCTCCGCACTGGTCGTCGGCGCATTCTTCAGTATCTGGACAGTTCAGCGTGGTCGCGAACTCGCAGTGTTGCGTGCGATGGGAGCCTCCACCGGCTTTCTGCTTCGCGACGGCATGGCACAGGCACTGGTAGTGCTGCTTGGTTCCATCGGCATCGGTGTGTTGCTGGGCTTGGGGCTCGGCTCGGGACTCGAAGGCGGTGGGATGCCGTTCGCTCTGGAGTCCGGCCCTGTCGTCAACGGCGCAGTGCTCTTGGCGGTACTCGGGCTGATCGGCGCAGCCGTTTCCATCGTCCGCGTTACGCGTGTCAACCCGCTCACCGCATTGGGGGAAAACCGATGACCACAGTCGAAAAAACCACTACCGGACTGGTATTGACCGCTGTCAGTCTTCGATTCGGTGACGGTGACTCCACAGTGCTCGCCCTCGACAACGTGGACCTCGAGGTCGCGGGCGGCGAACTCGTCGCGATCGTCGGACCGTCAGGGGCTGGAAAGTCGAGCTTGCTCGCTGTGGCCGGCGGACTCGGTCGGCCGTCGAGTGGAACGATTGTCATCGACGGCGTCGACGTGTCGGCGATGCCGGCCCGTGCATTGGCCAAACTTCGACGAGACAAGGTCGGCTTCGTCTTTCAATCCGGCAATCTGATTCCAGCGCTGACGGCGCGCGATCAGCTTCGGCTGATTCCCAAGCTCACGGGGCGGCCGGGGCGCGATCCCGAGGAATTGCTCGACTCGGTCGGTATGAGCCACCGTGCGGATCGTCGACCTGGTCAACTCTCCGGCGGCGAACGACAGCGCGTCGGTATCGCTCGGGCATTGATGAGCAATCCCTCGCTACTGCTCGTCGACGAACCGACGGCTGCTCTCGACCGAAAACGTAGCCATGAGGTGGTTGAACTGCTCTCGCGCGAAACTCACGAGGCCGGCGTCGCTACGATCATGGTGACCCACGATCACGACGTGCTCGGGCACTGCGACCGCATCCTCGAAATGGTTGACGGTCGATTGCGTCAGAGCGAGTAAGCCCGCAAGGGGACTGGAGGAGATTCGGTGCCGAGGATCGATGCCCCCACTGTGGTCGAGCATCGTGCTGCTCAGCGGCGTGCCCTCCTCGACGCTGCACACGCTCTTCTGTCCGAGACCCCGGACCGGCCGCCGGGGCTCGGTGAGGTGGCAGCGAAGGCCGGGCTCGCCAGGTCGAGTGCCTACCACTACTTCCGGTCCCGAGAAGATCTCCTCAGTGCCGTCGTCGAAGACATGTTCCCGCGCTGGAACGACAAGATCGTCGAGGCGATGGCAGGCGCAGACGATCCGGTATGGGCGTACGTCGAGGCAAACCTCCAGCTGGTTGCCGACGGGGAGCATGCGATAGTCGGAGCGCTGGCGACGCTGACCCCGCAAACGTTTCGAGATTCGCGGATCATGGAAATGCACGACAGTCTTGTGCTTCCGCTTGTCGAGGCCCTTCGCCTCCGTGGCGTGTCGGACCCGAAGCTCACCGCCAAGTTGATCAACTCGCTGGTGCATACGGGTACTGAACTGATCGAATCCGGTTGCAGCATGGACGAAGTCAGGTCCGCCGTGCGTGAGGTCCTCGCGTGACGGGCAGCCTCAGGCCGTAATCAGATCCATCCGAAGGTACTCGGTGATGCGGAGCAGTCTCGGGGGTTGGGACACATCTGAGGAAAGTGCTTGAAATGCTTCGTCTTTCGTGACGAGGCGCGGGGCGCCAAGGCGCACCTCCGTCTCGTCGACCGACAGTCGAGCGCTTCCCGCTTTCAAGACGTTCTGCACCCAGTCCGAGCCTGATCCKTACACCAGAATGAAGACATAGCCACCCTCGACCGGATAGGCGTCGAGAGGTGTCCGGTAGGTCGTGCCGGATGTGCGTCCGACGTGTGTCAGTACCGGCCATTTCCCGCTCGAGATCGCACGAGGATTGAACACTCGCTTGTTGACATGTCCCCACCATCTCGGCATCGGCATTGCGGTCTCCCTTCGCGAGCGCCTTACGAACGTAAGGCTGACTTACACCTGTAAGGGTGACTTACGGATGTAAGGTTGTCAACGTATTCGTTCCTCGGAGGGGAGTCTGTGTGTCACGGCAACCGCGACAGTCGCTGAACAGGACTCGCGTGATCGAGGGTGCGATCCGCGTTGCCGACGCGGGTGGTGTCGAGGCCGTCACGATGCGACGGGTGGCCCAGGAGTTGGGCATCGAGGCGATGTCGCTCTACCACCACGTTCCCAACAAAGATGCGATTCTCGACGGCGTCGTCGATGCGGTCTTCGAGGCGATCGACCTACCCGACGGCGAGTGTGCGGATTGGCGAGATGCAATCCGTGGACGCGCCTTTTCCGCTCGCACAGTCCTGTCGCAGCACCGTTGGGCTCTCGGTTTGCTGGATTCGCGACGCAACCCTGGCTCGGCGACCCTGCGTCATCTCGACGCTGTGCTCGGAGTCCTCCGGAAGGCCGGGTTCACGCTGCCGATGGCCGCCCACGGAGCCTCGCTGATCGACAGTTACATCGGCGGATATGTTCTCCAGGAGGCGAATCTACCGATGAGCGCACCCGGCGACGTCGAAGAAGTTGCGAGTGACATCCTCGAGCACCTTCCGGCTGAAGAGTTGCCCTTCCTTCACGAGATGATCGTCGATCACGGTCTGAGTCCGGCTTACGACCACACGAGTGAGTTCGCCTACGGTCTCGATCTCATCCTCGATGCGCTGGAGGCGCGCCGATGCTAGCGCCGAACCGGCACGTGCTTGGTGACTATCCGGTGGATCAGGCGAGCAGCGGTCCGGGCAGTGCGATTGTCGATGTCGAGGCTCGGGTTCAGTTCGGCGACATCGAGAACCGCGAGCTTTCCGCTGGATGTGACTCGATCACATACGTATTGGATTGTTTCCAGACTGACGCCGTAGGCCGCGGGTGCGCTGACGCCCGGCGCCACGGCGGCGGGAAGCACGTCGAGGTCGATGGTCAGGTAGACCAGATCGACGTCGTCGAGGAAGTCTGCGAGGAACTGATCCACGACGCCTCGAGCGATCACTCCGCATTCTTCGTCGAGCAGATAGCGAACGCCAAGGCGGTGAGCCGTGTCGAACAGAGCAGTGGTGTTGCTCGGTTGGCTGATTCCGATCACGCTGTACTGATGTGAGGTGCCTGCCGCGGCTTCGTCCTCGGCGATCTGACGAAAGGGCGTGCCGGAACTGGGGATCGGGTCGCCACGAAGGTCGAAGTGCGCATCCAAGTTGAGGATTCCGAGTTTGGCTCCGGCGGTTCGCAACTCGGAGCCCGCGACGCCGAGGTATGTACCGTAGGCGATTTCGTGTCCTCCCCCGAGAACCACGGGGAAGTGTCCCGAATCGAGCGCGGCACTGACGGCGTTCCCGAGTGCGGCCTGACCGGCCTCGAGTTCTTCACCCGACACGGCAACGGTTCCCGCGTCCTGAATCTGCAGTGGTTCGGCCAGCGCCATGGAGGCCAACCCCGCTCGCAATGCGTCCGGGCCATCCGCGGCGCCGCGGCGGCCCTTGTTGCGGCGGACTCCTTCGTCGCTGGAGAATCCGATCAGAACACAGTCGCCGGGAGCTGTTTCGGCTGAATACGGTTGCACGGCATGATGCCACCGCAGATGCTCGGCAGTGGTGCCGTCGGAGCGCCCGGTCCACGGCTTGGGTTCGATGTCGACTGCGATCTGATGTGCCACGACGGCCTCCCGGTGAGTGTATTTCAGTAGCTTGTGGCGAGTGCGCCGTTTTTCCAGACCTCGCGCACCAGAGGGACGCCCGGGCGGTAGGCGAGGTGGAGGTACGACGGTGCATCGAGCGCGATGGCGTCGGCACGTGTTCCGAGAGAAAGGGTTCCGACGTCGGTGCGCTGCAGCGCCCGAGCGCCACCTGCAGTGGCTGCCCAGACTGCCTCAGCGGGCGTCATGTGCATGTCTCGCACCGCAATTGCGATGCAGAACGGAAGGCTCGTGGTGTAACAGGTACCGGGATTGCAGTCGGCGCCCAGAGCTACGGTGACTCCGGCGTCGAGCAGTGCGCGTGCGTCGGGGTACTTGTTGCGGGTGGAGAAGTCGGCGCCGGGCAACAGTGTTGCGACGGTGGAACTCTGAGCCAGGGCGTCGATGTCCTCGGCGGTGACGTACGTGACGTGGTCGACGGACGCTGCTCCCATCTCGACGGCGAGCTGAACTCCTGGCCCTTCGCCGAGCTGATTGCCGTGGACGCGGGGGATCAGTCCGGCGGCTACGCCTGCGCTCAGGACTGCATGAGCCTGTTCGCGGTTGAATGCTCCTCGCTCGCAGAAGACATCGATCCACTTTGCGTGTGGCGCACAGGCAGGGATCATCTCGTCGCACGCCATGGCGACGTAATCATCGGCGCGGCCGGCATATTCGGGTGGTGGAACATGGGCGGCCAGCAGTGTGACCTCGTCGGTGAACTGTCCGGCGATCAGTGCGCTGCGTAGTTCGCTCTCGGTGTTCTGCCCGTACCCGGTCTTGCATTCGACGGTTGTGCTGCCCGAGCGCAGGGATTCGTCGAGTAGGCGCCGAACATTGGCCTGCAATTGTTCGTCGGTGGCCGAGCGCGTCGCTTCGATGGTGTTGCGAATGCCGCCGGCGGCGTACTTCTCGCCCGCCATGCGAGCTGCGAATTCCTCGGCCCGCTCGCCACCGAACACCAGGTGCGAGTGACTCTCCACGAAACCGGGGAGCAGGGCCCGACCGCCGATATCCTGACCGATATCGGCAGCCGGGGCGTCGGCGGAATCGCCGACCCAAGCAACAACGCCGTCGTCGAAAACGATTGCCGCGTCGTGTCGTACGCCGAGCTTGCCCTCACCCAGAGTCGGGTCATTGGTGACGAGGGTTCCGATGTTGGTCAGAACTGTGGTTCGAGAACCATTCGTGGTCAATGTAATTCCTAACTCAGTGTGAGGTGGTGGAGCTGTTTCAGTTCTCGGTCATCGGGATACGGACGCCGCGCGTGGCCGCCGTGTCGATGGCGTGGTCGTATCCTGCATCCGCATGCCGGATGACGCCCATCCCGGGATCGTTGGTGAGAACCGCTTCGAGCTTCTTGGCTGCGAGTTCGGTGCCGTCGGCGATGCACACCTGTCCCGCGTGGATGGAGCGTCCCATACCGACGCCGCCGCCTTGGTGAAGTGAAACCCACGAAGCGCCGGACGCGGTGTTGACCAGGGCGTTGAGCAGCGGCCAGTCGGCGATCGCGTCGGACCCGTCGATCATCGATTCGGTTTCGCGGTACGGCGAGGCGACCGATCCCGAGTCGAGGTGATCGCGGCCGATGGCGATCGGCGCGGACAGTTCGCCCGAGGCGACCATCTCGTTGAACTTGAGGCCCGCGAGGTGGCGCTCACCGTATCCGAGCCAGCAGATGCGGGCCGGAAGGCCCTCGAAGGCAACCTTTTCGCCTGCCATGGTGATCCAGCGACGCAGGTGCTCGTTCTCGGGGAAGAGTTCGAGGATGGCCTTGTCGGTGGCCTCGATGTCCTTGGGATCACCGGAGAGAGCTGCCCAGCGGAAGGGGCCGAGACCTTCTTCGAAGAGCGGGCGGATGTAGGCCGGAACGAATCCGGGGAAGTCGAAAGCGCGGTCGTAGCCGGCCTTGCGGGCCTCGTCACGGATGGAGTTGCCGTAGTCGAACACCTCGGCGCCGGCGTCCATGAATCCGACCATGGCCTTGACGTGCGCGGCCATCGCGTTGCGGGAATCTTCGGTGAACTTCTGCGGATCCTTCTCCGACATGATCTTCATGTCGGGGAAGTCGATCCCGATCGGCAGGTAGGCGAGGGGATCGTGCGCCGAGGTCTGGTCGGTCACGATGTCGATGGGGGCCTTCATCTCCAGTAGCGCCGGGAAGATCTCTGCCGCATTGCCTTCGAGGCCGATGGAGAGCGGCTTCTTGGCGTCGCGTGCCGCTGTCGCCAGTTCGAGCGCGTGCTCGATGCTGTCGGCCTTGGTGTCGAGGTACTTGTGGGCGATACGACGGTCGATGCGGGTGATGTCGCAGTCGACGCAGATCGCGACGCCGTCGTTCATGGTGACGGCGAGAGGCTGGGCGCCGCCCATTCCGCCGAGACCTGCAGTGAGCGTGATCGTTCCGGCGAGCGATCCGTTGTAGCGCTTCTTCGCAATGGCGCCGAAGGTCTCGTAGGTGCCCTGCAGGATTCCCTGGGTGCCGATGTAAATCCAGGAGCCTGCGGTCATCTGGCCGTACATGGTCAGGCCGAGGTCTTCGAGACGGCGGAACTCTTCCCAGTTCGCCCAGTCACCGACGAGGTTGGAGTTGGCGATCAGCACTCGCGGTGCCCACTCGTTGGTGCGGAAGACACCGACCGGCTTGCCGGACTGCACGAGCATGGTCTCGTCGTTCTTCAGCGTCTTCAGCGTGGCGACCATGGCGTCGAATGCCGCCCAACTACGTGCTGCGCGACCGGTTCCGCCGTAGACGACGAGGCTGTCCGGGTGCTCGGCAACATCGGGGTCGAGGTTGTTCATGAGCATGCGCAGGGCGCCCTCCTGCTGCCAACCGAGCGTCGTGAGCTCGGGGCCGCGGGGAGCACGGACGGGGCGCGGCTCGTGGCCGGGGGTGCTGATTTCCATGGTGTTCTCCTTGCTTAACTGAAGTTCGAAAGATGTTGGGGGATCAGACGCGAGAGTCGGTCATCGCGGTGTGATCGGGGTAGATCATCGACGAAGGTGGATTGCTGGTGCGCTTGGCGAGCGGGTAGTAGATCAGCCCGGTGAACACGATGCCGACGATCCAGGAGATGTCGGCGCCGCCGAGCATGTCCGTCACGGGGCCGGTGTACATCTTCTGGGCGAGGAACGGGATCTGGGCGAGAACGCCGGCGGCGTAGCAAGCCAATGCGGTGAAGTTCCATGCTCCGTATCGACCGTTGACGTCGTAGAGCGCCGGAATGTCGATGCGCTCCTTGGAGATCAGGTAGTAGTCGATCAGATTGATCGCACTCCACGGCGTGAACACCATCAGCAACACCAGGACGAAGTTCTTGAAGTTGTCCAGGAAGTCGGCGCTGGCGGCGATGGCGATCAACACCGAGACAGCGGTGAAACCGAGAATGTAGAGGGTACGGGCGGTGCTCGAGATTCGTGACTGGCCGTTGAAGGCTGTGACGGTGGTCAGGATCGACATGAATCCGCCGTACGCGTTGAGCACGTTCACCGTCAGCTTGCCGACCAGGATGACGAAGTAGATCAGGAAGGCGATGGCAGCGGGTCCGGCGAGATCTCCCATGAAGCCGACCTGGTTACCCAGGAACGCGTCGCCGGCGCAGGCCGCGACGAGGGCGCCGAAGGTCATGGACCACTGTGATCCGATGACGCTACCGAGGAACGTCGACCAGAAGGTAGTGCTCTCGGAGGTGCTGCGCGGCAGGTAACGCGAGTAGTCGGCGACGTACGGGCCGAACGTGAGCTGCCAACCGGCGCCCAGCGAGATCGCGAGCAGGAAGGTGACGATGTCGAAGCCCTTGATACCGACGTACGAGGCGACGTCGTACTCGAGGAACAGTCGAACGGCCAGGTATGAGAATCCGACGATGCCCACGACGGTGGCGATCCTGCCGACGATGTGGATCAGCTTGTAGCCGGTGACCGCGACGAATGCGGTGAGGAGACCGAAGACGACGATGCCGACGGTGGGGCTGTCGATGTGCAGGATCTTGTTGACGGCTTGGCCGGCCAACACGGTGCCGGTGGCAGCGAAGCCGAGGTACATCAGGATGACGAGAACTAGCGGTACGACGGCTCCCTTGACGCCGAACTGGGCGCGACTCGAGATCATCTGGGGGAGGCCCATGCGCGGGCCCTGTGCGGAGTGAAGCGCCATGACAGCGCCACCGAAGATGTTGCCGATCAGAAGTCCGACGATTGCCCAGATGGCGTCCGCGCCGAATACGACGGCGAGAGCACCGTCGACGATTGCCGTGATCTGCATGTTGGCGCCGAACCAGAGAGTGAACTGGCTGCGCGGGGTGCCGTGTCGTTCTGCATCCGGGACGACGTCGATAGTGCGTCGTTCCGGGGTGAGGATGACCTCGGCCGGTCCATCGTGAGTCATAGGCCTGTCTTTCTGCTGCGAGCCCGTCGAGCGACGGAATCGACGTCGGGGTATTGCCCACCTTCTTCGTGCTTGGTGCTTTGCGCCTGGTGCTCTGTGCGCTGGGTCACTGTCACTGCGGATAAATGTATATGCCTGTATATACAGGCGTCAATACCTGAAACCCGATTTCGCGTAAATGCTGTGTAACACCGCTCGAGAATCAGAAACCCTTACCAGGGTTGAGGATTCCGAGTGGATCGAACGCGGCCTTGATCGATCGGTGCAGTTGCATGCTGTCCTCACCGAGCTCGAGAGAGAGCCAGCGACGCTTCAGAACGCCGACGCCGTGCTCTCCGGTCAGAGTTCCGCCGAGTTCGAGAGCACGCCGGAAGACCTCGTCCGCGGCGGTCCACACGGCTTCGGGGGCCGAGCCGTCGGCAGTGCGGTCGAAGACGAAGGTCGGATGGACGTTGCCGTCACCCGCGTGCGCGACGGTCATGATCTTGACCGAGTGCTCGGCGGCCGCCCGGTCGATACTTTCGAGCATGTCGGGCAGTTTCGACCGCGGGACCCCGACGTCTTCCACCAGACATTGCCCGAGTCGTTCGGATGCCGGATAGGCGAGTCGGCGAATCTCGAGTAGCTGTGCGGCTTCTGCTGCGTCCTGTGAGACGGCGACAAAATCGGCGCCAGCCCTCTCGAAGTGTTTCTGCATCGCCGCGGCTGCTGCGTCGGCGTCGACCCCATCGGCCTGTGCGATCAGCATCGCGGCGGTGTTGTCTTCCAACCCGATTCGTTTCCAGTCGTCGACTGCGCGAAGGGTTGCTCGATCGATCAGCTCCAGCAGGCTCGGCCCGATTCCGTCGCGAACGACCGCGGCAACCGCGTCCGCTGCGGAGCGGAGAGAATCGAAACTGCCGACGACGGTGACCGGTGCTCTCTTGGGCTTGGGCTGCAACTTGAGCGTGGCACTCGTGACGACTCCGAGTGTTCCTTCCGAACCGACGAGAAGACTGGTCAAGTCGTATCCCGCAACACCTTTGACGGTCCTTCGGCCTGTCCGCACGATCCGACCGTCGGCGAGCACAACCTCGAGACCCAGGACTGAATCGCGGGTGACGCCGTACTTCACGCAACGCAGTCCACCGGCGTTGGTGGCGATGTTTCCGCCGATCGTGGAGATCTCGAAGCTGCTCGGATCGGGGGCGTACATCAGCCCGTGCTCGTCTGCTGCTCGGCTGATGTCAGCGTTGATCACCCCGGCTTCCACGACAGCCAGCTGATCGTCCGGATTGACCTCGAGAATCGAGCGCATGCGAGTGGTCGAGATGACCAGGCAGCCCTCGACGGCTGCCCCGCCACCCGCCAAACCGGTTCCCGCACCGCGGGTTACCACCGGGACACGGTGAGCAGTAGCCCATTTCAGAGCCTCGGAAATGTCGGCCGCAGTTTCAGCGAGCATGACGGCTGCCGGATGGCCGGGTTCGGCGAGATGGGCCTCGTCGCGACGGTACGAGTCCATTACCGCCGGGTCGGTGATCAGGCGACTCGAACCGATCGACCGAGCGAGTTCGTGGACGGACATTCTTTTCTCCAGTCGGTCAAAGGTTGTGTGCGAGAGCGTCCACAGCCGCGATCACGGCGTCTTCTGCGGCCCGCTCGCCGACGGTGACCCGCACTCCCTCGCCGGGGAACATCCGGACCGAGACACCCTGGGCGACGCAAGCCGCTTCTAGTGCAGAAGCTCTCTCGCCGAGAGGGATCCAGACGAAGTTCGCTCCGCTGGGGACGGACTCGACGCCGCGCACAGCGAGTTGCTCACGTAGGTGAGCGCGACCCGCGGTTACCGTTTCGACTATCGAATCGGTGTGCGCCGGATCGGTCAACGCTGCGCAGGCCGCGGCCTCGGCAACGGCGCTGAGCCCGAAGGGCGGTGCCGCGCTGGAAAGATCCGCTGCGATCGCCGGATTGGTGATGGCATAGCCGGCACGAAGGCCGGCCAATCCGTAAGCCTTGGAGAAGGTTCGGAATACGACGATGTTGGGAAAGGCTCGAAGCAGGTCGACGCCGTCGACATCGCTGGTCGCGAACTCCCGGTAAGCCTCGTCCAGAAGGATGAGGACGTCACCCGGGATCGAGCGGGCGAACGAGACGAACTCGGCGGTCGAGAACTCGCTTCCGGTCGGATTGTTGGGGTTGCAGACGAGTACCGCGCGGGTCTGCGGAGTCACGGCTGCCGCCATTGCACTCAGATCGTGCCGGTGTTCGGAATCGAGTGCGACGGGTACACCGCTCGCCCCGGCGATTCCGATCAGTATCGGGTACGCCTCGTAGCTGCGCCACGGGTAGACGACTTCGGTGCCCGGGCCCGTGTATGCGGTCAGTACCTGCTGGAGCAGTGCCAACGACCCGGCGCCGACCAATACCTGGTCGTCGCCGACACCCAGGCGGTCGCTCAACCGGGCGATCAGCGTGTCGCCGAACAGCGACGGATACAAGTGCGAGTGTGAGGCCGCGAGATTGACGGCCTCGAGAATTGCCGCCGAGGGTGCAACCGTCGACTCGTTGCTCGACGCCCGCCACCGAACCTGCTCGAGGCCGGCGGCTTTGGAGTACCGAGGGAGTGCTTCGATTTCGGGTCGGGGGCGAGGCCGCAGCGCTCCGGGCGCGCTCATGCCAGGGCGCCGATCGCGTTCTCCGCGGCCGCAACGAGTGCACCCGATGCCGCCAAGTCCACCGCGGCCTCGATCTCGGGGGACAGGAAGCGATCGGTGCCCGGCCCCTGCACCTTCTCGCGGAGGGCCCGAAGGACGGCTCCGGTGGCTGGTGAGGGTTCGAGTGGGGAGCGCAAATCGATTCCTCGTGCTGCAGTGAGTATCTCGATCGCGAGAACGCGGGTGAGACCGTCGATGGACCGGCGGAGCTTACGTGCACCCGACCATCCCATGGAGACGTGATCTTCCTGCATGGCCGAGGAGGGAATCGAATCGACGCTGGCGGGGCTTGCGAGTCGCTTGAGTTCGGACACGACGGCAGCTTGTGTGTACTGCGCGATCATCAGTCCGCTGTCGACTCCGGGGTCGTCGGCAAGGAAGGGAGTCAGACCGTGGTTGCGTGCTACGTCGAGGAAGCGGTCGGTGCGGCGTTCGCTGATCCCCGCGACATCCGCGGTCACGATGGCGAGGAAGTCCAAGACGTAGGCCACGGGAGCTCCGTGGAAGTTTCCGTTGGATCGAACCCGTCCGTCGAGGGTGACAACGGGATTGTCGACAGCACTGGCCAATTCGCGCCCGGCGACGAGGCGGGCGTGATCGACGGTGTCGCGTGCGCCGCCGGCGACCTGCGGTGCGCACCGCAGTGAGTACGCGTCTTGAACCCTGGTGCAGTCAGGGCCCGCATGGCTGGCGACGATCGGGGAATCGGCAAGCAGACGCACCATGTTCGACGCGGCCGCGCCCTGGCCGGGGTGGGGGCGAAGCGTTTGGAGGTCCGCGGCGAACACCTGATCGGTGCCGAGCAAGCCCTCGACGCTCATGGAGGCAGCGATGTCGGCCAACTTGAGCAGATGATCGAGATCGGTGATCGCAAGGGCCAGTTGGCCGAGCATCCCGTCGGTACCGTTGATCAGTGCGAGGCCTTCTTTCTCGGCCAGAACCACCGGTTCGAGGCCATGGGCAGCCAATGCTGTTGCCGCATCGGTGAGTTCACCGTCGGCGGTGCGGACGGAACCTTCGCCGATGATTGCCATCGCCACATGAGCCAGTGGTGCCAGATCTCCCGAGCATCCGAGGCTGCCGTATTCGTGCACCACCGGGGTGATGCCTGCGGTGAGTAGGTCGGCGTACGCCTGTGCGACCACGGGGCGCACTCCGGTCCTTCCGGTGGCGAGCGTCGACAGGCGCAGAAGCATCAAGGCCCGGATCACTTCGCGTTCGACTTCCGGTCCCGAACCTGCCGCGTGTGAGCGGATCAGGCTGCGCTGCAACTGCGTCCGCAGATGCGCCGGAATGTGCCGGGTGGCAAGTGCGCCGAATCCGGTGGAAACCCCGTAGACCGGCGTGGGATCTGCGGCCAGGGCCTCGATGCGTGCACGACTTTCGGCGATCGCGGTCAGTGATTCCGCGGTCAATGCGACGCCGTAACCGTTGCGCGCGACGTCGACGACGTCGGCGATGGTGACAGCCCCGATTCCGACCTCAATGGTTCGGGTGGCTGTATGGGTGGCAGGGGTGGCGTTCATGGGACTCCAATGATGATGCGGTGGTGATTCAGCAAGTCTTGTATACGAGACTCTAGTCTTGAATATGAGACGAAAACAAGGCCCGAAAAGTACGGAACGGAGAAATTCGCTACATGTCTGCGGGCGGGGTCTCCACCATTCGATCTCCGAGATCGGCGGAGAACTCAGCGCTGACGGCGCGCACTCGGTCGGCGATCAGGGCACTCTCCTCGGCCGATTTGGAGCCGGAGAGGAAGGTGACGCCGAGAGCTGCGACCGGACGACCGTCCCGCGTGATCACGGGGCTGGCGATGCAATTGATCCCGGATGTCGTCGCATTCTCTTCGACCGCATATCCGCTCTCACGTGCTGCGGCGAGCAGTTCTCGCAGTTCGGCGAGCGTCGACGGTCCCGTTCCGGTCCGCGTCGGCCAGGTGTATCCCTCGTAGAGCGCGCTGATCTGTTCCACGTCCAGACGGCTCAGAATCGCGCGCCCGACTGCGGTGAGATGCGCTGGAAGGCGAGTCCCGATTTCGGTCACCAATCGCACGCCCGGCTTCAGTGGTTCACGTTTGTCGAGGTAGATGACGTCAGACCCCTGTAGTACCGCCAGATGGGACGTCTCATCCGTCGACTGAGTGAGTGCCAGCATGAATCGTTGGCCCTCACGGTGAAGTGGGCCTGAGCGCATGTACGACGCACCGACTTCGAACGCCGAGACACCCAGGGTCCAGGCGCGTTGATCAGCCCAGTACGAGACGAACCGTCGATCCCGCATGACATTGAGGAGGTGATGCGTCGTACTCTTCGGCAGCTCGAGGGCGCTCGAGATTTCGGCCGTCGCCAGCGGCACACCCCGGCGGGCCAGGAGATCGAGCACGTCGAGCACGCGCTCAGCAGATTTCACGCGGCTCGTCGTCATGTGGGGTGTGTCCTTACGAGTAGGTAGGAAATCCGGAGCGGGGAACCCACATTGTCTCGGATACGAGACTGAATCGCCAAGCGCTCGGGGTGGTCAGGGAGTCTGGCTACCGAGTTCCGCGGACAACCGGGCGCAGTGCTCCACCAAGACGCGACCGTGGCTGGCGCAGACCTCGTCCGTCAGACGGAATGTCGGGCCGACGACGCTGAGCGCTCCGGCTATCTGACCGACTGCGTTGTAGATCGGCGCGGCAACTCCGGTCGAGTGATCCTCGATGGTGTCGTGCGCAATGGCGTACCCGCTCTCACCTACCTTGCCGCTCAACGCTGCGCCGACGGCGGTGCCGTCCAGGGGAACACTCTGTCCCACCCACCCCATGTGGCGGATCGCGTGCGTGCCCTCGATCTGATCGAGATACAGCGCAGTGTCTTTCGGTCCCATCGTCGACAGGTAGGTCGATTCCCTCGTGGTTTCGGCGATGGCCTTCATCGCGGGCCGGGCTCTCGGCAACAGTTGATTGTCGCCGAGAGCGCGAGCTCCGATCTGCAGTAGCCGCGGGCCGACGCGATAGACGTTGTCCTCGCCGCGAACGACGAACTCGGTTTGTTCGAGGCTTCTGATCAGGCGAAGGGCGGTACTGGTTGCCAGATCGGTTGCCTTGGCGGCGTCGCCGAGCGTCAATCCGCCGTGCTCGACGATCGCACCGAGAAGTTCGAACGTGCGATTCGCGCTGCGGGTCACGTCGCCGGGGGCCATGTCCTACTCCAAGTGCCGAGGGATGTCTGCGCTGAATCTATCGCGAGCCCGGCAGTACCTCACCGTGGTGCTCGTCCAGCAGGGGACTGCGGCGGACATCGGGGCGTTGGCTCTCACCGAACACGACGGGTTGTCGTACGTAGGAGATCTTTCCTGCTACCGGGTGCTCGAACGATTCGACGACTCCGCGATACTCGGCCTGTGCGGAGGTGAGTGCCTGCTGGACGTCCCAGATCTCCGAGCCGGCGAGGCCCGCGTCGCCGAGAATGCCGACCACGTCGGCGACGGTCTTTCCGGCAGCCCAGTTTTCGATCTCCTTGCGCAGTGCCGGCTCGTTCTCGGTCCGGGCGGTGTCGTCGGCAAATCGAGGATCTGCGATCAGGTCGATGCGATTCATCGTCTGCGCCAATTTCTCGAAGCCGGATTGGCTCGCAACCGCGAGGACAAAGAGTCCGTCGTCGGCCCGATAGGTGTCGAATGGTGTCGACACCGGATGACGGTTACCGACGCGTGGGGGAGTGAGCCCGGTGGATTGCAGTTGGCTGTGTGCTGTCGGCAGCATGGCGAGCATGCTGTCGAACATCGCGACGTCCAGATGCTGCCCGAGCCCGGTCGCCCGAGCGCCCAGCAGGGCGGTACTGATTCCCCAGGCGGCGAACAGCCCGGCGACCAGGTCTCCGAACGACTCACCCAACCGTGTCGGCCCGGATTCCTCCGAACCGGTGATGCTCATGATTCCCGAAAGAGCCTGGACTACAAGGTCGTAGGCGGCGGCGCCGGACATGGGACCGTCCTGTCCGAAACCGGAGATGGACGCGTACACGATCCGCGGATTGCGAGCCCGCGCAGCCTCGTAGTCGATTCCCAGGCGCTTGGTGACGCCCGGGCGAAAGTTTTCCACGACGACGTCGGCGGTCTCGATGAGCGTCAGCAGCGCCTCACGGTCCTCGTCGTCCTTGAGGTTGAGTGCCACCGAACGCTTGCCACGATTGAGCACGTTGAAGTAGATGCTCTCGCCGTCGCGGAACGGGCCGAGGTGCCGAGAGTCTTCACCGTGTTCGGATTCGATCTTGACGACGTCCGCACCGGCGTCCGAAAGCAGTGCGGTGCAGTAGGGTCCGGCGAGGACGCGCGAGAGGTCGATGACCCGGATGCCGTCGAGTGGTGGAAGTGCAGACATGTCCGTGCCTTTCAGAAATCGGTGGAACGCGGCGACGGAGCGTTGCCGGCAATGGTGAGCAATTGGATCTGTGAGGTGCCCTCGAAGATGCGGAGAATGCGGCAATCGCGGTACAGGCGTTCGATTTCCGATTCGCGCATGAATCCCGCGCCGCCGTGGATCTGCACGGTTTGATCGACGATCGAGAAGCAGGCCTCGGTGGCGACGTACTTCGAAATCGATGCGGCGCGGCGGATGTCCTGACCGGCGTCCTTGACGTCGGCGGCCCAGTCTGCGGTGACACGTGATGCGACCAGTTGCGCGTCGCAGCCACCGAGGAGGAGCTGAATTGCCTGGAAGTCGAAGATAGGCGTGCCGAACTGCTTTCGCTCGGTGGCGTACTCACGTCCCAGTTCCCAAGCGCGCAAAGCGATGCCGTTCGCCATTGCCGCCACGTCGATGCGCGCACGGTTCAGTGCGGTCAAGGCGATGTTGCCGCCGCGACCTTCGGTGCCGATCACCGAGTCGAGCGGCAGCACGACATCGTCGAGGTAGACGGTGTATGTCGGAGCCGAACGAATTCCCATCTTGTCCTGCGGCTCCGAGTAACTGATTCCCGGAGTGCCCTTGGGGACGACGAAGGCGGTGATGCCGCGGAATCCTGCGCTCGGGTCCGTCTTGGCGAAGAGCACGACAAGGTCGGCTTCCTTCGCGTTGGAGATGTACGTCTTGGATCCGGAGAGATGCCAGCCGTCGTCCTCGCGTCGAGCGACGGTACGCATCGAGGCGATGTCGGAGCCGGCGTCGGGTTCGGTGAGTGCAAATCCGGCCAGCAGTTCGCCCGACGCGAGCTGGGGCAACCAGCGGTGCTTCTGCTCTTCGGAACCGCCGACGAGAATCGGCTCGAGGCCCAGATAGTGCGCGGTGTAAATCGATGCCAGTGCGGCGTCGGTGCGTGCAACTTCTTCGATGGCGACCAGTTGGGTTCGTGTCGACAGGCCCAGACCGCCGAATTCCTCCGGCACGGAAATGCCCATGAGGTCCTGCTGTCCGAGGCGCTTGACCAGCTGCGCCGGGAACTCTTTGGACTCGTCGCGTGCGGCTGCTCCGGGTTGGATCTCGGCGTTGGCGAAGGCTCGGACGGTGCTGCGGAACTCAGCGAGATCAACGCTGTCGATGTCGTGCGCGGTCTGGGTGGTCACGGGGGCTCCTTCGAAGCGAGGTAGTTCACGAATTTCATCTAATGGAATCTAATTGCCACTAGTTGGCACGACTGACTATGGCTGAGGGTGGCGAATTTGTCCAGGGGTGGAGCTGTTGTGTCGCGGCTCACGTTCTGCAATGATCAACTTGTCTAATCCTGTATAGACAAGTTGATCGCGGATCGAACCCACTACAAGTCGGAAGCAGCGTGGCTTTCGGCGGAAGGTGCTGACATGAGCCTCGTTTCAGTCGACACGACACCGGACTCCGAGAATGTGAGGAGGGTGTGCAGTACGTATTTCGAGGGCTTGTCGGCTGATCGATACGCGGCGCTCGCCGAAGACCGCAAGCTTGCGCTGGTCGCCGCGCACATGGATCTTTCGCGCCGACGGGGACACAACTCGTCGATCTCGAGACTCGCGCCGGCCGGGGAGCTGGGGGACGGGCCGGCAATTCAATACGTCGGCGACGACATGCCGCAGCTCGTCGAAGCGGTTCTGGCGACACTTGCCCGCGCGCGCATGGAGCCGGAATTCGTGGTGCACCCAGTGCTTCGCACAGTCGTGCAACCGGCGCACAGCACTGAAGACACCCGGGTCGGGGAGCGTGCCGAATCATGGATCCACATAGGACTACCCGCACATTGTTCGGACGCGCAGGCGCAGGTGATCGCTGATGACGTCGCCGGAATCCTCGACCGTATCGCGCGTGCCTTCCGCGATACCTCGCCCCTGCGGGATCTCGTCGACGAGGCGCGCGGGCAACTGGCCTCGGGCGGTCACGCCGAAGAAGCTGACTTCCTCCAGTGGTGCAGTGCCGGAAACTTCAGTGTCGTCGGCGGTGCGCGAACAATCGACAGGCACGAGCCGTACACCCTCGGCGTGCTCCCCGATCCAACCGGCTCTTCGGATTCGAAGGCGGTGCCCCTCGCGATCGGAGTGGTGTACCTCGGGCAAGGGTTCGGTGGATCCGCATACGCCACAGAGATCGACGTGTCAGTCGGTGACCGTGAATACCGATTCATCGGGTCCTTCACCTCGACCGGACTTGTCGCAGACGTCAGGCGGACCCCCCTCGTGCGAGGGCGCGTCGCAGACATCTTCGACGCCTCCGGATCCACCGTGGATTCGTTTGTCGGACAATCGATGCTGGCGGTGATTCAGTCGATTCCGATCACAGTCCTCTTTGCCGCCGACCCGGCCCGAATTGCGGACGCACTGGACGAACTCACTTCTGTGGACGGCCGCACGTCGTTCCATCTGTTCCTGCAACCCGTGGGATGCTCTCCGACGACGGGGCAAGACCAGGAGCTGTCGGCTTTGCTGTTCGTTCCGCGCGAGAAATTCAGTACGACGATCAGAACAACGGCCGAGTCGGTACTCGCCGAGGCGCTTGGTGCCCGCACCATCGAGTTCTCCAGTCGAGTATCGGAATCTCCCTTGGCTGTCGTGCATTTCACGGCCACAGTCGGCGGCGGCGCGAACTTTGCATCGGCGCGACAAGCGCGGGAGATTCGGGATCTCGTCGTCGACGCGTGCCTGACGTGGGACGAGCGATTCGTTCTGGATGCTTCGCACTACGACGAGCAGCGCAGGCGTGCTCAGTTCGCCGAGCAAGTTCCGGTGGCATACAAGCAGGATTTCGACGCCGTCCGCGCCGCCGAGGACATGGCGGTATTCGACGGCCTCGAACTCGGAGAGGTGAGCCCACGGTTGGCCCGATCTGTCGACGGACCCGGTACTCACCGACTCGGGCTGTACGTATCGGGTGACCCGCTCTCGCTGGGCGAGGTGCTGCCCGTATTGCAGAGCCTGGGGGTCGACGTGGTCGACGAGCGTCCGTACGAGCTCGTCTCGGCAGGCTCGGAACAGTCCTGGATCTACGAGTTCACGCTCGACTATCCGAGTGCGCCGGTCGAAGGCTTCGACAACTTTGCCGCGCGGTTCGCGGCGACGTTTGCCGCGGTTCGAAACGGCTCCGCCGAGCCGGACTCGTTCAACGAACTTGTCGCGATCGCCGGACTCGGTTGGAAACAAGTAGTGGTGCTGCGGGCATACGCGGAGTTCTTGCAGCAAGCAGGATTTCCGTACAGCACCAGTCGCGTCGCCGAGGTACTTGCCGATCATCCCGAGATCGCCGCCGGTCTGTGCGAATTGTTCGAGAGCCGTTTCGATCCCGACGTCGTAGACGGAGATCGAGGTGCGCGTGCAGCAGCGGAGGTGGAAACAGCCGTGGCACAAGTGCAAGGACTCGACGCCGATCGGATCCTGCGCGCGTTGTCCGAGCTGGTCCGTAACACGTTGCGTACCAACTACTTCGTTTATGGCACCGAATCGCTCGGCGCACTCTCGTTGAAGTTCGATTCGGAGAAGCTGTCCGTATTGCCCTTCCCTCGACCGAAGTTCGAGATATTCGTGTACTCACCCGATGTAGCAGGTGTGCACCTTCGCTTCGGTACGGTTGCCCGCGGCGGCTTGCGCTGGTCGGATCGGAAAGAGGACTTCCGCACCGAGGTCCTGGGATTGGTGAAGGCGCAGGCAGTCAAGAACGCGGTCATCGTGCCTGTCGGTGCGAAGGGCGGATTTGTCGTCAAACGCCCGCCGGTTCCAGGACAGGGTGTAGACGCGGACCGAGAAGCCACGTTGGCGGCCGGGATCGAGTGCTACCGATCCTTCATTCGCGGACTACTCGATCTGACCGACAACGTCGACAAACAGAGCGGCGCCGTTGTCGCGGCGCGAAGGGTCGTTCGCCACGACGGGGACGACACTTATCTTGTTGTCGCCGCGGACAAGGGCACTGCAAAGTTTTCCGACATCGCGAACGACGTTGCCGCGCAGTACGGATTCTGGCTCGGCGACGCCTTCGCATCCGGCGGATCGGTCGGCTACGACCACAAAGCCATGGGTATCACGGCGAAGGGCGCCTGGGAGAGTGTCAAGCGGCACTTCCGGGAATTCGGCGTCGATACCCAGCACGACGACTTCACCGCGGTGGGGATCGGAGACATGAGTGGTGACGTCTTCGGCAACGGTATGTTGTGCAGCAAGCACATTCGTCTCATCGCGGCGTTCGATCATCGGCACGTGTTCGTCGACCCGAACCCGTCACCTGAGCGCTCGTACGACGAGCGATCACGTCTCTTCTCGCTCCCACGATCGTCGTGGGCCGACTACGACCCGACCTTGATCAGTGCGGGTGGCGGAGTGTGGGAACGCTCGGCGAAGCGCGTTCCGATCAGTGACGAGATGCGACAGGCACTGGGTCTCGACGCCGACGTCACCGAACTGACTCCACCGCAACTGGTTCGGGCGATTCTGCGGTCCCCGGCAGATCTCTTGTGGAACGGCGGCATCGGAACGTACGTCAAGGCCTCCGGTGAGTCCGACCTCGAAGTCGGTGACAAGAGTAACGACGCGGTTCGGGTGAACGGCAACGAAGTGCGTGCACGTGTGATCGGTGAAGGAGGCAACCTCGGCCTCACCCAAGCAGGACGAATCGAATACGCGCGTATCGGCGGACGGATCAATACAGACGCCCTCGACAATTCCGCGGGAGTCGATTGCTCCGATCACGAGGTGAACATCAAGATCCTTCTCGACTCCCTGATCAGCTCAGGCGTCGTCGCGGACTCACATCGCGACGCACTGCTCGAATCGTTGACCGATCAGGTCGCCGAACTCGTTCTTGCAGACAACCGTTCACAGAACGAACTGATGGGCACCACGCGTGCGGATGCGGGGGCAATGGTCGGCGTGCACGGCAGAGTGATTTCGAACCTCGAATCTCGCGGAATCGTCGACCGCGTCATCGAAGGGTTTCCGACCAAGAAGCAGTTCGCCGCGGCCGAGAAGACGGGAACGGGGCTGACGTCGCCGGAACTCGCCACACTGATGGCCCACGTCAAACTCGATCTGAAGTCCACGCTGTTGGCTGGAAGCTCGATCGACAACCAGATCTACCGCAAGGCGCTGGTGAACTACTTTCCGGAGGGCCTTCGAGATGCAGGGGGCGACGCTCTCGACCGGCACCCATTGCGGCGCGAGATCGTCGCGACCGTGCTGACGAACAACGTCATCGATCGGGGCGGCATCACCTATGCGTATCGGCTCGGTGAAGAGGTCGGCGCTGATCCGGAAGACGCGGTACGTGCCTTCACCGTGGTTTCCGAGGTGTTCGGACTGTGGAAGTTGTGGCACGACATCAGCAAAGCCTCGATCTCGACCGCCGTATCCGACGAGTTGATCCTGCTCACCAGGCGACTGCTCGACCGGGCGTCACGGTGGATGCTGACGCGTCGGCCGCAACCGCTGGCCGTCGGGGCCGAGATCAGCAGATTCGGTGATCGCATCGCGGAGGCGTCGACCGAGCTCGATGACTGGCTGGTAGGCGCAGATCAGCGGAACCTGGCTGCGCGAACGGTCCTCATCACGGACAAGGGCGCGCCGGAGAACCTGGTCAGGCGAGTGGAGATATTGCTCGATCAGTTCGGACTGCTCGATGTGGTGGAGATCGCTGACCTCGCCGATCGCGCAATCTCGGAGACCGGTGAACTCTACTTCCGGCTCGGTGAGCATGTTGGGCTCGTCCCGATGCTCAATCGAGTGTCGGCATTGAGCAAGGACGGAAAATGGAACGCATTGGCGAGGTTGTCGCTGCGGGACGAGTTGTACTCGACGGTGCGGGCCTTGACCCTCGACGTCTTGGCCGACGCGGAAGCGGGTGACTCGACAGCGGAAAAACTCTCCAGGTGGGAAGAAATGAATGCGTCGAGAATCGAGAGGTCGACTCTCGCGCTCGCCGAGATCGAGGCATCGGGGCAACACGATCTTGCTGCGCTTTCGGTTGCGACGAGCCAATTGCGGCGCATGGTGGGCTAGGCCCGGCGCGGACGCCCGCGGATTGATCGGAAAGGTGCGCGAGACGGATAGACTTCGAAGGCCGAACGGGAGAACCGACTCGGTGGTTTTCGACGAACGGGTGGTGGCGATGGCGATTGCTGAAGTGGACGCAGAACTCGCCGTGCTGTTCAACGAGGCAGGCGGCGAGTCCGCCCCTGCCTACGAACGGGTGAAGAACCTCGTGGTCTCGCAGATCAATTCGGGTCGGTGGACCGAAGGCGATCAGCTGCCTTCGGAAAATCAACTGGTCAGTGCGCTTGGGTTGTCACGTATGACGATCAACCGAGCGCTTCGTGAACTCACCAGCGACGGTCTGATCGTGCGGATGATGGGGGTCGGTACTTTTGTCGCCGCCACGAAGACCGCGTCCCCGCTGTTCGAAGTAAAGAACATCGCCGACGAGATTCAGCGCCGCGGCCACCGTCATCGAACCGAGGTCGTGTTCGTTCGTGAGGAAGAAACCGACCACGGGCAGACGTTCCTTCGTGAATCGGTGGGCAAACGGGTGTTCCATTCGCTGATGGTGCACTTCGAGGACGAAACCCCGATTCAGGTGGAAGACCGGTTCGTGAATCCGAACGAGGCGCCCGACTATCTGCGCCAGGACTTCACCGCGATCACCCCCAACAACTACTTGAGTGACGTTGCGCCTCTGGTTCGCGGCGAGCATGTCGTGGAAGCAGTGTTAGGGAGCCCGGACGAATGCGAGCTGCTCCGCATCGATCGAGGGGAACCGTGTCTGTTGATTCGCCGCCGCACCTGGTCGGCCAATGGGTTGGTCAGTGCGGCGCGCTTGATCCACCCCGGTTCACGCAATCGCTTGGAAGGAACCTTCGAGCGCTGATCGTTTCGAGTGGCGAGTCCTGAACGCAGGCTCGTCCGATCGCACCATTTTCGGGGTCGAGTTCGGTGCAATCGACCAGGACGTGACTGCGAGCACACTGAGATCATGGGTGGACGGTTATTGCTTCCGCAACCTCACTTCCCGACGAGTGAGACCTGAGCGGATCGCAGCAACGCTATCTACGCCACTGGCTTCCATGATCGAAGGAGTTCGACCTGTGACCGACTTGCCCAAGGACCTACTTGTCGCCCCGAAGTGGCAGGAACGCCTCGACGAACTGGCAGCCAAGCATTCGGTACCTGGCGCGCAGGTCGGTGTGATCGCGCTGGGCGAAGACGGTGCAGCGGATATCCGTGTCATCACCACCGGAGTGACGAGCCTGAACACGCGTGTCGACGTCGACGCCGACACCCTGTTCCAGTACGGATCCGCGAGCAAGATCTGGACGACGACTCTGATCATGCAGCTCGTCGACGAGGGCAAGCTGACGCTGGACACCCTGGTGGTGGAGGTGCTTCCGGAGTTCACGATCGCGGATCCTTCCAACACGAAGGAAATCACGATCCGCCAGTTGCTCACGCACACAAGCGGTATCGACGGAGACCTGTTCAACGACACCGGCGACGGCGACGACTGCGTCGAGAAGTACGTCGACGAACTCGCGACCGCGATCAGCGTCACCGAGCCCGGCGGGCATCTGAGTTACAGCAATGCAGGTTTCGCCGTTGCCGGCCGTATCGTCGAGGTTCTTCGTGAGATGACGTGGGACGAGGCGTTGGTCGAATACCTCTGGAAGCCACTCGGATTGACGCACATCATCACCAAGGCCAAGGATGCCCCGCTGTTCCGCACCGCCGTCGGTCATGTGGCGAACCCGGATCGGACGTCGCCGGACAAGGTGGTTCCGACCAAGCAGTGGCTGCTTCCCCGCGGTATCGGTCCGGCCGGGATCATCACCGGATCCGTCAGCTCGCTTCTGACCTTCGGCGCTGCACACATGCGTGACGGCCTCGCGTTGACGGGTGAACGCATTCTGTCCGAAGAATCCGCGCGTCTGATGCGCACCCCACAGTTCGACCTGACTGCGGTTTCGAGCGTCGATCAGGCCTGGGGTCTCGGCTGGATCCTGTCCGACTGGGGCGGTGTGACGTCCGCGCAGCACGGTGGTGCGACGATCGGCCAGATCACTCGTTTTCACACCTTCCCCGAGCTCGGCCTGGCCATGGCAGTTGTCACCAACTCGCGTGGTGGCGGTGCCCTGGCTCACGACATCGAGAAGGAGATCGCTCAGGAGCTCGATCTCGTTCTGCCGGAGCCGAAGTCCGAACCGGATGCAGCAGACATCGATCTGTCTCACATTCTCGGGACCTATGAATCGACAACCGTTCGAATCGAACTCACGCGTGGCGACGACGGCGGATTCCAGGTTCAGAACTTCGCCAAGGTCGAGATCGACGGCGAGCCGCCGGCCCCGCCCACCAAGGTCGTGCCTCTGTCTGCTTCCCGGTTCTCGATCAGTAACGAGAGCGCTTCTGGCGAGATGGCTCACCTCACGATCGATGGCGAGGAATATCTGTACATGACACGGCTTTTCAAGAAGATTTCCGACTAGCCGCGGCGAGATGATTCTCTCCGCTGAATGAAATCTCGGGCAGGTCGAGGGCGATGAGGGCCCTCGACCTGCCCGCACTACTTTCTCGAGGAAAACTCATGTTGAAACCTCTCGCTCCTTTTCCGGACGTGAATCACCCAGCGGCACTGGATGCTTACGGCCTTGCGCCGGTCATCGACGGTCACAACGATCTGGCATGGACGGCTCGCGAAACTGCCGCATACTCGGTGGAAAATCTGGAGAAGGATTCCATCTTCCAAACCGACATCGACAAACTCGGTCGCGGTGGCGTCGGTGCGCAGTTCTGGTCGGTTTACACCCCGTGTGGCAGGACGGAGGCCGAGGCTGTTCAGTACACACTCGAGCAGATCGACTACGTGTACCGGATGATCGAGCGGTACCCGGATACTTTCGAATTCGCGCGCACCGGTGACGACGTGCGTCGCATCTGGAGCGAGGGCAAGGTCGCGTCATTGTTGGGCGCGGAGGGCGGTCACAGCATCGGCAGTTCGCTCGGCGTCCTGAGAATGATGGCGCGCCTTGGTCTTCGGTACATGACTCTGACGCACAACGACAACACCGGGTGGGCGGACTCCGCGACGGACACGCGCGTACACGGCGGGCTGACCGACTTCGGTCGCGAGATCGTGCGCGAAATGAACCGGCTCGGCGTACTCGTCGACCTGTCGCACGTCTCGGTGGAAACGATGAGAGATGCCATCGAGACGTCGTCGGCGCCGGTGATCTTCAGCCATTCGTCCTGCACTCAGCTATGCGGTCACCCCCGCAACGTTCCCGACGACGTCATGAGGCTGCTCGCGGACAACGGCGGGGTCATCATGATCGCCTTTGTGCCCATGTTCCTTTCTTCCGAGTACAACGAGTGGTTCAAAGGCGGGCGGGTCGGCCCACGGCCGGCGATGACGGTGGACCATCTGGCCGATCACGTCGAGCATGCCCGAGACGTCGCGGGCATCGACCACATCGGTTTGGGTAGTGACTACGATGGGTTCGACGACTTTCCGGACGGTATGCAGGACGTATCCGGTTTCGCGGTGTTGATAGACCGTCTGGCGGAACGCGGTTGGTCCGCGGAGGACTTGGCAAAGCTGATGGGCAACAACGTGTTGCGTGTGCTCGACGAGACCAGTGCGGCCTCGATATCGAGCCTTTCCTAGCCGTATCGACGCCCGAGAAGATGAGGATGAGAATGAAGAAGATTCGTACCGTTGCACTGAAGGTGGTTGCTTCGGTGTCCGTAGTTCTGGTTGTGCTGGTATCGATAGCGCTCGTATTCAACGTCGGCTCCAGCAAGGCGAACGTTCCGACCGCGGAAACGGGCAACCAGTTCGTGTCCGTCGACGGCAAGAACATGAGCTACTCGATTCGCGGCAGCGGTGATCGGACCATCGTGCTGCTGCCCGGGTTCGGAACGTCCGCGCCGATCCTCGACTTCAAGTCACTCATCGACGAGCTTGCACCTGACTACCGCGTTGTCACGATCGAGCCCTTCGGCTACGGATACAGCGACGCAACCGACAAGGACCGCACGGCTGAGAACATCGTCGAAGAGATACACGAGGCTGTGCAGGCCTTGGGGATTGACGAATACATCCTCATGGGTCACTCCATCACAGGTGTTTATGCCTTGGACTACACCGCGAAGTACGGCGACGAGGTCACCGCTTTCGTGGGCATCGACAGCAGCGTCCCGGGGCAGCCGAACATGGACACCAAGTTCCCGATCGAAGTCTTCCGCGTTGCAAAGAAATTGGGCTTCTCCGACGTTCTGGCGAAACTCGGTGGCAGTGAGGAAACCGATGCCTACCTCGATGAAGCCGAGAAGGCAGAGATGAGCCGACTGGTCGCGAAGAACAACTTCAGCGACACGTATCTCAACGAAATGGATCACCTTTCCAGCAACTTCGCCGCGGCGATCGGCAAGACGTTCCCTGCCGATCTCCCGATTCTGTTGTTCGCTGTACAGAATTCCAAGGTCCAGGGCTGGACAGAGCTGCACGAAGAACAGGCAGCATCGGTCGATCATGGTGAACTGGTCTTGCTGGACGGAGACCACTACCTACACCACACCAAGTCGAAGGAGATCGCCGAGAACCTCGAAAGGTTCCTGGGCGAGCTGAACTGAAACTCGTAGGACGTTAATGTTGAATGCGGGGCCATCGAGTCGAGATGGTCCCGCTTCTTCTTTCTCTACTGATCGTTCGGAGGCATTGTGGCGCAGACCTTGTCACGTGAGGAACTGGCGAGTGCGCTGGACTCGGCGTATTCGAAACTCGACGCGTTACTCGACGGCGTCGCCGAGGCCGATGCGTTCGACGCCGTTGCCGTCGATGCGTGGACGGTGCACGACGTACTCGCTGTGCGTGTCTGGTGGGCAGAGGCCGTCGTAGAGTGGATAGGTGCCGGACTGCGAGACGAGACACCGCAGACGCCGGCTGCGGGTTACAAGTGGACGCAAACACCCGCGCTGAACCAGTCGGTGGTCGAGGCGAGTGCAGGTACCTCGGTTCGAGAGCTTCGGGATCGTTTGCGCGCGGCTGTCGCAGCGCTGCGTCGATACGTGGGAACTCTCGAAGACGATCAACTGCTGTCGGTCGGGGTTTTCTCGTGGACCCGGACGTGGCCGGTCTCGAGGTGGATCGCCGTCAACACGATCACCCAATACGCGTCGTTGTCGAAAATGATTCGGCGAGTGCTGAAGTCGAACAATCAGCCCTGAAGTCGATGCATCCGCCATACGTCCGGTCCGTCGGGGAGCGAGGTCTGGCCGACGATCGTGAAACCGAACCGTTGGTACAGCGGGAGATTTCGTTCGGTCGACGTGTCGAGCCAGCAAGCCTGTTCGGTTCGATCCAGTTCCGCCAAAGCATGTTTCAGTAGTGCAGAGCCCAATCCACTGCCCTGCGAACGCGGTGTCGTACCGATCGTTGCCAACGACCACGCGTGCTCGAGGGCGGGAAGCGCAGACAGTTGTTCGTCAGCCTGGAGAATGCGCTCGAACCGATCTCCGTGCAGTTCCACGATCTTCTCGACAGTCGCTTCATCAGGCTCCGGGGCGTCGGGCGGCAGGACTGCGATGACGCCGTTGCCTGAATCATCGATGTATGAACGTCCGAACGGTAGTGCCAGGTGTTCGAGGTAGATCCGTTGCAGAGCGGCGACCCGTTCCACGTGAGAGTCTTCGGCGACGCACCAGTTCGTCCAGGGATAGTCGGCAAAAGCCTCGCCGAGAACCTCGGCGGCACGGTCGAGGTCGTCGATGGACAGCGGTCGAACAGAATTCTGCATAGTGCCACTTCAGCACAGTGGAGTCTTCTGTCGCCACTCGATTTCGGCGGTGTAGCAGGTGCGCGGGGCCGTGGTCACGTACTTGTGAGTTCATTCAAGAAAGTTGGACGCGGCTGTCGATCCTGCGTTCACTGGTAGTGATCGGGTAATCGCCGAGCTGTCAATTTCGGGCACATGAGATCCGGGTACGGCGATTCCCCGCGAAGGGAATGAATATGAACAGGCTCGAAGGCAAAAATGTAGTGATCACCGGCGCCGCCAGCGGAATCGGGCGTGCAGCAGCACAACTCATGGCGGCAGAAGGCGCCAAGGTGCTGGTCGCCGACCTCGATCCAGCTCGAGCGCAGGAAGCAGCGGCGGCGATACGCGAGACCGGCGGCACTGCGCTGGGTTTCGGCGTCGATGTCATGAACGAGGAGTCCCTGGCAGCGATGATCGAAAGGGCGGTCGCCGAATTCGGTGGCATCAACGTCTTGTGCAATCACGTGGGCGGTAGTAATCCGCGCAAGGATCTCGACCTGCTCCGGATGGACCTGGACGAGTGGGATCGCGTGATGTCGCTCAACGTCCGCAGCACTGTCGTCGCTTCACGACTTGCCATTCCGCACATGAACAGTGCCGGTGGAGGATCGATCGTCAACACGGCCTCGGTAGGTGGATTGATCGGGGATTCCCTGCAGTCTGCCTACGGATCCGCCAAAGCGGCAGTCATTCGTCTGACGCAGTACATAGCAGTCCAGTACGGAGCAAACGGAGTTCGGTGCAACGCCGTAGCACCGGGCGCGATCATGACACCCGCACTCGTGGACAACATCCCCGCTGATGTCATCGACGGCATGAAGCAGGCAAACGCGCTGCCCTACCTCGGTGAACCCGAAGATATCGCACACGCCATGCTCTACCTGGCGTCGGACGAATCTCGCTACATGACGGGGCAGACCTTGGTGGTCGACGGTGGACTCACCAGCAAGAGTCCACTCGCGACCAGCCGTTCGTCGATGTTGAGCTGAGTCAGCTCCGCCAACCGCTGGGGCCGGCGCCCAGAACCTCGATGGATCCCTGACTGGCGTGTGAATGCTTGGTGCGGTGCGTCATTCGCCACCTTCCGTCGATTCGGGTCCACGAATCGTGGTAGTCGCCGAGGGTGAAGAAGTTCAGGTGAGCTTTGCTCCCGGTGCCCACATGCATGTCGCTGACATAGGAGCGGCTGGTGGCAATATCACCGACCACTTCGACCAGCACGTTGCCGATCAGATGTTGGGTGGGACCGCACTCGTCGAGGAACGAGCGGATGGAAGCCACCACCTCGGCAGGTCCACGAAGAGTTCCGGTTCCCAGTTCTGCCGTAGCGTCCGGAGTCATGATTCGGTGGAGTTCATCCCAGTCCCGCGCATCCATGGCTCGGGCGAACTCGAAAATGGAGCGGGTGATCTCGCGTTCGTCGAGAAGAGTGGTGATGTCGACGCCCATGCTGTGCGCCTTTCTTAACGTCGGGGGGTTAATAAAGGCGCACAGCAGAAGTCAGCGGTTCAGCAGCTTGCGCATCGCTTCGGCAGCGCCCTTGACCATCTTGTCGCGGGGGAAGCCGCTGCGCTTCTTGGCGCCTTCGTAGTTTCCTGCAGCAACCCAGATCGGGCCGTCGGCAAGGTGTTCGAGGCCTTCGCGTGCAACATCCTCGGGCTCTGCGACGTTCATGCCCGGGATGTCGAAGTTCAATCCCGCGCGAATCATGGCCGGCGTGCGAGTGACACCGAGAATGAACTCGACGACGTGAACGCCGTACGGCTGGAGTTCGAGCCACAGGCTCTCGGCAAAGATGCGTCCGAATGCCTTGGACGCTGCGTAGATGCTCTGGTGCTCGGAACCCATGAATCCGGCCAGCGAACCGAGCAGCATGATGCCGCCGCGTCCGCGATCCTTCATCAATCCGCCGAAGTGGTGCGAGAGTTCGAGCTGCTTGTTGATGTTCAGCTCGATGACTCCGGCAAATCCCGTCAGATCACCGGTGACGAACTCGTGGCCGTAACTGTTGGCGCCGGCGTTGAAGATGAGCAGGCCAACCTCGACGTCGTCGGTGACAGCCTTGATCTGATCGAGCGCGTCGGGAACCAGCAGATCCAGTGCCAGAGTGCGTACTTCGACGCCGTTGGCACGTGCCTTGGCCGCGGTCTCCTCGAGCGGGCCCGGCTTGCGGGCGATGAGCACGAGGTTGATACCGAGCTTGCTGAGCTCGTCGGCGAACCCCGCGCCGACACCTTCGGAACCGCCGGCGATGACTGCCCACGGGCCGTAGTACTGAGGATCGATCATTACTACCTTCTTCGAAAGATGTTGGCTTGACTAATGAAACGGAGCGGGAACTGGTTCGCTGTCGTCGACGATCGGCTTGGGCACCGGCTCGTCGTTGAGGATCTCGAGCTCGCCTGCCGTTGCAGCGTTCACGATGGACGCGATCAAGGCGCCGCACTCCTTGCGAGGAGCGCCTGGGCGTCCCTCACGTTGCCCGAATTCACGTTCGTCGGCGATCTCGAGGCACTTGGCGCGGGCCTGGTCACTCCACTGAACGGTGGTGTGTTCCCAACTGTTCTTCTGGACCAGGACCTGCGCCTTGCACTCAGCGCACTGAAGAGGCTGCATCTTCGTCTGCCTTCTTCGCAGCGAGGTTGTCTTCGACTTCCTTCTGCCAGGCGGCGACGGGGCGCGCGGTGTCGAGTTCGAATTCGAAGCGTTCGGTCATCTCGGGAGCGATGTCCGCGACGTCGACGTAGAACTGCTCGTACCAGCGACGGAGCTGGTAGACCGGGCCGTCCTCTTCGCACAGGAGTGGGTTCTCGATGCGAGTCTTGTTCTTCCAGATCTCGACGTCCTGCTCGAAGCCCTTGGCGATGAACGTGCCGAAGTTCGCTGCCATCGCGTCGGCGGCTTCACCCTGGAAACGATCCGACTTCTTGACGATGATGCCGTACTGGAGCACGAACTTGTCTGCGCTGACCGGGTAGTGGCAGTTGATGAGTACCGAGTCGACGTTGTAGTCCTCGTACTCGTAGGTCAGGTCGTCGACCATGAAGGAGGGGCCGAAGTACGTGGCGACGGAGTTGCTGCCGACCATCTTCGGGGTGCCTGCTGCGTGCGGACGCATGTCCGAGCGAGCGACGCCGCGCATGTACTGCGTTGCGGCGTGGCCTTCGAAGACGTTCTTGAAGTACGTCGGGAAGGAGTAGTGCACGTAGAAGAAGTGCGCCATGTCGACGATGTTGTCGACGATTTCACGACAGTTGGTGTCGACGGTCGTGGTGTACCAGACCCAGTCGCTCCACTCGTCGCTGAGCGCGCCTTCGATACGGGGGATGGCTACGTCGTCGGTCGGCGGGTTGCCCTCGGGGTCGTGCCAGACGAAGAGCATGCCGTCCTGGTCGAGGGTCTGCCATGCGCGCGTCTTGGCCAGCGGGGGAACGCGGCGTGCATAGGGAATCTTCTGGCACTTGCCGTTGCCGCCCCAGCGCCAATCGTGGAACGGACAGGCAATGGCGTCGCCCTTGATGGTGCCCTGGCTCAGGTCGCCACCCATGTGACGGCAGTACGCGTCGAGGATCTTGACGTTGCCTTCACTGTCGGCGAAGACGACGAGCTTGGTACCGAACGCCTCGATGGAGTGCGGCTGGCCGTCCTTGAAGGACTCCGTGAGCCCAATGCAGTGCCATCCACGTGCAAAGCGAGTAGGCGCGGTTCCAGCTTGGATCTCGCGAACTTCGTCGTTGTCGGACTGATTGATCGTCACGATGAGTCCCGTCCTTTCCAGGGTCAGTGTCGACGCCCGACGCTAGGGGAGCGTGAATTACCGCTGGGGCCTCGTCTCACTGGCCGGGACCAGCGGCGAGCGAGAGGATCCGGCGGCTGATCCCGGCCTCCGGGACTTCCGATCATCGGAACGCGTGACCGACATATCGTGACGGGGCAGCCGTTATGTCTATCTGCCGATCCGCTCCCTCACGGTTCGGTGCGAGGAGTGTCTTCCATGGTCAACAAGGTTCTGAGCTCAGTCCGTGATCTGCTTCCGAAGATCGCGGCCCGCGCTCAGAAGGTCGACGATTCGCGCAAGATCTCCGAACGGACCATCCGGGAGCTTTCCGAAGCCGGCGTCTTCTCCATGCTGGCGCCCAAGAGATATGGGGGCGCCGAGAGCGACCCGGTCCACTTCTACGAAGTGGTCAGGGCAATCTCCGCTGCCTGTGGTTCGACCGGTTGGGTCGCGTCGGTGGTGGGAGTGCACCCGTGGCATCTGGCGCTTTTCGACGACCAGGCACAGGCCGACGTGTGGGGAGAGGATCAGACGACGCTCATCTCGTCCGCGTACGCGCCGGTCGGTCGACTGACGGCGGTGGACGGTGGTTACGAACTGTCGGGCCAGTGGGGCTTCTCTTCCGGCTGTGATCACGCGAGTTGGGCATTGCTGGGCGCGATGGTGGTCGGGATGGACGGCCGGCCGGTCGATTTCATGACGGTGTTGGTGCCGCGTACGGATTACGAGATCCGAGATGTCTGGGATGTCGTGGGGATGCGCGGCACCGCGAGCAACGAGATCGTGGTCGACAAGGCCTTTGTGCCCGAGCACCGATTGAAGCGCAACTACGAGACCGCACAACTTCGCGGCCCAGGCCAAGCAGTCAATCCTGGTCCGCTGTACAAGCTTCCGTTCGGGAGCATCTTCACCTCGACGGTCGCGGCTCCGTGTGTGGGCATCGTCGCCGGTTGTTACGAGGGGTACCTGGACGTGATGCGTGAGCGGGTCCGTCTGAGCTTGGGTGGTGGGCGGTTCAGTGAGGACCAGTTCGCTCAGGTTGCCGTCGCGCGTGCGTCGTCGGAGATCGATGCCGCGATTCTGCAGATGGATCGCAATATCCGGGAGATGTACGAACTTGCTGTCGCCGGCAAGGAGCTTCCGCTCTCGATGAGGCTGCGCGCGCGTCGAGATCAGGTTCGCGCGACGGAACGTTCGGTGGAAGCGATCGACATGCTGTTCAAGACGGCAGGCGGGAACTCCCTCTCTCGTGGAAACCCGATCGAGCGTGCGTGGCGAGACGTTCATGCGGGCAGCGTTCACGTTGCCAACGAACCCGAGCGCGCGTTGGCGCTGTACGGCCGGGCGGCGTTCGGACTGCCGGTGGAGGACAACCTGATCTGACCGGTTGGCGTGCCGCCGAGTGGGGTATTTGCCTCTGGATGAGGGAAGTTCCGGCGCTGACTATCGGCTCGATCGTGGACATGGCGGGTGTCGCGCGGGCGAAAGTGATGCCGGCAGGCCGAAGCGGTGTCTTCGAGGAAGTCGGTGCGGGGGTCTCGCCGAGTTGGAATGTTTTCTGCAGCGACGATCGGATTGCCTTCACCGATTCCTTTTCCGTCGTGGGTGATCTCCGGTTGCGTATCGACCGCTCCGACCTCCGCGATCTCGGCGAGGGTGTGTCGTGGGCGCCGGCCACTTTGTACGAGCAAGACGGTTCGACGGCTGCCGTGTGCACTCGGTCCGCACTCACTGCCGTCGTGGCGCGGCTTGCTGCCGACGGACTGGAAGCTCGGGTGGGTCACGAGATCGAATTCACTCTTTTCGGTGATGCGTGCGACGGAGCGTGGTCGGCGTACGGGTTAGGTGCAGTCCTTCGCCGCGAGGACTTCCTCAAGGACCTTCTGCGCAATGCCGAACGCGCACAACTTCATATCGAGCAAGTTCATGCGGAGTACGGACCGGATCAATTCGAGATCTCCATCGCTCCGGCAACTCCCGTTCAGGCCGCCGATCTTGTGGTGCTGGCCCGGATCTTGATCAGCCGCACTGCCAGAGCCCATGGATTGGCGGCATCGTTTTCACCGATACCTACGATCGGAGGTGCCGGGAACGGTGCACACCAGCACTTTTCGTTGATCTCAGGTGGGCGGCCCGTCTTCTCCGGTGGTGGTCAGGACTACGGGATGACCGACGAAGGATCATCAGCTTTGGGTGGAATCCTTTCTCACCTCACGGAATTCACGGCCGTCTTTGCTTCCTCGCCGCTCTCCGGCCTCAGGCTGCGTCCGGACAATTGGTCGGGGGCCTACGTCTGTTGGGGGCTCGAGAACCGGGAAGCGGCACTGAGGTTCTGCACGGAGTCACCGTCGAATCCACACGGCGCCAACGCCGAAGTCAAGATCATCGATCCATCGGCCAATCCGTATCTGGCCACCGCTGCGGTACTCGGTCTTTCGCAGATCGGTATCGACAATGCCGCGCCATTGCCGCCTGAAATCGTGGTGAACCCGTCGACTCTCACAGAGGCGGAACGTGATGAGCGCGGGGTGACCCGAGTCCCCACCGATCTCGGCGAGATCGTGCAGAAGTTCAACTCCTCCTCGGTGGCGAGGGAAATCTTCGGGGAGTCGATCATCGAAGCGATGGTGTCCGTGAAGGGAGCTGAGCAGGAGACGTTCTCCCAGATGGACGAGGCGACAACCGTCGAGCGGCTTCGATACACCTGGAGTTGAAGGGGTTGACGCTTAGGATCGTGAATTCTATGTTTAAGTTATTCCTTAATTAAGGAGTTGCTTACATGGACGAGCGAAGTGGTCGACTCGATTCAGTGTTCAGCGCACTGGCCGACCCGACGAGGCGTGAAATGCTCTCTCGCCTGACGGATGGTTCGATGACCGTCGGTGAGCTGGCCGAGCCGTTCGAGATGAGTCGACCCGCCATCTCGCAGCATCTGAAGGTGCTCGAGCGAGCCGGTCTCATCGAACGAACCGCCACCGCGCAATGGCGCACGTGCACCCTTCGCGCAGAGGGTCTCGACGACGCCAGCGCATGGGTCGACGAACACCGGCGCGGTTGGAACGAACGCTTCGACCTCCTCGACGAGCGTCTACGTGAGCTGAAGCAACGTCGACCGAAGAAGGAGAAGAACAATGAGTGACCAGAATGCCGATGCCACCGCAAAATTCACCATCACCCGGATCTTCGATGCGCCGCGTGACCTTGTCTGGCAAGCGTGGACCGATCCCGACGAGGCGGCGCGGTGGTGGCACCCTGAGGGTGTCAGCAGCCCTCGGGAGCACGTCACGATCGACCCCAGAGTTGGCGGAACGTACCACTACCTGATGATCAACGACGAGAATGGTGCCGAGTTTCCCACCGGTGGAACCTATCTCGAGGTCGACGAGCCGAAGAAGCTAGTCTTCACCTGGGGGAATCCAGGAGATTCGGTGGACACCGCGCCTCGAATCACGGTCACGCTCGCAGATCGGGGAGACAAGACCGAGATGACATTCCATCTGGTCGGGATCCCGGGTTTCAAGGGCGACGGCAACGTCTACGACGGGTGGGAATCCGCGTTCGACGTGCTGGACAAGGTATACCGCGGCGAGTAGTCGGGAATCGGACACCGCCACCGGGGCACCGGTGATTGAATGGAGTGAACACACCATTCAATCACCGACGTGGGAGAGCCTGATGGCACCAGAGGTTGCGGTAGTTCTCGAGGGATATACCTACTTCGAATGCCCGCGCTGGCACGAGGACCGAATTTGGGTGTCGGACTTCTATACCTACCAGGTGATTTCGGCCCGTGAGGACGGGACCGACGTACGCGTCGAGGCGGAGATTCCAGGGCAGCCGTCCGGGTTGGGGTGGCTTCCGGACGGCAGATTACTGGTCGTCTCCATGCGGGACCAGAAGATTCTGCGGCGAGAATTCGATGGCGATTTGGTGGTGCACGCAGACTTGTCCGGGTACGTGAGTGCCAACGTCAACGACATGCTGGTCGACGCGCAGGGACGAGCGTACGTGGGCAACTTCGGGTTCGACCTGATGAACCTGGCCCCCGTCGAGACGGCAGATCTCCTCCGCGTCGACCCGGACGGATCGGTGCACGTCGTGGCGCGAGATCTCCACTTCCCCAACGGGATGGCTCTGGCGTCGACCGGAGATCTGCTCGTGGACGAAACGCTGGGAAATCGAATCAGTGCGTTTGCCGTCCAGCCCGACGGCTCTCTGGGCGAACGCCGTGATTGGGCGTCGTTCGGGCCGGTACCTGGTGGACCCGAGATGGAGACCACCCTCGCTGAGATCGTCGTTGCGCCCGACGGATGTTGCATCGACGGAGACGATTCGATGTGGGTGGCCGACGCACTCGGAAGTCGAATTCTCCACGTCGACCCGTCTGGCAAGACAATCGATGAAATTGCCTTCGACAGCGGCGTCTTCGCTTGCGGGCTCGGCGGTTCCGACGGTCGTACGCTGTTCGTCTGTGCCGCCCCGGACTTCAACGAACACGCTCGCAAGGTGGCAACAGAAGGAAAGCTGCTGTCGATTCGTCTGGAGCCTTTGGGCTGACATGGAATTGGTGACCTCGCTACCTGCCGACACTCCGCTGCGGCAGGTGGCTCAGCACGTCGAACGCATCGAGAACCTCGGTTTCGACACGGTGCACATCTCCGAGACCATTCGCGACCCCTTTGCCGTGGCGGCACTGGCCGTCGAGCACAGCAGTACTCTCACTGTCCGGACGTCGATGGTTGTCGCGTTTGCGCGCAGTCCCATGGTGACGGCTTTGGCTGCCTGGGATCTTGCAGGTTTCTCGGGTGGGCGATTTCAACTGGGGCTCGCAACGCAGGTGCGCGGGAACATCGTCGGGCGGTACTCGATGCCGTGGACCAATCCTGTTGCACAACTGCGCGATTACGTCAGTGCTGTAAGGGAGATATTTCAAGCGTTCCAGACGGGCGGCGAACTCGACTATGCCGGCTCGCACTACACCTTCAACCGACTGCAGCCCTACTTCAATCCGGGGCCGCTCGACGTTCCAGCTCCCGAGATCTGGACCGGGGGAGTGAACTCCCGCATGTGCTCACTGGCAGGAGCCGTCGCCGACGGCTTTGTTGCTCACCCCACCAGCTCCCATCCGAAGGTGCTCGCGGAGAGGATCATTCCATCATTGACGGCAGGCGGAAGGAAGCCGCGGCTGATTGCCGTTCCGAAGACGATCACCGGCAAAGATCGTGCCGCGATACTTGCTCGACGAGAAGCGGTGCGCAGTGAACTTGCCTTTCTCTACTCCACACCGGCATATCGAACCGCGCTCGAGGTTCTCGGCTTGGCGGGGATCGGCGAGAAGCTGACTGCGATGGCACGAACGGGTGATTGGGCTCGACTACCAGCTGTGCTCACGGACGATGTTCTCGACATCTTGGTCACGCAATGCACCTACGCCGAACTCCCCGGGGTGCTGAGTTCGAAATACGCGAGTCTCTGCGACGGCGTTGCACTGGCAGTGCCGGCGGATCCCGCCGACGACCGCGCCTTCGCAGCGATGTGTGAGGAGATTCGAGCCGCCGCAGCGTCTGCCCCGTGACGTCCAGTCGGCGCGAACTACACTCTCGACATGGGGCGCGTCTACGAAGGCATCGATGAAAAGCTCACCACGTGGTTGCAGGCCCAACCGCTGTTCGTCGTTGCTACCGCACCTTTGTCTCCTGACGGGTTGATCAATTGCTCACCCAAAGGGGGAGTCGGATCGTTCGTGGTGCTGACATCCACCCGCGTGGCGTACCTCGATCTCACTGGCAGCGGTGTGGAAACCATCGCGCACGTGCGCGAGAACTCGCGAATAACCCTGATGTTCATGGCATTTGACGGACCACCGAAGATCGTTCGACTACACGGTCACGGACAAGTTCTGCCCGCAGGGTCGGAACCGTTCAACGAGCTTGTCGGTAGGTTCCCCGAGCACCCGGGACTGCGGTCGATCGTCGTGGTCGATCTGACGCGCATTTCGGATTCGTGCGGATACGCAGTACCGCTGATGGACTACCAATCCGATCGTGACGTGCTCGACCGCGTAGCGGAGAAGAGGGGTCCGGAGCGGCTCATCGCCTATCGCGCCGAGAAGAACGCGAAGAGTGTGGACGGCTTACCTGGCATCGACGCGGAGTGATACAACATCGCGACGCCGTGAGAAAGAGTGTGGGGCAGGTGATTCTGACATTGCCTGCCCCACGACCTCGTTGTGCTGGTTACTTCGCCATGTCCTGAGCTGCTCGGTACGAGAAGACCATGGCCGTGCCGAGTGGAACTCCGGGGCCTGGGTAGAAGCGGCCGCTCAGTGACGCGCTCGTGTTGCCGGCGGCGTACAGGCCGTCGATGGCGCTGCCGTCAGCACGCAGGACTCGGCCGTTGACGTCGGTGACCAATCCGCCTTTGGTGCCGAGGTCACTGAGGACGATGCGGGCCGCGTAGAACGGACCGTTCTCGATGGCCGTCAGTGCCGCATTCGCGCCGCCGTTGGGTGGGCAGAAGAACGCGTCGTACGGGTCTTCGCCGCGATGGAACTCTTCGTCGACGCCCAGTTTTGCGGCATCGTTGAACTTTTCGACAGTGCTGCGCAATGCGTCGGCCGGTAGTCCGGTCTTGGCAGCGAGTTCTTCGAGAGTGTCGGCACCGACCCACGTTCCGGCTTCGAGGTGCTTGGCGGGCGCCGTGTTCGGGATGCAGATGGCGGGCAGTCCGCCACCCTCGCGCGAGTCGAAGATCATGAACGACGGCACGGCAGAACCGTTGTCGTCGTGAGCATCCATGGCTCGTCCGAACTGGTCGTACGGAAGCGACTCGTTGAGGTAGCGCTCACCGGCGCTGTCGACGACGAGCCCACCGCGAACGCCGACCATGAAGGCGGCGCTGCCGTCGGGCTGCTCGACGCCGGGGCAGAACCACGCCTGATCGAGCAAGGCTGTTGCGCCGCCGACAGCAATTCCGGCGGAGATCGCGTCGCCGGTGTTGGCGCCGAAGGGGCCCATACTCCAGATCGCCTTGCCGGGGGTGCCTGCCTGCTCACGCATCTCGGCGTTGCCTTCGATGCCGCCTGCTGCCATCAGGACACCGCGGTTCGCCTTGATTCGCTGGGTTTCGCCGCCGGATTCGACCTCGGCGCCGACAACCCGGCCGTCTTCCACGATCAGGGAGGTGAGGACGGATTCGGTGCGAAGTTCTGCCTTGCCGGTGCTCTGAACTGCGGCCAGCAGACGGCCGATCAGTGCGCGCCCACCGATCATCGGGCCGGGAGCATGATCCTGACCGGTGCGGTCTTGGTCCAGTTCCGGACGCACCTTGCCGGCGAGGTCACCGATGTCGGCGGGATCGAGATCGAGAGGGTTGATGGAGCGTCCCGTGTCCATCCGGCCTTCGGCTTTGTAGTAGTCGGGGAACGCACGGAACTCGAATTCGATGTTCGGGTTCTGCTCGAGTAGAGCGACGACAGCGGGAGCGGTCTCGACGTAGGCGTCCTGGCGCTCGGACTCGGCGTCACCGAGCAACGCGCGCAGATAGGTGCGGGCATTCTCGGTCGAGTCGGGAAGTCCGGCGCGTTCCTGCACCTGGGTACCTGGGAGCCAGATCGAGGCGCCCGAGTAGGCGGAGGTCCCGCCGAAACGATCGGTTTTCTCGAGGACGATCGTCGTCAATCCCTGAGCAGCGGCGGTATATGCGCCGGTCAGCGCTCCGCCGCCGGAGCCGACTACCAACACGTCGCACTCGCTGGTCCAGTCCTGCATCATTGCGTCCTTACTCCAAGAGGGTGGGGTGTCCACGGAATACCGCACGGCACTGGAAGGCCATGCCAGGTCCCACTGAGCGGGCAATATGCCGAGATGGGTGGTCCAGGTGAGAGAATTAGCGCGGTCGTTCGCGGCCGGGACACATAATCGATGATGGGGGCGACGTTGCCGAGAATTGCCGAGGTCAGGGACGCTGCTGAGCCCAGTTCGGACGAGCAGCGGGCGCGCCATGTGCGGATGCTGGAAGCGGCCGCCGAATTGGGGACCGAGAAAGAACTCTCACGGGTTCAGATGCACGAAGTTGCCAAGCGGGCAGGCGTGGCCATCGGCACTCTCTACCGTTATTTCCCTTCGAAGACGCACCTCTTCGTCGCTGTGATGGTCGAGCAGATCGATCAGATCGGCGACAGTTTCGCCAAGCACCAGGTGCAGTCGGCCAATCCGCAGGACGCCGTGTACGAGGTCCTGGTGCGCGCGACTCGCGGGTTACTGCGTCGGCCGGCCCTTTCGACTGCGATGCTGCAGTCGTCCAGTACCGCCAACGTCGCGACGGTGCCGGACGTGGGCAAGATCGATCGCGGCTTCCGGCAGATCATCCTCGATGCGGCCGGGATCGAGAACCCGACCGAGGAAGACAACACCGGGTTGCGTCTGCTGATGCAGCTGTGGTTCGGGGTCATCCAATCGTGCCTCAACGGTCGAATTTCCATCCCGGATGCGGAGTACGACATCCGCAAGGGGTGCGACCTGCTTCTGGTGAATCTCTCACGACACTGACGTGACCTCGCCCCTTCTCGGGGTGGGTTCGTCGTGTCCTCAAAATTGAAATCAATTCTATTATTTGAGTCAGGCTTGGTTCAAAGATGACGTTCATTCCGGCATTGCCCTGACATCAACAATAGAATACATTGCAGAAAAGTTGACGGTGAGTCAGCTCACCGACCGAAAACTCCACGAAGGAGCGCACATCATGGGTCATGCAGTCATCGTCGAGGCCGCTCGGACACCGATCGGCCGTCGTCGCGGCGCCCTGGCGGGGCTGCACCCCGCCGAGATTCTGGGAGCAGCGCAACTCGGCGTTCTCGAACGAGCAGGCGTCGCACCGGAAGACATCGGGCAGATCATCGGTGGCTGTGTCACCCAGGCAGGTGAGCAGTCCAACAACGTCACGCGGCAAGCGTGGCTGCACGCCGGATTGCCGTACAGCACAGCGGCAACCACCATCGACTGCGCCTGTGGATCTGCCCAGCAGGCAGTGCATTTGATTTCCGGCCTGATTTCCTCGGGTCAGATCTCAGCCGGTATCGGCTGCGGCGTCGAGGCGATGAGCCGTGTGTTCCTGGGCCAGGCAAACGCGCCCGGTACGGGAAACCCGTACCCGGACGACTGGACCATCGACATGGGTGACCAGTTCACCTCTGCGCAGCGTATCGCCGAGAAGCGTGGCATCACACGCGCCGACGTCGACGCCTTCGGCCTGGAATCGCAGCGCCGCGCAGCCCAGGCTTGGGCCGAAGGCCGCTTCGACCGTGAGATCGTGCCAGTCAAGGCTCCCGTCGTCACCAAGGAAGGTGTGCCGGCCGGTGAGATCGCCACTGTCACGCGCGACGGTGGCCTGCGCGAGACGACAGCCGAGGCGCTGGCCGGACTCAAGCCGGTCATCGAAGGCCATATCCACACCGCCGGAAACTCGTCGCAGATCAGTGACGGCGCGGCTGCGGTACTGCTGATGAGCGAAGAGCGCGCGCAGGAGTTGGGATTGAAGCCCCGCGCGCGGATCGTCGCGTCCGGCATGGTCGGATCCGATCCCTTCTATCACCTGGACGGACCGATCGAGTCCACCCAGATGGTGCTCGACAAGGCCGGAATGACTCTGAACGACATCGATCTCGTCGAAATCAACGAAGCGTTCGCCTCGGTAGTGCTCTCCTGGGCGCAGGTTCACGACGCAGATCTGTCCAAGGTCAACGTCAACGGCGGTGCGATCGCACTCGGGCATCCCGTCGGTTCGACCGGCGCTCGTCTGATCACGACCGCGCTGCACGAACTCGAGCGCTCGAACAAGTCCACGGGGCTGGTCACGATGTGCGCCGGTGGCGCTCTCTCTACCGCCACCATCATCGAACGCATCTGACCCGTACTCACACAGTCGAATTGACGAGGTAGACATGACCATTGGATTGAGTGAAGAAGATCGTGACCTCCGCGACTCCGTACGGGGCTGGGCGGCACGTCACGCAACACCCACCGCTATCCGTGAAGCGGTCGAGGCGAAGGTCGAAACTCGCCCACAACTCTGGAGCGGGCTTGCCGAGCAGGGACTTCTCGGACTACACGTGGCCGAGGAATTCGGCGGCGCTGGATACGGATTGGTCGAGCTCGCGATCGTCGTCGAGGAACTCGGGCGCTCCATGGTTCCCGGCACGTTCCTGCCGACAGTCGTGGTCAGCGCCGTTCTCAGCGACGCCGGAGTCACCGCTCCGCTGGCCGGACTGGTCGACGGCAGCACGCTCGGAGCCGTTGCACTGCAGCCGGGTTCGCTGAAGATCGCCCGCGACGGCGACACCGCCACCCTCAGCGGAACATCCAGCCAGATTCTCGGTGGCCATGTCGGCGACGTGTTCCTCCTCGCGACGGACAGCGGATTCGTTCTGCTCGGACGTGACCGCCTCGAGGTCACGGACTTGGCCAGCTACGACGTCGTACGTCGTAACTCCGAGGTCACCGTCGACGGTCTGATCCTCGCCGATTCCGAGATCCTCACCATCGATACGCAGCGTGTACTCGACATTGCCGCAACACTGTTCGCGGCCGAGGCATCAGGTTTGGCCGACTGGGCCGTCACGACCTCGGCCGACTACGCGAAGGTGCGTCAGCAGTTCGGTCGCCCGATCGGCCAGTTCCAGGGCGTCAAGCACAAGGCCGCTCGGATGCTCGCTCTTGCCGAGCAGGCGCGCGTCTGCGCGTGGGACGCTGCGCGCGCACTGACGCCCGCCAACGGCGTCGGTGCCGAAGAGGCTTCTCTCGCAGCAGCTGTCGCTGGAGCCACGGCCCTCGAAGCCGGCTTCTCCGTCACGCGTGACTGCATCCAGGTGCTCGGCGGAATCGGCTACACGTGGGAGCACGACGCGCACCTGTACCTGCGCCGCGCGCAGTCCCTGCGAATTCTGCTGGGTTCCACGGCATCCTGGCGTCGTCGCGTTGCCGAGCTGACCATTGCCGGCACCCGTCGCGTGCTCAGCATCGAGTTGCCGCCCGAGGCCGAGGCGATCCGCGCCGACGTCCGCGCCGAGCTCGCTCCTGCACTCGAACTCGAAGGCGCCGCGCAGAAGACGTATCTCGCGGAAAAGGGCTACACCGCACCGCACTTCACGGCTCCGTGGGGCAAATCCGCCGATGCCGTCAGTCAGCTGGTCATCGCCGAAGAACTGCGCGCTGCGAAGATCAAGCCGCACGACATGATCATCGGCAACTGGGTCATCCCGACGCTCATCGCGCACGGCAACGAAGAGCAGCTCGCCAAGTTCGTCCCGCCGTCACTGCGCGGCGACCTCGTCTGGTGCCAGCTCTTCTCCGAGCCCGGCGCAGGTTCCGACCTCGCGGCTCTGAGCACCAAGGCCACCAAGGTCGACGGTGGCTGGAAGTTGCAGGGCCAGAAGGTGTGGACGTCGATGGCACGCGACGCGCACTGGGGAATCTGCCTCGCGCGCACCGACGCCGACGCCCCCAAGCACAAGGGCCTGTCCTACTTCCTGATCGACATCAAGAACAGCGGCCTCGACATTCGCCCGCTTCGCGAGATCACCGGTGAAGCACTGTTCAACGAAGTCTTCTTCGACGACGTCTTCGTCCCCGACGAGTGCCTGGTCGGCGAGCCGGGCGACGGCTGGAAGCTCGCTCGCACCACACTGGCCAACGAGCGTGTCTCGCTGTCCAACGACTCGTCTCTCGGATCGGGTGGTGAGGCTCTTCTGAGCCTGGTCGACGGACTACCCGGTGGCATCGACGACGAGCAGCTGACGGTGCTCGGAAAGGTGCTGTGCGACGCGCAATCCGGCGGTCTGCTCGGTCTGCGCACCACGCTGCGCTCGCTCACCGGCGCGCAGCCGGGGGCCGAATCCTCGGTGGCGAAGTTGATCGGTGTCGAGCACATCCAGCAGGTCTGGGATGTGGCAATGGAGTGGGCCGGGCCGAGTTCACTTCTGGGCGACCAGCATCGGATGTCTGCAACCCAGATGTTCTTGAACTCGCAGTGCATGTCCATCGCGGGTGGTACAACCAATGTTCAGCTCAACATCATCGGTGAGCGAATCCTGGGTCTGCCTCGCGACCCCGAACCGGGAAAGTGACCTGCACATGAGCAATCGCACCTTCGTCATCGGCGTGGGCATGACCAAGTTCGAGAAGATCGAGACCCGCGACTGGGAATACCCGGACATGGTGACCGAAGCCGTCTCGAATGCACTCACCGATGCCGGGATCAGCTACGACCAGATCCAGCGTGCTGCAGTCGGTTACGTGTTCAACGCGTCGACAGCAGGCCAGCGTGCCCTGTACGAAACGGGTCTGTCCGGTATCCCGATCTTCAACGTCAACAATAACTGCGCCACCGGCTCGACGGCACTGATGATGGCGCGCGAGTGGGTACAGGCCGGACAAGCGGACTGCGCACTGGCCGTCGGCTTCGAAAAGATGACCAAAACGGCGCTGACCGGAACCGGTGAGATGCCCAAGGTCACCACTTTGGATTCGCAGCTGAAGATCATGGTCGAGGACTACGGCTTCGCCCGATCGCCCATGACCGCTCAGTTGTTCGGTAATGCCGCCGTCGAGCACATGAAGAAGTACGGCACCACGGTCGAGCAGATTGCAGCCGTGGCGGTCAAGAACCACAAGCACTCGGTCAACAATCCGTATGCGCAGTTCCGTGACGAGTACACCCTCGAACAGGTGCTCGGCGACAAGATGATTCACGAGCCGCTGACGCGCTCGCAGTGTTCACCGACTTCGGACGGTGCCGGTGCTGCCGTCGTCGTGAGTGAGAAGTTCGTCCGTGAGCACGGACTCGAGGACCGTGCGATCGAGATCGTCGCTCAGGCCATGACCACCGACACCTCGGCAGCGTTTGCCGAGAAGTCGATGATCGACGTAGTCGGCGCGCCGATGACGGCTGCGGCCGCCGAGCAGGTCTTTGCCGAAGCCGGCATCAGCATCGACGACGTCGATGTCATCGAACTGCACGACTGCTTCGCGATCAACGAGATCATCACCTACGAAGGTCTCGGAATGTGTGGCGCCGGCGAAGGCGGAAAGCTCGTCGAATCCGGTGCCACGACGTACGGCGGCCAGTGGGTCGTCAACCCGTCTGGCGGTCTGATCTCGAAGGGCCACCCGCTGGGTGCCACCGGGCTGGCACAGTGTGCCGAACTGACGTGGCAGCTTCGCGGGACCGCAGACGCTCGCCAGGTCGAAGGCGCACGAATCGGATTGCAGCACAACCTCGGACTGGGCGGCGCGTGCGTCGTGACCGTCTACCGAGCCGGAACTTTGGAGAACTGATGGCTATCGATCTCGAGGTGGCATTGTCCGCCGAACCGACTGTGCGCGAAGCGTCGTGGACCGACCGCGACGTCATGCTCTACCAGTTGGGGCTCGGCGCCGGCGTGAACGCTCTGGATCCCGCCGAGCTCACCTGGGTGTACGAAAAGGGTCTGAAAGTGCTCCCGACCTTTGCAATGGTTGCAGGCCAGGGAGTTTCGGCGGGTGTACTGCCCGCAGCGTCGATGAGTATGCCGGGAATCGACATCGACCTGCGCAAGATTTTGCACGGTGGGCAGTCGCTGACACTTCACGCGCCGATCCCGTCGACGGGTGCTGCTCGTATTTCCACTCGCATCGCTGCCGTGTGGGACAAGGGCAAGGCTGCCGTCATCGTGCTCGAGACGGCGGCCGAGGACCTTGACGGGAATCCGTTGTGGACCACCGGAATGCAGATCTGGGCCCGCGGCGAAGGTGGCTTCGGCGGCAGCGCCGGTCCCGAAGTTGTTGCGGGGGTGCCTGACCGGGCGCCCGACAAGGTACTGACGTCGAGCACGAGTACCTCACAAGCTCTGGTGTACCGACTCAGTGGCGACATGAACCCGCTGCACGCTGATCCCTCCTTCGCGAAGATGGCGGGATTCGACGCTCCGATTCTGCACGGTCTGGCGTCGTACGGCATCGTCTGCAAGGCGGTGGTCGACGGAATTCTCGACGGAGATCCGACGCGGGTGAAGAACTACTCGGTGCGGTTCGCCGGTTCGCTGTTCCCCGGCGAATCCATCACCACATCGGTATGGCAGGACGGCAACACACTGACCTTGGCGGCGACGTGCCCCGAGCGCGAGAACTCCCCGGTTCTCACACACGCAACAATGGAGATCAACTGATGGACCTCGGCACGCACCCCACGGCAGCCACACACCCGGGCGGCACGATTTTGACGTCGCAGCCGCAGGACGCCCCGGTCGACCGGGCCACGGCAGCAGCGCGTCGCGTTGTCGACGCGATGCTGCGCACCGACCGCGGAAACGCCAATCTGGATCGGGTTGCGGAGGAGCTCAACAGCATTGCCGAGCACCTCGAGCAGCACTCGCCCGAGGTGGCCGAGCGCTTGATCGACATGTGGAACGGTGAGGGCGTGACTCGTCACGATCCGGTGACCGGCCCCGAGAATGCCATTGCGCCGCCGCTGGTTCTGGAAGGGCTCGCTGACGGGTCGGTGCAGGGAGTGGTCACGTTGACGCTGCCGTACCAGGGCCCTCCCGGCCATGTACACGGCGGTGTTTCGGCGCTGCTGCTCGATCACGTTCTTGGCGTCGCGAACGCCTGGGGTGGAACTTCGGGCATGACAGCACAATTGAGCACTCGGTACCATCGCCCGACTCCACTGTTCGAGCCCCTCACGATCAGCGGCAAATTCCTTTCCAAGGACGGCCGCAAGATTCACACCGTCGGTGAGATCAAGACTGCGGACGGCGAATTGTGTGTGTCGGTAGAGGGATTGTTCATCGACAAGACCGTGCCGCGCCCCAGGTAGGGGTTCTGACGAAGGAGGGCCCAGTGGGCAAGCTCGACGGACGTGTAGCAGTGGTCACCGGTGCCGGTATGGGCATCGGGCGCGGAGTGGCAGGCGCGTTCGCGCGTGAAGGCGCGTCGGTGTTGGTTGCCGAGATCGACGAGGCAGCGGGCCTCGAAACCACCCAGTGGTTGCGGGACGAATGGGGCGCGGAGGCGGAATTCGTCCGGACCGACGTCACCGACAAAGCTCAGGTTGTTGCCATGGTCGACAAGTCCGTCGAGCGGTTCGGACGCCTCGACATCCTGGTCAACAATGCTTGGCGGACTTTCGGTTTCGCTCGGCTCGAGAAGATGACCGACGAGCAATTGCGCGGCGGTTTCGACATGGCAGTGATGGCCGCTTTCTGGGCCATGCAGGCTGCGTTGCCGGAACTCGAGCGTCACGGCACCGGCCGCGTGATCAACATGTGCAGCCTCAACGGCGTGAATGCTCACATGTACTCGGTCCAGTACAACGCGGCCAAGGAAGCATTGCGAACGCTGACTCGCACTGCTGCCCGCGAGTGGGCTCCCAAGCACGTGAACTGCAACGTCATCTGTCCCGGTGCGCAGAGTGCGGCGTACAAGCGTGTCGCCGAAGCCAATCCGGAAAACGCGGCAGTGATGGCCGCACAGAACCCGATGGGGCGGATCGGCGATCCCCTCGACGACATCGGCCCCGTTGCGGCCTTCCTGGCGAGCGACGACAGCCGTTACGTCACCGGCAACACTCTCTTCGTCGACGGTGGTGGGCACATCAACGGTGTGCAGTGGGCGCCGACCGTCGACTGATCGGCAGTAATTCGGCTCGAGAATCCGGCGTCTATTTGGCCGTGAATCCCGCATCGACCGGCAACGCGATACCTGTGACGTATCGAGCCTGATCCGAGACCAACCAGGCTATCGCGTTGCTGACGTCGGAAGCTTCGATCAGCCCGACGTCCAAGAGATTGCCGACGTCGGCTCCGCTCGATGCGGGGGAGTCTGCGAACAGTTTCGCGACGGCATCGTTGACGACCATCGGTGTATTCGCTCCCGCCGGATGCACGGAGTTGACACGAATGTTGTGGGGAGCAAGCCAGTGCGCCCACGTGCGCCCCAACCCGACGATGGCGTGTTTACTCGCGCAGTAGCCGTCGGATCCGCCGGTTCCATCACCTCCGCGGCCGACAAGTCCCAGTGTTGATCCGGTCAGGACTATTGCGCCGCCTGTCCCTTGCTCGATCATCGCGGGCGCTGCGGCCTGGACGGTATTCCAGACGCCGAAAAGATTGACCTCCATCTGGTCGCGGAAGGCGCGGGCATCGTCGATGTCCGGGGACATCATGCCGATACCGGCGTTGGCCAGGACGATGTCGAGGCTGCCCAACACTGCGATACTTTCGGCCACTGCAGCTCCCAGCGCGGGTAAATCGCGAACGTCGACTTCTCGCGCGACGGCATTTCGCCCGAGAGCCTCGATCATTGCCGCTGTCTGCCTCAAATCCTCGGCGGTACCCATCGGGTAGGCCACCGATTCGATCTGGCGGCAGATGTCGAGTGCGATGATGTCCGCACCCTCCTGCGCCAATCGCACGGCATGGCTTCGGCCCTGACCTCGGGCGGCTCCGGTGATCAGTGCGGTTTTGCCTTCCAACTGTCCGGGCATGGGTGCTCCGTCTGTCGTGAATCATGAGTACTCGGTCATGAGTACTGACTCGAGGGGACGGCGAAACTCGTCGCCGGCGACGTAGTCTGAGTTCAGATACAGCGGGAACTCGCTTCGGAAGAGAAGAGGCTCGGTATGTCCGATTGGGAGAAGAAGTTCGAAGCTGAAGCCAAGGGCCTCCTGGCCGAGGTTGAAGAAGAGCTGACCGTCCTCGAAGGTGTCGACACCATCGATCCGTTTGGTGAAGACGATCCGGACCCGGTTGCTGGAGACGATCCGTCAGCGGGAGATGACGACACCAAGCCGGCCTCAGACTGACCCGGCGACACGTCGACGCGCCTCGACGCCGCTCGGTATCTCAGAACGGTGGTGGGTCGTCCCCGTAGTCGATGGGTTCTCGGTGGGTTCGCGGTGATTTCCGCCGCTTACATTGAACGTGCTCCTCAGCTCGTTTCTGTATTCGCCGGCGTTGACGATTGCGTTCGGACTGGATACGGGCGGCCTTGTTCTCCGCCTGGGTCCGCCGATCTCGACCGCACTGCGGCGGTATCGGGCCATGCGGCCCGGCTATCAACCCTGCGGGGCGTGTTCGGTAGCAATGCCCGGTCGGCGATGTCAGCGACATGGTCCGATCCTGGTTCGACGCGAATCGCCACCGGTCGGAATGCTTGAGGCGATGGTGGTTGCGGCAGAACGCACTCATATTCGATTCGACTGTCTTGCCGCCACGTTCGGGGTCGCCATGATGGAACGGTTCATTGTGGTCCAGATCGGAATTCCAGGCCGGGACATCACAATGCAGCCATTGGCAGCTGCCCGCGATGATCCGCAACCAGGTATCGAGAACTGAACCAGGCCGGTAGACGTACGCCGAACCGGGCACCGATTCGGTGGCGGTATCAGCGGGTACTCGGACGTTTCGAATTACGGCGTCTTGGGCGATGTCGCGAGCATGCTCAGCGCTGATCACCCCGTACCCGTCGAGGTGAGCGGGCTCGCCGCCTCCGCGCAGAGTGGAATCAGTCATCACGACGTGAACCACGGGCCGACGAACGACAACACCACCGCTACGATCCTGCGGGCAATCAGCTCGGCCACAGTTGCACGGCAAGAACGGTGATCCGTTGGTCAACTCGAAGAGCGCGTCGGCTCGTCGCTGCTCGTATGTTCGAGAGTCGTTTCGGCATACCGACATTGCCAACTCGCGTAGTCGGCCGTCGAATGCCCGAGCCTGCTCTGCCGGAATGCTTCCCAAGATCTTTGCCATCCCGTCCTCGGCAGCGCTGACCCCGACGAAGCGATCGGTGAGAGCGCGGCGTCGACGTTCTCGCATACCTTCCGGGTCCACCATCGCCACGATCCGATCGATCGCCGCTGTCAGTCGCCTTCCCGTCAAGCCCGTTCCGCCGGCTACTGGTGGGGCGAGAACCTGCTCGAGCAGTAGTCGTTCCACTTCGTCGATCAATTCGTCTTTCACGTTCGCGGTCGCGGAATCGATCAAACCAACTCGGTACAGATCCAACTCGCCACGCGCCATCGCCGCTCGAGTGCGATGCAAACGAGTCTTCAACGAGAACCCCAACCCGATCAGCTTGCCTGCAGCCGCGCGGCCCATCGTCAGTGACGCACCGACTTCCGATTCAGCCAACTCGTGTGCGGTCGACGACCACGCACCACTGGCGGCATGCTCTGAGCTTCGCCGCGAAAAGAACTCGGCAATCACAGCGAGCTTGCGTTCGACCAGCATCGCCTCACATGCGTGCAGATCTGTCATGAGATCAACCAGCGCACAATCAGTTTCGGTACCGGTCAGCTGCGCTGAGATACCGAAGATCTCTGTTGTCGGGTTGAACATGCATCCATTCTATTCGAATGTGTGTTCGATATGAACTGAATTCTCAAATCAGTCGGAATAGTCCGAGTTTTCTGATTCTCAGCGAATTTCCAAGGCCTGTCGTAGTGCGCTCAGAGGATCCGAGGCGTCACGACGCCCACGCGGACCAGGCCCTTCGGGGTTGACGAAGCGGCCCTCGTCCGAGCGAGTCCACTCTCGTACGGCCCATCGCTCCTTGATCGCCCAGCGACCGTTGCGACGCTCCATGTGGTCGATGAATCGCGCACCGCTGGTGAAGTTGATCATCCCGATGCCTTCGGGCCCACCCCAGTGTGTGGACATCGAATAGGCCTCGCTGATCGCGTGGTCGCCGTGCAGTTCGACCAGGTGGTTGCCGATGTGATGCATCGTGCCGCCGATCGCCGAGAGTTTTGGTGTCACCCAGGCGATGTACTCGTCGATGTTGCCGTCGAATCCGGTGTGATGGTCGATCGCATCCGGGTGGTAGGCGCTGCGGACGAGATCGAAGTCGAGGCGGTCGATGCCACGGCAGTACGTCAGAACCACCTCACGGATTGCCTGCTTGTCGATGAGATCTTGCAGTGCCCGGTCCATGTCACGCCTCCTTGATGCTGGTCATCCAGTCGAGTAGTTCTGGTAGTTCTTCGGCAGCGCAATCGAATACGGCGGGTCGGAGAACGACGACGGAAGCGCCGCGGGCGAACCAGTCCCGGGCCTTGTCTGCGGTTGCCGAGAGGTCGACGGACCCGTTGTCGCGTCGAATCGGCGCCGCAGACACTTGCACGCGCGCCGACTCCGGGTCACGTTGGTGGGCTTCGAAGGTGTTGCGCAACAGTGCAACACTGTCGGTGAACGTTCCCAGATCGGTCGGGTTCACGGTCCAGCCGTCTGCGACGCGTGCGATGCGGTCGAAGTTCCGCCGGCTTGGTCCGAAACCGAAGAGCACCGGTATTCGGGGTTGGATCGGCAGCGGGAGGCTGTGGTAGTTCTCGAAAGCGAAGTCGCGCCCCTTGAAGGTGGCCGGTGCATTGGTCCACAGTTCGCGGCAGGCTGCGACGGTCTCCTCCATGCGCCCGAATCGCGCGTCGAAAGGCATGTTGGTGGCGGTGTATTCAGCTTCTTGCCATCCAACGCCGAAACCCATGACAGTTCGACCTTCGGACAATGAGTCGAGAGTGGCAACCTGCTTTGCAAGCAGGGCCGCCGGGCGAACAGTGGCGATCAGAACCGATACTCCGAGGCGAGCTCGTTCCGTCACCGCGGCGATCGAAGACAGAAATGAAATCGGTTCGTACCAAGGGTGATCCAACGGGAACAGGAAGTTGTGTTCGACTACCCGCTGGGCGTGAGCGTCGGCATTGAACCCGAGGTGGTCGCCGGTGCAGATCAGATCGATCCCGGCACTGTCAGCACCCGCGGCGAAGTCCAAGACCGGGCGGACCTTGCCGTCGAACAGGGCCTCGAGACCCAAAACATTGACACCGATTTCCACAGTCGTTCCTCTACAGTGCCCGCTTGGCATGAGCGGACATGTCGCCCATGTTGTCCAAACAGAAGAGCCTCGAGCTGAACTGCCAGGACCCGTCGATGCACGAGAAGCGATCGAAGTAGCGTCCCGACAAAATAGGTTGCAGGGCAAGATCTTCGGTACCTTGTATGACCGTGACGTACGAGAGTGCGGACGCCGATTCGTCGTCGACCACGATCCGCGTGTTGGTCAGCAGATGCTTGGTTCGTGGAACCGGCGGATCTCCGTACATCCGAATGAAGCCGCTGCAGGCTGCGAACACTGCGTCGGCGTCGGACGAAATGAGAGTGGTGGCAACCCCGTCCGGTCCGCACTGCCCGTAGTCGGACTGGGCGAACAATGCAGCGACTTCACGCAATCTGCCCTGATCGATCAGATGCGTGTACTCACAGAGCAGGTCACGGATCGCAGACTCGGCGACGATCCGTGACAGCTCCGCGGTCATACGGTGATCTCGCGCCGAACCATCTTGCCGGTTGCGTTGCGAGGCAACAGATCGCTGGTGATGCGCCACTTCGACGGCACCTTGAAGTAGGAAAGTCGCTCGGCGGCATAGTCGCGCAGCTCCGCCTCCGTGGTGGCAGCCCCGGGACGCAGTACAACCACGGCGGACACTTCCTGGCCGAGGTCGGGGTGCGGCATGCCGATGACAGCGCACTCGATCACGTCGGGGTGTTCGTCGAGCGTCTGCTCGATCTCGGTGGGGTAGACGTTCTCGCCACCACGCAGGATCAGATCGGAACGACGACCGGTGAGACGGAGACGTCCGTTCTCGATGACGCCGAAATCGCCGGTGCGGAGCCAGCGTCCAGGTGCAATTGCAGACTCGGTCGCCTCGTCGTTCTCCCAGTATCCGAGCATGACGAACGGGCTGCGCACGCACACTTCACCTTCGATGCCGTCCGGCAGCCACTCGCCGAAGGGATCGCGAATCTCCATCGAGACGGTGATGATCGGACGTCCGAGAGTGCCTGGGAACTCTTCGAGTTCGGCGCCGACGGCGACCGCAATGGCGGTGCTGCATTCGGTGAGGCCGTAGCTGTCGACCAGAGCATTGCGTGCGAACGGCACCTGCTCCTTGAGGCGTTCCTTGAACGCGGGCGACGACGGCGCAGACGCCAGCGAGAATGCAGTCAACGAAGAGACGTCGTACTTGGCGATGTTGCCGTGTTCGAGTAGCCGCGATGCCATCGTGGGGACAGCACCCCAGTTGGTGACGCGCTCGCGTTCGACCAACCCGAGCACCTTGTCGACGTCGAATCCGCCCTCGGTCAGGATGACGGCACTGCCCGTCGCGAGACGGGGGACCACCAGATTGTGCAGGCTGGCGATGTGGAAGAGCGGGGAGGTGAGTAGATAACGCAGTGGGCTCGGCTTGGAAGCGTCGTACTCACGGCCGGTGAATGCAGCGCCGATCGCGTCGCTGTACTTGTGGTAGTCGACGACGGCCATCACGTTGCGGTGCGAGTGGAGTGCGCCCTTGGGGCGGCCACTGGTACCGCTGGTGAACAGGATGACGGCGGGGTCGTCCTCGTCGATGTCGGTGCTCGGCACGTCGGAGCCTGCATATTCCGCGATGAGCGCGGGCAGATCCTCTTCCATGGTGAGGACCGTGATGTCTGCCGGCAGTTCGGGGAGGGCGGCGCCGCGCTTGGCGTCCACGACCAGAACCTTCGGACGTGAGAGCTCGATCCCGTGGGTGACCTCGCGCGGAACCCACCAACCGTTGAGACCGACAGCGATCGCGCCGAGCGCCTGCGTCGCGAAGAACGTCATGACCCATTCGGGAGTGTTGGCAGCGAGGATGCCCACACGGTCGCCCTTGCGGACTCCGTACTTGTCCCGCAGAGCAGTTGCCAGCGCGGCGACGGAATCGGCGTGCTCGGTGAACGAGATTCGACGATCGCTGGTGACGAGATAGTCGCCGTCGCCCCAGGCGCGAGATGCCGAGATGAGTTCACCGATGGCGTGACCACGATTCTTCATCACGGGCATGACGGTGCCGAGAACCTCTTCTTCGACGATCTCGAATGGCCCACCTGGACCGGTGAGGCGTGAGACCGCCTGGTCCAGAAGCAACTGCGGATCTGCGGGGGCAGTCATGGAATGGCCTTTCGTATTGTGGCGCTTTTCACGTCACAAAATCTCACGAGAAAATCATATCTGTGGCGGCGGTTACCACTGAGCGAGACTGGGACGGTTCCGGCTTTGAGGCGTCGATACGTTCGAGTCGTATCGCAGTTGGAGTAATCGACATTCCGATATCGACTAGGACACAGGACACGATGACGAACACCGCCACCGAAGCATCTTCGAATGCAGCTCTCGCAGCTCCTCAGCGCGAGGACGTCGCGCAGATGTTGATCGACCGTCTCGGTGATCAGCACCTGGGTCTGCGGACGCGGACGCAGGACTGGAGCTGGGACGAGGTGGTGCGCGAGAGCGCAGCGCGCGGCTCGCTTGCGAAGTCGCTTCGCGCGCCTGGACCGTTTCACATCGGAGTACTTCTGGAGAACGATCCCGAGTTCCTGTTCTGGCTCGGCGGCGCGGCACTGACCGGGGCCACGATCGTCGGCATCAATCCGACCAGGCGTGGAGCTGAACTCGAGGCTGAGGTTCGGTACGTCGACTGCCAGCTGATCGTCACCGACAAAGCGGGCTACGAGAAGTTGTCCGGCCTTGACCTCGGACTGACCGAAGATCGTTTTGTTCTGGTCGACGACGCGTCGTACCCGGACAAGATTTCCGCTCACCAGGTCGAGTCGCCTCAGATCGACCTCGGCGTCGACGCGTCGACGCTGTTCTTGCTTCTCTTCACCTCGGGCACCACCGGAATGTCCAAGGCAGTGCGGTGCAGCCAGGGGCGTCTGACGCGGTTGGCCTACGCGAACTGCGCCAAGTACGACATCGACCGCGACGACGTCTGCTACTGCTGCATGCCGCTCTTCCACGGCAACGCGTTGATGGCTCTGTGGGCGCCGGCCCTTTCGCAGGGAGCTACCGTCTGCCTCGTTCGCAAGTTCACGGCCTCTGGATTCATGCCGGACGTTCGGTTCTACGGCGCAACATATTTCACCTACGTCGGTAAGGCCTTGGGGTATCTCATGGCGACGCCGGAACTGCCCGACGACATCGAGAACACCCTCACGCACGGCTTCGGGACCGAGGCGTCGCCGGGGGACAAGGCAGAGTTCATCCGCCGTTTCGGTGCGCAGCTTTTCGAGGGATACGGTTCGAGTGAAGGTGCCGGTTCGGTCGTGCTCGATCCGAACCAACCTGCCGGCGCGCTTGGCCGTCCCGCGAGCGAGAACATCGTCATCGTCGATCCCGATACCCGCGAAGAGCGACCCCGCGCAATTCTCGACGAGCACGGTCACGTGCTGAACCCCGACGAATCCATCGGCGAGATGGTCGACAAGGCCGGATCGAAGAAATTCGAGGGGTACTACAAGAACGAAGACGCCATTGCCGAGAAGATTCGCCACGGTTGGTACTGGACAGGCGATCTCGGCTACGTCGACGAGGCCGGGTTCATCTACTTCGCCGGACGTAAGGGTGACTGGATCCGCGTCGACGGTGAGAACACCTCGGCTTTGATGATCGAGCACATCCTGCGTCGGCACCCCAAAGTGATTGCCACGGGTGTCTTCGCGGTACCGGATCCGCGTTCGGGCGATCAGGTGATGGCAGCTGTCGAGGTCGCCGACTTTGCCGATTTCGATCCGGCCGAGTTCGCTGCCTACCTTGCCGCGCAGGCGGATTTGGGTACCAAGGCAGCGCCGCGATTTGTTCGTGTTTCGACTGATCTGCCCGTCACGGGCTCCAACAAGGTGCTCAAACGTGAACTTCAAGCCGACCGCTGGCGGACGGACGAACCAGTGTTCCACTGGGTGGGCCGCGGTACTCCCGAATACACGTTGATGACCGAAGCTGACGTGGTGGACCTGGAGAAGGAGTTCGAGACGCACGGCCGCACGCGGTTCCTATGACACGGCCGCACGCGGTTCCTATGAGTGGTGTTGCGCTGGTTACCGGCGCTTCCCGGGGGATCGGCCGTGAGTGCGCGCTGGCATTCGCGCGCGCCGGATTCGACGTTGCAATCACTGCTCGCACCGTTCGTGAAGGCGAAGGGCGGGCGGCCCCGCGAACGAGGCAGGGGGAGCAGGTCATTCCGGTACCCGGCAGCCTGGAGACGACGGTTGCCGAGATCGAGTCCTTCGGTGTGCGCGCATTGGCCGTTCCGATGAACCTGCTCGATCTGGCCTCCGTCCGCGGCGCCGGTGAACGGGTGCTGGCGGAGTGGGGACATGTCGACGTGTTGGTGAACAACGCCTACGCCCAGACGGTCGGAAACATGGACCGGGTGCTCGACATCGAGATCGACGACGCCCAGGCGATGGCGATCGGCAACTATCTGCACCAGCTTGCGTTGATTCAGGTGATACTGCCGTCGATGATCAAGAGCGGCAACGGGGTTGTCGTCAACCTCGCATCTGGTTCGGCGACCCTGGATCCGCCTGCGCCTCCCGGCGAGGGTGGTTGGGGTTTGTCGTACGCCGCGTCGAAGGCGTCGTTCGGACGTATCGCCGGAGCGATCAACTCGGAGTATCGAGGCGCCGGAGTCAAAGCGTTCAACCTGAGTCCGGGATTTGTCATCACGGAATCAGGGAAAGCCCGTGGTGGCGCGGACGCGATAGTGGAAGCCGGATTTGCGGCCACACCGGCATCCGTGCCCGCCGCTGCTGCGGTGTGGCTTGCAACAGATCCGGATGCGGACCGGTTCCTCGGTCGCGTCGTGGACGGTCCGAAATTGATGGCGACACTGGAGGAAACGGTATGAAGCTCGGCGTAGTTGTTCCGGTCGAATTGGGTCGAAGTGGAGATCCCGACTGGATTCTGCAATTCGCCCGTGCGGCTGAATCGTTGGGTTTCGACGAGATCTCGGCCGTGGAACACTCGGTTGTCATCGCGGATACGGCGAGCGAATACCCGTACTCTCCGACCGGAAAATCTCACCTACCCGATGACTGTGACATCCCGGATCCACTGGAACTACTGTCATTTGTTGCCGGCGCCACAACGACTTTGGGTCTGTCCACCGGAGTTCTGGTGCTTCCCAACCACAATCCGGTAGTGCTTGCCAAGCGCTTGGCGACGCTGGATCGACTTTCGGGTGGGCGATTGCGCATCTGTCTCGGTCTGGGCTGGATGAAGGAAGAGATCGAAGCGTGCGGCGGTGACTTCGAGCGCCGCGGCAAGGTAGCCGATGAGGCCATCGCGGTGATGCGTTCACTCTGGGAGGGCAAGGAAGCAGTCGATTTCGACGGCGATTACTTCTCGTTCAAGGGTGCGTACAGCTGGCCGAAGCCGCACCGCGAATCCGGAGTTCCGCTCTACATCGGTGGACACAGTCTCGCTGCTGCTCGGCGAGCAGGCCGGTTGGGTGATGGTTTCCAGCCGCTGGGACTGGCCGGTGAAGATCTCGACAAGGCTGTAGCGGCGATGAAAGCGGCTGCGGTGAAGGCAGATCGAGATCCTGCCGACGTATCGCTGGTACTCGGTGCGACACTGCCCAGACTCGACGAAGCGAAACTCGACTGGGCACGCGGGTTGGGAGCCGATCGAATCGTGTTGTCCGCGAGCCGTCGTGGCACGTCGATGGAATTGATCATCGACGAAATGGCTGAATGCTCGAAGCGGCTGGGGCTCGGAGCGTAGTCCTTCGTCTGATCAGGGATGGGCCAGCCCGTTCAGGACCATCGCGCCCACGAAGCGCGAGCGATCGGGTGCGTCGATCCGGGAAGTCAGTCGAGGGCGGTGGCGTCGGTTGTCGGCGTCTTGGTGCCGGGAGTCGCTTCGATGTCGAGAACGACCTGGCTGTCGGTGGCTTCTTCGGGGAAGACGTACCGACGCATGGCCCACCAGCGGAAGGCCGTCGCCAGCAGGGTCCCGATGATCGATCCGCTGATGAAGTCCGCGAAGTTCTCCATCAACACCGACACCTCGGGTTGACGCAGGTGGAACACGTACCTGGAGGTCCAGAGAGGTACCTGGTTGATGGCCAAACCGATACCCGCGACGATGAAGAACAGAGCGGCCTCGTGATGGCGCTGTCGACCACCGCGCTGAGCAAACGACCATTCGCGGTTAAGGACGTAGGACAGAACCGTCGCGATCAGGACCGCAAGGATGTTGGCCGTCACCGGGTGCTGAGGCAGAACCGTCCACTTGATGCCGAAGAACAGCACCGTGGTGACGATGAAGGCGATGCCGCCGACCACCAGGAACTTGAGCATTTCTGCGTGCGGCAGGACGCGCACGAGAACCCGCTCAGGAAGCCTATTGACCATCTTTTCGACAAACGCCATTGTTCGAGGCTAACCCTGAATACGACCGACGGCACAAATCGTCGATGCCCGTGTCGGCAAGATCATCAGAATCCGTACCCGAGAATTGCGGGCTTCTCTGCGTTGAAAGCGAAGTCGAAATTCCGGATCTCCCGCGGATCGGACGCGTGGAGTCGGTGCGCCGCCGCGAAGGTCTTGGCCTGGTGCTCGCCCAGGTACAAGCTGCTCAGGACATCAGAGGGCATCGTGATCGCGGGCTCCGCGTCAGTGGCCGTACAGGTGGCCTTGCCACCCTTGACCTGAAGTGCAAAAGTTCCGCCGGCCTTCAGGAACGGATCTTCGACCTTGATGACGGTGTCCAGGTCAGCAGCATATTCGCGAGCCTCGAGAGCCGCGGGCACGTCCATGATGCGCAGCCACAGTCGATCGGAGCGCGTCGTCGTCCGGGCAAGACGGTAGTCCGTCAGCATCAGCCGGAGTGGATCGGCAGGATGTTGGCGTGTCTCGATCCGGGTGACGAGGTCGAGGCCGCAGATCGTGCGCCACAGCGCCGCGTGCGCGTCTTCGGTGATGGTGACGAACTCGTCGATCCGGGCGATGCTGTCGCGGCCCTCGTTCGTGTGCCGGTAAGCGATGTATCCGTCCGCGTGTGTCAGAAAGAACAGTCCGGAGGCGCCGTCACGATCCTCGGACGGGTCGGCGAACATGTGGTCCCAGAGCGGTTGCGGACGCAATTGAGCGCCGGGTGTCAGCAGTCGCCAGCGATCGTAGATCTCGGGTAGAAGCGTCGAGGCAGCTTTGACGTCGACGATCGACACGCCACCGTTGTCGGGCACCTCGGGGCGGAACCGCGCGAAGCGGCGATCGAGGGTGATGCCCTCGCTGAAGGTGGCCGGGCCGTATCCGAAGCGGTTGTAGATGCCGGCCTCGCTGGCCGTCAGGGCGGCAAGTGGTGCTCCGGTCGACTCGATGTGGGCGTGAAGTGCAGTGAACATCGAGCGTAGGACGCCACGGCGACGGTGAGTCGGTGCGACGGATACCCAGGTGATCCCACGCGTGGGGAGCTGGCGTCCGCCGGGCACGGTGAATTCCATGTCGATTTCGATGGCCACGCCGACGGGTAGGTCACCGTCGACGGCGAGGATGATGTCCTCGGGCTTGTAGAGCGCCTTCGTCAGTTCGCTGACCGCGGGAGACGGGTGAAAACCGAACCCCACCGAGTCGAGTAGTTGGAGAGCCGGCCAGTCGCTCTCGGTAGCGGTGCGGATGGTGATCTTGTTTTCGGGGCTCACGTATATCGACTTTGGCATAGATTGCGTGAAGACGCACATGAATATCGGGGCTGACGTTTCCGCACCGGCTCCCAGGGGTACCGCCCGACGGACCAGTCCTGCGGCACGGAGAAAACCGATACGGAGAAACACTGTGGCGATCACCGACATCAAGGAATATGCCCATCTCACCGAGGAAGACGTCGAAGCGCTCGGGCGCGAGTTGGACGCCATTCGGCTCGACATCGAGGAGAAGCGCGGCGCGCACGATGCTCGATACATCCAGCGGACGATCGCGTTTCAACGCTCTCTGATGGTGGCCGGCCGCATCGTCTTGTTCGCCAGCAAGAAGAAGCCTGCCTGGATTCTGGGGACTGCGCTGCTTGGGGTCGGCAAGATCATCGAGAACATGGAACTCGGCCACAACATCATCCACGGTCAGTGGGACTGGATGAACGATCCCGAGATTCACTCGAGCAACTGGGAGTGGGACAACACCTGCCCGTCCTCGGGATGGAAGCACTCGCACAACTTCACTCATCACAAGTTCACCAACATCGTCGGCCTCGACAACGATGTCGGCTACGGCATCATGCGCGTCACGCGCGATCAGAAGTGGCACGCCGACTATCTCTTCCAACCGATCACGAATTTCGTGCTGGCGACCCTCTTCGAGTGGGGCGTCGCACTGCATCACCTCGAGACCGACAAGCTTCGCAAGGGCGAGGTGAAGTGGTCCGAGAAATCGGAGATGGCCAAGGACGTCGGAAAGAAGATCGCGCGTCAGGTGGCGAAGGATTACATCCTGTTCCCCGCCCTGACCGGCCCGGCGTGGAAGACCACGTTGACGGCCAACGCCGTTGCAAATCTCATCCGCAACTATTGGAGTTACGCCGTCATCTTCTGCGGGCACTTCCCCGACGGTGCCGAGAAGTTCACGCTCGAGGAATTCGAGAACGAATCCCGCGCTCAGTGGTACTTACGACAGATGCTGGGGTCCGCCAACTTTCATGCCGGTCCCGTCATGGCCTTCATGAGCGGCAACCTCTGCTACCAGATCGAGCATCACTGCTTCCCTGACCTGCCGAGCAATCGGTACTCGGAAATCGCGGTGCCGCTGCGGGACTTGTGTGACAAGTACGACCTCCCGTACACCACCGGGCCGCTGTGGAAGCAGTACGGATTGACGTTGCGGACCATCTGGAAGTTGTCGCTGCCCAACAGGTTTCTCTCCGCGTCCCAGGACGATGCTCCGGAGACGCACTCGGAGTTGAAGTTCCGCATCCGCGGCGGAATCAAGGAAGTCTTCGGCGTCGATCCGCAGACCGGTAAGCGGCGAGGCCTGCGAACTGCGATCGCGATGGTGTCGAGCTGATCGGTTACCGCTTGTGGGCCATCGAACGAACTACGAGATCGCCGGTCGACTGGATCGCCTGAACCAACACGATCAAGATCACGACAGCGACGAACAACACCGGGGTGTTGAATCGTTGGTAGCCGTACTTGATCGCGAAGTCGCCGAGACCGCCGGCGCCGATGGCGCCTGCCATGGCCGAGAAACCGATCAGCATCACCGCCGTCAGGGTTGCTCCGGCTATCAATCCCGGAACTGATTCGGGCAGTAGCACTTTGACGATGATGTCCTTGTCGGTGGCGCCCATGGATCGTGCTGCTTCGACGCGTCCGGAATCGACCTCACGCAGTGCGTTCTCGACCACGCGAGCGAAGAAGGGCACCGAGCCGATGGTCAGCGGGACGATCGCTGCCGTCGCCCCGAGTGCTGTTCCGACGATCGCCCGCGTCGCCGGGATGAGGAGGACCAACAGAATGACGAACGGCAGCGAACGGCCGATGTTCACCACGGTGCCCAGTACCGAATTGAGAACGCGGTTCGGACGGATTCCGTCGGGCGCGCTCGCGTGCAACAGAACGCCGAGGGCGATACCGATGATCACGGTGAGCACGAACGAGACGCCGACCATGTAGAGCGTGTCGAGTAGGGCTTCCCATGCTTCGCCCAGGGAATCCTGCCAGGACGTCTTGTTCATGAGAACGTCACCTTCACTCCGCGCTGCGAAAGATGTTCTTCGACAGACTTTCTTGTCTCTTCGTCGTTGGCGAGTCCGGTGTGCGAGGCGAACTCCACGCGAAGGCGGCCGACCTGATGGGCTCCGATGTCCTCGATACCGCCGGAGATCACGGTGACGTCGACATCGAGATCACGCGAGAGTTGGGAAATCACGGGCGAGGTCGACAGCGAATCGACAAAGGTGAGGAGTGCCGGAATTCCGGTCGGGGACGTTCGCACCGTTCCGGTCGGCAGTAGCGCCTCGCCGAGGGGTGAGTCCGGGTCCGCAACCAGTTCGGTGAGCGTTCCCTCGTCGACGATGCGTCCCTGGTCGATCAGGGCGGCGCGGTGACAGATCCGTCGAACCACGTTGAGCTCGTGGGTGATCAGAACGATGGTCACACCCAGACGTCGATTGAGGTCGGCGAGCAGGTCGAGGATCGAATCGGTCGTATCCGAGTCGAGGGCGCTCGTGGCTTCGTCGCACAGGAGGACATCGGGAGAAGCCGCCAAGGCCCTCGCGATCCCGACCCGTTGTTTCTGTCCGCCGGACAGTTGCGAAGGGAAGGCGTCACGTCGGTCTTCCAGGCCGACCAACTCGATCAGCTCGTCGACGCGGGCACGGCGATCTGCCCGCGAGTACCCCGCCACTTCGAGAGGAAAGGCGATGTTGGCGGCGACCGAGCGGGAGTGCAGCAGGTTGAAATGCTGGAACACGACACCGATCCGCTTGCGTGCATCGCGCAACTGCGCCGGGCTCAACGCGGTCAGATCGGTGTCGCCCAACAGAATCCGGCCACTGGTCGGGCGTTCGAGCAGGTTGAGGCAGCGCAGCAGAGTCGATTTACCGGCGCCGCTTTTGCCGATGATGCCGAAGATTTCGCCGTCTTCGATTTTCAGCGACACGGAATCGAGTGCATGCAGAACTTTTGTGCCGCTGCCGTATTCCTTGGAGACCGATTCGATCGAGAAGACCATGACGGGTCTCGATCAGGTAGCGCTGGCCGGAATGACCGAGCCCTGGTAGGTCTGCTCGATGAACGTCGCGACGTCGGTGGACGTCAATGCCTCGGCCAACTTCTGCACTCGCGCATCGTTTTCGAGGGAGGTGCGAACGGTCAGGACGTTGGCGTACGGGTTGCCCTCGGCCTTCTCGAGCACCAGTGCGTCCTTGGCGGGATTGAGGCCGCCTTCGATTGCGTAGTTGCCGTTGATGATTGCGAGATCGACATTTCCGTCGTCGAGAGTGCGCGGAAGCTGCGGGGGATCGACCTGGGTGAACGTGAGTCCCTTGGGGTTGTCGATGATGTTCTTCTCGCTGATCTGCGTGATGTCGGTGCCGGGGGCGCCCAACTGCTGATCGAGCTTGATCAAACCGGCCTGCTGCAGCAGGTACAGCCCACGGGCGAAGTTCGTCACGTTGTTGGACAACGCGACCGTTGCGCCCTGGCGCAGGTCGGCCACGTTGGTGACCTTCTTGGAATATGCACCGAGGGGCTCGACGTGGACCTTCGCCACGGCGACCAGGTCGTCGACACCCTTTTCCTTCGACCACGATTCCTGGTACGGCACGTGCTGGAAGAAGTTGGCGTCGGTGTCGCCCGCTTCGAGCACCTCGTTGGCGTCGAGGTCGCCGGTGATCTCGCTGACCTCGATCTTGGTGTCGCCGAGCAGGCCCTTATCTTCGACGAACTTCAAGATCTCGGCGTGCGGAACCGAAGAAGCGACGATGCGAAGGGGCGCGTTCTCATCGGAGGAACTGTCGCTCGAGCACGCTGCGACGGTTCCGACTGCGACGGCGGCCACTGCGAAGGCAGCGAGGAATCTTCTGGTGCGCGAGCGTGACATGTGAATCTCCAAGACATAGCCGAACGTCACGCCGAGATGGCGTGACAGTTGCTGAACGCTAGCCCGGTAAACCTCCCGTGAGGAGATACAGAATCATCGCGATTTTTTCCTGTACCTATTGTCCGAGCAGGATGACCGGAACGTCCTCGGCAAAATCGACTACCAATTCACGACGCGAGAACAACCAGGTGCCGTCGACCTTTTCGAAGCTGTCCTGATAACGAATCTCGATCCGGTTGTCCCGGTGGCCCTCGCCCCGCGGATAGATGTGGTGAGCGGAGCAGTAGGCCTCACCGTGCGCGGTGGTGGGGCTGTCGAGGTCGAGGATCTGCTGCTCGACGATGTGCCGGGTCGAGTGCAGATGTGAGACGGCGTCGACCACCGAACTGCTGACGACGGTGTTCCCACGTATCTCCGTCGGCGCATCCGTTCCGTTCAATGCCGGCGGCAAGACGAATGCCACGTCGTCAGTGAAGAGAGCCGCAAGCGCGGTGGTGTTTCGGCGGTCGACGGCCTGTGCATACCTGGCGGCCAAGTCGGTGAGAGCGACGCGATCCGAGGAGTCCATGCGCATATCTCACCCTATGTGACGCCGCTCATGTTTCGGCTTCCCGCTCAACGAGACATTCACAGCGCCCACCTGGGCATCTGGTTAGCGTCCAGACCAAGAGTTGCCAGCCATGAATGCCATAGGAGAAACAGCGATGGATCTGAGGGAATCGCCCGAGCAGCAGGAGCTCCGCAAGGAGTTGCGCGCGTACTTCGCGGCGCTGCTGCCGGAAGAGAAGCGTCGCGCGGCCGGCGAGCAAGGTGTGGGCGGCGAGTACTTCCGCGAGATCGTGAAGTTGCTGGGTAAGGACGGCTGGCTCGGCATCGGTTGGCCCAAGGAATTCGGTGGACAGGGCCGCTCCATCGAAGAACAGTTCGTGTTCTTCGACGAGGTTCAGCGCGCGGGATTGCCGTTCCCCTTCGTGACGGTCAATACCGTCGGACCGACGTTGATGAAGTACGGCACCGAAGAGCAGAAGGAACGATTCCTGCCCGGCATTCTTGCCGGCGACATCGTCTTCGCCATCGGCTACACCGAGCCCGAGGCCGGCACCGACCTCGCATCACTCAAGACTCGTGCGGTTCTCGACGGTGACGAGTGGATCGTCGACGGCAACAAGATCTTCACCAGTGGCGCAAACACTGCCGACTACGTGTGGCTGGCCTGCCGCACCGACGCGGACGCCCCCAAGCACAAGGGCATCTCGATCCTGATCGTCCCCACGGAGGACGCAGGCTTCGAGTGGTCACCGATCAACACCGTCGGCGGTTTGATGGTGACGTCGACGTACTACTCCGGCATTCGTGTTCCGTCGAAGGACGTTGTCGGCGAGGTCAACGGCGGCTGGCAGCTCATCACGGCTCAGCTCAATCACGAGCGAATCGGCTTGGCGGCCATCGGTGGTCGCACTTACGGTCTGTGGAACCTGGTTCTGGACTGGGCCAAGGAAAACGGTGCCATCAACATCCCGTGGGTGCAGCAGGACTTCGCTCGTACACACGCCAAGCTCGAGGCCATGCGACTGCTGAACTGGAAGATGACGGCAGCCGTCGCACAGGACACGCTCTCCGGAGCCGACGCCGGCGCTACCAAGACGTACGGGACCGAGACTCACGTCGACGTCTACCGCACCCTGCTCGGAATTCTCGGCTCCGCCGGACGCATCCGCCCCGAGTCTCCGGGCGCTTTGCTTGCCGGTCAGATCGAGCAGATCTCCCGTCAGGGTGTTGTCAATACCTTCGGCGGCGGCGTCAACGAGGTTCTGCGTGACATGGTCGGCACCATCGGCTTGGGACTCGTTCGCGAAAAGAGGGTCAAGTGAGCGACATTTCGGCGCAACTCGACGCTTTTGTCGGCCAGACGCTTGTTCCCACCACCTGGGGACCCGACGAGGTCAACATCCCCATGATCCGGCATTGGGTCGAGACCATGGGCGATACCAACCCCGTCTACCTCGACGACGAAGCTGCCCGCGCCACCGGCCGTGACGGCGTCGTCGCTCCCGCTCAGATGCTTCAGGTTTGGATCATGCGGACGTTCACCGACAAGATGGCGGGCAACGACCCGTCACAGGTGTGGACCGATCTGATCGCCACCCTCGACGCTGCGGGCTACAGTTCCGTCGTCGCCACCGATTCCGATCAGGAGTTCTTCGCCGAACTGCGCCCAGGCGATCGCGTGAACTACACCGAGGTCATCGAGTCGATTTCCCCTGAAAAGAAGACCGGACTCGGCGTCGGACACTTCGTGACGACGCTCAAGACGTACCGCAACGGCGACGACGAAGTTGTCGGCACCCAGCGGTGGCGGACACTGCGATTCAAGCCGCAGGAAGCCAAGGCCCCGGAGGCTCCGCGCGCATTGCGTCCGCGTCCGGCTCTCAACGCGGACAATGCTTTCTGGTTCGAAGCGGCCAAGGAGCACCGTCTGGTGATCCAGCGCTGCACGTCCTGCAAGACGTTGCGTCATCCCACCGGCCCGATGTGCGGCGAGTGCCAGTCACTCGAGTGGGACACGATCGACGCGTCGGGGCGTGGCACGGTGTACAGCTTCGTGGTCAATCATCACCCCAAGATCGACGCGTTCGACTATCCGCTCATCGTTGCGGTAATCGAACTCGAAGAGGGAACCCGATTGATCGCCAACATGGTGGGTATCGCGCCCGAAGATGTCGTGGTCGACATGCCCGTGGAACTTGACTGGATCGACGCCGACCCGGATTTGACGCTTCCTGCGTTCCGGCCGGCCGCACGCGAGGAGCACTGATGGACTTCAATTTCAGCGAAGAGCAGGACGCGATTCGCTCACTGGCCGACGAGGTCTTCACCAGCAAGGCAACGATCGAGCGCACCAAGGAGATCGAACTCTCCGCCGAGCGTGTCGACCGTGAACTGTGGCGAGAACTCGCGACCACCGGCCTGCTCGGTATCGCCCTGCCCGAGGAGTTCGGCGGCGGCGGACTCGGCTTGTCCGAGCTGTACGCACTGCTGGAGGAGCAGGGCCGTCACGTTGCGGCCGTGCCGATCTGGGAAACGACCCTTGCGGCATTGGCTGTCAATGAATTCGGCTCCGATTCCCTTCGTGCCGAGCTCCTTCCGAGTGTTGCCGACGGCAGTCGATTCCTGACCGTCGGTCTCGAAGAGTTCGGTCCGTACACGGGCGGCGACCCACTGACCACGGCCGAGCAGGACGCCGACGGCAACTGGACCGTGACGGGTGAGAAGGCAGTAGTGCCGATGACTCACGTCGCAAACCTTGCTCTCGTTTCGGCAACCGCTTCCACCGGTACGGCACTGCTGCTTGTGGATCTGAGCGCCGAAGGAGTGACGCTCGAACAGACACAGTCCACCAACTGGGAGATCTGTGCCAACGTCACCTTTGCCGGTGCCCCCGCGCAGCTGATCGGTGCGGCCGATGGTACGACGGTTCCGTGGCTGATCGACCGAGTTGAACTGGCGTTGGCCGCAATTCAATGGGGTGTCGGCTCGGGTGCAGTCGCGCAGGCTGTCACGTACCTGAACGGCCGCAAGCAGTTCGGCCGTCCGCTGGCGACCTTCCAGGCCGTCAATCATCAACTCGCTGACTGCTACATCGATCTCGAAGCGATGAGGGTGACACTGTGGCAGGCCGCCTGGCGTATCTCCGAGGGATTGGATCTCGGCACCTCGGTACTGGTCGCCAAGTGGTGGGCAACCGACGGCGGACAGCGCGTCGTGCATCGCACCACGCATGTCCACGGCGGTATGGGCGTCGACACCGACTACCCGGTTCACCGTCACCTCTTGTGGGGCAAGCAGATTGCTGCCACCCTCGGCGGTTCCAGCTCCGATCTCGCGCGTCTGGGTGCGCAGCTCGCATCCGGTGTGGAGGTGCTCGCATGACCGTACTTGCCGGTCGCAGTTACGCAGACGTCGTTGTCGGAGAGGCATTGCCCGAGTTGGCGATCCCGTTGACCCGCACGTTGATCGTCGCCACCGCAATCGCCACCCGCGATTTCCAGGACGTGCACCACGATCCGAGCCTGGCCCAGGAGCGCGGCTCCAAGGACGTCTTCATGAACATCCTCACGAGCAACGGTCTTGTCGGACGATACGTCACGGACTGGGCCGGATCTGCATCGACCCTGCGCCGCATCGCCATTCGTCTCGGGGCGCCCAACTACCCGGGTGACACCATGACGATGACCGGTGAGGTCGTGTCCAAGGAAGACGGAGTGGTCGTGGTCAAGGTGCAGGGTGCAAACAGCCTCGGCAACCATGCATCCGGCACCGTCGCAGTCGCTTTCAAGGAAGAGGAGAGGCTCTGATGGCGATCAGCCCGCTCTCGGGAGCCGCCGCCATCGTCGGCATCGGATCCACCGAGTTCTCCAAGAACTCCGGCCGCACCGAACTGCAGTTGGCGTGTGAGGCCATCGTCGCGGCACTCGCTGACGCCGGTATCGATCCGTCCGAGGTCGACGGTCTGTCCACCTACACGTCGGAGACGAACGGCGAAGCCATTGTGGCTCGCAACTGTGGCCTCGGCGAGCTGAAGTTCTTCTCGCGCATTCACTACGGCGGCGGCGCCGCGTGTGCCACCGTGCAGCAGGCGGCCATGGCAGTTGCGACGGGTGTTGCCGACGTCGTGGTTTGTTACCGCGCCTTCAACGAGCGCTCCGGTGTGCGCTACGGCCTTGGGCAGCACGATCGACCCATGGACAGCACCGCGGATCGCGCGGCATATGCGTGGATGACTCCGCAGGGATTGTCGACTCCCGCTCAGTGGGTCGCCATGTTCGCCCGCCGCTACATGCACCAGTACGGTGCGACGAGTGAGGACTTCGGACGAGTTGCAGTGGTGGCGCGCAAGCATGCCGCCAACAACCCGGCTGCCTGGTTCTACGAGCGTCCGATCACACTCGAGGACCATCAGAACTCGCGCTGGATCGCCGAGCCTCTGCACCTGCTCGACTGCTGCCAGGAAACCGACGGCGGCCAGGCATTGGTCATCGTCTCTGCCGAGCGTGCAAAGGATCTGGCCAACAAGCCCGTCATCATCAAGGGCGCCGCTCAGGGCAGTAGCAAGGATCAGCACATGATGACCAGCTACTACCGTCCTGACATCTCGGGTATCCCGGAGATGGGCCTGGTTGCTCGTCAGTTGTACGGCCAGAGCGGCCTGACCCCTGATGACATCAACGCCGCGATTCTGTACGACCACTTCACCCCGTTGGTGCTTCCGCAGCTCGAAGAACTGGGCTTCTGCAAGCCAGGCGAAGCCAAGGACTTCATTCGCGAAGGCAACCTCGAGATCGGTGGACGCTTGCCGTCCAACACTCACGGTGGTCAGGTCGGCGAGGCATACCTGCACGGCGTCAACGGAATTGCCGAAGGTGTGCGACTGGTCCGAGGAACGTCGACCAATCAGCCCGATGGCGTCGAAAACGTCTTGGTCACAGCCGGAACGGCAGTGCCCACCAGCGGTCTCGTTCTAGGCGCTGTTTAAGAGAGGAAATGACAGTGACAACTTCGGAAGCTGCGAAGACCGCCGGCGATTGGCGCGGAGCCGATCTCGGCACCCGCACCGTGGCGTACACCGAGCGCGACGCGATCTTGTACGCACTCGCCGTGGGCGCCAAGGCAACCGAACTGGACCTCGTCTTCGAGGATCAGCTTCGGGTACTGCCGACTTTTGCTCTGACGCTGGCACAGTGGGCTCCCGACGCTCTGGGTTCGGCGGGCGCCTTCGACACCTCGACGGCACTGCACGGCTCGCAAGAGTTGAAAGTGCTTGCTCCGCTTCCGCGTAGCGGTGAGGTGACGTTGAAGGCTTCGGTCGGCGAGGTGTGGGACAAGGGTGCTGCGGCCGTTTTCGAAGTGAAGGTGGAGTGCGAATACTTCGTCGCGACCTGGTCACTTTTTGCTCCCGGTGCCGGCGGATTCGGCGGAGAACGTGGACCCTCACGTCCGGCGGAGCCGACCGGTGAGCCTTCGCTGACCGGTGTGCTGACCACAGCGGAGAACCAGACGGCGATGTACCGGCTCCTGGGCGACAAGCACCACATCCACATCGATCCCGAGGCTGCGGCGCGGATCAACCAGCCGCGTCCGATCATGCACGGGCTGTGCACGTTGGCCGCCAGCACACTCGAGCTTGCTCGGGTCGCCGGAGTGCATCCGGCTGATCTTGTCAGTCTCGAGGGCCGATTCGCTGCGGCGATCCATCCGGGTGAGTCGCCGTCCATCGTTGCGTGGGGAACTCCCGACGACCTGGCCTTCCAGGTCACCAAGGGTGATCAGGTAGCGATTTCCGGTGCACGAGTGAGCTTCTCCGCTCGCTAGTCCCTCCAGGCTCAACTGCGGGGTGCTTGACCCCTTGTCGCGCCCCGCAGTTGTTTGCACGAAGAAGCAGCCCCTGAGCGAATTCGCTCAGGGGCTGCTCTGTGCTTGTGTTCAGTCCTGATGGGTCGCCATGTAGCGAGCCGGGTATTCACCGCCGCCGTGAACGGCGATGTCGGCGCCGTTGACGTACGAGGAGAGTGGGCTCGCCAGGAACAGGCAGGAGTTGGCGATATCGGCCGGGACGGCCATGCGCTCCATCGGAATGGTCCTGGTGACCGCCGCGCCGCCGTCGGCGCCGTAGACCTCGGCGGCAGCCTCGGTACGGATCAGGCCGGTGGTGATGTGGTTGATCCGGACCTTCGGCGCCCATTCGAGGGCCAATGCCTTGGTCAGAACGAGGAGGCCGGCCTTGGCTGCGCTGTACGCCGCGGTTCCGGGCTGCGGATCGATTGCCGAGACACTGCCGATGTTGATGATGGCACCGCCGTCGTCCTGAGTCTGCATCACTGCGTTGGCGGCCTGGGCAACGTTGAAGGGTGCCAACAGGTTCAGGGCCACGATCTTCTCGACGAAGCGGGGTGACACCGTCGCAGCATCGGCATCGGGGGAGCCGCCGGCGTTGTTGACCAGGACGTCCAGACGGCCGAAGCGCTCGACGGCATCCTGGACGAGGGCTGCGGCGTCGGCGGGATCGCGGACGTCCGTGGCGCGAAAGGCTGCGCTACGGCCGTCGGCGGTGGGTAGGTTTTCGGGCTCGTTACGGCCACAGACCAGCACGTTCGCACCCGCGGCGAGGAAGGTTTCGGCGATGACATAGCCGATGCCTTTGGTGCCGCCGGTGACGATCACCGAGCGTCCGCTGAAATCGACGGGGTTGGGCAGTGTCACGGTGGAGCCTTCCTGGTGCGGTGCCGAGCTGAATTGCCGCCCAATGTGATTGACGCGACGTGGTCGCACACCTTAGGGTCAAGCAAGTGCTTGGTTGTTTTGTAGGTCGAGTGTAGACGACAAACGGCGGCAGTCACCAGAATCGACCGGTCCTTCCCGCAAAGGGACCTCTGCGTCGACAGACATTGGAGTAGTCACATGGGCAACCTCGAAGGCAAAGTTGCACTCATCACGGGTGCGGGTCAGGGAATCGGGCAGGGGATTGCCCTGGCCTTGGCCAAAGAGGGCGCCGTGATCGCCGTTGCCGGTCGCACCGAATCCAAGTTGCACACCACCTGCGGACTACTCGCTGACATCGGTGCGCGCGGTGAGGCCGTGGTTTGTGACGTCAGCAAGAAGGACGACATCACGGCGGCCGTGGACCGAACCGTCGAACTGTTCGGCGGAATCGACATCCTGGTCAACAACGCCAACGACTGCAAGCCAGGCCCGCTCTTGAGCGTGCTGGACGAAGACTTCGAGCGTTCTTTCGCGACGGGCCCACTCGCCACCCTGCGCATGATGCAGGCGTCGTACCCGCACATGAACAGTCGTGGCGGTGGCGTCATCATCAACATGGTCACCTCGGCAGCCGTGCGCTGGGATGCGAGTAACTACGGCGCTTACGGTTCCATCAAGGAAGGCATGCGCTCGTTGACCCGCGCTGCCGCCTGCGAATGGGGCAAGGACAACATCCGCGTTCTCAACGTCGCCCCGCACGCCAAGACCCCCGCGTTGCAGTGGTGGATGGACAAGAATCCGGAAGAGGCGGCGGCTTTTGTCGCGGGTATCCCGCTGGGACGCGTCGGAGATCCCGAGACCGACATCGGTCGTGCCGTCGTCTTCCTCGTCAGTGAAGACGCCGGTTACCTGACGGGTGCCACGATCCCGCTCGACGGCGGTCAGTCGCGCTGGGGCTGACCGCCATCGACTCGATCAGGTCATCACGGCGCCGCCGTCGACGGCAATCGTCTGCCCGGTGACGTTGCGAGCCTTGTCGCTGAGCAAGAACGCGACCATCTCGGCGATGTCTCCGGGCGTCTGGGCTCGACCCATCGGAACCATTTGGGCAACAAAAGAATCGAAGACATCAGCATCGGAAACGCCCGCTAGTGCAGCATCGCGCCGACGCAGTTCCTTGATGGTTCGCAGCCACATGTCGGTGAGGATCAGCCCGGGCATGACCGTGTTCGAACGGAGCCCTCGAGTCGCGCCGATCCGGGCGACGCTGTGACTCATCTCGATCACGGCGGCCTTCGACGGTCCGTAGTGCGCGAGCATGTCACCGCCCAAGCGGGCACCGATCGACGCCAAGGCTTTCCAGGCGTGCTGCGGTGTCGGCGAGTGCAGCCTCTTCGATGTCGAGTAGAAGCAGGGTGCCGAAGTCCTCGGCAAGCCGCTCGGCAATAGCGGCGCCCAACCCGGCCGCTGCGCCGGTGACAATGGCTACGGGCGCGCTCACGGCAGGTGCGTTTCGAGCAGTGGGGCAAGCAGTTCGGCTGCGCGCGCTGCCGTGATGACCTCGCTCGGGTCCACCTTGGTGACGACTTTCGAAGCAGAATCTTCGTAGACGTGCTCACCGATGAGTCGGCCCTGCTCGTCGTACGGCCAGACGAATGCCAAGGTCCGACGCACGAGATACCAACCGTCGGAGTCGATGCCCGACGACTGTTCGGGGGCTGCGGACGTGGATCCGCCCGATTCGTGCACCGCGCCGAACACCCCGTCTCCGAGGATCGATCCAGGAACGAATTGACTGAAGAGTGTCTCACCCGAGAACCCGCTGTCCGATACCGCGAAGTCGGACTTCCCGGTCCACATGACAAGGGTGTCCGTCTCGGCGAGTGACTGGTAGAAGTTGGTGACGGCGTCCATGCCGTCGAGGACAATCGACTGGCCGTCTTCGAACAACCGGTAGACGGGTTCTTCGACGGTCATGTCCGGCGAGAGGATTTCCTTGTAGCGGCCGGAGACCTCGAGCAACGCGTGGCGTCGGTAGTTACGGAGGATCTTCTGGTGCCGCGGATTGTCGATGGTTTCCAATTGCTTTTCGACGCCATCCATCATGTGGACGAATTCGTGCTCGTACTTGCTCATCACATCTCCTGGTTTCGCAGATTCGGCGGGCTGTCCGGATCTGCGACAACTGTGACCTGGCGAGGCATTCGCTGTACATGTAGATCTTCGTTCGAGAATTGCCAGTTTGCTTAACTCCGCTGTTCAGATACCGTGATGGTCGTCACTTTAAGTCGAGCGGCGGGCCGAAAACAACCGAATGGACGGTAATGAAGAAGGCGAGAAGAGGCGAAGATCTGAATCTGCGTTTGGTGTCCTCGTTGCTCGTCGTCGTGGCGGAAGGGCACTTCGGGCGAGCGGCAGACCGGCTGTTCGTCACCGCGCCCGCCCTCAGTCAGCAGATTCGTCGACTCGAGGAGCAGGTGGGAGTCGAGTTGGTCGATCGCAGTTCGCATCCGGTGGTGCTCACCGCCGCGGGTGAGGTGTTCGTCGCGGATGCGCGGCCCGCTCTCGAGTTTGCCGTTCGCGCGATGAACGGTCTCGACGCACTCGAGCGTCGGCGGGCCAGGCGGTTGCGGATCGGATTCATCAACGGGGCTGCCGGGAGTTTGGGGCGTGCGGTGATCGATTCGTTGCATGCGGAGGTGGAGCTCGTCCAGTTGGATTGGTCCCAACAGGTTTCGGCGGTGGCGAGCGCGACCGTCGACGCGGCATTCGTGCGACCGCCGCTGCCGGTGCTCGACGGTGTGGTGCTCGAACGGATAGGCGTCGAACCGCGGGTGGTGGCTCTGCCTCGAGGGCACCAACTGGCGGGTCGCGCGAGCATCGAGATTTCTGAAATAGATGGGACTGTGCAGGTTTCGAGTGACGGCGCACCACCCGAATGGGTGAAATGGTGGTCGGTGGACCCGCGCCCGAGTGGTGTACCCGTCCGGTACGGTCCCTCGGTCCGCACGATGGACGAAGCGCTCGAGGTTGTCGCCAACGGTCGGGCGGTGGTGATAACGGCAGCAACCATTGCCGAGTACTACACCCGCTCGGATATCAGTTTCGTGCGCATTTCCGACATCGAGCAGTGTTCGATCGATCTGTGTACCCGCGAGGGCGACAGCAGTCCGGCAGTGATCGAGCTACGCAAAGCTGTTTCAGCCCTCGGTGCCGCCAGGTGATTGCCGTGTCCTGATGTGATGCGCATGTACTCGGATGTAATACGCATTCTTGCCGTCTTCGTTTTAGTCAGTTAGACTAAAACTATGAAAACGATCAGCACGGCACTTGAAATCGTCGAGGCGGCACGAGTTTCGGCCGATGTGTTCGGGGGAGACTCCAGCGATCTCGACACCCGTCGCGCTGCAAAGCGTCGTTTTCATCGGCTCGCCTCCGCCATCCATCCGGACCGGGCGAAGCCCGAAGATCGGGTGCGATACTCGGCCGCAACATCTCGGTTGAACGAGCTTTACCGCAGTTGGGCAGCGGAGTTCGAACCGGCAGATTCTCGACCCGTTTATGTCGGCGAGCGGGGCGAGTACACGTTGGGTGGACTGGTAGCGCGCGGCTCGGTCGCTAACCTGTACCGGTCCGATGCCGGTGTCGTACTGAAGATTCCGCGAAACCCTCGGGCGAACTCGATGATCGAGGCCGAACGGAATGTGTTGACGGACATCGAGAATTCGTGCGAAGCCGGTTGGGCAGTCTCGTACTTCCCGCGATTGATCGATCAAATCACCCATGTCGGCAGCGGCACGAGACGTCAGATCGATGTGCTGGACGATCTGACCGAAGGTTTTGTGAGTCTCGCCGACGTCCGTGAGGCGTATCCAGGTGGCCTCGATCCACGGGACTGGGCGTGGATGCACCGACGGCTACTTCGGGCTCTGGCAGCAGCGCATACGACTGGTTGGGTGCACACCGCGATTACCGCGGAGAACGTGCTTATCGAGCCTGACCGGCACGGGGTGGTGCTGGTCGGCTGGTCCTTTGCCACCCGTACGGGCAGCCGCCCGGTGGCGACGATCGGTTCCGATCGTGATTCGTACCCACCGGAACTCGGCGAAGAAGCGTCTCCGGCCTGGGACGTCTACATGGCTCATCATTTGATGCTCCGAATGCTGGGCGAGCAGGCCCACGAACGGATGAAGGCGTTTGCCGACGGCTGCATGCAGGACAACCCGAGATTGCGTCCCGACGCGGTCGACCTACTTGGCGAGTTCGACGAACTCCTCGATCTTCTCTATGGCCAGCGGACATTTCGTCCGTTCGCCGTTCCATCCACGAAAGGACAGTGATTGTCATGGGCTACGGATACTGGGACGACAACACCTATTTGGCGGGCAAGACTTTTCGTGCCGCACGCGGTGTCGACGATTTCGGTTACACCGATTCGCTTCGGTCGCGTCCGCGAAGCAGTTGGAAAGCGGACCCGACCCTCGACCCCTTCGGCGTCGACAAGCGTGAATGCCGAGACTCGGACGGGCACCCCGATTCTCTCCCGATAGCAGTGCTTTTCGATGTCACCGGCTCGATGGGCGCTGTTCCTCGAATCATGCAGGACAAGCTCGGAAAGCTGCACGGGCTACTGCAACGCAAGGGATATGCGGATGATCCGCAGATCCTGTTCGGTGGTATCGGCGACGCCGATTCCGATCAGGTGCCACTACAAGTCGGTCAGTTCGAGTCGGGTAACGCGATGGACGAGCAGCTTCGGACGATCTTCCTCGAGGGCAACGGTGGTGGACAGAAGTCGGAAAGCTATGAATTGGCAGCATATTTCATAGCACGTCACACCAGTACGGATGCCTGGGAGAAGCGTGGAAGGAAAGGCTACCTCTTCATCATCGGTGACGAGCTGAACAAGCCGCGGCTCTCGGCTCGTCACATCCGTTCGGTGATCGGGGACAAGGTACGTCAGGACGTATCGGTTCCGTCGATCTACCGTGAACTCGAAGAAAGATGGAATGTCTACTTCGTTCTGCCCGATCAGTCGTCGTACTTCAACGATCCGGAAATCGCGGATCACTGGAAGACGTTGCTCGGTGAACGCTTCGTCAAACTCGACGATCCCGCCGCGGTGTGCGAACTGATCGCGCTGACGGTCGGAATCGGCGAGGACCGCATCGACCTGCGTGACGGACTGGCGGATCTCCGCGACATCGGTTCAAGAGCTGAAGCCGAGACTGTCGGCAAGGCTCTCGCTCTGATTCCAAGGCGCAGCACCGCGACGGTGGCCGGGTTGCCCCACGATCTCGGAACCGGCACGGACGATGTCGATTTCGCCTAGAAGGAGAACATGATGGAGCCGTTCGAAGACCGCGATATCGTCGTCGTAGACCTCGGGTTCGGAGATGCAGGGAAGGGGGCAACCGTCGATTGGCTTTGCTCCGATCGAGCCGATCTGGATGTGGCCGCAGTGGTCCGCTTCAACGGTGGGGCACAGGCAGCGCACAACGTGACGGTCGGCGAGCGCCACCACACGTTTTCGCAGTTCGGCTCGGGAACGCTGTCCGGCGTCCCGACGTTTCTCTCGAGATTCGTGTTGGTCGAACCCATCGCGCTCGCACGGGAAGCACGTGCACTGGAAGCGCTCGGAGTTCGAAATCCGTTCGACCTGATACGGATCGACGCGCGCGCACTGTTGACGACACCGATCCACGTGGCCGCCAACAGGGCCCGTGAGGATGCTCGCGGCGGTAACCGACACGGCTCGTGTGGCAAGGGGATCGGTGAGACCGCGGCGTATGCGCTCGAAGTTGCCGATGCGCCGACGGTGGGAGACTGCCGGCGACCTGAGTCCTTGCGTCGTAAGTTGTCGGCGTTGGCCACATTCTACGGACCGTTGATCGCGGAGAGTCGCCACGGTTTTCCGCCGATCGACGACATGGTCGACATGTACGCGGAATTCGGTGCCGTCGTGGACATCTCCGACCCGGATGCGCTGGGCGCGTTGGGTGCCGGTGGTCGTCTGGTGTTCGAGGGGGCACAAGGTGTCCTTCTCGACGAATGGCGGGGGTTTCACCCACACACCACGTGGTCGACGGTCGAGCCGTCCAACGCGCGAGCGATGATCGACGAGTTGGGCCGGGACAGTTACGTACTCGGCGTCACCCGCACGTACATGACACGACACGGAGCTGGGCCGTTCCCGACGGAGGATCCGGAGCTGGCGAAGGTGTTGCCCGAGCTGCACAACGGGACGGGTGAGTATCAAGGCGGATTCCGGACGGGTCACTTCGACGAGTTGTTGTTGCACTACGCAATCGAGGTGAGCGGTGGCGTCGACGGCTTAGCGCTTACTCATCTCGACGCGATGGATCGCGCGCGGGCTGCAGGCATCCCGATCCACGGGGTGCACGCGTACGAAGGATTGCCGTTCGTTCCCGTCGGAGAGTGGAAGGATCTCGATCACCAGCAGGCGCTGACAGATTCCCTGAAAGCCGTAGGGGTCGTGCCCAAGGAACTTCCGGCCGACCCGGAGGATTTCGCCCGGTATCTGAGCGAGGAAATGGGTGCGCCGGTAGTGCTGACCGCGAACGGTGCCGACCGGGTCGATCGTCAGGTGCGATGCCCAGTGCCTGCATGATGGACGGTGTGGACCAGTCACTTGTCTCGATCGATGTCATCGCGCTCCGGTTCGGCAATCCGGAACCCGGGATGTTGCGATTTGCCGTCACTCCGCGGCAAGCGGAGCCGTACACCGGGCAGTTGGCGCTGCCCGGTGTACTGCTGGGCGCCGGTGAGCGGTTGCAGGACGCCGCCAGGCGAGCCGTGACCACCAAGCTCGGAATTCCCGACGAGAAGATCCTCGTCAGCGGTCAATTGACCGTGTTCGACGAACCCAATCGCGACCCCCGCGGTCCGACGCTCTCGGTGACCATGTGGGCAGTGATCTCGTCGGACGAGGTGCCGGGTTCGGCCGAATGGGTGAGCTGGGACAACCCGGGAGACCTTGCGTTCGACCACAATCGGATAGTCGCCGATACCCGCCCGATCCTTGCTGACACCCTGTTGTGGCGAGATCAGGCTTTCACGCGTGCACTACTGGGTCCGTCGTTTCCGGCGTCGTACGCGCTGGCCGTGGCGGAGGAGCTTTCCGGTGTGCGTCCGGACCCGGGCAACTTGAACCGGACGCTCAAAGCGTTGCCAGGGCTGGAACGTACGGACGAACGAGTCCGGGTCAGTGCCACCGGGCGACCCGCGGTGGTCTGGGCGTGGACCGAAAACAGCTGACCTGCCTCAGAAGTTGCCCCGCGCGGCCTGCTCACGCTCGATCGCTTCGAACAGGGCTTTGAAGTTTCCCAGTCCGAATCCCAGTGAGCCGTGGCGTTCGATGATCTCGAAGAACACGGTGGGACGATCTCCGATCGGCTTGGTGAAGATCTGAAGAAGATAGCCGTCCTCGTCGCGGTCGACGAGGATGCCTCGCTTCTGCAATTCCTCGATCGGAACTCGAACCTCTCCGATACGCGCGCGCAGTTCGGGATCCTCGTAATACGAAGCAGGAGTGGAGAGAAACTCGATTCCTTCGTCGACCAGAGCGTCGACTGCTCCGAGGATGTCGTTGGTCGCAAGTGCGAGATGCTGAGCGCCGGGACCTTGGTAGAACTCGAGGTACTCGTCGATCTGTGACCGCTTCTTCGCGATGGCAGGTTCGTTGAGTGGGAACTTGACTCGGTGATTGCCGCTCGAGACGACCTTGCTCATCAGCGCGGAGTAGTCGGTGGCTATGTCGCCGCCCACGAACTCGGCCATGTTGGTGAATCCCATGACCCGGTTGTAGAAGCCGACCCACTGGTCCATCTTGCCGAGTTCGACATTGCCGACGACGTGGTCGAGGGCCTGAAAGATTCGCTTGGGCGCGCCGTCACGCTTGCGGTACGACGACGTCCGTTCGACGTATCCGGGAAGGTAAGGGCCGGTGTAGCGGGAACGGTCGACGAGGGTGTGCCGAGTCTCGCCGTACGTCGCGATGCTGGCCAGGCGAACGGTGCCGTGCTCGTCGGTGACGTCGTGCGGTTCGCTCAACACCGTCGCGCCTTGGGTGATGGCGTGTGCGATGCACTTGTCCACGTCAGGGACGCTGAGCGCGATGTCGCGGATACCGTCGCCGTGACGGCTGTGATGTTCGATCAGCGGACTTGCCGGATCCACAGCGCCCTTGACGACAAACCGCACGGCCCCGCTTTTGAGTACAAACGCGTGGTGGTCGCGGTTTCCCGTCGACGGGCCTGAATAGGCCACCAATTCCATGCCGAACGCGGACTGGAAGAAATGTGAAGTCTGCGTGGCATTTCCGACGATCCATTCGAGGCCGTCCCAACCGCTCACGGGGAAGGGATCGTGATCGCTGTCGTACTCGACCAAGCCGACCAACTGGCGCAATTGCTCCAGATCCAGGCCGGCCAGCTGTTCGTCGTCGGTGAGAGTCTGTTCGACGGTCATGATGAGTCCCCTCTGAGTGCGATGTACACAGCGCGGTGCTCGAGTTATGTTCGGCACTGCCAGTACAAACAGATAAGTCCTTCAGAGGTTGGGTAGTCAACGGAGGTAGTTGAAAGTAGACACAGCGCCGGAATGCGAAGATGGTGGCACTGTTTTGTAGGCAATTTGCATAGTTGAACGACGGGTGGAGCGGACGTGAATCTCGACGCAGTGGATCTGGCTCTGTTGGACGCGATGAACAAGCACCCGAGGGCCGGTGCGTTGGAGCTTTCGCGTCAGGTCAAGGTGGCGCGGGCGACAGTGCAGGCGAGATTGAAAAGGATGGAAGATGCGGGCGTCATCGCCGGATACGCGCCACACATCAATTTGGCTGCAGCGGGTTTCGGAGTACAAGCATTCGTGACTTTGCAGATCGCCCAGGGGGCGCTCGACACCGTCACCGCGGAACTCGAGGCAATCCCCGGTGTGCTCGAAGCCTTTGCCACCACAGGCTCCGGCGACGTGCTGTGCCGGATTGCCGCTGCGTCGCACGAGGATTTGCAAGCGACGCTGCTCGAACTGAATCGGTCGGGGATAGCCACCCGGTCGACCAGCGTCATGGTTCTCTCGGTTGTGGTGCCGCTCCGGTCGATGCCCCTCCTGCAGACTCTGCAATCGGAGCAGACGACCAAGGCCCCGGCATACCGACGAGGCGGTCAGTCTCGCTGACGACCCGGAGCCCAGAATCCCAGAACGATCGCGGATACCCACATGATCGCGGCGAGCGTGAGTGCTCCTTGATCCATGCCTTTGATGAAGGCTTCACGGGCGAATTCGGCCAACTGGGCACCCTGCGGTCCGGCTGCTTCGGCGACATGGAGAGCGGCGGCCAGAGAACCGGATACCGGTTCCTTGGCGGGTTCGGGCAGCAAGTCGACCGCGGGCTGGACGTGATTGCCATAGCCGGCGGCGAGGATACTTCCCGCCAGTGCAACGCCGATGGCAGAGCCGATCTCACGGGTTGCGTCGTTGACTGCTGAGGCAACACCCTGTTTGGAGTCTGGTGCGTTGGAGACGATCGCAGCAGTGGCGGGGGTTGTCGACAAGCCCAATCCGATAGCGGCTACTACCAAGGGGACACAGACCTCGGCGTAGGTCGAACTGGCGTCCAAGCGCGTCAAGAGTGCAATTCCGGTTCCGAGGAAGGCAACACCGGTGGCGGTGAGAGCGCGAAGGCCGATACGCGGAATCAGTAGGGGCGCAACCACGGACAACGCCATCACTGGCACAGCGATCGGCATGAGGGCGAGCGCCGATTGCAGTGGGGAGTAGTCGAGCACCAGTTGGAGATACTGCACGATCAGGAAGAACAAGCCGAAAGTCGCCAGGAATTGCAGGGTCAGTGACGCTGCGCCGCTGCCGAATGCGCGATTGGCGAACAGTCTCACGTCCAGAAGTGGATGGCGAGTACGTAATTCGACCCAGCTGAATACCGCGGCCATGGCAATTCCGCCGACCAGCAACGCGAGAACTACCGGATCGAGCCAACCACGGGCCGGCGCCTCGATCATCCCCAGGACGAACAGTCCGATCGAGCCGGCGATCAGCGCTGTACCAGGTAGATCGAGTGGAGTTGCCTCCGTGTCCTTCGACGTCACGATCGTGAACGACACCACGAGGATGAGGACCGAGACGACGGCCAGGCTGACGAAAATCGAATGCCAGGACCATTTTTCGAGGAGTAGCCCGGAGACGACGAGTCCGGCGATTGCACCGGACCCTGCGACGCCGGACCAGACTCCGACGGCACGGGCACGCTGCGCCGGCGGGAAACCTGCAGTGAGTAGAGACAGCGTCGCCGGCATGACAAATGCGGCGCCGACGCCGGAGATCACGCGGGAGACGATGATCCACGACGGTTCGTCCGCGAAGACCGGAATCGACGAGCCGGCAGCAAAAACGAGTAGTCCGAACATGAGCAGTTCTCGTCGACCGTATCGATCGCCGAGTGCGCCCGCCGGCAACAAGAGACAAGCCAGCGTGAGCGTGTACCCGTCCACGATCCACGTGAGCTGGCTCTGTGTTGCACCGGTATCGCGGGCCAAGTCGGGAAGGGCCGTGTTGAGAGCGGCCATCGCTGCGACGACCAGCGCGACGGCGCAGCACGCGACCGTCAGCATCCAGATCTGTCGGATGGTCCACGTGGACTGTTCGAGCGTCGTATCGCTACTCACGAAACCTCCCGATAGAAACAAGACCATCAGTATCGTTACAAGAACAGAAGTTCCACAACCCCCAAGTGGGTATAACTGAGGTTGTGACGGCGGGAATCGACAAGCAGGAAATCGACAAGCAGGTCAGCGACGAGGATCCGCGTAAACAGCGTTCCAGGTCCAGGTTGCTCGACGCGGCGACCAAGCTGCTGGCAGAAGGCGGCGTGGACGCGGTGACGATCGATGCCGTCACCAAATTGGCCAACGTCGCACGTGCGACGTTGTATCGGCATTTCGACAGCGGCACGGAGTTACTCGCCGCGGCATTTGCTCGCCTCTTACCGCCGGTGCCCGAGATGTCCGGGGAAGGTGACCTCCGCGCGCAATTGCTCGAGTTGTTGACCAGTCAGGGCAAGGCCATCGAAAGCGCACCGATCCAGGTGACGGCCATGTGCTGGCTCGGCTTGGGGCCGGAGCTGAAGGGTTACTCGAGCGTCGACGCCCTGTCGACGGACAAGCCCGAATTGCGATCGTTGCGCCAGACGGTCTTCGAGCAGTACCGTCACGCGTTCGATCGGATCCTGCGCTCGCCGGATGCGATCGAAGCGTTGGGGGAGTACGACTACGACGTCGCACTTGCTCAGTTGGTCGGACCTTTGGTGCTCACCAAGCTGGCCACGCTGACGCCTCTCGGGGAGGCCGCGTGTGAGCAGATCGTGGACGATTTTCTGGCTGCACGCGGAGTGTCGAGCTGACAGCTCACGGCTCCAGATTGCGTCGTAGCACGTACTGCTCGAGGCGGTCGATGCCGCGCACTCGTCGCGGACGAAGGTGTCGCAGTTTGAAATTGGCGTCCGAGCCGAGCTGGGTGGCCAGCTCGGAGTCGATCAGCACGGTGCCGGGGCGAGCGGAGCTGGTCAGGCGCGCGGCCTTGTTGACCACCGAACCGTAGAGATCTCCGAAGCGAACCAACGTCGGACCCATGGCCAGACCTACCCGAAGCTGTGGATCGTCGTGATCGGCGAGGACCGCCTGCTGGATCTGCAAGGCGATCTCGGCGGCGTGGTGGGGGCTCTCGGCGGCAAACATGACCTCGTCACCGACGGTCTTGACCACCCAGCCGTAGTTGCGTCCGATGATTTCGGTGGACGCGGACTCGAACCGCTCGAGCAGATCGTTGAGTTCGGCGGAGTCGAGGCCGCGAGTCAGCGAGGTGTACCCGACGATGTCGGCGAAACCCACGACCAGAACGCGACTCGCGACTTCTTCGCCCGGGTTTCCCACGTTGCGGCCCGTCGACGACGCGACGTGACGCTTCCATACGTACGTCTGCAGAGATTCGACAGCGGGAATGATCTCGGCGCCGAGGCTCAGGACGACATTTCTGATGGCGTCGGGTTCGTGATCCACCGAGTCCGCAAGCTGATCGATGATGTGTGTGCTGATCAGCGATACCTGCCACTCCGCCAACCTCGACATCGACTGTCCGAGAGAACGGGCAGCTGCCACCTCACTGTTCTGCGAGATGACGCCTCGATTGACCATGTCGGTGATGGTCTTGAGGGCGTCGGCGTCTTGCTGCGTGAACATGACCGCGTCGGGATCCTCGTCGACGGCAAAGCCCATCGCCACCCACAGACGATCGGCGCGCTCGCGTGTCACCCCGGCGAAATCCGCGATCTGCGACTGTGTGAAGCAGCGCGGTCCGCCGAGGAGGGACTCCTCGATGTCGGCTTGAATCCGGCTGAGCAGATGAGCATCGACGTCGATCGGCTCAGCAGCGTGAGATTCAGCAGCGTTAGATTCAGCAGGGGCGGGTTCGGTGACCTCGTCGATCCACTCTGACTCCGAACTGCTCACCGTGCTCCTTCTTGCCGCAACGAATTTCTGTCCACCATCTTCCACGCGGTGCCCCGAGAACAGTACTGAATTGGCCGAACCGCCTACGGATCCTCGGGCTCAGGCGGGCGGTGAGAGTCAACACGTCGGTGGCTTGTGCAAGAGTTGCCCCGAGAAAAGCACTGTCGATACTGAAATGCACGAGATACTTCTGAAAGGACCTGCGCATGCCACCCCGTAGACGTTCCGGCGCTGCCGCATCAACGCCGGATCACCTCACTGCGGACAATCTGGCAGCGCTCGCCACGGCTGTCGCCGAAGGCAAGCGCGCCACCGTCTATCTGCGCGAGGCGACTCCCAGCCTGGGGATCGAAGCCGGTACCTCGGCGAAAGTCGTGTCGGTGGACGGCAACACCGTGATGATCCGCCCCAAGGGCGTGAACGACGAATTGCCTTTCGAGGCAGAGGAATTGCGCATCAACCGCGTCTCCGCGGCGCCGGCCAAMCCGGCSCCACGGCCCAAACCAGTTGTGGAGTCCGAGCCCCTGATGGAGCCACTCGTAGAGCCTGTTCGACCGAAGCCGCGTGCGCAGCCTGCACCCGCTCCGGTACCGACTACCACTGCTGCCCCTGCCGCGACACCTCGTCCGGCCGTCAAGCGTGCGAAGAAACTGCCGGCCGGAATCAGCGTCACCATCCATGCGGGCGCGGACAACGACTGGAGCGTGACGGTCACACAGGGCGCCAAGCGTCCGGGCAAAGCAGTTCCGGTCGCACCCGATGCGGTCGAGCGAGCTGTCCGCGAGTTGGGTGAGCCCACCGCAATCGAGGCTGTCGAGTCCATCATCGTCGCTGCACGGGACATGGCTGCAGCGCGAGTCGACGAGTTGAGTCGTCAGCTCGAGGAGGCACGCAAGATGCTCGAAGCGCTCGGAGCTACCGACTAGAAACGCTGCGTAGGTCCGCACTTTCCGGGGTATGCGTTTTTTGCAGCGGGGAGATTACCGGCGGAGAGATTGTGATGTTGCAGCGAATTGTTTCGGCTCTGGCAGCGTTGGTCTTGGCACTCGGACTCGGGTTCATCGTCAGCAGCAACGCTGTTGCTGCACCCACGCCCATGGGTGGTGGTTCGGGCATCATCATCGACAATCAGCTGGTCTGCACGTTGACCACTATCGGGCACGACAACGGCGGCAGACTCGTGGGTATCACCGCAGGTCACTGCGGTGGTCCTGGATCGTTCGTGATCCCGGAAAGCAACGAGGACGCAGGCGTGGTCGGCACGTTCGTCGAGTCGAACCCGGACCTGGACTACGGGGTCATCCAGTTCGATCCGGGCAAGGTCACGCCAGTTCGAACGGTGGGCGCGGCAACCATCACCTCGATCGGCGCTCCGGCCAGCTTCCCGGCTACAGCCTGTAAGGAAGGCCGTACGACGGGCACGACCTGCGGCGTCGTCTGGGGAGACCTGAGCGCCGACGCATCCACCTGGACTCAGATCTGCGTCGACCACGGTGATTCCGGAGCCCCGGTCACGGTCGGGACGACGCTGGTCGCGATGGTCAACGCCTACCTCTGGGTGCCGTGCCTGGGGCCGGAACTCGGCACCAACATGACCTCCATCGTGGACACGATCAATGCCCACGGAGGCGTCGGCGCCGGGTACCGGCCCATCTAGCAGCGAGCTGGGATCAGCCGCACACTGCTCCACCCGAGGCTGATCCCACGAGCTTGGAGTACTTGGCCAACACACCGCGTGTGTAGCGAGGCGGCAACGGCTCCCAGCCCTTCTTGCGGGCTTCCAATTCGGAGTCGTCGACCAACAATTCGAGTTGTCCGGTACCCACGTCGAGCCGGATCTGGTCGCCGTCGCGAACGAACGCGATGGGACCGCCGTCGACGGCCTCGGGCGCAACGTGTCCGACACACAGGCCGGTGGTGCCGCCCGAGAATCGTCCGTCCGTCAACAGCAGGACGTCCTTGCCGAGACCCGCACCCTTGATCGCGCCCGTGATGGCCAGCATCTCGCGCATTCCGGGACCACCCTTCGGGCCCTCGTAGCGGATGACGACGACGTCGCCACCAGTGATGGTTCCGTCTTCGAGCGCGTCCATTGCGGCGCGTTCACGTTCGAAAACCCGTGCAGTGCCGACGAATACATCAGACTCGAATCCTGCCGACTTGACCACCGCGCCGCCGGGAGCTAGCGAGCCCTTCAGGATCGTGATGCCTCCGGTCGGGTGAATGGGCTTGTTCATCGCCCGCAGGACCTTGCCGTCCGGATCGGGCGGGGTGATGTGCGCCAGGTTCTCCGCAACAGTCTTGCCGGTGACGGTCAGGCAATCTCCGTGCATGAGTCCCGCGTCGAGCAATGCCTTCATGATGACGGGGACGCCGCCGATACGGTCGACGTCCGTCATGACGTGCTTTCCGAAGGGCTTGACGTCGGCGAGGTGCGGGACCTTCGCGCCGACGCGAGCGAAATCGTCGAGCGTCAGCGGAACGTACGCTTCGTGCGCGATCGCGAGGAGATGGAGCACCGCATTGGTGGATCCGCCGAACGCCATGACTACTGCGATGGCGTTCTCGAACGCCTCTTTGGTGAGGATGTCCCTGGCGGTGATGCCCCGACGAAGGAGTTCGACAACGGCTTTGCCGCTCTCGCGGGCGAATCCGTCGCGGCGACGGTCCGGTGCGGGCGGTGAAGCGCTGCCGGGCAGCGACATTCCCATGGCCTCGGCGGCGCTGGCCATCGTGTTTGCGGTGTACATGCCGCCGCACGCGCCTTCGCCCGGGCAGATCGCCCGTTCGATGGTGTCGACGTCGGCGCGGCTCATCAGTCCGCGCGAGCAGGCGCCCACGGCCTCGAACGCGTCGATGACGGTGACTTCCCGCTCGCTGCCGTCGGAAAGTTTGGCGACGCCGGGGAGGGTGGAGCCGGCGTACAGGAACACGCTGGCGAGGTCGAGGCGGGCCGCCGCCATCATCATGCCGGGCAACGACTTGTCGCAGCCGGCGAGAAGAACCGATCCGTCGAGACGCTCGGCCTGCATGACGGTCTCGACGCTGTCCGCGATCACTTCACGAGAGACGAGGGAGAAGTGCATGCCCTCGTGACCCATCGAAATGCCGTCGGAAACGGAGATGGTGCCGAATTCGAGGGGGAATCCACCGGCCTCCCGGACACCTTCCTTGACGGCCTTGGCCAGGCGATCGAGGGACAGGTTGCACGGCGTGATCTCGTTCCATGACGAGGCGACGCCGATCTGCGACTTGACCCAGTCGTCGTCACCCATTCCTACTGCACGCAACATGCCGCGCGCTGCGGTCTTTTCGAGTCCGTCGGTGACGTCACGACTTCTGGGCTTGATGTCGGGTTCGGTCATTTTCCAAGCATAGGCGTCAGCAGGATGTCTTTCCGGCAGACGAGCGACTCGAGTTGCCAACAGACGTCGTCCGTCGTGAATAGACTCGTCGCATCGCAGTCGGGGCTGAGTGTGCAGGTGATTGACGTACAGGGGGATTCAGGTGGAGTCGGAACTGATTTCAGCTTTCGGGTTTGCAGTTCTGGCGGCCGTCTTGACCGGTAGTGGTGTCTTCCTGGTTGTTCTGACGGTTCTGCACGAGATTGCCCGGTGGAAGGGCCGCTTCGTATCGGTGTGGGTGACTTTCTTTGCCGCACTGCTGATACTGCCTGTGCTGTTCGGTGCGTTGATCGCCGGCTATTCCGCGTTCTCCGAGATCGACGGGTCCGAGGCTCTGATTCCGCCGGCGTTCTGGATCCTGATCGCGGCCGGGGGTGCACTCGGCGGTTACATCGGAGTCAAGGTCGGTGTGGTTCGAGGCTCGGCCCTCGACTACCGGTTGTGATCGGGATCGACTCGGTCAAACTTTCAGAGAATCGCAGGCGAAGCCTGGGTGAACATCCCGAAGCTCTCTTGAACGGCCGTTCAGGTGCGGGTTCACTCCTAGCGTGCACACGAATGCCTTCGATCGAATATCCAGACGTGGCCTACTGCAGGGATCGGCGGCTCTCGCCGGCGCAGTAGGTCTCGGTGTCGCTTCGGCGAGCCACGCCGGTGCCGAGGTTCCGGGTGGCAGCCCGGGATTCGCGCACGGCGTGGCATCCGGTGACCCGTTGCCGGATGCCGTGATCATCTGGACCCGCATCACCCCAACGGCAGACGCAACGCCAGGTTCGGGCGTCGGGGCGGCGGTGACGCTCAACTGGCAGGTCGCGACCGATGAGGGGTTCGCGAGCGTTGTGGCGTCGGGAAGTGTTGCTGCTTCGGCAGAATCCGATCACACCGCGAAGGTCGACGTCACCGGACTCGATTCGTCGACGACGTACTGGTACCGATTCACTGCGGGTTCGGCTGTTTCTCCGGTGGGACGCACCCGCACGGCCCCCTCGAACTCGGCAGATCTCGATCGTCTCCGCTTCGGCGTCGTGTCCTGCTCCAACTGGGAAGCAGGATATTTCGGTGCTTATCGCCACCTCGCATTCCGCGAAGACCTCGACGCGATCATTCATCTCGGTGACTACATCTACGAGTACGGGCAGGGGGAGTACGGCGCGCGGAACGGATCCGTTCGCCTTCACGAGCCGGCCCACGAGATCATTTCGCTGGCCGACTACCGAATTCGGCACGCGCAGTACAAGACCGACCCGGATCTGGCTGCTCTTCACCTGAAACTCCCGTTCATCACTACGTGGGACGATCACGAATCGGCCGACAACGCGTACCGGGACGGCGCCGAAAATCACACTCCCGGTATCGAAGGCGATTGGGCAGATCGAAAGGCGAACTCGGCCAAGGCATATTTCGAGTGGATGCCTGTCCGCCCGTCGGGTAGTGGTTCGAGCGTTCAGCTGTATCGACGGTTCCGCTTCGGGAATCTGGCCGAGATCTCGATGCTCGACCTGCGTACCTACCGCGACGAGCAGCCGACGATGAAGCAGGTCGACGATCCGTCACGCACCATTACCGGACGCGCACAGATGGATTGGTTGACCAGCGGAATCGTCACCTCCCCGACGCAGTGGAAGATCGTCGGCAATCCGGTCATGATCACGCCCTGCGTGTTCCCGCCGCTGGAACCGGCGACCACCGCGGCGTTGACCGAACTGGTGGGAGTGCCGCAGGCCGGTGTCCCGTACAACACGGATCAGTGGGACGGGTACACCGCCGACCGCACCAGGCTTTTCGATGCGATCACCTCGAACGGTGTGGACAACACCGTCTTCATCACCGGTGACATCCACACGTCGTGGGCTTGCGACCTACCGACCAATGCCGCGAATTACCCAGGCGGGCCGACTGTCGGCGCTGAGTTCGTCGTCCCGTCGGTGACGTCGCCCAACATCGACGACATGCTGAAAGTGCCGCCGCGAACGGTAACCGTTGCGGCAGAAGAAGCATTCAAGGCAGTGAACCGACATGTGCGGTACGTCGAACTGGATTCGCACGGCTTCGGCGTATTCGAAATCGCCCGCGAAGGTACTCAGATGGATTGGTACTACGTCGACGATCTCACCAATCCACAGAGCAATGCGCACTACGCCGTGAGCTACCGTCTACCGGCAGGCGCGGGCAGTAGAGTCTCGCCCACTTCGGCCGCCCTCGATCAGGCCTCGTACCGACCAGGAGTCGACCAGTGAGTATCGAAGTTTCGCGTCGTAGCGTTCTGATCGGTGGAAGTGTTGTCGCCGGAACGGCATTGCTCGGAACGCCCGCTCGCGCGAGCGTTCCCACCAGCGCAGGCATCCCAGACCTGGACGTGCATGTCATCGTCGTCGACGGCATGCGTCCGGACGAGCTGCGATCGGAGCTCACCCCGACGCTGACCGGGCTTGCGGCCGGCGGTATTCACTACCCGGACGCCAGCGCCATCACGATCGCGGAGACGCTGCCGAATCACACGGCGATGATGACGGGAGTGCTGCCGGCGCGTTCGGGAGTGCCTGCAAACTCCGTCTACGATCCGTCCATCGACAAGAAGCGTGACCTCGATCGGCCTTCCGACCTGCAGGCATCGACGGTTCTTGATCGGGTGCGCACCGAACTCGGATTGACCACTGCGAGTGTGCTGTCGAAGCACTACCTCCACGGGCTGTTCGGTGACCGCGCCTCACTGGTGTGGGATCCCCAGCCGCTCGTTCCCGGCACGGAGCACGCGCCGGACAACTTCACGATCGACGCCTTGATCCGTATCGTCGGCGGGAACTCGCCGCGGCTCTCGTTCACCAACCTCGGTGACGTCGATCGGGTTGGGCACCTGGATCTGTCCGGTCCGTCCATCCGGATCGCTCGCACGGCCGCACTTCAGAACACCGACAACCAGGTTCGCCGCTTCGTCGACTTCCTTCATGACACGGGTCGCTGGAATCGGAGCATTCTGATCGTGTTGGCCGACCACTCCATGGACTGGTCGGAGCCCGCGCGGCTCATCGGACTCGATCGACCGCTGAACGCGGACCCGTTGCTGGCAGGCAAGATTCGAATCGCCCAGAACGGTGGCGCAGACCTGATCTACTTCGTCGGACCCGATGGCGAACGGGCGGAAGCCGTCAGCCGGATTCAGCAGATCGTGGATGGTGTGGACGGCGTCGAATCCAGCCACCTCCCCGCCGAATTCGATCTCGGCACCAATGCCGGTGACGTCGTTGCGTTTTGCGCTCAGGGCTGGCGGTTCAGTGATCCGACTCCACTGTCCAACCCGATTCCCGGCAACCACGGCCATTTCGTGACACTGCCCATCCCGTTCTTCCTCAGCGGCGGGCATCCCGCTCTCGACGGTGGACGGAAGATCGACACGCAGGCTCGCACGATCGACGTCGCGCCGACGGTTGCGGCTCTGCTCGGCCTCGGTGCACCTGCCGGCGGCTGGGACGGCGTCGCCCGCACGACGGGCGTGACGCTGAACGTCTAACGAGGATCGCGGCCGGTCAGGGCAATCAGCTTGTCCTGCAACGACGCATCGTCAGGAAGATCGACGGGAGCGGAGAACAGGCCGCTCTCGGCGAGCATGTCGCGCTGCCCGTCGAGGTCGGACCAGACGGCCTCGACGAGGTCTGGATCGAGTCGCTCGTCTGCTCCGACCGCTCGCGCGAGATCCCAGGTGTGGATCGTGACGTCCGAGGTCTGCTGGCGCAGATAGGGTTCCACCTTCACTGTGCCGTACGAGAGGTGAACGTGGGCACTGAGGTCCGTCGATTTCCACGCTTTGATGGCGGCATCGGAGTACTTCTGCCATTCGGTCCACAGGTCGTTCCCGACGGGAACGATGTCCGGTGTCGCCTCGCCGACCGTCAGTCCGGCCAGGAGCGGCGGTACCCACTGCTGCTCCTCGATGACGTGGCGGACGAGGTGTTCGACGTGCCAGTCGGAGTCGGGCGTGGGTGCGTTCCAGTCCTCGACTGCGGCGAGTCGTGAACCGAATTCGCGGTGGGCGGTGAGCACGAGTTCGAGCCAATCGAATGCCATCACTCGAGGGTAACCCGATCAGCGTGACGTTAATCGGTGCGTGAGGCTTCGATTCGGTGAAGACTGTCGAGGTTGTCGCTTAGTCGAATCGAGGAGTTTTCATGACCGTCCCCACCGTCACTCTGGCCGAAGGTCTCACTGTCAGCGCCCAGGGATACGGCGCGATGTCCGTCGCCCCTGTCTACGGCCCGGTGGATCCGGCCGAGGCGCTTGCCACATTGCACCATGCGGTGGACATCGGGATCACGTTCATCGACACCGCCAACGTGTACGGCGAGGGCTCGAGCGAGCGTGCGGTGGGAAAGCTTCTCAAAGACCGCCGGGACGAAGTGCAGTTGGCGACGAAGTTCGGTCTGGTCGGCAACATCGCCAACGGTCAGCGCGGGATCAACGGAGACCCGGCCTACGTACCGCAGGCACTCGACGAATCTCTGGGACGACTCGGCGTCGATCATGTCGACCTCTACTACTTGCACCGGGTCGACCCGAACGTTCCGATCGAAGACACCGTCGGCGCGATCGCAGAGCAGGTGAAGGCGGGCAAGGTCCGCAACATCGGCCTCTCCGAGGCGACCGGCGATGAACTGCGTCGTGCGTACGGGGTGCATCCGATCGCGGCGATCCAGTCCGAATGGAGCATCTGGAGTCGGGACGTCGAGAACAAGGTAGTACCCACCGCCGCGGAACTCGGAGTCGGATTCGTGCCCTTCTCACCTGTGGGCCGAGGCTTCCTGGCGGGATCGTTCGACGCGGAGACGCTCGGTGACAACGACCTGCGCCGACGCTTCCCACGCTTCTCGGACTCCGCGCTCCCTGCTAATCAGAAGGTTCTCGACGTGGTCCGCGCCGTCGGTGAGGAGCTCGGCGCGACGCCTGCACAGGTTTCCCTGGCATGGCTCGATGCCAAGGGCCGTCAGTACGGGTTGCCTTCCGTTTCGATTCCCGGCACGCGGTTCGCTGCACGAGTCACGGAAAACGCCGGAGCGTTGGACATCGTTCTGAGCGAAGACCAGATCGCTCGCCTCGACTCCCTCGCCGCGATCACCGAAGGCTTCCGTTCGGCTGATTTGAATTGGGTCTCTCAGGGCCGCGAATAATCATGTCCTGAGCCTTGCGAAAGACAGGAGTAACATACAGACCCGATGAAAAAAGTGTGGTTGGTCTGGGGTGTCGGTGTTTTTGCCTACGTGATCGCCGTGCTTCACCGCACTTCGTTCGGTGTCTCGGGTCTGTCTGCTGCTGATCGGTTCTCGATCTCGCCCAGCGTTCTGTCGAGCTTCGTCGTGCTGCAGATCGTCGTGTACGCCGGTATGCAGATTCCGGCGGGAGTTCTCCTTGACCGCTACGGTTCGCGGATCATGATCGCAGTCGGTGCGTTCATCATGATGTCCGCGCAGTTGGCTCTCGCCTTCACCGAATCGCTGCCCGTCGCGATCGGTGCACGTATTGCCGTCGGTGCCGGGGATGCACTCACGTTCATCTCGGTGTTGCGGTTGGTACCGCAGTGGTTCCCGCCCCGGCAGGTGCCGTTGGTCTCGCAGTTCACGGGCATCCTCGGTCAGCTGGGCCAGGTGATGTCTGCGCTCCCGTTCATGTTGCTGTTGTCCGGACCGGGCTGGACTTTTGCCTACGGCAGCGCTGCCGCTGTCGGACTGTTGGCGTTTGCACTGGCGTTGAGTGTCATCCGCGACGCTCCTCCCGGTGCCGACGTGGTCGCCGTGCCGGCCGGTGCCAAGGAGATCGGGCGACAGATCAAGACGGTGTGGATGCGGCCCGGCACCCGCCTCGGGTTCTTCAGCCACATGGGGACTCAGTTCTCGATCACGACGTTCGCGCTGCTGTGGGGTGTGCCGTACCTGAAATCGGCTCAAGGCCTCGACTCCACGACGGTCGGCTCGCTGCTGACGCTGTCGGTCATCTCGGCAATCGTGGCCGGCCCGATCCTCGGCATTCTCACCGGTCGCTATCCCATGCGTCGATCGTGGTTGGTTCTCACCATCATGGTGGCCAGCGCGCTCATGTGGACGATCGTGCTTTCACGAAGCGAACCGTCTCCGCTCTGGTTGTTGACGATCCTGGTGGTCGTCATCTCGGTGGGTGGGCCGGGTTCGGTGATCGGCTTCGACTACGCGCGTACGTCCAACCCGAGTTCGGCGATGGGCACCGCGCAAGGCATGGTCAACATCGGGGGATTCCTCGCTTCCCTCATCGTGATTCAAGTGATGGGCGTAATCCTCGGACACATGGGTGGCTACACGTTCGACGGATTCCGCGTCGCCTGGATGGTGCAATATCCGGTCTGGGTTCTCGGTATCGTCGGTGTGCTCGTCACTCGAGGCAAAGCCCGGCGAGCCCTCGCGGCAGAAGGCGTACACGTACGGCCGATTCGCGAAGTCATTCGTCGCAACAAATAACTCGATCGCATCGGGTAATTCATCCCCTGCGGGTGAGGTTCCCAAGCGTCCGAGCCACCAGGCTTGATGGATGAACGACGCAATGAACATCGGACCGGTCGAGCTCGTGGTGCTGGCATTCCCAGGTTCCACTGTGGATCCTGAAGCCGTCGCCGCGCTGCAAAACGTGGTGGAACGAGGTTTTGTCACCCTGCTCGACCTCGTGTACATCGCCAAGGACGCCGACGGACAGGTGTCACAGATCGACGTCGACGAAGATCTCACAGAGATCGGACTGGCGATTCTGTCCATCGAAGCCAAGGCATTGATCAGTGACGAGGATCTGGACGTGGTCCGTGAGTCACTCGAACCAGGAACGTCCGCCGCAGTCATCGTCTACGAGCAGACGTGGGCGCGTGAGCTCGCGTCGACGGTTCGCGGCGGCGGCGGCGATGTAGTCCTTCACGTTCAGGTACCGCGCGAGGTAGTCGTCGCAGCGGTCGAAGCAGCATTTCAGTAGCGACAATTACCCAAGGAGTTCGGCATGGTTTTTCGAGGTGGACGCAGAGGGCGGCCGGGGTTGCTCGGCACGGTGGCGCGCACTGCGGTAGTGGCTGGAACCGCAAAAGCGACGTCCAACGCCATGGATCGACGGAGTCAACGGAAGGCCAGCGAGCAGCAGCAGGAATACCAGCAGGAGTACCAGCAGCAACAGCCGCCGCCGCAGGTCGCACCCGTGCAGTCCGTTCCCCCTTCTGGCGCGGACGATCTGGTCTCCAAGCTGCAGGAGCTGGGTCAGCTTCATCAGACCGGCGTGTTGACCGACGCGGAGTTCGCCGCGGCAAAGTCGCAGTTGCTGAGCTAGTGCCCGCTGGTTCTTGAAGCCTTGAACGGGTTTACCACACTGGACAATTGAGCATGAAAGGCTGATCTATGATCGACCCACGCGCAGCATCGGCCGCAATCGAAGCGGCGAACTCCCGAGTCACCGAGATCCTGCCGTTCTCCGACAAGACCGATTTCACCGATGCCGAGCGCGGGTTCATCGGCGCGCTCGATCCCGGCGTGGTAACCGGACCCGACGGAAAAGTGCTGTGGGACAACGACTCGTACTCATTCCTGGATGAAGAGTGCCCGCCGACCGTCAATCCGAGCTTGTGGCGTCAATCGAGGTTGGTGGCCAAGCAAGGGCTATTTGCGGTGACGGATTCGATCTATCAGATACGCGGCCTCGATCTGTCGAATATGACCCTGATCGAGGGGGAGAGCGGGATCATCGTCATCGATCCACTGATTTCTCGGGAAACCGCGGCCGCTGGTCTCGCGTTGTATCGGGCGCATCGTGGTGATCGACCGGTTGTCGCGGTGATCTACACGCATTCGCATATCGACCATTTCGGTGGGGTCAAGGGGGTGACCACCGAAGACGACGTCGCTGCCGGGCGATGCGTGATCTATGCCCCAACCGGATTCGTGGAGCATGCCGTCGAGGAAAACGTCTATGCGGGAACGGCAATGGCTCGACGCGCGGCATACATGTACGGGGCGGCATTGCCTCGCGGTCCTCGAGGTGGTGTCGGTGCAGGGTTGGGCCAGACCACCTCCACCGGTACACCGACGCTGATTTCACCGACGGTGTCGATCTCGAAGACTGGTCATACAGAGACGATCGACGGCGTTCGGATCGAGTTCCAGATGACCCCAGGCACCGAGGCGCCGTCCGAGATGAACTTCTACTTCCCGGACTTTCGCGCACTGTGCATGGCGGAGAACGCAACTCATAATCTGCACAACCTGCTCACACTTCGTGGAGCGTTGGTGCGAGATCCGCATGTGTGGTCGGCGTACCTGACCGAATCGATCAATCGCTACGCCTCACGATCCGACGTCGTGTTTGCATCCCACCATTGGCCGACGTGGGGGACCGAACGGCTCACCGAGTTCATGTCATTGCAGCGCGATCTCTACGGGTACCTTCACGATCAGACACTTCGTCGAATCAATCAGGGGTGGACCGGTCTAGAGATCGCCGAATCCATCGAACTGCCAGCCGCCTTGGCGCAGGCGTGGCACACACACGGGTACTACGGTTCCGTCAGTCACAACGTCAAAGCCATCTACCAGCGCTACATGGGATGGTTCGACGGCAACCCAGCGCACCTGTGGGAGCATCCACCCGTCGAATCGGCCAAGCGTCACGTGGAGTTCATGGGCGGATCGGCAGAGGTGCTCCGAAAAGCTCGGGAATCGTACGAGCGCGGAGACTTTCGGTGGGTCGCGCAGGTGGTGAACTACGTCATCTTTGCTGAACCGGACAACGCGGAGGCCAAGACCCTGCAGGCCGATACCTTCGAGCAACTCGGGTACGGCGCCGAGAACGGCACCTGGCGAAACTTCTACCTCACGGGTGCATACGAACTGCGCAACGGTTCGGTGGGTACGCCCACAGTTGCTGCAGCTCCTGATATCACCGCAGCGTTGTCGGTGAAGCAGGTGTTCGACGCCGTGTCGCTCCGCGTCGACGGAGTGAGTGCAGCGAATTCCCACATCGTCATCGATTGGAACATCACCGACGAAAACATCGTGCACCGAACGGAACTGAGCAACGGAGTGCTGATCCATTTCGACGTGGAAGGTGGGTCTGCAGATGCTGGGTCTGTGGATGCGACGTTCAGTTTGAGTCGTCTCGGCTTACTCGGTGTGCTGCTCGGTGGTGCGGACCTGGGCGCCGAGATTGCGAATGGCAGTATCACGGTGGCCGGCGACCCGGCGAAGCTCGCAGAACTTGCGGGGCACCTCGACGAGCCTGACCCGAACTTTGCGATAGTCACGCCGACGTAGCAGCGTGTGGCAGTCGAGAGAGGCTGTATTTCAACGAGTCTCGAGTTCTTGGCGCTCGTGAAGTTGTCCGTTTTGTCTCTGGTTATAGAAAGTATGTTCGATTAAACTTTCGGTATGGACAGTCGGGATGCGTGGCAGCTGGATGGTGAGGGCCTCAAGTGTGAGGTTCTGGATCTGGTGCGTGTCCGGCACGAGTTGCAGTCGCGGTTGGTGTTGTTGATTGTGGAGATGTTTTCCCGTGAGGTTCTCGGTGGGAAGGGGTTTCGGGTGATCGCGCAGTGGTTGCATGGTTCGACGAATCTGGAGATCGGTGAGTGCAGTCTGCTGGTCGGGTTGGCGCGGTTGTTGATGCTCGAACCTGTTGTCGCGGATGCGTTTCACCGGGGTGATGTGGATGCGTTGAAGGCGCGTCAGGTGGCGTCGTTTTGTCAGCATCCGCCGAAGAATATGACCCTGGCGGATGTGGACAAGGCCCGGGGGATTCTGCTTGGCCTGGCGTCGAAGAATATCGCGGATTGTGATGCGGTGCGGGCAGCGATCCGCCGAATCGAGAAGCAGTACGGCAAGCGTGAGGACGGTGTTCCGGTCGGGGAAGATTCGGAGCGGAACGAGTTCTACGCCTCGAAAGGCTTGTACGGGCGGGTGTCTGTGAAGGGTGATCTGGATGCGGTGAACGGGGCACGGTTGATCACGTTGCTGTCGAGCCTGTCTGCTCCGACGCCGGAGAAGGACGGTGTCAAGGACGCCCGCACGCCGGCATTACGGCGGGCGGACGGGTTTTGTGAATTGTTGCGCCGGTATGAGCGGGCGGGGTTGGGTCCGATCGAAGGTGGAGTGAAACCGCACATCACGGTCACCGCGTCCGCGAAAGACATGACGGACCTTAAAGTTCTGAAAGACCTCCTGCCGTCGACGGAGGAACTCGGATTCGCGTGGACCGATTGGGTAGGCCCCATCAGTATCGACACCGCCCGGATGCTCGCCTGCGACTGCACAGTCACCCGGATCCTCCTGGATGAGAATGGTGTTCCGCTCGACTGCGGTAAGGAAGCGAGAACAGCGACGGTGCCGCAGCGGCGGGCTCTTGCGGTCCGGGATGGTGGGTGTGCGTTTCCGGGGTGTGGGACGCCGTCGGGGTGGTGCGATGCCCATCATATTGTTCACTGGAATGATGGTGGCCCAACAGATCTCGACAATCTGATCTTGTTGTGCGGTCATCATCATCGGACGATGCACCACACGGAGTGGCGGGTGGAGATCGGCCCGGATCGGAAGTCGGTGTTCTATCCACCGATGTCGATCGATCCGTATCAACAGCCGATCGGCGGGAACAGCCCACCGACAGCAGCCTGAAGTGAAACAACTCGAGACGCGAGCACCGGGGCACAACAATGCCCCGGTGCTTGCTCAATCCAGGATTTAGTCAAGACAACGTGATGTCGGCAATCAGGCCGTGGTGATCGGATCCCTCGATCTCGATCCGTTCCAAGGATGTCGCCACGGCGCCTTTGGTGATGATGTGGTCGATACCGACCACCGCCGGATACCACTTGTCGGTCGGGTACGTCGGGATCAGGCCGGAACCCAATTGATCGGCGGCGCTGGTGTATCCGTTGCTGAGGAGATTCCGGAACTGTTTGTTCGAGTACGACGCATTGAAATCGCCGCTGACTATCACATTGTCCATCCCGGCGACTTCGTCCATGTAAGACCCAAGCTTCTGCTGCTCGGCCGCCCACACCGAAGCCGGCGAGATGTATGCCGGTGCCGGATGCACGGCGAACAATGTGGCTGGCTGCGCCAAGCCGACATTCAGCTCTGCGGACAGCGTTTCGGGTGAGAACCCGTCGAGGCTACGTGGATTGGAGAGAGGAAAGCGACTGTAGATTCCGGCCCCGCCACCGCCGTCGGCGTAGGGGATCAGGAACTGGTGGCTCAGAACCTCTTCAAGCCCGGCGGCTTCGAGCGCCTCGGCTTCCTGGTACGTCAACTCCTGGACCGTCACCACGTCGACGTTGCGTTCGCGGACCATCGCCACAAGCGACTCCGGATCCGCTGCACCGACCATCAAGTTGGCCTGCATCAACCGAATCGATGGACCGTTCGCAGACGTCGACTCCCCAGTTCCGCCGATGTACAGCGGGCTCACAGACCATCCGAACAGTGCAAGGACGACAAGGGATGCGGCACAAACGATCCACTGACGCCCGATACCCGAGACGACGGCACCGATCAGCGGAGCAATCATCAACAAGGGTGCCACTGACGCCAGAACGATCACGATGTTGTGATCGACGTCCAGCTGAGTTGCGATCAAGGCAACCAAACCCGTCACGATTCCGGCCACACCAACCACGGCCGAAAGGCGGCGAAGAACCAGTCGACGAGGGGTCACGGTATCGGGTTGCATGACATCCATCGAAGCAGAAAGGCGCCGTAGCTCCGGGGAAGCGCAGGTGGAGTCGGTGCGCCCTATTGTTTGCGCCCTATTGTTTGCGCCCTACTGTTGCGGATACGGCAGATGGCTGCTGCTGTTCTGACTGACGGAGATCGAGCGGCCGAGTTGGGGGAAGGCGCGTTGAGAGCACGCCGGTCTGTCACAGACTTTGCACCCCGCGCCGATCGGCACGATGGTCGCGGGGTCGTCCGTCTGAATTCCGTGGGAGTAGACCATGCGATCGGCGTAGCCGATGTCGCAACCGAGTCCGACGGCGAAGTTCCGCTCGGGGGCGAGGTACCCGAGCCCGCCGCTGTGGGTAGTGCGCGCCACCCAGAGGTATGTCCGGCCGTCGGGCATCTTCGCGACCTGGGTGAGGATGCGCCCTGGGCTCGCGAATGCCTCGTGGATGACCCACAGCGGGCAACTGCCGCCGACTCTGGAGAAGTGAAAAGCGGTAGCGGACTGACGCTTCGAGATGTTTCCGGCGCGATCGGTTCTGACGAAGAAGAAGGGAATGCCGCGCTGGCCGTGCCGTTGGAGTGTGGACAACCGGTGGCAGACGGTCTCGAAGCCGACCTCGAACTTGAGGCTGAGCAGATCGATGTCGTATCGCAAGGCCTCAGCGGATTCCAGGAATTGGGTGTACGGGAGTAGTAGCGCGCCGGCGAAGTAATGCGCGAGTCCGATGCGGGCGAGAGCTGCGGATTCGGCACTCAATGATTCATCCTCGGCGACAAGGGAATCGATCACGTCGGCCTGCGTGAAGAAGGCCAACTGCATCGCGATCTGGAATGCGCGTTGGCCTGCCGACAGACGCCGCGCCAGGGTCAGGATCGACTTCTCCGGATCGTAGAAGCGCTTGGGGCCGAGCTTGTCTGGTTCGTCCGTGCGGATCGTCACGGTGACGCCGTGCTGATCGCGAAGCAGTCGTGCCAGCTGCAGATCCACTGCTCCCACGGACAACCCGTTGTCCACGAACATCCGCTCGGCAGCGTCGTCGAGAACGGCGATGTGGTTCTTTCGGTCGTAGAAGAAGTCCCGAACTTCTTCGTAAGGCATGGGCACCAGCGACACGTCAGAAGCTGCCTCGCCGGACAATTGCGTCGAGAACTGGTCCAATTGCTCTGTTGAGGCGTGAAGGCGGCGGTGCAACATCACGAGGGTGCGTCCGACCGCCGGCATTCGGGCCACCAATTCGTCCACCTCTGCCAGCGATACGTCCCCGGATTCCGAGGTTTCGGCCAAGGCGTGATGAACGTCCGCAACGAGTCGTGCGTCGGAATCGGAAGCGAAGAATTGCACGTCGAGATCGAACTCGGCGTTGAGCTTGAGAAGGACGGGGACCGTCAGCGGTCGTTGATCGTTCTCTAGTTGATTGACATAACTGGGGGAGAGTTCGAGCGCCTTCGCCAGTGCGGACTGTGACAGGTTTCGTTCTTCCCGCAGTCGTCGCAGCCGCGCTCCCGCGTACATCTTCTTCATCGAATCTCCTCGGTGCCGATCGCGTTCACCCTACCGAGAAGCCATTCGCAACATTCGCAACATTGCAGGATCGTTATTGCACAAATAGGCAATTGCGAGGGCCTATTCCGAGGTGAACGAGCTGCGTAGCGTGCAAATAGATACCGAAGCACGTGAGAAGAGGATCGATGAAGACGCATCTCGTACGCACCCACCGCTCTGCCGAAGAGTTCCCCAAGGAAGACCACCTCGCGTGGAAGATCGCGGAAGTTGCGACGGATTCCGTCGAGGTCACCGACGCCACGTCCGACATGATCGTCAACCGGATCATCGACAACGCGGCAGTTGCCGCAGCTTCCCTGGTGCGCCGCCCCGTAGTGAATGCGCGTGCACAGGCGCAGTCTCATCCGTACACACCCGGTTCCACCGTGTTCGGTATCTCGGGTACCTTCTCGCCTGAATGGGCCGCATGGGCAAACGGCGTAGCGGTTCGTGAACTCGATTTCCACGACACGTTCCTGGCCGCCGAGTACTCGCACCCCGGTGACAACATCCCGCCGATCCTTGCCGTCGCTCAGCACGCCGGGCGTGACGGCAAAGACCTGATTCGTGGTCTGGCGACTGGCTACGAGATCCAGATCGACCTGGTTCGGGCTATCTGCCTGCACGAGCACAAGATCGATCACGTCGCACACCTCGGCCCTTCGGCCGCGGCAGGTATCGGAACCTTGCTCGGCCTGGGCACCGAGACGGTCTACCAGGCAATCGGTCAGGCGCTGCACCTCACGACGGCTACACGGCAGTCCCGCAAGGGCGAGATCTCCAGCTGGAAGGCCTACGCGCCGGCGCTGGCCGGCAAGGTTGCCGTCGAGGCAGTCGACCGTGCGATGCGCGGTGAAGGTGCGCCGTCACCGATCTGGGAAGGCGAAGACGGCGTGATCGCCTGGCTGCTCGGTGGCCCGGACAAGGAGTACCACGTTCCGCTTCCGGGTTCTGGTGAGGCGAAGCGCGCCATCCTCGACTCGTACACGAAGGAACACTCCGCGGAGTACCAGAGCCAGGCACCGATCGACCTCGCTCGCCGGATGCGTTCTCGCGTCGGTGATCTCGACCAGATCGCCTCGATCGTCTTGCATACCAGTCACCACACCCACGTCGTCATCGGCACCGGTTCCGGCGATCCGCAGAAGTTCGACCCCACCGCATCGCGTGAAACTCTCGACCACTCGGTGATGTACATCTTTGCCGTTGCGCTGCAGGACGGTACGTGGCACCACGAGCATTCCTACGCGCCAGAGCGTGCACAGCGCCCCGACACGATCGAGCTGTGGAACAAGATCTCCACGCGCGAAGATCCCGAATGGACACGCCGTTACCACTCGACGGATCCGGACGAGAAGGCTTTCGGTGCTCGCGCCGAGATCACCTTGAAGAGCGGCGAGGTCATCGTCGACGAGCTTGCGGTGGCTGATGCGCACCCGCTCGGCGCACGTCCGTTCGCTCGCGATCAGTACGTCGCGAAGTTCCGCACCCTCGCCGAGGGCGTCATCGAGCCGAGCGAACAGGACCGCTTCCTCGACGCGGCACAGCGCACCGCCGAATTGAAGGCAGGCGAACTCGATCAGCTGACCTTCACCGTTTCCGAAGACGTTCTCGCTCGGGCCCCCAAGGTCGCCAAGGGACTCTTCTGATGACGGGCCTCATCGCAGCAGCGACGTCTGCAGCCGACAAGCGGATTGCCTTCCGGGCCGGGCTGACGTCCGGAAAGATTCAACGACTCCCCGGTGCGATCAATCCGTTGACAGCCAAGCTCATTCAGGAAATCGGGTTCGAAGGTGTCTACGTTTCGGGTGGTGCGTATTCCGCCGGATTGGCGCTTCCCGACATCGGGCTGACCACGTTGACCGAGGTCGCCGCCCACAGCAAGCAGATCGCGCGGGTCACCGACCTCCCGACGCTGATCGATGCCGACACCGGTTTCGGTGAACCCATGAGTGCTGCCCGCACGGTCACGGTCTTCGAGGACGACGGTATAGCCGGTCTGCACCTGGAGGATCAGATCAACCCCAAGCGCTGTGGGCACCTCGACGGCAAAGCGATCGTGCCTACCGAAGACATGGTTCGCCGAGTTCGTGCTGCAGTCTCGGCACGCCGTGACCCGAACTTCGTCATCTGCGCGCGCACCGATGCTGCCGGAATCGACGGTATCGACGCAGCGATCGAGCGAGCAAAGGCCTACGCGGATGCCGGTGCCGATCTGATCTTCACCGAAGCTCTTGCCACCGAAGCAGACTTCGAGAAGTTCCGCGCAGCAGTCGACACTCCGTTGCTCGCCAACATGACCGAGTTCGGAAAGTCGAACCTCATTTCGGCGAAGACATTGGAAGAGATCGGTTTCAACGCCGTCATCTACCCCGTGACCACCCTTCGGCTGGCGATGTTCGCTATCGAAAAGGGTCTGCGCGAGATTTTTGCGGAGGGCACGCAAGAAGGACTGCTCGGCGAGATGCAGCAGCGCAGCAGGTTGTACGAGATTCTCGAGTACGAGCGCTACAACGAATTCGACAGTGGCATTTTCAATTTCAGCTTGGAGGGGAGTAGGACATGACCGAACAGATTCCGACGATCTACAAGGGCTTGGCCGGAGTTGTCGTCGATACGACGGCTATCTCCAAGGTAGTGCCCGAGACGAATTCGTTGACGTATCGCGGTTACGCAGTGCAGGACCTTGCCGCGAACTGCAGCTTCGAAGAAGTTGCGCACCTGCTGTGGTACGGCGAACTGCCGACTCCCGAGCAGCTCGAATTACTCTGCCTGCGTGAGCGTGCGGCTCGCCGTGCCGATCGCTCACTGCTCTCGCTCCTGACCAAGATGCCGGACAACTGCCACCCCATGGATGTTGTCCGGACGGCGATCAGCTACCTCGGCGCCGAGGATCCGGCGGAGGACGACAACTCCGAGAAGGCCAATCTAGCCAAGGCACTGCGGATGACGGCTGTGCTGCCGACCATCGTCGCAGCCGATTTCCGCCGCCGGCGCGGTCAGGATCCCATCGCGCCGCAGTCGGACCTGGGTTTCGCCGAAAACTTCTTGAACATGTGCTTCGGTGCTGTTCCGGAGCAGGCGATCGTGAAGGCCTTCGAGGTCTCGCTGATCCTGTACGCGGAGCACTCCTTCAACGCCTCGACGTTCGCCGCTCGTGTTGTGACGTCAACACTTTCGGACATCTACAGCGCAGTGACGGCTGCGATCGGCACGCTCAAGGGCCCGTTGCACGGCGGCGCAAACGAAGCTGTCATGCACGACATGCTCGAGATCGACGACCCCGACCGCGCAGAAGCCTGGATGTCGGAGAAGTTGGCTGTCAAAGAGAAGGTCATGGGTTTCGGGCACCGTGTCTACAAGAACGGTGATTCGCGTGTTCCGACCATGAAGCAGGCGCTCCTCGACGTAGCGGCAGCGACGGGCGGCGAGAAGTGGGTGCAGATGTACGAGATCCTCGAGAAGACGATGGTCAGTGCCACCGGAATCAAGCCGAATCTCGATTTCCCCACGGGCCCTGCGTATTTCCTTATGGGCTTCGACGTCGAGATGTTCACGCCGATCTTCGTGATGAGCCGCATCACCGGATGGACGGCGCACATCATCGAGCAGGGGCAGTCGAATGCACTGATCAGGCCGCTGAGTCAGTACTCCGGTGTGCCGCAGCGGACCGTTGTGGCATAACGCTTTCAACAATCGTGGCATGACACCCACTAATGCTGCGTCGGCGAGGTTCGGTTCTGGCATCACCGTCTCCTGGCCTCGTCGACGCTTCTCCGTTCGCACTATCTGCAACTTCGCACCGAATATTCGCAAAGATACTCGAGTGCAATGTGTTTCGTTTGTTCCTTGTCGGTAATAGCGTCAGTGTCATGACTGAAACGCACGAAGACATCTCGATTATCCGTCGTGGCGAGACGCTTGACGTCGTGTTCAACCGGCCGGAAAAACACAACGCACTGACTCCTCAGATGTACGACGCCATTGCCGGAGCCTGCCGGAGCGCCGACTCCGACCGCGAGATCCGGTTACTCACTCTCCGAGGTGCTGGGGGAGAGGCGTTCTCGGCGGGTTCCGACATACGCCATTTTCAGACCTTCTCGAGTTTTCACGACGGGCTCGACTACGAAAGTCGGTTCGTCGGCGTGCTGACCGAACTCGAGAAAGTGCGGGTTCCCACGCTGGCTGTCATCGACGGTGTGTGCGCGGGAGCCGGGCTGTTGTTAGCGGCAGCGTGCGATGTGCGGATCGCGACGCACGGGTCCCGCTTCTGCCTCCCGATCGCGCGCACGCTCGGAAACTCGTTGTCGGTCCATTCCGTGGCGTTGCTGGCGGACAGGATCGGCAGTTCGCGTCTGATGTCGTTGGTCGCTCGGGCGGGGGTCATGTCGAGCGACGAGGCTCTGCGGAACGGCTTCCTCAGCGACTGTGCAACAGAGACAGAGTTCGCGAGCCTGACTGCCCAGGTATCGCGGGAACTCCTTGCGGCTGCCCCGATGACCGTGTGGACGATTCGAGAGTCCCTGCGCCGCATCAGGACCCGATCGATCACCGACAACGATGATCTGATGCGCATGATCTACAGCAGTGACGACTTCAAAGCCGGTGTCGACGGTTTCCTTCGCGGCGAGCGACCGGTTTGGGCCGGCGCGTAGCTCGGCTGTAGAACCAAAGGCTTGCGTTGGAGCGCGCTCTAACCCCTAGCGTTGCCCACCATGACAACAAAAACCTGGATCATCACTGGAGTTTCTCAGGGTTTCGGCCGCGAACTTGCAGTGTCCGCACTTCGAACCGGGGACGCGGTAGTCGCGGCAGTTCGTAGGCCCGAGTCCGTTGCAGATATCGCGTCGGAGCATCCGGATCGGTTCTCGGCGGTGACGTTCGACGTCCGCGACACCGCGGCGGCACCCAGCGTCGTCGAACATGCGCTCGAGCATTTCGGTCTTGTCGACGTGCTGGTCAACAATGCCGGTCGCGGGATGGTCGGCGCGGCGGAGATGGTGGACGATTCGACCTTGCGGGATCTCATGGAACTGCACCTGATCGGACCCGCCGCGTTGGTGCGCGCCGTCCTCCCTTCGATGCGAGCGCAGGGCAGCGGAACGATCGTGCAGATGAGCAGTCAAGGCGGCCGCATGTCGTTTCCCGGCGTCGGGGCGTATTCGGCGTCCAAATTCGCGATTGAAGGCTGGTCGGAGGCCCTTGCCGGTGAGGTCGGGCAGTTCGGCATCCGGGTCATGATCGTCGAGCCCAGCCGATTCCGTACAGCATTCAACACACCTGGCGTTCTGAGCTTCGCCGAATCATCCTCGGACTACCGTGATTTGCTCGATCCTGTTCTGCGGGACATGGCGGCGGCAGACGGTGTTCAGGAGGGTGATCCGGAGAAGGCAGCAGAGATCATCACCTCGCTGGTGCACAGCGAGAATGTGCCACTGCGTCTGCCGCTGGGAAAGGAAGCCGTGGAGCGGATATCCGCGTCGTATCGGAAGAATCTCGCCGAGGTATCCGTCTGGGCCGACCTCGCTCGCAGCGCCGATTTCGCGGATGCTGCCGGACCTGTCCGCCCGTTCTAGGCTGGGAGTCATGGCTACCGAAGACTTGATGCGCAAGGCACTCGAGGCACTTGGGGAAGTGGACGGGCCTATGTCGATCGAGGTGATCCATCGACTCGTCGATACAGGGGATGTTCAGGACCCGATGTCGATCGCCGAAGTGTCAGACCTTCTGGATGTTTCGGCGCATACCCTGCGCTACTACGAGAAGATCGGCTTGGTTGCGGTGGATCGTGATTCGAGCGGACATCGTGTGTACGGGCCGGAATCTATTCGCAGGCTGGTGTTTCTGACCCGCATGCGTATCTCGGGCATGGCGATTCGCGACCTGCAGCATTACGTCGAACTGGTCGACGCCGGTGAAGGGACAGTTCCGGAGAGGCTCGACATGCTGCTCGAGCACCGGGACACCGTTCGTCGGCAGATCAAGGAGCTCACGTTGTCTTTGGCTGCGACGGAGTACAAGATTGCGACGTACGGCGGGCGGACCGGAGAGCAGGATACTCAGCCGAGTGTCACCGGAAGCAGCCCTCGCGGGGTCTCCTGAGCGATCTGTTCCAGCGCAGACTCCAACGTCGGAAATTGATACTGGAAGCCGCTGTCCGCGAGCACCCCTGGTAAAACCCAGCGACTCTTCGTCACCAGTTCAGCCTCGGTGCGGATGATTCGTGCGCCGAACTCGAGCATCCAGTCCGGCGTCGGAAACCCGTATTGTCGGCCAAGTTTCGCTCGTACCATACGCATCATGTCGGTGTTGGTTACCGGATACGGGGATGCGATATTGACCGGGCCTGAGATCTCCGGATGCTCGTAGATGTGGATGACCGAGCGAACGACATCGGAAATGTGTATCCAGCTGAACATTTGTCGTCCGTCGCCCATTCTTCCGCCGAAACCCATTCGGGCCAGGTTCACGAAGGGGTTGATTGCTCCGCCGCCGGCTCCGAGAACGATCGACATTCGTAACGCCACTTTACGAACGGGGGTTGGGGCTGAGAACAATTCGTGTTCCCACGCCCGCGCGACCGCGACGGAGAATCCCTTACCCAGTTCTCCGTTCTTCTCGTCCATCGGTCGATCCCTCGCGTCTCGGTAGATCGTGCCGGTACTGGCGTTCGCCCAGAGCGAGGGTGGCTGCGGTGTACGGGCCAGTGCGCGACCCAACAGTGCGGTCGTTTCCACGCGGGAGGAGAAGATTTCGTCGGCATTGCGCTTGTTGTATCGGCAGCTCACAGAGCGTCCGGCGAGGTTGACCAGCAGATCCGCGCCGCTGAGTACGTCGGCGACACCTTGCTCGTCGGACCAGGTGGCATCGCTCGTTCCTCCCCGGCCGATCGTTCGTACGTCCACCCCGTTGGGTTCGAGCGCTCGAACGAGAGATTGCCCTATGTAGCCCGACGCACCGGATACAACGACAGTCTTCATGATTTTGTGTTCCCCTCTGGAGAAACGACTTTGGTCATCAGGGCGGCGACGTCACCGACCAGGCCGCGGGCCACCGGTAGCCGGGCGAGGGCGAGTGTTTTCGCGATGATCGGGACCAGGCCGTCGACCAGGGATCGGGTACGAGTTTGCCCCGGAGACGAGTCGGTGACCCAGTGCAGCGTCACGCCCAGATAGCTGAGCCACAAGAGTGTGGGGAGCTGGGTCTCCAAGGACGCCGGCGTCTTCTGCTTCGACGCCGCCAGTGCTTCGCGCATCAATTCGACGGCCATCGATCTCGCATCACTCGACTCGGCCGAGAACGGGCTGGACGGCGATGCGGTGGGCAGGGCGACGTGCAGAAACGCGCTACCGAACCCGTGATAGGGCCCCATGACATCGAGTCCGGTGTGCAGAACGATCGCGAGATTTTCCGCGAGTGAGCCACCTTTGCGTAGGAGTGGGAGCGCACGCTCTCGGTGATCACGTTGGATGACGAGATACAGCTCGTGAACCAGTTCGTCTTTGCTGGCGAAGTAGTAGTAGGCATTCCCGAGGGAGACACCTGCCTCAGTCGCGATCTTGCGCATGGTCGTCGCTGCGAAGCCTTCGTCGCGGAAGAGCCGCAAAGCTGTTTCCACCAGCTTTTCCCTGGTTTCGATCCCGCGACTGCTCATGGGCTCCCTTCCTTTGAACGTGTTCAAGTTCAGCGTACGCCTTGAAGTTGAACACGTTCAAGAGTCGATCTGTTGCGAGGAATATAATAAGCGCGCATACTAAAATCATGATTGAACTTGCGCTCGGTTCGCCAGGTGGTCGGCGATGAACGCCTGGTTAGGGGTTGTCTCGGCCGAACATGTGCGTCGCGCAGTGGATCTCGGAATCGCACAGATCGGGCACGGGACGAGGTCCGGATTGGCGCGGATGAAGGCGGGCGATGTGCTTGTCTACTATTCGCCGGTCGAGTCCCTTGGTGATCGAGATCCGTTGCGCGAGTTCACAGCCCTCGGTGTGATCGAAGAGGGTGAGATCTGGCAGGCGGACGAAGGGTGCTTCAAGCCGTTTCGGCGTCGAGTGCGATACGAGGAGTTCACGCCCGTTCCTCTCGAGGCAGTTCGGAGTCGTTTGGCATTGACCTCGACACCGAACTGGGGGTATCAGCTCCGCCGAGGCTTGATTCCGTTGGATGGCAACGACGTCGAGATTCTGCGCTCGACAACGAGATGACACACTGACGCTGTGGCGAAGAAACTGGAAACCGACTTCGAGAACGCGGGCGACAGTCCGGGTCTGATGTTGTGGCGTGTCACCAATGCTTGGCAGGCCTCGATTCGCGCGGCGCTGCGGCCTTTCGACCTGACTCACGTGCAGTTCGTTCTGCTCGCCGCACTGACGTGGCTGGACGCGGAAACACCGATAACTCAACGCGATCTTGCCGAGTATGCGCGCACTGATCCGATGATGACGTCACAGGTGATACGGACCCTCGAATCCAAGAAATTGGTCGAACGACGTCCACACCCGACGGACGCTCGGGCACGCTCGGTGGTGGTGACCCAGGCGGGTGCGGCCCTGGCAGGCAAGGCAAATCGTGCGGTCGAAGCATCGGATCGGGAATTCTTTGCCGCTCTCGGGGATCGTCAGGCGGCCTTTGTTGCGATGCTCGGCGTGCTTGACTGAAAGTAGCAACCCTCAGTTTTCGAGGGATAACTCTGAAGTGGTCTGCAGCAGTGCATATTTGGCTTCCAGCCCGTCCAGCAGGGATTCCAGCGCGAGTTCGAAACTGGCACCATCGATTTCCGTAGCACGCTCGCGCAACAGATGTGCTCGCGTGAGGTGCGGGTAACGCTCGGCGTAGATCGCCGGATCGTCCACGAATCCGCCGGAGAACGTCGCTGTCGCAGCGCCCATGACCACGTACTTGACGGAAGCGCCGATCAGCGTTGCCGTGCGCTGCGGCCATCCGGCCCGCACCAGGCCGCCGTGGATGGCGTTGGCGCGGTCAAGGGCGATGGGCCTGACGCTCGGACCGTAGGCCAAGTAGGGAACGATATTGGGATGCTTGCCCAGGGCGGCGTGGTAGGACCGCGCCCACGTGCACAGCGCACCGCGCCAATCGTCAGAGTCGAAGCCGCTCACGTCGACGGACTCCATGATGACGTTCGCGACGTCGTCGAGTAGCTCGTCCTTGTTGGCGTAATGGCTGTACAGCGATGGTGCTTGCACGCCGAGAACGGTGGCGAGTTTGCGCATCGAGAAGTCGGTCAAACCGTGCTCGTCGACCAGTTTCAGGGCGGTGTCCCTGATGATCGGCTTGCTCAGTAGTGGAATCCGCGGTCGCGCCATCGCACACCCTTTCGTGTGAAAGTACTGGACAACCTTACACCGTGAGTTTATTATCCAATTAACCTAACAGTGTTCGGGAACGTGGAGGATCAGATGACGCGGGTGTTCGAGAACAAGGCCGATCTCCTGGGGGCGGTCGGTGAAACGCTGGGCTCGAGCGAGTGGGTCGAGGTCACCCGCGAGATGGTCCATCAATTTGCCGACGCGACCGGTGACCATCAGTGGATTCACGTCGACGACGAAAGGGCAAAGCGTGAATCACCTTTCGGCGGTCCGATTGCCCACGGGTATCTGACTCTCTCGCTCCTGCCGCTTCTGTCGAAGTCCGTGTACCGCATCGACGGGGCGAAGATGGTCATCAACTACGGGTCCGACAAGGTTCGATTCCCGAGTCCGGTGCCGGTCGGAGCCAAGGTTCGAAACACTGCAGTGCTCTCCGCGATTGAAGAGTTGCCGAACGGTTCGCTGCAGAGTCAGATCACCAACACCGTCGAGATCGAAGGCGTGGACAAGCCAGCCGTTGTTGCGCAGACCGTCGCACGAATCTTGTTCTGAAATCCTGCCAGAAGAAAGCAGACTCCATATGAATCTCGAATTGACCGGTGAGGAAGTTGCGTTCCGCGAGGAGATGCGAAAGTTCTTCACCACCGAATTCTCGCCCGAACTTCGTGCACGTGCAGCGGGATTCGGAAAGCTGACGCGTGAAGACATCGTTGCGGGCCAACAGATTCTGAATGCACACGGACTGGCGGTTCCGCACTGGCCGGTCGAATGGGGTGGCAAGGACTGGACTCCGGTACAGCGCCACATCTATTCCGAGGAAATGCAGTTGGCGTCGGTACCCAACCCGTTGCCGTTCAACGTGAGCATGGTTGGGCCCGTTATCGCAGCCTTCGGCTCGCAGGAGCAGAAGGAGAAGTTTCTCCCGGCGACGGCTAACGCCGATATCTGGTGGTGCCAAGGTTTTTCGGAACCAGAAGCCGGTTCGGATCTCGCTTCACTCAAGACGGCTGCTGTCCGTGACGGCGCGGATTACATCGTCAACGGTCAGAAGACGTGGACTACTCTCGCGCAGCACGCCGAGTGGATCTTCTGTCTGGTTCGGACAGATGCCAGTGCCCAGAAGCGTCAGGCAGGAATTTCGTTCCTGCTCATCGATTTGGCGACTCCCGGCATCACGATTCGTCCCATCAAACTGATCGACGGCAGCGTCGAGGTCAACGAGGTGTTCTTCGACAACGTCCGTGTTCCTGCGGAAAATCTTGTCGGCGAGGAGAACAAGGGCTGGGACTACGCCAAGTTCCTGCTCGGTAACGAACGCACGGGGGTCACACGGGTCGGGTTCTCCAAAACCCTTGTCGCCACGGCAAAAGAGAAGGCGCGGGAGGTTCGCGTCGGAACCGGCACCCTCCTCGAGGATCCGTTGTTCGCGGCTCGGTTGGCCGAGTTGGAAAACGAATTGCTTGCACTGGATCTGACTCAACTGCGAGTTGTGGCGAGTTCGGCAGACGGAAAGCCGAATCCGGCATCCTCGCTGCTCAAGCTCCGTGGCTCCGAATTGCAGCAGGCAGCAACGGAATTGCTGATGGATGTCGCCGGACCGGACTCTCTGCCGGTAGATATCGCCGACATCGACTCGCCGGAGTGGGCGCAGCAGGCGGCGCCGCGCTACTTGAACTACCGGAAGGTTTCCATCTACAGCGGATCAAGTGAGGTGCAGCGCTCCATCATTGCCTCCTCGATCCTCGGATTGTGAGCATCTGACATGAATTTCGAACTCGACGACGAACAGACGATGCTTCGCGACACAACGCGCGAATTACTCAGCCGCAGCTACGACGCGGAGAAGCGCAACGCCACCTCGGCCACTGACGAGGGATGGAATGCCTCGGTGTGGAAGCAGTTCGCCGAGCTCGGGCTGCTCGGCCTGCCGTTCGCGGAGGCCGATGGCGGGATGGGGGCTGGGCCGGTCGAGACCATGGTGGTGATGACCGAACTGGGCCGCGCGCTTGCACCCGAGCCGTATTTGGGTGGTGTTCTGATCCCCGGTGGGTTGATTGCTGCGATCGGTTCGGCAGATCAGCGGGCGCGACTCCTGCCGGCGCTCAGCGACGGGACCACGTTGTCGGCATTTGCCCATACGGAACCTGGGACGCGCTGGCCGGTCGCCACTGTCACGACCACTGCATCGAAGGCGGGATCGGGGTGGACGATCACCGGCGTCAAGAACCCGGTTCTGCAGGGCGACAGCGCGCACGTCGTGATCGTCAGTGCCACACTTCCAGGCGGCGGCACCGGGCTCTTCCTGGTGGATGCGGAAGGCTCGGGTGTCACACGGAGCACGTACGCGACCCACGACGGCCGTCGCGGCGCGCAGTTCACGTTCACCGATGCCGCGGCCGAACAACTTGGTGAGGGCGGCGATGTCACGGCGGCGATCGTTGACGCAGAGGTCCGGGCGCAGGCAGCTCTGTGCGCCGAGGCGATCGGAATCATGACCGAGGCGCTGCGACTGACGACAGATTACCTGAAGCAGCGCAAGCAGTTCGGTGTTCCGCTCGCGAAGTTCCAGACGCTGACTCATCGTGCGGCCGACATGTACGTGGCGCTCGAACTGGCGAGCAGCATGAGTCTGTACGCGACCATGGCCATCGCCGACGGAGTGATCGATCCGACCATCGCGTCGCGAGCGAAGCTGGCTGTCGGTCGTGCCGCGCATCAGATCGGTCAGGAAGCAATTCAAATGCACGGTGGTATCGGTATGACAGCCGAGTATCCGGTCGGGCACTACGTCTCGCGGCTGGTGGCCATCGAACACACTTTGGGCGCATCGGACGATCACCTCAGGGTGCTGGCCGGCGGCGTCTCGAACTATTCGATGGTTGACGTCACCGAGTAGATCGGTGGGTGAAGATAACGGGAGGTCATGCGCAGGTCGCGTGGCCTCCCTTGTCTGTGCGGGGGCCGGCCCGCGGTATTCGAGGTCGAGTAAAATCCCTGTGATCAGTCCGAGAAGAGAAAGGGATCGAAGTGACCGCGCATACCGAGCAGCTCGAGTTCCAAGCAGAAACACGTCAGCTGCTGGATCTGATGGTTCATTCAATCTATACGAACAAGGACAGCTTCCTTCGTGAGTTGATCTCCAACGCTTCGGACGCGCTGGACAAACTTCGCCTCGAGTCGTACCAGGACAAAGACCTCAACGTCGACGTCTCCGATCTGCATATCGAGATCGACATCGACAAGGCGGCACGCACCCTGACCATCCGCGACAACGGCATCGGAATGTCGCGTGACGAGGTCGTCGACCTGATCGGCACGCTCGCCAAGTCCGGCACCGCCGAGGTGCGTCGTAAGCTCAAGGAAGCCAAGGATGCAGCGGCATCGGAAGAACTGATCGGTCAGTTCGGCATCGGCTTCTACTCCACGTTCATGGTGGCGGACAAGGTCACGCTGCTGACCCGCCGCGCCGGTGAAGATCACGCGACGCGCTGGGAGTCGACCGGCGAAGGCACGTACACGCTCGAGCATGTGAACGAGGCGCCGCAGGGCAGCTCCGTGACCCTGCACCTGATGCCCGAGGATTCCGAGAACGGCCTGCACGACTACACGTCGGAATGGAAGATCAAGGAACTGGTCAAGAAGTACTCCGACTTCATCGCGTGGCCCATCCGCATGGATGTCGCTCGTACGTCGACGCCGGCCGAGGGCGAAGAGCCCGAGGTCACCATCGAGACCGAGACGATCAACTCGATGAAGGCACTGTGGACTCGCTCCAAGGACGAGGTGTCCGAGGACGAGTACAAGGAGTTCTACAAGCACGTCAGCCACGCCTGGGACGAGCCTCTCGAGGTCATCCCGATGAAGGCCGAAGGTACTTTCGAATACCAAGCGCTGCTGTTCATTCCGTCGACGGCGCCGTTCGATCTGTTCATGCGTGAGCGCAAGGCCGGCATCCACCTCTACGTCAAGCGCGTCTTCATCATGGACGACTGCGAAGAGTTGGTGCCCGATTACCTGCGCTTCGTCAAGGGTGTGGTCGACGCACAAGACCTCTCGCTCAACGTCTCTCGTGAAATTCTGCAGCAGGACCGGCAGATCGCTGCCATCCGTCGTCGTCTGACCAAGAAGGTCCTCTCGACCATCAAGGACATGAAGGCGAACGAGCCCGAGAAGTACTCGACCTTCTGGACCGAGTTCGGACGCGCGCTCAAGGAAGGCCTGATGGCCGATGCCGACAACCGCAAGACGCTGCTCGACATCTCTTCGTTTGCCTCGACCAACAGCGAAGAGGGCGTGACCACTCTCGCCGAGTACGTGGAGCGCATGAAGGACGGTCAGGAACAGATCTACTTCATGACGGGCGAATCTCGTCACCTGATCGAAAGCTCTCCGCACATGGAGGCTTTCAAGGCCAAGGGCCTCGAGGTTCTGGTTCTCACCGACCCGGTGGACGAGATGTGGGTCGACGCTGTCTCGGACTTCGACGGCAAGACCTTCCAGTCGATCGCCAAGGGCGAGGTCGACCTCGACACCGAGGACGAGAAGAAGGCGGCCGAGGCCGAGCGCGAAGAGAAGGAGAAGGAATTCGGCGAGCTGCTGACGTGGCTGACCGAAACCCTGTCCGACGACATCAAGGAAACGCGTCTCTCGACGCGACTGACCACCTCGGCTGCCTGCATCGTCGGCGACGCGTTCAGCATGTCTCCGACGCTCGAGAAGATGTACAAGGCTTCGGGTCAGCCTGTTCCGCACAGCAAGCGCATCCTCGAGCTCAACCCGGAGCACCCGCTTGTCTCGGGTCTTCGGGAGGCGCAGGCCGCCAACGACAATGCGGAGAACCTGACGGAGACGGCTCAGTTGCTCTACGGCATGGCGTTGCTTGCCGAGGGCGGCGAGCTGAGCGACCCGGCGCACTTCACGCGTCTGCTGGCCGATCGATTGGCCCGCACGGTCTGATCTCGCGCAGTCCGATCTCGTCGTAGCTCGCTCGAACTCCCGGCACTCACCTTCCTGGTTGGGTGCCGGGAGTTTTTTCTTGATCGTTTTCTATTGAGGACCGTTTCTGTCCGCAATGACTTCTAACGTAGTTCTCACAGGCAAGAACCCACGAGCGAAGGAAAACATCATGAACGCATCGACTGTCACCGTCACCGGCGAGCGCGCGGATCTCCTCCAGAGCCTGCGTCAGCATCGTGAATTCCTGCTCTTCACGGTCAAGGACCTCACCGACGAGCAGGCTGCTTCGAGGCCGACCGTGAGCGAACTGTGCCTAGGCGGATTGGTCAAGCATGTAGGTCAGGCAGAAAAGGGTTGGGTCGACTTCATTCTGGAAGAGCCGGCCGGACTTGGTGGTGACTTCGACCCGACCCAGTGGTCGGAAGAGATGCAGCAGGAACGGGCGAACGAATTTGCCATGGTCGACGGTGAAACCTTGGCAAGCATCGTGTCCGAATACCAGGGGATCGCGGCCAGGACCGACGAGTTGGTGGCCTCGCTGGACAGCCTCGACATCTCGCATCCACTGCCGTCGGCGCCGTGGTTCGAAGTGGGAGCTCGCTGGTCAGCGCGGCGCGCATTGCTGCACATCATCGCCGAGACGGCCCAGCATGCGGGCCACGCAGACATGCTTCGTGAAGCCATCGACGGATCCAAGACGATGGGTTGATCGACAGCTCGATCAACCGGGATGTTTACACATCACACAAATATGTAACACTAGTGTCTATGAGCACCGAAAAGTCTGCCTTGCAACCGCCGATGCAGTGGGACGCCTGGGGCGATCCGGCCAAGAAGCGTGAACTGTCGGACGCAGTCACATCATTGTTGACCGGATTTCTCGGTGTGTCCGCACCGACTCGCTCGCGCCTCGCCATCGAAGACGTTCAGGTGACTCCGTCCGCCCTGGCTCAGTCGCACGTCGAGGCGCTGGCTGGGCTGGTCGGGGCCGAGTACGTCAGCACCGAGGATTCGGATCGAATCCTTCGGTCCGGTGGCAAGAGCACCCCGGATCTGCTTCGCCGTCGTAGCGCCGAGCCGCAGGACGCACCGGACGCAGTCGTCACTCCAGGGACAGACGCAGAGGTCGAGCAGGTTCTCCGATACTGCTCTGCCAACCGGATCGCAGTGGTCCCGTTCGGTGGTGGCACCAGCGTCGTCGGCGGGCTCGATCCCATTCGTGACGGGTTCGACGCAGTTCTATCTCTCGATCTGCGCAGGTTCGATCAGCTCGTCGGGTTGGACGAGGAATCGGGCATTGCGACGTTCGGCGGCGGAACGACCGGCCCACGGGCCGAGGAGCTTCTGCGTGAGCACGGTTTCTCGGTCGGGCACTTCCCGCAGAGCTTCCTGTTCGCCACTCTGGGCGGGTTTGCCGCCACCCGGTCTTCGGGGCAGGCGTCGGCTGGATACGGACGTTTCGAGGACATGGTTCAGGGCCTCACTGTTGTCACCCCGAGTGGTGTGGTCGAGACCGGGCGTGCGCCGGCATCTGCCGCAGGCCCCGATCTGGGTGAGCTTTTTGTCGGCTCCGAGGGGACATTCGGCGTCATCACGCACGTGCGTGTGCGGGTTCATCGCCTGCCCGAGACCACCGTGCGCGAAGGGTGGAGCTTCCCCGACTTCGCCACCGGCGCAGCAGCATTGCGTGAGCTGGTCCAGGAAGGATCGGCTCCGACAGTACTGCGGTTGTCCGACGAGGCCGAGAGTGGCGTGAATCTGGCGACTACCGACAAGATCGGCGAGAACGCTTTCACGGGTGGTTGCCTCGGCATCACCACCTACGAGGGCACCGCTTCGCACACCGCTGAACGGGTGGCGGAGGCCCGAGCAATTCTCACCGCTCACGGTGGGACTTCGCTCGGTGAGGAGCCCGGAAACAGTTGGGAACACGGGCGATTCGATGCGCCGTATCTGCGTGACGCTCTTCTCGACGTCGGCGCACTGTGTGAAACCCTCGAGACAGCAACCACCTGGGGTAACCTCGCGAACCTGCGCTCCTCGGTCACCGAAGCGCTGACCAAGGCTCTCGTCGAGCAGGGGACTCAGCCGCTCGTGATGTGCCACATTTCGCACACCTACAAGACCGGTGCTTCGCTGTACTTCACAGTAGTCAGCGCGCAGACCGAGGATCCGATCGCTCAGTGGCACAAGGCGAAAACTGCCGCTGGCGATGCGATCATCGCCGCCGGTGGCACGATCACCCATCATCACGCAGTCGGAGCTGACCATCGCCCGTGGATGAAGGACGAGATCGGCGAATTGGGCGCGAATATCCTTCGCGCAGTGAAGAATGCAGTGGACCCTGCCGGCATCCTCAATCCTGGAAAGCTGATTCCGTGACCGAAACCCGCAGTCAGATCGAGAAGGTTACCGTCCTGATCAATCCGATGGCGGGACATGGTCACGCGCCTGCAGCCGGACGCAAAGGTGTTGCGCGACTGCGTGCTCGGGGAGTTGCCGTCACCGAGATCATCGGAACCGATGCCGACGACGCCAAGAAGTTGGCGCGTCGTGCGATCGAGGAGGGTACCGACGCGCTGGTGGTGGTCGGCGGTGACGGTGCCATCAGCATCGGATTGCAGGCTGCCGCGTTGACCGATACTCCTATCGGGCTCATCCCGGCGGGCACCGGTAACGATCACGCCCGTGAGTTCGGCATTCCCACAGGCGATCCCGAGGCAGCCGCCGATGTGATCGCCGACGGCGTCGTGCAGCAGTCCGACCTGGCGAAGATCACGCTTGCCGACGGTTCCGTCGTCTGGTCGGGAACGATCATCGCGAGCGGATTCGATTCGCTGGTCAGTGAACGGGCCAATCGGATGTCGTGGCCCAAGGGACCGATGCGCTACAACTTGGCGATGCTCGCCGAGTTGGCGAAGATGAAGCCGCTGCCGTACCGGATCGAACTCGACGACGAGGTCATCACGGTGGACGCGACGCTCGTGGCTGTCGGCAACGGGCGCTCGTACGGTGGCGGCATGCTCATCACTCCGGGCGCGTCGAAGTCTGATGGGTTGCTGGATCTGACCGTCGTCGGGCACGGTTCGAGGTTGCGTCTGGTGCGCCTGTTTCCGCGGGTGTACAAGGGAACTCACGTCTCCTTGGATGCGGTACAGACGTATCGGTCGAAGAAGGTCCGGTTGGTCTCCGAGGGCATCATCGCCTACGCGGACGGTGATCGGGTGGGGCCGTTGCCCATCACGATCGAGGCAGTTCCCATGGCGCTCAACATCTTGACGCACACTCGGATCTGAGTTGGTTCTGCCGGTCACGCGGTAGCAGTGGTGTAAGACTTCTCGGATGAACGAATCAAGGAGGTCGGTGCACCACCGCACTGCGTGGACGTCGAAGCGGTGGCAGCTCACCACCGACATCCCCTTGACCGCTGCGGCCTGCCTGTTCTTGGTGGCGTACGCGTACCAAGTCCTGGCGCAACCGACTGGCTTCCCGCATCGCCTGACCGAATGGATCATGTGGGCCGCGTGGGTCGTATTTGCCGTCGACTACGCAGTTCGCCTGTGGTTGGCTCCTGCTCGCGGTCGCTGGTTCGTCAGGCATCTCTTGGATTTGGCGATGGTGGTGCTACCCATGCTGCGTCCCTTGCGCCTCCTTCGGTTGGTCACCCTGCTTGCAATAGTCCACCGCTCGAGCGGGCAAAGCTTGCGTGGGCGAGTGGTTGTCTACGCCACCGGGGCCACGGCCTTGCTGATCGGTGTCGCGGCACTGGCCATGCTCGACGCCGAGCGGCACGCTGAGGGCGCCGCCATTACGTCGTACGGGACGGCGTTGTGGTGGGCGATGGAGACGGTTACGACCGTCGGTTACGGAGACATGGCTCCTGTCACTACAACCGGGCGCCTGATCGCCGGAGCGTTGATGATCGGCGGAATTGCATTGCTGGGCATCGTGACTGCCACACTCGCTTCCTGGTTGGTCGAGCGAGTGGCGGAACAGGACGAGGCAGGGCAGGCCGCGACGCGTAAGCAGGTGGCAGATCTGTCCGTGGAGGTCCGAGCATTGGCCACCCGCACGCACCGAGTCGATCTCGCGTCCGTCGATACCGATTCGCTGCGTCGCGAACTGGCGTCGAGGGGAGTCGTGCCGCAGCATGCACCTTCGGACAATTGACCCGCAGTACAGCAAACAATAGAACGATGGTCTGATAATCTTGCGTGATGGTGGCGACCCATGGATTCCAGCGCGCGCGCAGGCCCGAGCAGATCGAAGCACGTCGGTGCGCGATTCTCGACGCAGCTCGCGCGATGCTCGGGTCCAAGCCAGTCGCAGACATCAGTCTGCGTGAGCTCAGTGAGAGCGTCGGCCTCGCGAAGTCGAACGTGCTCCGGTACTTCGACAGTCGCGAGGCCATCTTTCTCGAAGTGCTCGACGAGAACTGGGTAGCGTGGCTGGACGGGTTGTCCGAGTCGTTGACTCCGACCAGTGACGACTCACCGTTTGCCGCTGAAATTCATGTGGCATCCGCGGTTGCGGAATCGCTTGTCTCACAGCGGTTGCTGTGCGAGTTGATGAGTGTCATGGCCGGTGTCCTCGAAAGAAACATCTCCGTCGACTTCGCCCGTGACTTCAAGAGGCGGGCGACGGTCAACTCGGGAAGGTTTGCGTCGCTGGTTCATTCGCAACTGCCCCATCTCTCGGAGGGCGACGCCGCTCAATTCGCCAAGGTAACCCTGGTGATCGTTGCCGGCTTGTGGCCGACTGCCGAGCCGACTGAATCCATGGTCGTCGTACTGAACGAGATGCAGGCGCCCCCGGCCTCCGACATGTTCGCAGTCGGCCTGCGTGAAGGTCTGATCAACCAGCTCGTCGGGTTGTCGGCGCGAGCGGCAACCCGAACGAGCTGAGAACGATCAGGCGCTGTGCAGCGTCAGAACGGTTATCTCGCTCGGTGCGAACACCCTGAAGGGCGGACCCCAGAATCCGGTTCCCCGGCTGGTGTACAGCTGCGTACGTTCTCCGTGCCTGGTAAGCCCGTGCACCGACGGTTGATCGAGTTTCACCAGAAAGTTGAAGGGCCAGATCTGTCCGCCGTGGGTATGACCGGCGAGCTGCAGATCCACTCCCGCGGAAGCGGACTGAGTAACCTGCTTCGGTTGGTGGGCGAGCATCAGGATCGGCAATTCGGGGTCGGAGCCGGCCAGGGCCATGTCGAAGTTCGCGCCGTGCCCGTCCAGTTTCGATCCCAACGCTGTCGCATCGTCGACTCCGGCGATGACCAGTCTGTCTCCGCCCTTGGTGACGACGAGGTGGCGGTTGTGCAGCGCGTCCCAGCCGATCGAGGTCATGTAGTCGAGCCACTCCTGAGCCTCGTGGAAGTACTCGTGATTGCCGGTCACGTAGACGCGAGCGAGCCCGGCTTCGACCGATGCGAGGGGGGTCGCTTGGCCGAGGCGCTGCTCTACCGTTCCGTCGGCGATGTCACCGACGTGGGCCACGATGTCGGCGTCGAGATCGTTGACTGCCGCGATCACGCGCTCGGACCACTTCTCGCGATTGATCGGCCCGAAGTGAGTGTCGGTGATCGCGACTACCCGAAGTTTGTCCATCCCCGCACCAAGGCGGGGGATGGTGACGTCGACCTGCTTGATCCGTGGCAGTCTCATGGCTTCCCGGTAGCCCCAGATCAGCAGAAGGGCCGAGATGATCAGTGCGGCAACGGCGACGATTCTCGATCGAAGCGGGTCATCCACGCCGCCGACGAGCAGTCCGAGCCTCAGGACTTCGCCGAGCAGGGTCCACACGAACACGACCCAGATGATTCCGAGGAGTGCGTCGCCGATCAGGCGAACTGGATCGCGGTCGGTGTGTCCGTGGCTGAGCACCATACTGGCAGGCAGGGCGATCAAGAGGGCGGCAAACAGAACGGTGCCGAAAACTGCCACCGCCGTCGGCCAGTCCGGCCGGATGAACAAGCTCCACCATGGGTACACGAACAACAGAGCCAAGATCGACGCGACAATCGCGGATATGGCAACGATCCGCAACGGTCTGCGGCGCGGAACTCGAGCGACGTCGGTCGCCTGGGGTGTAGTCACCCCGTCCAGAGTAAAGGTCCACTGGTCTATTAACAAGGGGACAGTGGTCCGCTATCGGGATGTCGGTGTTCTCGGATAGGTTTCCGAATGTTGAAACTCGGCCAGTGATCAGGTGGGTGGCGCATGGAGAAGTACGACGTCAAGAAGGCATACAAGGATCTCTACTCGCCTGGGCGCCGCGATTTTGCCCTCGTGACCGTTCCCCGCTTCGGCTACTTCGCCGTCGACGGTCACGGCGACCCCAACACTGCCAACGAGTACTCCGAGGCGCTCGAAGCGCTGTATTCGGTGTCCTACTCGGCAAAATTCGCGAGCAAGAAGGAATTGGATCGCGACTTCGTCGTTGGCCCGCTGGAAGGGTTGTGGCGGGCAGATGACCCCGAGGTGTTCGTGACACGGGACAAGGCGGCCTGGGATTGGACGATGATGATCTCGCAACCGGAGTGGATCACGGCGGCCGAACTGTCTGCGGCGATTGCAGCAGTCCGAGCCAAGGCAGTGCGGGCCAAGAAGGAGATTGCCGCTCTCGACAAGGTCAGGTTTCTCGAGTTGGAGGAGGGTCTGTCCGTCCAGATTCTTCACGTCGGCTCGTACGACGACGAAGCTCCCACCCTGGACCGGCTGCACAACACGTTCATCCCGTCGAACGGCCTGAGCTTCAACGGCGATCATCACGAGATCTACCTCAGTGATGCGCGCCGGACGCCGCCCGAGAAACTGAAGACGGTTCTGCGTCAGCCTGTTTCGAGGTCGTGACGCGTTCGAGGCGGTGGTTACGGCTCGAGGCCGCGCAACTTCTCGAGGTCACGTCGCTCGCGCTTGGTCGGTCTGCCGGCGCCGCGATCACGTCGCGGAATGGACGCAATCAGTTCGGGCGGTGGTGGGGGCGGCGAATTGTCCTGCAGGCAATCGGCGGCCAGCACCGCGCTGACTCGCTTCGTGATCGGCTTGACCACGACGACAATGCGTTCGATGCCGGATACACGCACCCGCACATCGTCGCCGGCTTTCACCTGCTGAGCCGCCTTTGCCGACGTTCCATTGACCCGAACGTGTCCCGATCGGCAGGCCGTCGCCGCCTGCGAGCGTGTCTTGAACAGCCGAACCGCCCACGTCCAGCTGTCCACGCGGACACTGATCGCGTCGGAGGGGAGTTGGGCTGGCACGCACTCCAGCCTACCGACGAGTGCTCACAGACCCTGCGCGCGGATGCCCGAGTAGGCGCGCGGCGCATACCGCAGTCGTAGCGGCAGCAGATGCCAGAACCGATCTGTCAATGTCAGGAAGCGGGCGAACCAGAAGTACATCCGTTCGTCGCGCGGCGTCCATTCCCATTCAAGGGTCTTGCGTGCCTTCTCCGGCATCAGTGCCTTGCCGATCCAGTTCGCCACGGCCATCGTGGGGCGAGAGCTAAGACGCCACAGCCACGTCGGAACCTTCGGAGCCGGTGCGATGTCGTGCTCGGCGATGCGCGTCGACCATTTTGTGGTGTGGGTGTTGATCAGGTGGTTGTCGAGCATGTCTTCCCAATACGTGCGGAAGCTGGCGTAATCGTCGAAAGCCGGTCGATCGGTGAGTCCGTAACAGCGCCACCAGGTTACGGCCTCACGGACAAGTTGGTCCTTCTGCTCCTGCGTGAACTTCTTGTACGCGAATCGCTCGTTGAAATCGAGAATCACCTCGAAGAACGTGACGTGTGTCCACCAGAAAGTGTCAGGAGTGAGGGCGTGGTAGCGCCCGCCAGTTTCGTCGATTCCTTTGAGATCGGTGTGGAAGTTGCGAACGAGCGTGCCTGTGCCCTCTTCGGTCCGGTCGTACACGACGCCGTAGATGGGCGGCAGTGAGCGGAACAGGCGGTCGAGCGGGTTGTCGAAGAAATTCGAATGATCTTGCAGCGCTCCACTTACCGCGGGGTGCATGTTCTGCAGGGTGCCTGCGCGTCCGAGATACAGCAGACCGCGAATATCGCCGAAGTGTTTCCACGTCAGGGAACCGGGGCCGATCGGATCGGCTCGCAGTTCTCGGGACTTGGGTAGTTCCCGGGGCTTCGGCCGACGAGTACCGGTGTCTGCATCGCTGCTCATCTGGGTGACCCCTCCGCCTGCGTTCATGTGACAACGGTTGTTGTCACATGATGACTTTTGCCGCGCTACACGAATTTGTCAATCGATTCGACAAGATCTGTCCGAAAAACAACTCCGGCCCCTCACCTGCAACAGGTGAGGGGCCGGAAGGGTGAAGCGGTCGGACTCAGGCGTATTCGTAGAACCCGCGACCGGTCTTCTTGCCGAGACGACCGGCGTCGACCATGCGGCGAAGCAGCGCCGGCGGAGCGTAGTGCGGTTCTGCGAATTCCGCGTACAGGGACTCTGCCGCTGCAAGGGCAATGTCGAGACCGACGGTGTCGAGCAGCGTCAGCGGACCCATCGGGTAGCCGCAGCCGCCCTTCATGGCCTCGTCGATGTCTTCTGCTGTGGCGTAGCCGGATTCGAGCATCCGGACTGCCTGGCACAGGTAAGGGATGAGCAGAGCGTTGACGATGAAGCCCGAGCGGTCGCCCGCGCGAACCGTCTTCTTACGCAACGTGTTCTTGGCGTAGTCGGTGACGGCGAGGACGGTCTCTTCGGACGTCGTGAGGCTGACCACGATCTCCACGAGCGGCATGACCGGCACGGGGTTGAAGAAGTGAACGCCCACAACCTGGCCGGGGCGCGAGGTGGCCTTGGCGATCTTGATGACGGGGATCGACGAGGTGTTGGTCGCCAGAATGCCTGCAGGCTTGACGATCTTGTCGAGCTTGCCGAAGATCTCGTACTTGAGAGCTTCGATCTCGGGAGCCGCCTCGATCACCAGGTCGCGATCGGCGAACTCTTCCATGTCCAGGGTGACGCGAACGCGTGCGATGGCGGCGTCGGCGTCTTCCTGCGTGATCTTGCCCTTGGCTACGCCGCGGTTGATCGACTTGGCGATCCGTTCGCGAGCAGCGGCGGCAAATTCTTCCTTGGTTTCGAGCACCAGTACCGAGCTACCGGCTTTTGCACAAACTTCGGCAATGCCGGCACCCATGGTGCCGCCGCCGATTACGCCTACGAGTTCCACGATTCTCCTCAAGATTCTTCAGACAGGGGACAAGCCCCCGTGCGCGGTTAAGGAGTCTATGGACTGCCTAACCGCGCACAGGGCCGGAGGCCCTACTTCAGTAGCGCACGCGACATCACGACGCGCTGAATCTGGTTAGTGCCTTCGTAGATCTGCGTGATCTTGGCGTCGCGCATCATGCGCTCGACCGGGAAGTCGGTGGTGTAGCCGGCGCCACCGAACAGCTGTACGGCGTCGGTGGTGACCTCCATGGCAACGTCGGAAGCGAAGCACTTCGCCGCAGCGGAGATGAAACCGAGGTTCTTCTCGCCGCGCTCGGCGCGAGCAGCGGAGGTGTAGACCATCAGACGTGCGGCTTCGACCTTCATTGCCATGTCCGCGAGCATGAACTGAACAGCCTGGAAGTCGCTGATGGACTTGCCGAACTGCTTGCGATCCTTGGTGTATGCCAGAGCTGCGTCGAGTGCGCCCTGGGCCAGGCCGACAGCCTGAGCGCCGATGGTGGGACGCGTGTGGTCGAGGGTCTCGAGTGCCGTCTTGAAGCCGGTGCCCGGTTCGCCGATGATGCGGTCACCGGGGATGCGGCAGTTCTCGAAGTACAGCTCAGCGGTGGGGGAGCCCTTGATGCCGAGCTTCTTTTCCTTCGGTCCGACGACAAAGCCCTCGTCGTCCTTGTGGACCATGAAGGAGGAGATGCCGTTTGCGCCCTTGTCGGGATCGGTGACAGCCATGACGGTGTACCAGGTCGACTTGCCGCCGTTGGTGATCCAGCACTTGGAGCCGTTGAGGATCCAGTCGTCGCCGTCAGCCTTCGCGCGGGTACGCATCGAAGCGGCGTCGGATCCGGCTTCACGCTCGGACAGTGCGTACGACGCCATTCCGCCGTTCACGAGGTCCGGGAGCACCTTGGACTTGAGCTCTTCGGAACCCTTGAGGATCAGGCCCATGGTGCCGAGCTTGTTCACGGCGGGGATCAGCGAGGAGGAGCCACAGACGCGGGCGACTTCCTCGATGACGATGCAGGTGGCGACGGAGTCGGCGCCCTGGCCGTCGTAAGCCTCGGGAACGTGGATGGCGTTGAAGCCAGACGCGTTGAGGGCGGTGAGCGCTTCCTCGGGGAAACGTGCGTTCTCGTCGACGTCCTTGGCGTACGGCGCGATTTCCTTCTCGGAGAGTCCGCGGATAGCAGCCCGCAGTTCGTCGTGCTCTTCGTTCAGTGCGAAGAGATTGAAATCCGGGTTTCCTGCCATGGGAACGCTCCTTGGTGAAGGTTGCTTGAAGGCGGTCGGTGCGGCTCCGGCGTTACCAACGAGAGTCGCGGACAGGCCGGTGCCAATGACCCCAGTCAAACACGGCACTGAGTGCCAGGTCAAGGGATGGGAGTGTGAAGTTCCGGTGCACGAGCGGTGTCAGCCGAGTTGTTCGTGGATTTTTCTGCTGATCTCCTCGGCGGACGTTCCCGGGGGAAATGCTACTACCAGCACAGACTTCGATTCTGGCGTGCTGGTCTTGGACCCGGATGCCACGCCGTACGTCCGCCGAACGTCGAGCAATGCCTGGCTCAGCGCTTCGGCTGTGGCGTCTTCGTCGCCTTTGATCATGCTTCGCAAGAGGTAGTTGTGGCACGCGGTGACAGCTGCGGCAAAACCGACAACCTCGAGGACCGGTTCGCGGGGAACAGCGCTGCGCAGGTAGTCGACGAATAGGCGCTCATAGCGGAATCCGGTGACGAGTTCGCGGTCGCGAAGAGCCGGAACATGCTGTACGACGCGGTATCGCCGCATCGAAAGGTCACGGTTCCGGCGGAAGAAGTCGAAGACCAGTCCCGCGGCCTCGCACACCGACGCCCAGGGGTCGGCGGAATCGGACGCGAGGAACTCGGCCACGTGTTCGAGGAGGGACTCGTGATCGGCGAAGATCACGTCTTCCTTGGAGCGGAACTGCCGGAAGAACGTCCGGCGCGACACACCGGCGGCAGCGGCGATCTGCTCGACGGTGGTGGCTTCGTACCCGTTCTCCGAGAACAACCGGATCGCTTGAGACGCGACGTGTACCCGAAACTGTGCGGGGTCAGTTCCGGGCAGGTCTGCGCGTTCACTCATGGGGACAAGTATTGCGCCTGTTCGCGCCATCCCGGTGTGGCGGGCAGCAACCGCATGCCGATCGGTTCCATCTCAACGGTGTGCGGTGGACGTGAATTGGTAGGTTGCCGCCTCGACGATCTCGTCAGGGGTAATAGCGATCTCCTCGTTCAGCCACGCGGTGACCAATTCGGCAAGGCCCCCGACGAAGAGCAGTCCGTTGATCTGACCTTGATGAGATGGCCAAGCTCGGTCGCCGTACATTCGCGAGGCTTCGTCCGCGACCATTTGCGCGAAGCCGTGCAGTACCGCGCGCCGGTGTGCGCGAAGGGGCTCGTATGCAGCGGATTCGATCATTGCCACACGCCCCTTGCGGGGATCGTCGGTGAGGAGGGTGACGAACGACGTGATGGCATCTCGTACGCGCTGCTCGAGCGTCCCGTCGCTCGCTCGTAGTGCGGTCAGGCCGGCGTCGCGAACCTCGTCGGCAATTCCGTCCAGGATTGTTTTCAGCAGTTCGTCTCTGCTGGAAAAACTTTCGTAAAAGTAGCGTTCCGTCAACTTGGCTCGCGCACAGATCGCGGTCATCGTGGCGCCTCGACTGCCTGCGACAGCGAATAGTTCCAGCCCTGCCTCTAGCAAGCTCTCGCGCCGCAATGCTGAGCGCTGGTCGCCGCTGAGGCCGGCATACCGCCGCGGCGTCGGAGAAGTCATAGGTCGATATTGACAGACGCAACCACTGTGACGCAGACTACAGTCCATCTGACAGGATGCACTGTCAGATTGAGCGAGAGTAGAGGTCGCAGTGTCCAAGATCCTGGCTCGTCCCCCCGTGAACTCGCAGTTGCACCCGATTTCGGGCCGTTCCGGGCTGCCTCTCGTCGGGCACGCTCTTGCATACATCCGCGATCCACTCGCATTGATGCAAGAGAACTGGGATCGATACGGCGAGGTCTCTTGGTTCTCGATGGTCGGTCGGCAGTGGATCGCTGTTCTCGGACCCGACGCGTGCCAGGAAGTGCTGCAGAACAAAGATCGGGCTTTTGTGAACAGCGACGGCTGGTCGGTGCTTATCGGCCCCTTTTTTCACGGTGGGCTGATGCTTCTCGATTCGGAAGAACATCTACGGCATCGTCGAATCATGCAGCAGGCGTTCACTCGGACTCGGATCGAGAAGTCTGTCGACGTTCTCAATCCGGCAATCGACTCGGCGCTCGACACATGGACCCCCACTGACGGATTTCGTGCATACACAGCGCTGAAGACACTCACCCTCGATCTCGCCACCGACATCTTCATGGGCGGTGCGGAAGGAAGTACCGAAAGCGAAATATCTTCGGTGAAAAAGGCTTTCGTGGATTGTGTGCAGGCGGCTACTTCTCTGGTCCGCTACCGCGTGCCGGGGACCAGATGGAAGCGAGGACTCGACGGCCGCCGGGTCCTGGAAGACTTCTTTCGTCGCTACCTGCCGGCGCGTCGAGCTCGCGCAACCGATGATCTGTTCTCCGTGCTCTGTCACATCGAATCCGAAGCAGGACAACGCTTCAGTGACGACGAAGTGATCGACCATATGATCTTCCTCCTGATGGCCGCACACGACACTTCGACGATCACCCTTTCCACGATGATGCAATATCTAGGTCAACATCCGAAGTGGCAGGACAGGTGCCGTGCCGAGTCGCTCGCTCTGGGGACCTCGACGCCCAGCTATGCAGATCTCGACGGCCTGAGCAGCCTTGACCTGGTGATGAAGGAATGCCTCCGACTCGTCTCTCCCGTACCGGTCATGGCGCGGCGAGCGGTCCGCGACACTCAAGTACGGGGTCACTTCGTGCCTGCGGGAACGTATGTTTCTGTCGCCCCTCACTTCACGCACCACATGGCGCAGTACTGGCCTGATCCCGAGCGTTTCGATCCCGAACGTTTCGCCGAGAATCGACGCGAAGACAAGGTTCATCGGTACGCGTGGGAACCGTTCGGAGGTGGAGTGCACAAATGCCTGGGAATGCACTTCGCCGGCGCCGAGATCAAGGCAATCATGCACCACCTCCTCATGCGCTTCGACTGGAACGTCGACGCAGATTACGTCGCTCCGCTCGACTTCACGTCCTTGCCGTTCCCTTCGGACGGGCAACCTGTCGATCTGCGCCGGCGTCACAGTTCGGTGCGCTGAGACCCTACGGCCGAATTACTTCGACGCACGCAATTGGAACTTGAGAACCTTGCCGGTCGGGGTGCGAGGAAGGTCGAGTGGAAAGACGATGTCGCGGGGAACCTTGTACCCGGCCAGCAATGCACGGGTGTGCTCGACGATGTCTTCGGCGGAAGCCTGTAATCCCTTGCCCAGCACCACGAATGCCTTCGGGCGCTCGCCCCACTTCTCGTCGGGAACGCCGACGACTGCCACGTCGATCACGGCAGGGTGACTCATGATCGCCTGCTCCACCTCGACGGTGGAGATGTTCTCACCGCCCGAGATGATGATGTCCTTCGCGCGGTCCTTGAGCTGGATGTAACCGTCGGGATGCATGACGCCGAGGTCGCCGGAATGGAACCAACCACCGGCAAATGCTTCGGCGGTCGCGGCCTCGTCACGGTAGTAACCGAGCATCACGTTGTTGCCGCGGAGCACGATCTCACCCATGGTCTGGCCGTCGGCGGGAACGTCGTTCATCTCGGCATCGACAACGCGAGCATTTTCGGCCTGCACCATGCCGACTCCCTGACGGGAGAGAAGTGCGGCGCGCTCGGACTGCGGCTTGTCGTCCCAGGCTTCCTGGTACTCGCAGATCGTGTACGGGCCGTATACCTCGGTGAGACCGTAGACGTGGACGACGGTGACACCGATGTCTTCGAGTTTTCCGATGATCGTCGGTGACGGGGGAGCGCCGGCGGTGGTGATGCGCAGGGCTTCGACCTTGTGGGCCTGGTCTGCGTCGGCGATGGTGGAGCAGACGGTAGGAGCGCCGCACAGATGCGTCACGCCCAGATTGTCGATGGCGTCCCAGATCGCGTCGGCGCGGACCGCGCGCAGGCAGATGTGTGTGCCTGCGGCCTGAGTGACGGCCCACGGCGTGCACCACCCGTTGCAGTGGAACATCGGCAGTGTCCACAGATACTTCGTCGCTCCGTCGAAGCCGTTGTGGAAGGTCTCGCCGAGCGAGTTCAGGTACGCCCCGCGGTGGGAGTACATGACGCCCTTGGGTTTTCCGGTGGTGCCAGAGGTGTAGTTGATGGCGATGCACTGCTGCTCGTCGTCGACGCCCCAGTGCAGTGGCTGATCGGTGAGAGCCTGACCTTCGGCAATCAGATCGGCGTACTGCCCGGTGACGATTCCGGTGGGAACCTCCGGGGACGGGACGGTGGAGTCCGGGATCTCGATGATCTCGCGCAGGCTCGTCACGTTCGCCTTGGACGAGGTGACCGAGCCGACGAATTCGGAGTCGACGAACAGGATCGTGGTTCCCGAGTGATCGATGATGTACTCGAGTTCGGGACCGGCGAGGCGTGAGTTAAGGGCGATCAGGACTCCGCCGGCGAGTGGGACGGCAAAATGCGCGAACAGCATCTCGGGAACGTTCGGCGCCAGGTATGCAACGCGGTCACCGGGCTGAATGCGTTCACGCAGGACGCGGGCCAGCGCTGCGACCTCGTCACCGAACTCTCGGTACGTGTAGCTCCGGTCGCCGTGAATGACGGCGGTGCGATCGGGGAACACCGCAGCGCTGCGCTCGAGAAAGCGCAGCGGACTGAGCGGGGTGTTGTTGGCTGCGAGAGCTGTCGAGACAGACACGGTTCCTCCGAAGGCGACGTGACACGGTTGGTGTCACGGTAGTTGTGATCGGCACTACAAATGGCCTGGATGCACGCTATTGCCCAGTCAAAGGTGCCGCTACCCTCTGAATTGGGTATGTGGAGGTGAGAGTGAGCAGGGTACTGAGACCGAGCGACGACGACGCGTTGCGCGCCGAACTGCGTCGACTGCACCCCCGAACCGAGTTGCCGGTTCTGTTCGGCGGTTGTGTCGACGACCGGTCGCTGACCATCACCGGCTACGTCGGGACTCGTAGCAACATCCTGCGAAATTTGAAGATCGACGCCGAATGCGGACTCGGTGGTCGTGCGATCGCAGAACAACGACCGGGCGCGGTGCAGGACTACGCGAACTCGTCGCACATCACCCATGACTACGACTACGAAGTGGGCACCGAAGCCATCGAATCCTTGATGGCAGTCCCGATCGTCGTACGCGGGGTTACTCGCGGAGCGATCTACGGAGGACTGCGCGCCAACCTGCCGATCGGCGACGTGATCGCCGAGACGATGATGCGATCGTCGTACGCGTTGGCCCGCGAATTCGAGATTCGCGACGAAGTGGATCGTCGGGTGGCGATGCTCGATACCGCTGCGGTGGAACATGGTTCGAATCGCGATGCCCAGATATCCGAAGGGTTGACCGAGAGCGTCCTGGCGCTCGGCGAGATCGCGGCGAACCTCGAGGACATGGCTCTCAGCGCGCAGGTCCTCGCCGTCGAGGCAAAGTTGCGGGCGTTGGCGTCGCCGAAACCTTCCGCGAACACTCCAGTCGCGAACACCGTTGTCCTGTCGCCCCGCGAGCGGGAGGTGATGGGCTACGTAGCTCTGGGACTGCGCAATGCCGAGATCGCCGAGAGGTTGTCCCTGAGCGTCGAAACGATCAAGACGTACATGCGGAATCTGATGGGAAAACTCGACGTCCGCAGTCGGCACGAAGCAGTTGTGGAAGCGCGGCGGCAGGGCTTGATTCTGTAAGGCTGAATCGGTGGGCCGGTCCCGCCAAGCGGAATTTCAAAGCTACGCCTTCGCCATGGTTGGTATGACGGACCTCACTATCGGCAGAGTTCGACACGAGTGATGAGGGCATCGATGCAGGATTTGTTCGACAACAACGACATGACCGGCCTGGCCGAGGCGATCAAGAGCGGCGACGTCTCCGCCAAGGAAGTTCTCGAGTTCAGCCTGGACAGACTCGACGAGCGCAACCCGGCAGTCAACGCGGTGATCAGTGAGCGTCGCGAGGAGGCACGCAACGAGGTATCAGGCGGCTTGCCGGAAGGTCCACTGCACGGCGTCCCGTTCGTGATCAAAGACCTGGGCATGGACGTCGCAGGATTGCCGAGCACCAACGGATCTCGATTGTTCGCCGATGCTGTGGCAGAAAAAGATTCGACGCTCGTGGAGCGGTACCGTGAGGCCGGTCTGGTTGTCATCGGCAAGACGAACACCCCGGAGTTCGGTAAGAATGCGAGTACCGAACCTGCGCTGTTCGGGCCTACCTGCAACCCTTATGCCCTTGATCGTTCACCCGGCGGATCTTCGGGTGGCACGGCTGTAGCTGTTGCCGTCGGGATCGTGCCGGGCGGCCATGCCAGTGACGGCGGTGGATCGATCCGTATTCCCGCATCGGCCTGTGGCTTGGTAGGCCTCAAGCCCAGCCGTGGACGTACTCCGACGGCACCGGCGCGCACGCTGTTCTCGTCGCCGATGAGTGTTCATCACGCACTCACCCGAAGTGTCCGCGACACTGCACTGCTTCTCGATCTCTCCGCCGGACCGACTGTCGGCGATCCTTACGTGATCCTGGCGCCGAAGCGGCCGTATATCGAGGAAGTTGGTGCGGATCCCGGACGGTTGCGGATCGGTCTGAGTAACACTCTTCCTGATGGCACCCCGGTGGACCCGGAGTGCTCGGCCGTCACAACCAGTGTTGCCGGCCTGCTCGAAGAACTCGGTCACGATGTGACCGAGGGTGCCCCGAACTTTCCGCTCGATGCGCTCACCGCCGGGCTTTCCGTGTTGATGGGCATTCCGATGACGATCGAGGTCGACGAACGACTCGAGGCCCTGAACCGCGCAATCCGCGACGACGACCTCGAGCCGATGGCTCGGATGATCTACGACCGTGCGAAGTCCGAAAGTGCGACGAACGTCGTCAAGGCATTGCAGGAACTCGAGCGGGCAGCTCAGGTGATCGGTGCGTTCTTTGTCGATCACGACCTGTTGCTGACGCCGACGATGGCTCGACCGGCAGCTCCGCTCGGTCTGCTCGATACGGCAAATCCCATGTCGATCTGGGAGCATTCGGCCGGGTACAGCGGTTTGACCAGTCCGTTCAACAGTTCAGGTCAGCCCGCGATTTCCTTGCCGATGGGTCATGACACGGCCGGCGTTCCTATCGGCGTGCAGTTGGTGGGTGCGTTCGGGCGTGAAGATTTGCTGATCCGGGTTGCGTCGCAGCTCGAGGTGGCGCGCCCGTGGAGCATTGCCCCAGTGTGGCCGCCCGTCCCGGCGTAGCCCCGGCACCGTCGAAGAGTCGAGAACACCGTACTTTTCACCCGTCGAGGGTGAATGTGGGCCGTCCCGAAACGCATACAGTTCGGAAGGACAGCCCTATCCGGTATCGGTGAAGGAGTCTCTCGATGAGCCAGTTCCAACCAGACAGTCCGGCGACTCCCGCCGTCAATGCACAACGACTGTGGGCGGGCGGGGCCGCAACTGCGCTCGTCGCGGCCCTGGCCGCGGTCGTCGGACTACTGATCGTGCGGGGAATCCTCGACACTCCGGTCATCACACCGGAGCGGATGCCGGGGAATTCCCAAGCCGGCTCGCTTGCTCTCAGCGCCGCGATTGCAGCGCTGGTCGCTACCGCACTTCTGCATGCGTTGATGGTGTCGACGCCACGTGCGTCGAACTTCTTCGCGTGGATCGGAATCCTCGCAACGATCGCCACCGCGCTGTGGCCGTTCACGATCGCAGCGACTACCGCATCGCGAGTCGCCAGCGCCGCAATCTACTTCGTCGTCGGCATCGCGATCGTCTCGTTGCTCACCGGGGTCGCAGGGTCCGCGCAGACCACTCGCCGTATCGGCGTGTGATGGAGTATCGACCGTGAACGGGGTGGTTCCGCAAGCACAACGGCGCACATTGGCGGAGCTCGACGAAAAGCTCAATTTCTCGGTGGGGGACCGAGATTCGAAGCGATCCGCCTTCTGGGTGATGCTGACGCTGTCTGCCGTGATCGCCGTGGCCGGTGTCGTGGGCGATTCCACGGCAACCGTCATCGGAGCGATGATCGTCGCTCCCTTGTCGACGCCGATTCTCGGGGTCGGGTTGGGCATCACAACTGGCCAAGGCGCTTTGGTGGGGCGGAGCCTGGTCTATGTCGTCGGTGGTATCTGCCTCGTCGTCGTATTGGGTGTCGCGTTCGCTCAGGTATTGCCGAATCCCTCCAACGTGCTGACCAATTCCCAAGTGCTTGGGCGTACTTCGCCGACGTTGATGGACTTGACGGCAGCACTTGCGACCGGTTTGGTCGGGGCCATCGCGATCGCGCGCAAGGATGTCGGCGACGTACTTCCCGGTGTTGCCATCGCAATTTCGCTTGTCCCACCGTTGGCGGTGGTAGGTGTCTGTCTCGGCTCGGGGTCACCGAGTTTGGCGGTGGGCGCGTTTGTACTGTTCACATCGAACGTGGTTGCCATGATCATCACTGCGACAGGCGTGTTCGTCGCAGCTGGGTACGCGCGCGACGCCGGGATTTTGAAAACGTCGCGGCGGCGGGCATACCTCGTGCTTGCCGCTCTGTTGATCGTCGTCGCGATTCCGATGGTCGGCAACTCCCTGTCGTCGTTGTGGGCGAGGCAGATCGGGAGCGCGGCGCAACAGTGGCTCGCAGACACTCCGGGAGCCGAGGTCACCGATGTCACCTGGCAGGGCAGCACCGCCACCATCGACGTGCTCGGCCCGGAAACCCTTCCCCCACTAAATGAACTGGAGGCATCGATCGACGCACTGATTCCGTGGAACCCGGACGTGCAGATCGTCCATACCGTCGGGACGAGGATCGCGGCGGGGTGAGGTCAGGCGATAACGCGAATCGGCCACTGACCGTTGACGTCTCCCACGTCCCGGCCCTGGCTGAGTAGGTACTCGGCGAAATCACGCTGGCGCTCGGCGTGCCAATCGGCTTGATCGACCATGAGATCGAGCCCCAGGAGGTCGGGGAACCGCACGGCCAACTCGCGGGCCAACGCTGCCGCAGCTTTAGCATCGGCCTCGGCTTCGTGCGCCGACTCCAATGAAATTCCGTAGTGCTCGCACACGGCCGCAAGCGTTCGCTTGCCCTTGCGGAACGTATCCATCGCCCGATCGATCACGTACGGATCAATCACCAACCCGGGAACGAATGCGGGCTTGCCGATGCGCAGACCCTCGGCATGCATGACCGTCAGATCGTAGGAGGCATTGAACGCCACGACGGCGTGATCGCGCGCCCAGGAATTGTGCAGAGCATCGCGAATCTCTTCGTAGCCCTCGGCGTAGTTCTGGCCGTGCCGCGCCGCGTACTCGGTGCTGATTCCGTGAATAGCCGAAGCGTCGGCGGGGATATCGACGCCGGGATCGAGTAACCACGTGCGTGTTTCGACATTCGAACCGTCGATGACCGCGACGCAGGCACTGACGATGCGAGCATTCGACGGATCCCGCCCGGTGGTTTCGAGGTCGAACGCGCAGATCGGGCGATCGGACCAGCTACTCATCGGGGGCCTTTCGGTGCAGAACGTCATGTCCGAATCACTATGCACCTCCCTACCGACAGAAACGACGAACAGCCACCTCCGCCGGGTGAAGGTGGAGGTGGCTGCTGCGTGACTGTGTGGACCTACAGAGTCTCGGTTCCGACCGTGAAGCGATCCATGACGTCTTCACGTGGAGTCACACCGAAGCCCGGTCCCTGCGGCACGGCGATGTGGCCGTCCTCGATGACAAACGGTTCGGTGATGTCCTCCTTGTAGAAGCGATCGGACGCCGAGATGTCGCCGGGCAGCGTGAACCCGTCCAGCGCCGCGAGGGCCGCGTTGGCGGCGCGGCCGATTCCGGTCTCGAGCATTCCGCCGCACCACACCGCGATACCGTGTGCCGAGGCGAGATCGTGGATGCGCTTGGCTTCCAGATATCCACCGACACGGCTCGGCTTGATGTTGATGACCGAAGCGGCACCGAGCGTGATGGCATCCGCCGCATCCTTGGCCGACTCGACCGACTCGTCGAGGCAGATCGGAGTCGAGAGGGACTGGGCGAGCTTGGCGTGCTGCACCAAATCGTCCTCGGCCAGCGGCTGTTCGATGAGGAGCAGTGCGAATTCGTCCAGGCGACGGAGCAACTGCGCGTCGACGAGGGTGTACGCGGCATTTGCGTCGACCTGCAGAGGAACGTCGTAGCCGAACTCCTTGCGCACCGCAGCCACGGGAGCGATGTCCCAGCCCGGCTTGATCTTCAGCTTGATTCGCACGTACCCCTGCGACAGATAGTTGCCGACGGTCTCTAGCAGCTGAGGGATGCTGTCCTGGATGCCGACGGACACTCCCGAGGGAACTCGCGTGCGAGTGGCACCGAGGTACCGAGCGAAAGACTGTCCGCGAGCGCGCAATTCAGCATCGAGAATTGCCATTTCGATAGCCGACTTGGACATCTGGTGACCCACGATGTGGTGAAGTACGCTGCCGACCGTCTCGGCCGAGAGCGGCTGATCCGACTGCGACTTACGTAGCGTCGGAACGAGATACTCGCGAAGCATCGCCCGCGCACCAGCGGTGTACTCCGAGTTGTAGTACGGATCGCTCAGCGAACCGCACTCGCCCCAGCCGACAGTCTCCACCGGACCGTTGGGGCCGTCGGTGGTGCCGCTCACCTTCAGGACGAGGGTGTTGCGCTCGAGCTGGGTGCTGAATGACGTGGTGAAGGGGGAGACGAGAGGGATGCGCAGTTCGCGCAATTCGACGGACTCAATGTGCATGGACTTGCTCTTCTCCGGTTGTCTCGCAGATTTTCGTGAACGTGTAATAGCCGCTGGGGTCGAAGCCGGTCGATTGCCATTCCTTCGAGGCGATCAGTGGTTCGAGGTACTCGCGAAGCGCGTGTCGCCAGGCAAAGGCAGAGGCGCGGTCGACTGTTCTCAGATGCTCGATGTCTCGGGGTATTCCGACTGCGATATCGATGCAGTCGGGTGGGATCGGGAGCATTCGAGGCGTACCGTCCTCGGTGGGTTGAAGCACCTTGAATGTATCATTCACGGCCACAGCAGAACTCGGAGATCCATCGACGTCGAGATCCCAACTGACGAGCATACGATCGCTGGCGTCGCCTGCGTTGATGCCGTCTGCCATCGAACCGTAGAAATCCGGGTTGTATTCGGTCGGTGCGGCACCGAGACGCTGAATGTTGAAATAGGCATTTCGTGCGACCAGTGGATCGAAGGTCCACCGGATCGTCCTGACACCGCGCTCGATGCACCAGTCTCGCTGATGATGCTTGAGGGCGCGGCCGATTCCCTTGCCTGCGTGTCCCGGTAGTACTCCGGCGATGTGTGAGTGCAGAACCTCGCCGAGAGGCTCGACGAAGAATCCGACACAACCACCGATCATTTCGCCTTCGGAAAAGGCTCCCACCACGTAGTGACCACCGTGATGAAGCGCAACCAACATCGCCGTGCCGAAATGAGCCGGTCCGGGGCTGGTAGCCCAGATCTCATCGAAAACGGCGGATAGATCGGCTATTTCGCGATTGTCGACCAGCTCTCGAAACTCAACCGCTTTGCTTTTCGACACGAGGGCCCCCTTCAGACGTGATCGAACGAATAAGGCCCGCAACCAACGCCGTCCTCGGGGCGATCGCGGACACGAGCGCATGCTCGGTCTCGGCGTGTGCACCGCCGCCGACGCCACCGAGGCCATCGAGGGTGGGGATACCGATACCGGCAGTGAAGTTTCCGTCCGAGGCTCCGCCTACGGCGAGCCCGACGGGAGGAGTCAGATCATGCTCGAGCGCAACACGTTCCGCCAACGCCAGCAACGGTGCGGACATCGTCGCTTCGAGAGGTGGACGGTTGACGCCACCCGAGACCGTGACTACGGCTTCAGGGTGGATTGCCTGCAGGGCTCGGATATTCGCATCGACCCGTTCCTGCTCGGCAGCGCTGGTTGCGCGCACGTCCACATCGACAAAGGCTTCTGCCGGAACGGTGTTGGTGGTGGTTCCGGCCGAAATGACAGTCGGGGTGACGGTGGTTGCCTGCGCCGGCGAGGACAAGTCGTTGACCGCGATCACGAGACGAGCCAGTTCTACTGCAGCATTGATGCCCTTTTCCGGCTCCAGCCCGGCGTGCGCGGCGCGACCGGCAACATGGATCCGATACAGCGACACTCCCTTGCGGACAGTCTTCAGTTCGCCGCCGTCACCGCCGGCCTCGAGAACCAGTACCGCGCCCGCCGCGAGTTTCTCGATCAGTGACCGCGACGTGGGCGAACCGATTTCTTCGTCACCGGTGACCAGGAGTGTGATTCCGTCGAGTGCATCGTCCCCGTGCAACTCTCGGACGATGGCGAGGGCGTGGATTGCCTGAACGACACCAAGTTTCATGTCGAGGCCACCCGGACCTCGAAGTGCGCCCTCGGTGACCGCTGCGGGTAGGCGCGTCAGGGTTCCGATCGGCCACACGGTGTCGTGGTGACCGAGCAGCATCAGCCGCGTCGGTGAGCTGCCGAAACGGGTCACCAGATGGGTTCGGCCTTCCGTCACTATCGACTCCGGTGTCACTCCGAGTCGCTCGCGGACAAGGTCTGATGTCCACTTCGCGCTGCGGGCAACAGCTTCGAGATCGTGCGACGGCGACTCGACTTCGATGAGCGCGATGGCGTCCTCGAGGATCTGAGGAAGTTGGCGCTCGGCCAGATCGCGGAGAATGGTCATCGGTTGTTCACTCGCGGATACGCGCGGCTTCCGACGTGTAGCAATTGTGTACTCCCGGTGTCGGAGAAAGTGATCCGGATCCAACCCGCTGATTGAGGTAGTTGGGTCGCGAATACTCCAGGGTGAACTTCGATCAGGCTGAGAGAGACGGACTCTGCGCTTTCGGCGTTGACCGAAGGGTCGATGTGATCGGTGCGGCGGGCGGTCAGGGAACTCCCGGTTCTTTCCAGGACGAAATCGGCAGCAGCATCACGGTACAGACCGCACAGCGCATCGAGTTCCTCAGGTGAGGACGTGGTGCGGGTGGCGGGGTCTCCAGGCGAAAATGCCGGTGTCACGGCGACGCCGCCGATGGAACCGATCACTTCGGTGAGAAGGTCGCCCGAGAGAGCGTCCATCGCACCGCCGTTGGCCATCAGGACTACCGCAATGCCGTGGGACGGGACCACCCGCAAGAAGGACTGCTGTCCGAGGGTTCCACCGTTGTGACCATGCGCCAGCACCCCGTCCCAATTGTGCAGCAGCCACGTGGTTCCCATGATGTCTGCAGATGACACCTCTCCGATCTGGCGGCACTCCTCGAGCATCGCCAGATGGGTGGACCGCTGAAGCAGAATCGGATCCTCGCGCATCGAATCCTGCGCGAACAGAAGAAGGTCCTCGGCGGTGCTGTTGATGAGACCGGCGGGGCCCATCGAGCGAGGGATGAGGAATTGTGGTGTCTGCGCGAGATTGTCGGCACCGCCGACATGCCCGACCGCAGCGCGGTGCAGTGCCGTCTCCTCGGGCAAGGTCGTGGTCTTGGTCAGGCCGAGAGGCTCGATGATCCGCTCACGCAGAACCGCGTCCCAACTCTTGCCTCGGAGAACCTCGATGATTCGTCCGGCGATGACGAAGCCGGTGTTGCAGTACGACCAATCGGAACCGGGTGCGAAGAGTTGCACCGTCGATGTCAGGGCTGCGACGTATCGCTCGACGCAGTCGTCGCCGCGTCCGCCGTCGATGAAGACGTCACCGTCGATGCCACTGGTGTGAGTCAACAGGTGGCGAGTGGTGACCGTTTCAGTGGCTACCGCGTCGGCAACTGCGAAGCCCGGCAGGATGTTCCGGACAGGCGAGTCGAGGTCCAGTAATCCTTCTTCGACGAGTTGCATGATCAGGGTGGCCGTCCAGACCTTGCTGATCGAACCCATCTGGAACAACGTGTCGGGAGTGGCCGCGACACCGGTGCGGGTACTGACGACACCGGACGTCACCACGGTGCGGTCGAAACCGCTGCGGGTAGTGGTCAGAATTCCGAGCGAAGCACCGGGTACCCCGTACTTCGCGCTCAGGGTGTCGAGTCGGTACTGCCAGTAGTCGGGATCGACCGTGGTCAGTGCCGGCGTAGGCGAGAGATGACGTTCGATCCAGTCGACGAGACGGGTGCTGTAAGCCAGACGGTGGGAGGGTCGACCCGTCAGCACAAAGGCATGCGACGCGCCCGGGAAGACCACCAGTTCGGTCGGGGTGCCGGCCAAACGCAGTCCACCGAACCACTGTTCTGCCTGGTTGACCGGGCAGCGGACGTCGCTACCGCCGTGAAGTATCAGCGTCGGTGTCGTCACCTGGGAGACTCGCCCCAGCGGCGAAAGTTCCTGTACCCGAGATGACTGCGGGTCGAATTCGACCGTCTGCAGCAAGATGCCCTCGTCCGAGGGGCCCGCCGTGTTCGCGATGTCGCAGACAAGGCCGCCAGCGACTGCGACGGCAAACCGATCGGTGACGGACGTCAGGGCGCACGTCATGAATCCGCCGTAGCTGTAGCCCGTGAGCACCAGTTGCTTCGGATCGGCCATCCCTTCGGCGACAAGGGTTTCGACTGGTTCGAGCAGGTCGGCGCGATCCGCCTCACCCCAACCGTCACGCACACCGTCGAAGAACTCGTTGCCGTAGCCGTCGCTTCCCCGCGGATTGATCATCAAGACCGTGTATCCGAGCGCGACCAGTTCCGCGTGGTACGCGTGCATCGGGGTGGGTGTACCGGTCCAGGCATTGTGTGGTCCGCCGTGGACGTCCAGAACCAGCGGACCGGCGCCCGTGACGTTCGGGTCGCGCAAGATCCAACCCTGAACACGGGTGCCGTCGCTGATGTCGAACCAACGCTCGGAGGCGACTGGAAACGCGACGGAAGTTGTCAGTTCCGTGTTCAATTCGGTGACGGTTTCGACTGCGCGAGTCTCGAGATCGATGACGGCGACCTCACCGAAGGACGTCGCCGTTGCCAGCGCGACGACGGCCTTCCCGGATGTCAGGGCAAGACCGGAGACCACTGTCTGTTCTCCGGTGAGAAGTGGTGAGACGGAGCCTGATCCGAAATCGATCTTGTGCAGTTCGGTGGAGCCCTGGTTGCGGATGCAGAAGACGATGTCGCCGTCGGCGGTGAAACGCGGTGCGCCACCGGGATAACCGGTCCCGCCAGGCATGACGTTTCGGTCGAGTGCGGATGTCAGACTGCGGTCTTCCACTCGCTGGTCGCGGTGCAGGACAAGAAGTTCGTTGTTGTGAATGATCGGCGTATGCCAACCGACTGCTACGACGGCGTCGCCGGCAGGTGTCCACGTAAGTGGTCCGGCGATGCCGCGTGCGTGCCCCAGCATCCGCGGAGCCGAGGCGAGATCAGTCAGCGATACGGTCCACGCGGAGCTCGCCCGTGTCAGATCGGCATTGCCGTCCATCGCCGCGGTGAAAGCAAGTTCGGTGCCGTCGGGACTGTACGCGGGATGCGAAGCGTCCCAATCGCCGTCCGTCAGCTGCCGAAGCGAGCCGGCGGCCAGATCGAACTCGAACAAGTGCGCCCGAACGCTGCCCCGGACACCGGATCCGTCGACCTTGTAGTTGAGGCGTTTCGCCACCAAGAGGTGTGACGATCCGGCGGCAGTGCGGTCGACCGGGGCACTGAAGGCGATTCGAGCACCGTCGGGAGAGAACACTGGTGCCCCAGCGCCGAGCGGGAGCTGCGCCGTGGTGGTCATCTGAACGGCGGGCCCGCCGGTGGCGTCGACCTTCCACAGTTGCGGTGTGCCCGAGGAATCCGGCCGAACGAAGACCAACAGCGTGGAAACGGGATGCCATGCCGGCGAGGTGTCGGCAGGTCCCGCGGTGAGCTGTTGTTGCGGGGAAGCCAACCAGATCGAGTGCTCGTTGGTATCCGCGGCCGGATTCGCTTCGGTACGTACGTATGCAATGCGTCCCGACGCTGAGACGGCGATGCTGGTCGGTGTGACCACGGACGCGTAATCCTGGATTCTCGCCGAACGACGTTCTTCGGCACGGGCTACGGCAGCGGGGGAGTCGAGAGTGGTCGGCGTTGTCATTGGAACATCGGCTCCCCGAAGGTCGGGATCGCGGACAACAGCTTTGCCGTGTACGGCTCCTTGGGCGAATCGATCACGTCGAGAACCGGCCCGTGCTCGACGATTTCGCCGCCGAGCATGACTGCGACGTGGTCACAGACATAGCGGATCACCGCCAGGTTGTGGCTGACGAACAGAACCGTCAGACCTAACTGTTTCTGCAGATCCACCAACAGATTCAGAACCGCGCCCTGCACGGACACGTCCAGAGCGGAGGTGATTTCGTCGGCAAGCAGAACTGCCGGTGCGGCTGCCAAAGCCCGCGCGAGGGCAACGCGTTGGCGCTGACCACCAGACAACGACGACGGGTATTCGTGCGCCTTCTCCACCGGCAGTTGGACGGTGGTGAGGAGTCGAGCCACCTCGGCAGCGCGGTCGCCGCGGTTGCGGCGAGCTTTGTCACGACGCTCGGTGGACCGCAGCGCCTCGGCGAGTGACTGGCCGATGGTCATTCGCGGGTCGAGGCACGAGTACGGATCTTGGAAGACCATTTGGATCCGGTGGCGCAGACGAGCGGTCGCGCCGCGGGCGTGAGCGACGTCCACACCGTCGAGAAGGATCTGGCCGGAACTGGGCTCGGCCAAGCCGACAGTTGCTCGCGCCAGTGTCGACTTTCCGGAACCCGATTCACCGACGAGACCGACCACCGATCCGGAGGGGATGTCGAGATTGATGTTCTTGACGGCGTGGAATTTTTTCGAACCGCTACCGAGGTGGACGTTGACGTCACGGAATTCGAGCCTGCTCATCGGATCTCCTCTGCAACAGCCAACAGTTCTTCCAACTCGATGTCGGCGGTGCTCTCCTCGGCGTCGAGGCTCTCCACCTGCCAGGCTTCGTCGACGGTGGCAAGCGGCTTGTCGCGATCGGTGCTCATGGTGGGGACCGCGGCGATCAGCGCGCGGGTGTACGGATGCTTTGCACGACCGGCGATCAGATCGTCGACTGCGATGTCTTCGACGATTTCGCCGGCAAACATGACCAGGACACGAGTGCACATGCCGGTGATGACGGCCATATCGTGCGAGATGAGAAGGATTGCGGCGCCGGTTTCTTCGCGAACCTCGTGGAGCAACCCGAGAACCTCACGCTGAACGGTCACATCGAGCGCAGTGGTGGGTTCGTCCGCGATGATCAGAGCGGGCTTGCCCATCAGACCCATGGCGATCATCGCGCGCTGACGCATACCGCCGGAGAACTCGTGGGGGTACTGCTTCGCACGCCTGGGCGCGTCGGGGATCTTGACGGCGTTCAGTCGCTCGACTGCCGCTTTCTTCGCGTCGACCTTGCTCATACCTTCGTGGAGCCAACCGATCTCGGCGACCTGGTATCCGACCTTGAGAGACGGATTCATGGACGACATCGGATCCTGGAACACCATCGCCATACGTGTGCCGAGTTGGCGGGCAACCTTGCGCGAAGCCGCGTTGTCCGGCCGCTTCCCGTCCTTCATCAGCACGGTGCCGTCGAACTCGATGAGCCCGGCGTCGACCACGGTGGGGTGGGCGGTCAGCTGCGCGATTGCCATGCAACTCAGTGACTTTCCGGAGCCGGATTCACCGACGATGCCCACGGTTTCGCCGCGATGAACTGTAAAACTGATGTTGTCGACGGGGCGACGCCAGTCGTCACCCGCGGGGACTGCGACGGACATGTTGCGGACGGTGAGAACTGCGTCCTCGTCGCTGGGCGCCGAATCGGCCTGAGCAGTTTTCCGGTTGATCGGCTTCCACTTCGGCAGGCGACTGCTGATCGGGCTGCGAACTCCCGCGCCGCGAGCAATGGCCTCGCCGAGCAGCGTGAAGGTCAAGCCGGCGAGCACGACGGCGATGCCGGGGGCAAGTGCGGTGGCCGGGTTGACGAAGATCTTCGACAGACCTTCGTTGAGCATCCGGCCCCAGTCGAATGCAGGTGGCTGAATGCCCAAGCCGAGGAACGAGAGTCCGGCGAAGACCACCAGGCCGCTGCCGACAGCGATGCTGGCATTGACGATGAGTGGTTCACGGATATTGGGGAGAATGTGGCGGAACAGCAGCCCCGGCTTGGTGACCCCGAGGATGCGTGCTGCGTCGATGAAGTCGCGTCCGTTGACCGACGAAGCCAGTGCGTACGTCAACCTCGCGAACGGCGAGGCCAGGGCGAGGCCGATGGCGATCACCGCGCTGCCCGCACCCTGTCCGAGAACGACCAACAGGAAGATCGCGAGGAGCAGTCCGGGGAATGCGATGGCGAAGTTGAGGAATGCCACGACCATGCGTCCGACCCAGCGGGGAGCGAGCGTCGGGAGCGTACCGAGTATCAGGCCAATTGTGACACCGAGTGCGACGGCTCCGAGAGCCATGAGCACCGACAGTCTCGCGGCGGTCATCGTGCGCGCGAAGACGTCACGCCCGCCGGCGTCGGTGCCGAAGATGTGCTCGGAACTCGGTCCCTGAGAGAGTGCCTTCGGGTTGGCTGCGACAGCGGCGTCACCCCAGATCATCGGTCCGAAGATGACGAGGGCGATCAGAGCGGTCAGGAAGGTGAGGGCCAGGATTCCCAATGGGGTGCGGAACGTTCCGACGATCCAGTGTCGTCGCGGGGGCGTCTTGGGGGCCGCAGTGGGGGCCGTAGGTGAGGTGCTCAACTCAGTTCTCCCGAATTGTGGATCGTGGGTCGATGAGAGCGAGCACCACGTCGACGATGAAATTGATGAGAAGGACGATGGCGCCGTAGATCACGACCAGTGTCTGGGCGAGCGGGTAGTCCTTCTCGGTGATGGACTTGACCAGCGCCATGCCCATGCCGGGCCAGGCGAAGATGCTCTCGATGAGCACGGTGCCGGCAATCAGACCACCCAGGAGGAGTCCGGCGAGCGTCAGCGTCGACGTCATGAGGTTGGGCATTGCATGACGGAAGTAGATTCGTGCCACGGGCATTCGCTTGGCGCGCGCCGTACGGATGTAGTCCATGTCCAACACGCCGAGTGCCTCTGCACGGACGATGCGCGACATCGAGGCGATGGCACCGATCGACATGGCCGCGACCGGGAGGATGTAGCTTTCCGGTCCACCGCGGCCGGCGACGGGCAGAACAGGGAACGTGACGGCAAAGAGGTAGACCAGCGCCGTACCGAACATGAACTCGGGGATCACGGCGATGGTGCCTGACGTTGCGGTGTAACCGATCTCGACTCCGCGTCGTCGACCGTTGCGGGTCAGTGCAGCGAAGATGAGGCCGATCGGAATGCCCAGTAGCAGCACCGTGACGACTGTGAGTACAGCCAGTTCGAGTGTTGCAGGGAGGCGGGACGCGATCACCTCGAAGACCGGAGTCCTCAAGGTGATCGAGTCACCGGGATTCCCGCTCAGCAACCCGCCGACGAATCGGAAGTACTGCTGCCACAAGGGAAGGTCGTAACCGAGCTGAGACCTCGTTGTCTCGACCAGTTCGACCGGTGCGTTCATTCCCAGAGCCAACCGAACCGGGTCGCCCGGAATCAGTTGGAGCATCAGGAACGCCGCAGTCACCAGCGCCCAGAGTGAAATCACGAAGGTGCCGAAACGACGCAGAAGATATGCGGGCCAGCTGTCGGACTCGAGCCACTTTGCTCGAGCCTGAGGCGCCGCTTCTGGTTTCGCGGCTTCAATAGTTTGACTCATGGGCTGTCTTTCCGGAGGGCGGGAACAGATGCAGGGCGGGAAGAGATGCTGAGCGGGAAAACGACTTACTGGTAGAGACGCAACGCAGAACCGGTGAGCGTCTTACCGAATGAGAGTCCGGCCTTGTTGAAGTACACGTTCATGACGGAATCTGCGAAGGGCACGGCCGCGATCGTCTTGGTGAGCTCCGACTCGGCGTCGGCCCAAGCGTCACAAGCGTCGCTACCGGTCAGACCGGAAGCCTTGGTGGCTGCTGCTTCGTAGGCGGGGTTGCTGACCGATCCGAAATTCTTGCCTGCTGCGGGAACCGGCCCGGCAAAGTACGCGGTGAACGTGCTGGGCAGCGAGGAGTTGATCTGGACCCAGGCGATGTCCCAGGCAGAGTTGTCCTTGCCGCTCAGAATGACGTCGATGATCTTGTTCGAGTCACCACCGGTCACCTCGACGTTTGCGCCGAGTTCGGACCACGCCGACTGAGCAAGTTCTGCCGCCGCGTTGCGCGGATCGTCGGTGCCGTCGTACACGAGGCGGAGATTGAGCGGCTTGCCATCCTTGCTTCGCTTGCCGTCAGCGCCGGCAGTCCAACCAGCGCCGTCCAGTGTTGCCTTTGCAGCTGTGAGGTCGAAGTCCGGAATGTTGCCTGCGACAGAGTCGTAGACACAGGCGCGCGGTTCGACGGCGACGAGACTGGTTGCCCGGACCCCGTTTCCGGCGGTGATGACCTGAGTGAGGTCGTCGAGATTGACCGCTTGGATCAGCGCCTTGCGCACTGCCGGATCACTGGTGGGGTTGCTGGCGATCTGGTTGAAGTACATCTGGCCTGCGGGCACCGGCCGGCCAACCGAGTCCAGATTGGCTGCCGCGACGCGGTCCTTGTCCGGCCCGGCGATCGGAGCTGCATTGAGTTCACCCGAGAGAAGCTGATTTGCGGCGGTGCTCACGTTCGGTGCCATGGCGGCGATGACCGTCTTGGGGACGCCGGGGGTATCGGAAGCGGTGCCGTCGGGGCCCCAGTTGTAGCCATCACGTCGCTGGAACGTGTAGTGGTCGTTGGCGGCGACTTCGGTGACTTCGAACATGCCGGTGCCGAGCGACTTCTTGTTCGATGCTGTCGGATCTTTCAGCCCGGCCTCGCACAGGATCGGCAGTCGACCGACGTTGAGAAGCAGGAACGGACTCGGCGCCGCAGTGGTCACCGTGACGGTGCGCGCTGCCGGATCGGCGGTTGCTGTGGCACCGGTCGGAACGGAGGACCCGCGCAACTGTGAACCGTTGTCCGGATTGGCGACGAAGTTGATGTTGTCCGCGACGGTCTGGGAAGTCAGCGTCGATCCGTCGGTACAGGTCACCCCGTCACGGATGGTGAAGGACGCCGAGGTCGGAGTCTCCTCCCACTTCTCCGCCAACCACGGTCCGACTTCGCTGGTATCGGGATCCTGGTAGATCAGGTAGTCGTAGGCCAAACGAGACAACTCGGCGGTTGCCTGAGAGGCCGACATGATCGGGTTGAGTGCGCCCGGATCGGCCTGCAGGGCGAAACGGAAGGTCCCGTCCGTGGCCGGTTCACCGCCACTGGCGCCCGAGGACGTGCCTCCCGAGCCACAAGCAGACAACACAAGCGTGAGCCCTGCGGCTGCCGCAAGTGTTGGATAGGAGCGGTGTTTCATGGTGCCTCCGGGATGGAGCTGGGGCCCGAGCGAAAAACGTGAGGGCGCGATTGAGTGTTGACTGCTAAATCTTGGCGCATGACGTGACGCGCATCTCTGTCGATCCTCACGAAAATCGGGTCGATTTTCGTCCGCTCCCACGAAAACCGCCTGGATCGGTGAATACCTGTCCGTATACCGACAGCGACCGGCGAAACACGACGATTTCCCCGGTCGCTACCGGCGGTCTACTGGTACAGGCGCAGGGCCGAACCGATGAAATTGCGGCCGAATGCAAGACCCGCATTGTTGAAGTAGAGAGTCGTGATCTTGTCGGCAAAAGGTACCGCCGAGTTTGCTTTGATGATCTCGGACTCGGCGTCTGCCCAAGCGGCACAAGCGTCCTCGCCCGTCAGCCCGGAAGCCTTGGTGACGGCTGCGTCGTAGGCCGGGTTGGAGATCGACGCAAAATTCATTCCCGCAGCGGGCACAGGACCGGAGAGGAAGGGGACCAGCATGCTGGGCAGCGCGACGTTGATCGGCTCCCACACAACATCCCACGCCGTGTTGTCCTTGCCGCTGAGTGCTACATCGAGAATCTTGTTCGAGTCGCCACTGGTGAGTTCAATGGTGGCGCCCAGGTCGTTCCACGCGTTGACCGCGACGTCGGCGGCAGCATCGGTCGCGTCACCGAACGTCTCGTAGACCATCCGAATTCGGAGCGGTGTGCCGTCCTTGCTGCGCTTACCGTCCGCGCCGACCTTCCAGCCCGCAGACTCGAGAGTTGCTGCGGCTGCACTGGTGTCGAATTCCGGCAGGTTTCCGGCGACAGAGTCGTAGATGCAGGCCCGCGGTTCGATGGACACCATCGTGGTCGATCTGGTTCCGCGACCGGCCGTGAAGATCTCGGCGAGGTCGTCGAGATTGAGAGCCTGGACCAGAGCCTTGCGGACGGCAGGATCGCTCGTCGGATTGCCGGGACTGTGGTTGAAGAACATCTCGCCCGCCGGAGCGGGCTGCTTGACGGTATCCAGGTTCGCGGCGTTCATGCGATCCTGGTCGGGGCCCGAAACTGCTGCGGCATTCAGATCACCGGACAACACCTGGTTGGCCGCTGTGCTGTTGTTCGTGATGATGGACGCGACGACATTCTTGGGTACTCCGGCCGTATCCGAGGTGGTGCCGTCCGGTCCCCAGTTGTAGCCGTCGCGCCGAACGTAGGAGTAATGATCGTTCGCGACTGCCTCTGTCATCTGGAACATGCCCGACCCGAAGGTCGTCTTGTTTGCCGCCGTCGGATCCTTCAACCCGGCCTCGCACATGATCGGTATTCGCGCCAGGTTGAGAAGCAGGAACGGAGAGGGCTCCGGAGTCGTGACCGTCACTGTCCGTGTCGCCGGGTCGGCGGTGGCGCTCGCAGTTGCCGGTGCGTACACCCCGCGGAGAGCAGATTTGTTTGCTGCGTTGGTGATGAAATTGACGTTGTCGGCGACAGTCTGGGCAGTCAGAGCGGATCCGTCGGTACAGGTGACGCCGTCGCGAATGGTGAAGGACGCGGAAGTGGTTGTCTCTTCCCATTTCTCGGCGAGCCATGGCTTGGTGACACCGGTATCGGGATCCGGGTGGAGCAGATAGTCGTAGCTCAGACGCGCCAGCTGGTGCGCCGGCGATGCGGCCGTCATCAGCGGATTCAGAGCGCCGGGGTCGGCCACGAGAGCCAATTTGAAGGTGCCGTCCGTGACGGGTTCACCCGAACCCGAACCCGAACCCGACGAGCCACCCGATGAGCACGCGGTCAGGGCAAGAACGGTGCCAGTTGCCGCAGCCAGCAGTGCGTAGGACCGTTGTTTCATGGTGCCTCCGGAAGATGTAGTCCGGCCCGAGTGACGCGAGGTCTGTCGGGTCAGGAGCAATAAACGATTGCTTGAATCCTCACCCAACAAAAGGAGGAGAACATCGTCCGGATTTACGAATGTTTCGTGAGACTTGGTAGATCGCTACAACGCTGTCGGATAGAAGAGACGAAGCTGGAGCATCAGGCTGAATCGAGTTTCCGGATCATCAAGATCGATTCCGGCAATCCCGGCAAGCTTCTTGAGGCGGTATCGAAACGTGTTGACGTGGATGTGAACCAACGACGCAGCCGCCGGAATGTCGCCGAACGTGTCGAGCCAGGCTCGAAGGGTGTCCACGAGGTTGATGTCGTGAGTGCGGTCGTACTCACGCAGTACCGCGAGCGGACCCGACGCGGTCTCGTTCTCGTCCGCCAGGGCGTCGGAGAGGCGCAGAAGTAGGGAATTGATCTGCACGTCGTCGGCGCGCGCGACGGTCCGGCCCGAGGAATTCCACGTCGACCTCAGAACGCGAAGCGCTCGGTCGGCTTCGTCGCGTGACTTCTCCAGCGTCATCACGTCGGCCACTGTCGCACCGATTCCGATGACCACCGACTTTTCCGAACGGGAACGGTCTGCAAACTCCGACGCGATCCGACGCACGTAGTCGTCGTCGGTCTGGTGCCGGGTGTGTGGGATGACGGCGTAGACGGTGCCGCCGATCGCTGCCGCCACCGACAACGGAAATACTTGGTCGAGATAGGTATTGAGTGTCAGGGCCAGTTGATCGACGTCGGCTTCGGCCTCCAACGATGCGCCGGCGCCGCTACGGAAGCCGGCCGCAAGTACGTTTGCTTTCGAGCGGCCGTAGCCCAGTCGCTCGGCCGCTTCCTTGGCCGAAGTGCCGCCGCTCAGTAGCGTGATCACCTCGCCCAACCTCAGCCGTCGTGCGGAATCGGCGGCCAGCTTGGCGCGAAGCAAACTCATCGCGGCTACGCCCGCCGCCTCGACGAGCGTTTTGACCTGCAATTCGTTCGGCTCCTCGTCCAAGATCACCCAGATCGAACCGAGGATCTGGGATGCCGCATGTATTCGCATGCCGACCCGGGGCCTGATGCCCGGCCCGATACCCGGTAGAAATACCGGCAGGGTAGAGCCGTAGATCTTGTTGAAGTACCCCATTGACCTGAGCCGGTCGGAATAGTGCTGCGGCACTTGATGTCCGAGGACGCTCTGCTTACGTGCCTCGTCACCGAAGGCTTGATCCGCAGAGAACGCGAGGATCCGGCTCGACTGATTCTCGATGGTGACCGGGCCGTTCAATACCTGAGCGATCGAGTTGGCAAGATCGAACAGGTCGGCGTCAGCGGCGGACGTGCGGTCCCCGTTGTTGCCGGATTCGAGGATCTCGTTGATCAGCGACGCACTTTGCAGCCAGCTTGCATCCTTGACCATTCCAAGTAGGGCGATATCGGCTTCGGCGACCGCCCGTGCGACGCTTTCGTCGACGGCCAATGGCTCCCTGACGATCAGCGCGACGGCTCCGGCCGAACCGTATTCTTTTACTGCAGTGGCAATGTCGGCCGACTCGGCCAGTCCTGCGCCGAGCACGACGGCGCCCGCACTGCCTTGCGTGACTCCGGACCCTTCGTGCAGGGTCACTCGGCTGACAGTGCGGGCGTCGTCGACGGTGTCGCCTCCGCTGAGGAACGTCATTCCCAGTCTGTCGACGATGTCGACGATCGAAACTCCCGTTGGTGTGGTCACCACCACACCTTAGGGGGAGCAGGATCGATCAGTTGGCTGGTTGCCCTGCTCAGTTGGCAGGCTGCTCGGCTACAGCTTTCTCGACGAACCGGCGGGTCTGATCGAACGCCGCGGGCACCTGGACGGAATTGGTCATGTCACTGATCTCGGACCACCGTTCGGCGACGACCTCAGGGGAGAGTGCGCCTTCGGGGATGTACAAGCCCTGCGACTCTTCCATGCGAGCGATCGCGAAGACACCGGCACCGGCGCTGAGGATGGTCTTGGTCGGTGCGTCATCGGAGACCATGAACAGTGCGCCGGGTGAAATCGATTCGGGTGCAAGCAGAGCGAGAGTCTTCTCGTCGAGGAGGTCTTCGGTCATGCGGGTCGCGGCGGTCGGGGCCAGCGAGTTGACGCGGATGCCCTTGCGTTCGCCCTCGATAGCGAGAACGTTCATCAGGCCGACGACGCCGGACTTCGCGGCGCCGTAGTTTGCCTGGCCGAAGTTGCCGTAAATTCCCGATGCCGACGTGGTCATGAGGATGCGTCCGTAGTTCTGTTCGACCATGTGCGGCCAGACTGCCTTGGAACAGATGACGGAACCCATCAGATGCACGTCGATGACTTTGCGGAAGTCGTCGAGCTCGGCCTTGATGAAGGACTTGTCGCGCAGGATTCCGGCGTTGTTGATCAGGATGTCCACGCGGCCCCACTTGTCCACGGCCGTTGCGACCATGGCGGCAACGGCGTCGACGTCGGTGATGTCGCAGTGGTCCGCGATCGCCTCGCCACCCAACTCGACGATTTCCGCCACTACCTTGGCTGCTGCGGTATCAGCGCCGCCACTGCCGTTGACCGAGCCACCCATGTCGTTGACGACGACGCGTGCGCCGCGTGCGGCGAGGGCCAATGCATGCGAACGGCCGAGTCCGCCGCCTGCGCCTGTGATGATCGCTACCTTGCCGGAAAAATCCAACGACATTGGAAAACCTCTCTGATCTGGGATACTACTCAGTATTACTATGCGATAGCGTGGAAACAGTCAAGGGCCGGCAGGCAGTGCGAATGGGAGTGGAAGTCGAATGAGTAGTGATCTTCCGGACGTGCGATCCGCGATCATCACCAGCGCCGCCGACGCCTTTGCCGAAGACGGTTACGCGGCCACGACCATGGATTTGCTGGCCGATCGAATCGGGGCCACCAAAGGTCTTGTCTACTACCACTTTCGTTCGAAGTTCGACATCTACCTGGCAATCTACGAGCGCGGGATGAGCCTGCTCCGCGCGGAGGTCGAGTCTCGGATCGACGGGGCAGACAGCGGCCTCGCGCGTCTCGAAGCGATGTCGCACGCCCACCTGGTCAATCTCATGACACATCTCGGGTACCACCACACGATCCACCAAGGTGTCCGGGGCCAGATGAACTCCGCGCTCAAGCCGAGGCAACAGCAAGTCCTCGTGGAACTGAATTCGCTGCGACTCGACTACGAGAATCTGTTCGTCGACGTGATGACCGAAGGTGTCGCGGATGGTTCCATTCGTGCGAGCTCGCCGCGAATGGCGGCAAAAGTACTCCTCAGTAGTCTCAACGGCATCGACCTCTGGTACCGAAGGCGTGAAGGGCAGACTTTGGCGGAGACGGAGTCGTTGGCGGACCAGATCGTCGAACTCTTGATCGGCGGATTGCGCGCTGCGAACTGACTGAAAGCTGCATTCGTGAGCGGATTTCCTCCGACCGGTTCGTGCTGTCCTGCGGCTTGTCGTTCGGTTTGTCCCGCTCTGACAGTCGGGGTAGCATGTTGGCGTCGTGCGCGGACTTGCGTAGGAATTCAGGGAAGAGGAGGTGTGGCTGTAATGCGTGGCCAACCTCCGAGTACCAACTGAAGCTGTAGCCGCCCGGGTTGTTCCGGTATTTTGCTGCAGCTTCATCGTGTGTTCATCGGCTTCGGCTTTGCTGTGAAGCAAGCGTCGTCGTTCACTCTTCCCTCGAAAGCTGTTCAGCATGCGCGAATTTCGTCGTTCACGGTCGGTACTGCCACGTCGTTCCGCGGGTCTCGGTGACTCACATCCCGGGCACTCGCGTGCCGCACGCACCGTCGTCAAGGCTGCCCCGCCCGAGGCGGTGGCGCCCGTCGAATCGACCGTCGTCAACAGTGGCGTGTACCGCGACGGCGAGCGGATAGCGTCGCCGTCCACGCTGGCGGAAGCACTGTCATGCCTTCCGGATTCGCAGTCGATGGCGTGGATCGGCATGTACCGGCCCGACGACGCCCAGTTGTATGCCGCTGCACAACATTTCGACCTCCACGAACTGGCGGTCGAGGATGCGATTGTCGCGCACCAGCGCCCCAAGCTCGAGCGCTACGGCAAGACACTGTTCGTGGTCCTGCGTGCTGCGCGGTACCGCGACGAGACCGAGCGGGTCGAATTCGGCGAGTTGCACATCTTCTGTGGTCCGAACTTCATTCTGACCGTCCGTCACAGCGAATCGCCGGATCTCTCGGCGGTGCGGACTCGCATGGAGAACGATCCTGACCTGTTGCGGTTGGGTACCGAGGCCGTTCTCTACGCCATTCTCGACGCAGTCGTCGACGGGTACGCCCCGGTGGTGGCCGGCCTGCAGAACGACATCGACGAGATCGAAACCGAAGTGTTCAGTGGCGATCCCGGAGTTTCGCGTCGCATCTACGAACTGACCCGTGAGGTGATCGAATTCCAGCGGGCGACGCGTCCGCTGCTGGGAATGCTGCGTGGGTTGTCGGCGGGGTTCGACAAGTACCACACGGACGAGGAACTCCAGCGTTACCTCCGCGACGTCACCGACCATGCGACGACTGTGGTGGAGCGGGCCGACGGCTTTCGTCAGTTGCTCGGAAACATCCTCACGGTGAACGCAACTCTGGTGTCGCAGAACCAGAACGAGGAGATGCGCAATCTGACGCAGGCGAGCTACGCGCAGAACGAGGAGATCAAGAAGGTCTCGGCGTGGGCGGCAATTCTCTTCGCGCCGACGCTTATCGGAACCGTGTACGGAATGAACTTCGACGACATGCCGGAACTGCACTGGCACTTGGGCTATCCGTTTGCTCTCTCGATGATGTTCTTGACGTGTGGAAGTCTCTACACGATCTTCAAACGTCGGGGCTGGTTGTAGAAAGCGCCGGCTGTAGAAAACACCTGTGCGCCTTGCCAACCGAGATCGGTTGACAAGGCGCACAGGTGTTTTCGGGAGGGCGCTCGAATCAGAGCGTTGCGACGCAGACCGTGAACTTACGTTCCGGGTGCTCGAATCCCGAGTCTGCCCCCGAACCGCATTCGTCGATCGACGTGGAGTTCTGCAGGATTTCGACGACCTCGACTACATTGGTGCCGCTGGTATCCGAGCATTCGATGCGGGCGGGCTCGTCCATTCCGCTGCCGAGGTCCATGCATCCGCCGACTACCCAGTCGACGTCGAGACAGACAGCGCCCTGCTCGTCACCCGCGAGGGTCTCGTAGTAGTACGAGTCGACATCGGAGGCACACTGATCAGAGGTGGGAACCTTGGCGACCACCTTGTAGTTGGAATCCTTGCTACCGCAGTCCGCGTTGTCGATTTCCGCGGCCGTCGTGGTACCGCCGAGCTTGACGCAATCACCGATCGACACGTCGATGTCGACGTCGCCGCCGTCGTCCGAACCCTCCTGGCCGGTGATCTTCGAGGTGGTCGGGGCTGCGGAGGTAGTGGTCGAATCGGCAACCGAGGAAGATGATTCCGCAATGGCTTTCGGCTCGATGTCGGAACCGCAACCGACGGTGAAGGCGGCGATTGCAGAAGTTGCGATCACCGCAGTGCAAAGTCGCCGGACGATTCCGGACATAAGGACCCCTTTGTTGATTCTTGGATAATTCTGTTGGTTCGTAGATTGTTCGGGACCTATTCCAATACATCGGTAGTCGAATTGCCAACCGGACTGTCAGTATGGGTAGGTGGAGCTACCCCTGATGCCGCCGCTTGCCCCGATGCTCGCGAAGGCTGCGGCCACTGTGCCGCCTCAGCCCGAGTCCGGTGACCCGACGTGGTCGTACGAGCCGAAATGGGACGGATTTCGAGCAATCATCTTTCGTGACGGTGACGAAGTGGTGCTCGGATCGCGAGGAGGAAAGGACTTGGCGCGGTACTTTCCCGAGGCGGTGGAAGCCGTCAAGTCTGAATTGCCCGAAAAATGTGTGGTGGACGGAGAACTGGTGGTTCCCCGTGAGATCGACGGTGTGACGCGCCTGAGTTGGGAAGCGCTCTCCGAGCGGATTCACCCCGCCGCGAGCCGCGTCGCATTGTTGTCGGAACAGACGCCCGCGCAATTTGTCGGGTTCGATTTACTGGCGCTCGGGGATCGCGACGTCTCGATCGAGGACTTCGGTGTGCGACGTGCGTTGCTCCTCGATTGCGTCGGTGGCGGGCCGAGTTGCCACGTCACGGCAGCGACGGCCGACAGCGCCGAAGCAATGGCCTGGTTCGAAACCTTCGAAGGCGCGGGTCTCGACGGGGTTGTCGCCAAGAAGCTGGCGGGACCGTACCTGCCGAACAAACGCGAGATGATCAAGGTGAAACACGCCAGGACCGCGGATGTCGTACTGCTGGGCTACCGTCCGCACAAGAGCCAGCCGGGTATCGGGTCGATGCTTCTGGGTCTGTTCGACGGTGCCGAATTGAAGATGATCGGTGGCGCTTCGGCTTTCACCGCGGCGCGGCGGATCGAGTTGTTGGCCGAACTCGAACCTTTGCGCCTCGGGGACGACGTTGTGGCCGAGGGAGAGGCCAGCCGGTGGAGATCGGCCGCAGACCGCTCCTGGATTCCGCTTCGTCCTGAGCGGGTGCTGGAAGTGGCGTACGACCAGATGGAAGGGGAACGCTTTCGGCACGCCGCGCGGTTCCTGCGCTGGCGTCCGGACAGGGTGCCCGACGAATGCACTTTCGATCAGTTGGAGGTTCCGGTGCGATACGACTTCGCGGATGTTCTTGCAGGTGGTAAGTGATGGCGAGTCCCGCAGAGGAACTGGACGTCGACGGGATCGCGGTCCGGTTGTCGAGCCCGGACAAGATCTACTATCCGCAGTTGGGTGAGGACGGCGGAACCAAACGGCATCTTGTCGAGTACTACCGAACGGTGGCGCTGCAGGGTGCAGCGTTGCGGGCGCTCCAAGATCGGCCAACGCATCTTCAGCGATTCCCCGACGGCATCGAGGGCGAAGAGGTTTACCAGAAGCGGCTGCCGGCAAAGCGGCCCGAGCACGTCGAATCCTGCGAGGTCACGTTCCCGTCGGGTCGCAAGGCCGACGTCCTTCGAGTGCGAAGTGCTGCGAACATCGTGTGGGCCGCCAATCTCGGGACTGTCACGTTTCATCCCTGGGCCGTGCGGTGCCCGGACACCGACCACCCGGACGAACTCCGCATCGATCTCGATCCGCAACCGGGGACCGGGTTCGACGAGGCCGTTGCCATCGCGGACGAGGTCCTTCGCCCTCTGCTCGCCGAGTTGGGATTGGAAGGATTTCCCAAGACGTCCGGTGGCCGAGGCCTTCACGTCTACATCCCGCTCGAGGCGCGCTGGGATTTTGTCGAGGTCCGCCACGCGGGTATCGCCCTCGCCCGTGAAGTCGAACGGCGTAGTGCCGATCGCGCCACAACCGCGTGGTGGAAGGAAGAGCGGGGTGAACGGATCTTCATCGACTTCAATCAGAATGCCCGTGACCGGACGATCGCGGCGGCGTATTCCGCTCGTAAGACGCCGATCGCAACTGTGTCCACGCCGGTGACCTGGGACGAACTGCGCGACGTGCATCCAGACGACTGCACCATCGCCACGGTGCCCGGCTTGCTCGCCGATCGTGGTGATCCGATGGAAGCGATGCACGACAAGGCCTTTGCCCTCGACGTTCTGTTGGAGATGTGGGAGAAGGATCTGGCGGCGGGACTTGGCGATCTGCCGTACCCGCCGAACTATCCCAAAATGCCCGGTGAACCCAAACGTGTTCAACCGAGCAAGGACCGCGATCGGAAGAACAAAGACGGGTAGCGTCAGAGGCGGACATATCGGGTAATTCGATTAGACGTCGAATGTACGGTCACGTCGAATGCACTGTGGGGGTTGGATATGGATCGCCGGAAAATGCGAGCAGCAGGCTTAGCGGCGGGTGGCGTGATTCTTGCCGCCTTCGGATTGTCACTCGGTAGCGGAACAGCGTCGGCCGCGACGTTGGATTGTTCGGCGCGCGGCCAAGATCAGACGATCGTCGACGGGTCATCCGCATGCCGAGCGGTGGCAGATCCCTCCAGTTACGCGATTTCACACGTGGAGGGCGACGGCGTCGGCGTCGCCGATTCGCGAGACGGTGGCCGGTCGGCGGGCGTCGGACTCTTCGGCGGCGTTGCTGCAGCGGAGTCGCGCGGTGGGCTACTTGCCGCCGTTGCGTACGGCCCGGGTTCGCTCGCACTCGGTCGCACAGACTCCTTACCCTTTGCCGTGGTGCTCAGCGGACCTGGCGGCAGAGCGGCGGTGGGTGACGCGGACGTCGGGGCGATCTGCTCGGGTGGTCCCACCCTTGTTTTCAACCTTGCCACAGGTCAGGGATGTGTCAGCGACGGCACTTCGACGTGGGTCACCCCGTGAGTGCACCCCGGTCCTGAGCCTCTTGCGTGACAGTGGTCACAATGGTGTCAAGCTCCTGCCACCGATCCGGTGACCGGACAACTTGAATCAGCGGGGATCGGAGGACGCGATGGCTCCCAATGCACGACGGGGTTCGCTCGCCCGGGTGGAGGTGCCTTCGCGCACCGAGCTGTATGTGGACCGGCGATTCCTTCCCTTGGCCGACCGCTTCTTCGCGATGTATCGCCAACCGCAACAAGGCGGCGGCGCGCTGGTCGTGTACCTGGGCGGCGAGAAAGTTCTCGACATCTGGGCCGGCAATGCCGACCGCGACAGGCGCTGGGACCACGACACGGTGTCGCTTTCCTTCTCGACCGGCAAGGGCGTGGCCAGCACCGTCGTTCATCGACTCGCCGAACGCGGGCTGATCGACTACGACTCTCCGGTTGCTCAGTACTGGCCCGAATTCGCAGCGGCCGGCAAGGACAAGATCACCGTCCGGGAACTGATGTCACATCGCGCGGGCCTTCACCGCGTTCGCGGCCTGATGCCGCATCCCCTCGACCTGATGGACTACGACGCGGTCGTTGCCGCCCTGGCTGCCGAGAAGCCGGATCCGCGTCGGCTTCGAGGCCCCGGCTATCACGCTGTGACCTACGGCTGGTTGGTAGCCGAACTTGTGGCCAGGGTGTCCGGTCAGCCGTTCGTCGACGTCGTACAAGCGGAGATAGCGAAGCCCCTCGGAGTCGACGAATTCTGGTACCGCGTACCCGAAACCGAGCGTCCACGGATCGCGAAGCTGTTCCCACATATCAACCCTGCCGGCTTGAACTGGGCCTTCGCGTCGACCGTGCTCTCACACGTCGGTCCGACTCGCGGACTCGCGGAGGCCGCGATGCCGGACGGTTTCGACGTCATGGTGCGCAACCCGGCTGTCCATGACGCCGTCATGCCGGGCTGGAACGGAGTGTTCAGCGCGCGCGCTCTCGCGAAGATGTACGGCGCCATTGCGAACGGCGGCGTGATCGACGGGAGGCGGTTCCTGAAGGAATCGACCATCGACCAGATGTCGACCATCCAGACTCGCGATCGGGATTACGTGCTGGCGGTGCGGCCCAACTGGACTCTCGGTTACCACCCGCCGATCATTGCCGCGCGGCGGCAGCCGCGGAATGCGATAGGCCACTACGGAGTCGGCGGTTCAGGCGCGTATGCGGACCTGTCCAGCGGACTCTCGCTCGGTTTCACCACCAACAGGTTGGGTAGTGCTGTGACAGCTCTCGGTGATCTTCGCCTTGCGAGGCTCGGCGCCGAGGCGCAGGAGTTGGTTCGTCGAATCTGACACGAAGGGAATGCCATGAGCAGCAACGTGTACCGGGTGACCGAGATCGTCGGCTCGTCCACCGAGAGCAGTGACGCGGCAATTCGCACCGCCATCGCCCGGGCGAACGAGACGGTGCGCAACCTCGAATGGTTCGAGGTGGTGGAAACTCGCGGCCACATCGAGAACGGCGCCGTGGCGCATTTCCAGGTCACGTTGAAGGTCGGCTTCCGGCTCGACGGCGACGAATCCTGAACCGTTCTTCATGAGTGTTGATCTCACGGCGGCCGTCGGGTTCATGGCGGGACATGCCAGGACTCTCGATCGGCATCGGCTGAATTTGATTCTCGGACAGGGTGACCGGGCCGCGGCTTGTGCGGCCGTGGACGGTTATCGCAACCCGGACGGTGGGTACGGCTGGGGACTCGAACCGGATCTTCGCTCGGCAACCAGCCAACCTGGCGGAGCGCTGCATGCCTTCGAAGCCTTTGCCGACATCGGAACGCCGACGCCCAGAGCGGTCGAACTGTGCGACTGGTTGCAGACCAATTCGCTGGCAGGCGGCGGTTTGCCCTTCGCCTTCCCGATTGCCGACCCAGCCGGGTGTGCGCCCTTCTGGGTGAGCGCGGACCCGTCGGCGCCGTCGTTGCAGATCACCAGCATCGTGTGTGCTGCAGCGGCTCGCGTTGCCGAATTCGACGAGGCCGTCGCCGAACATCCGTGGTTCGCCTCTGCCGTTCGATATTGCCTCGACGCGATCGACGGGGCGGATTCTCTGCATGCCCTCGAGTTGGCCTTTGCCTTGCAGTTTCTCGACGCGGTTCACCGGAACAGTCCCGAAGCGTCGTCGTTGGTGAGCACTCTTGGTTCGCGTATCCCGGCTGACGGCTTGGTTCACGTGGACGGGGGAGCCGAGGGCGAATTCATGCGGCCCCTCGATTTCTCACCGCTTCCTGGCGGTCCGACCCGCGCGTTGTTCGATGCAGCGGTGATCGACTCCGAACTGTCCGCGCTCGCTGCACGGCAACACGACGACGGCGGTTGGGCGGTGGATTTCGACAGCTATTCGCCCGCCGCGGCGTTGGAATGGCGAGGTCACGCCACCGTGCAGGCGGTATGGCTGCTGAAGCGCAATGGGGTGATCTGAAAACGATTCTCGCGCCAAATTGGAACACGTTATAGTCTGGGAATCAGTTCGTGCTTCGTGTTTCAGGGATAGGGGAATGTCATGGCGTATGTGATCACGCAGCCGTGCTGCAACGACGCCTCGTGTGTTGACGTGTGTCCGGTCAATTGCATTCACCCGACACCGGACGAAGCTCCGTTCGCGACCACCGAAATGCTCTACATCGATCCCGACACCTGCATCGATTGTGGTGCGTGTGTGGACGAGTGCCCGGTCGAGGCGATCTTCCCGGACAACGAACTCGACGAGGACGACGCGCCGTACCTGCAGATGAACGCGTCGTACTTCGAGAAGCATCCGATGGGCCCGGATTGGCCCGAGCCGATCACGATGGCCAAGATCGATCCCGAACTGGGAACGCTGAAAGTGGCGATCGTCGGCTCCGGCCCCGCAGCCTGCTATGCGGCGATGGAACTGACCGGCAAGCCTCGCGTCGAGGTCGACATGTTCGATCGGCTTCCCACTCCCTACGGATTGGTGCGCGCCGGCGTGGCTCCGGATCATCCCGGAACCAAAGGCGTCACCGACCAGTTCCGCGCCGTGGTCGCGAAAAAGACCGTGCGCTGCCACTTCAACGTCGAGGTGGGTACCCATATCTCGCATTCGGAACTCTTGGACCATCACCACGCAGTGATCTACGCGGTCGGCGCTGCCGGGGATCGCAAGCTCGAGATCCCGGGCGAGGAACTGCCGGGAAGTCACGCTGCCACCGAGTTCGTCGCCTGGTACAACGGCCACCCGGGATATGCCGATCGGACTTTCGATCTGTCCGGCGAGCGAGCGGTGATCGTCGGAAACGGCAACGTCGCACTCGACGTCGCACGCATCCTGGTGACCGACCCTGACCAGCTGGCGAAGACGGACCTCGCCGAGCACGCATTGGAAGCGCTGCGTAACAGCAAGATTCGTGAGGTCGTCATTCTCGGCCGTCGCGGGCCGGCGCAGGCCGCGTACACCAATCCCGAACTGTTGGCCCTCGGACAGATGGCGAACGTGGACGTAGTCGTCGACCCGATCGAAGCCGAACTCGACGAGGCCAGTCAGGCGTTCGTGGACAGCGATGCCGCGGAGCCGTCCGTGCTGCTCAAGGTCAAGCAGGCGCAGGAATTTGCTTCCCGTACCGCAGATCCTTCCCGCAAGCGGATCGTTCTCCGGTTCCTCACCTCGCCCGTCGAGATCCTCGGTGACGACGCAGTCGCACAGGTGCGGATCGTGAAAAACGAGTTGGTGGCAACGCCGACCGGTCAGCTCTCCGCCCGGCCTACCGAAACCGAGGAGACGATCGACACCTCGCTGGTGCTTCGGTCGGTCGGATACCGCGGTACACCGATGGCCGACTTGCCCTTCGACGACGCTCGCGGCGTGATCCCCAACGAGAACGGTCGCGTGATCGACACCGACACCGGCACGCCGATCCCGGGTGTCTACGTCGCGGGTTGGATCAAGCGCGGACCGACCGGCGTGATCGGCACCAACAAGTACTGCTCCGCCGAGACCGTGTCGATGATCTTCGACGACTTCGCTGGTGGGCGCCTCGCCACGCCGACCGAGGACGCTGACAAGTTGCAGGTTCTGCTGGCAGATCGGTCGCCGGATCAGGTGGACTACCAAGGTTGGCAGCGGATCGACAAGGCAGAACGAGCATCCGGTGCCGCCGCCGGTCGACCGCGAACCAAACTCATCTCCATCGAATCGATGTTGGCGGCTGCTCGCAGCGAGGGATAGCAACGTTTGGGCGAACATCCGAATTGCTCGATTGCCGCATTTGTGTGTTAATGACTATGGAAATGTGCGGTTTGCTCTCTTTGGCGTGCTCGGGTGTGTAGGTGTGCGCCCGGCGGGCGCGTCCGGATGGTGCATCGGCATCGGTACCAGGCGGGTGTCGATGCCGGCCGCGCAAAATCCACGTGAGTACGTGGTCATTCGAGCGAAGGTAGTGACATGGGCAGCAAACAGGGTCGTCGGACGTCACGGGTTGCCGTGGCAATCGTCGGAGCGGTGGCTGCCGGCCTGGCTCTTGCCGGACCTTCCGCGGCCGTTCCTCTCTTCCCCGGTGGACCGGACATTCCGTTGCCCGTCATTCCCGGAGTTCCGTACCTCGATCCGGCGATTCCGGTTCCGGGCATCCCGGGTACACCGATTCAGGCTCCCATCGGCGCTCCCAACTTCTCCGCGCCGTCGCTCAACCCGTCGGCGGGTGAGACAGTCGGCATCGCGCAGCCGATCATCATTCGTTTCAACGAGGCAGTCGGCGACCGTGCGACGGCCGAGCGCGCGATTCGCGTGACCACCGATCCTCCGGTCGATGGCAGCTTCTACTGGATCAACGACAGCCAGGTCCGTTGGAAGCCGGCACAGTTCTGGCCGGCGAACATCTCCGTGACCGTCGACGCCGGTGATTCGCACTCCACGTTCAACATCGGTGACGCACTCGTCACCGTCGCGGACGACAACACCAAGCAGGTCACCGTCACCCGCAACGGTGAGGTCGTGCGCACCATGCCGACGTCGTTCGGCAAGCCGGGGCACGAAACACCGAACGGCACGTACATCGTCGGCGAGCAGCTGCGCGACATGTACATGGATTCGTCCACGTACGGCGTTCCGATCGATTCTCCCGAGGGTTACCGCACCTACGTCGAGTACGCGACACGAATTTCCTACAGTGGCATCTTCGTCCATGCCGCTCCGTGGTCGGTAGCGCAACAAGGTTTCACCAACGTCAGCCACGGCTGCCTCAATGTCAGCACCGAGGACGCCAAGTGGTTCTTCGAGAACGCAGGCAAGGGTGACCCGGTGATCGTGCAGAACACCGCAGGTGGAGTCCTCAGCGGCGCCGACGGATTGGGTGACTGGAACCGCTAGACATCGACGAGGAAGGCCCTGCGCGAGAAGTATTCGCGCAGGGCCTTTTTCGTGTCGCGTTCAGCTCGAGTGTCTTGTACGTTCACCATTCATTCGTTGCGAGCGGTCAGACTGCCTCAGTGAGATCGAGTCCGGAAAGAACGCTGCCCACATCAGGCAAGCCAGGTCTGTGGGGCAGACCATGGCGTGATTACGCGCTCTTTGCGCTCTTGGTAGGTCCCAATCTCGCGTTGCTGATCTTGTTCACCTATCGCCCGCTGGTGGACAACATCCGACTTTCGTTCTTCGACTGGAACATTGCGGACCCGAAGGCGACGTTCATCGGGCTGAGCAACTACCGCGAGTGGTTCGGACGAAGCGACACCTGGCAGATTGTCACCAACACAGTGGTATTCACATTGGTCACAGTGGTGGGTTCGATGGTCATCGGTCTGGCGTTGGCCATGCTGCTCGATCGCAAGCTCGTCGGGCGAAACCTGGTCCGGTCGGCGATCTTCGCGCCGTTCGTGATCTCCGGTGCAGCGATCGGTGTCGCGTTTCAGTTCGTCTTCGACCCCAACTTCGGTCTGATCCAGGATCTCCTGCACCGCGTCGGACTCCAATCGCCCGACTTCTATCAGGACCCCCACTGGGCGCTGTTCATGGTGACGGTGACATACATGTGGAAGAACCTCGGCTACACGTTTGTCATCTACCTCGCTGCGTTGCAAGGAGTTCGGCAAGAATTGAATGAAGCAGCCGAAATCGACGGCGCCAAGCCGTGGACCAAGTTCCGCCGGGTTCTCCTACCTCAGTTGCGCCCGACGACGTTCTTCCTCTCCATCACCGTCATGCTCAACTCGCTCCAGGTCTTCGACATCATCAACGTCATGACCCGTGGTGGCCCGCTGGGTACAGGGACGACAACGATGGTCTACCAGGTATACAACGAGACATTCCGAAACTTCCGGGCGGGCTACGGCGCGACGGTTGCCACCATCATGTTCTTGATCCTGCTGATCATCACCGTCTACCAGGTTCGTGCCATGGATCGGGGAGAAGAGAAATGACAGCGGTAGAGGAAAAGAAAAGCGCTGCTCCGACTTCCGTCGTCCGGCCCGGGCCGGAACGCAAGAACGTGGACCGGCGTGAGGTCGGTGTGAAGATCCTCGGCTACGCGGCAATGGTGATCGCCTTGGTCATCATCGTCCTGCCGCTCTACTGGATCGTGATGACCTCGTTCAAGGAGCGTCCGGAGATCTACACGCAGCCTGCAACGTGGTGGCCGTCATCGCTGCATCCCGAAAACTATTCCGAAGCAACGACATCGGTTCCGTTCTGGATGTTTTTGCGGAACTCGATAGTGATCACGACGATACTGTCCGCGGCGAAGTTCGTTCTGGGGACTCTCAGCGCCTATGGGCTGGTGTTCCTGCGCTTCCCGGGGAAGAACTTCGTCTTTCTCGGAATCATCGCCGCATTGATGGTTCCGAACCAGATCACCGTGATCTCGAACTACGCGCTCGTGGCAGAGTGGGGCTGGCGTAACACGTTCCAGGGCATCATAGTTCCGCTTGCGGGTGTAGCCTTCGGTACGTTCCTCATGCGCAACCATTTTCTCTCGATACCTTCGGAGATCATCGAGGCAGCGCGGATGGACGGCGCCGGCCACTGGCGGCTTCTCTGGCGCGTGGTGCTCCCCGTTTCCGGGCCCACGATGGTGGCGTTCGGCATCATCACGGTGGTCAACGAATGGAACGAGTACCTGTGGCCGTTCCTCATGTCCGACGATTCCTCGGTGGCGCCGCTGCCGATCGGATTGACCCAACTGCAGAACAACGACGGACTCACCAACTGGGGTCCCGTCATGGCAGGAACGGTACTGACGATGCTACCGATCCTGGTGATTTTCCTTCTGCTGCAACGACACATGATCAAAGGCCTCACCTCCGGTGCGGTCAAGGGCTGACAGCATTTCCCGTCACATTTCTTTCTCGAGGAGCAGTAATGGCAAACATGAACAGGCGCGGATTTCTGAGCCTCGGCGGTGCAATCGCCGCCGGCGCAGCACTGACCGCATGCGCGGGATCCGGTGGTTCCAGCGCTGATGCTGCGGGAACATCCGGTGCGTCGGGTGATTCCAACACCATCACCTTCTGGTCGAACCACCCGGGTAAGTCCACCGATGTGGAGAAGGAACTGATCAACCGCTTCCAGACCAAGTACCCGGACTTGAAGGTCAACTTGGTGGACGGCGGCAAGAACTACGAAGAGGTGGCGCAGAAGTTCAACGCTGCCCTCTCCGGCGGAGATGTTCCCGATGTGGTTGTGCTGTCGGATGTCTGGTGGTTCAACTACGCACTTGCCGGGGCAATCGAGCCGCTCGACGGACTCTTCTCCGAGGTGGGCGTCGACTCGGCCGACTACGTCGATTCGTTGCTCGCCGACTACCTGTTCCAGGGCAAGCACTATGCGCTTCCCTACGCGAGGTCGACGCCGTTGTTCTACTACAACAAGGCGGTCTGGTCGCAGGCCGGACTTCCCGACCGTGGGCCTGCAACGTGGCAGGAGTTCGACGAGTGGGGACCTGAGCTGCAGAAGGTCGTGGGCAACGGCAAGTTGGCACACGGGTGGGGCAACGCGAAGGATTACCTCGGCTGGACCTACGAAGGCCCCATCTGGACCTTCGGCGGATCGTACTCCGACCAGTGGAATCTGCAGCTCGACAACGAGAAGACCATTGCCGCAGGGCAGTTCCTCTCCAGCATGATTCACGACAAGAAGTACGCCGCGGTCTCCACTGACATCGCAAACGAATTCGGTACGGGCATCCTGGCGTCGACCATCGCGTCGACGGGTGACCTGTCCGGCATCAAGAAGACTGCGAACTTCGACTTCGGCACCGCTTTCCTCCCGGCAGTGGACGGAACTCCCGGTTGCCCCACCGGCGGCGCCGGGCTCGCCATCCCGTCCAAGATCTCCGATCAGCGTAAGAAGAACGCGCTCAAGTTCATCGACTTCATCACCAATGGTGAGAACACGGCGTACTTCTCGCAGAACGTCGGCTACATGCCGGTCCGCAAGTCGGCAACGTCGGAGCCGAGCATGAAGGCATTCCTCGACGCGAATCCGAACTCCCGTACCGCTGTGGATCAGCTTTCGCGTACGCGCTCGCAGGACTACGCACGCGTGTTCGTCCCGGGTGGCGATCAGATCATCGGCACCGGACTCGAGCAGATCGCTCTCCAGAAAGCCGACGTCGCATCGACATTCGCCGTCGTTGCCACCCAGTTGCAGCAGATCATCGACCGGCAGATCACCCCAAAGCTGCCGAAGTAGTAGGAGAGAACACTCATGGCCAACGTGCAATTCGCGGGAGTCACGCACCGCTACGAAGGAACCGATCGACCGGCAGTCGACCGTCTCGACCTCGACATCGCCGACGGTGAGTTCCTGGTACTCGTAGGGCCTTCCGGTTGCGGTAAGTCCACCAGCCTGCGAATGCTCGCCGGTCTCGAATCCGCGTCGGACGGCCGGATCGAGATCGGCGGCACGGACGTCACGCATCTCGCGCCGCGAGCACGTGACGTCGCCATGGTGTTTCAGAGTTACGCGCTGTACCCGAACATGACCGTCGAGCAGAACATGGGTTTTGCGCTCCAGAACGCGGGAGTGGGAAAGTCCGAACGGCGCGAGCGGGTACTCGAGGCAGCACGGATGCTTGAACTCGAACCGCTGCTCGGACGTAAACCGGCCAAGCTGTCCGGTGGGCAACGTCAGCGAGTTGCCATGGGTAGGGCCATCGTTCGCCATCCCAAGGTGTTCTGCATGGATGAGCCGCTCAGCAATCTGGACGCCAAACTACGCGTGAGCACGCGGTCGCAGATCGCTGCCTTACAGCGTCGACTCGGCACCACGACGGTCTACGTCACCCACGATCAGGTCGAGGCGATGACGATGGGGGACCGGGTGGCGGTGATGCTGGACGGTCGTTTGCAGCAGGTGGCGAAGCCGCGGGAACTTTACGACAACCCCGTCAACACCTTTGTGGCCGCCTTCATCGGATCGCCCGGCATGAACCTGATCGAAGCGCCGGTCGAGGGTACCGTCGCAGTACTCGGTGACCTGCGGATTCCGCTGCCCACCGGGGCGTCCGAGCGGGAGCGGGTCGTCGTGGGAGTGCGTCCCGAGTCGTGGGATCTGGTGGGAGCGTGGCGAAAGGGCTCGCTGGCCGTGGATGCCGACCTGCTTGAAGAGCTGGGCGCCGAATCGTTCGTCTATGCAAAGGGTGCCCCGGATTCGCAGTGGCAGAGCCGATCCGGCCGAATTGTCATTCGCGTCGATCGGAAGATGTCGGTGGCACCGGGGGAGTCGCTTCATCTGCTGCCCAAGGCCGGCGAGGTGTACTTCTTTTCCGCGGAGACCGGGGTACGTCTGTAGCGATACTGTGTGCGGCATGACCGTCGCACGTTCGCTATTGCTGTTCGTACTCGCCGCGCTGCTCGAGATCGGGGGCGCGTGGTTGGTGTGGCAGGGAATTCGCGAGCACAAGGGCTGGATCTGGGTAGGGCTCGGCGTCATCTCGCTCGGTCTCTACGGTCTGGTCGCGACCATGCAACCCGATGCGAACTTCGGGCGCATCCTCGCCGCGTACGGCGGGATCTTCGTAGCGGGTTCACTGCTGTGGGCGGTGGTGATGGACGGATTCCGCCCGGATCGTTTCGACATCGCCGGTGCGCTGATCTGTCTGGTCGGCGTCGGGGTGATCATGTACGCCCGGTAGGGCCTTCGGCCCCGTGCGCGCTCAGGGAGTCCAGGGGGTCCTTAAGCGCGCACAGGGGCTTGCCCTTGCTACCAGATCTTCACACGCTTCTCCGGCTCCAAATACAGTGCGTCACCTGGCTTGACGTCGAACTCCTCGTGGAACGTGTCGAGGTTGCGGACGACGCCGTTGCACCGGAACTCCGGCGGCGAGTGCGGGTCGACGGCCAGACGGCGAAGCGCTTCGGCCTCACGGGCCTTCGTGCGCCATACCTGCGCCCACCCGAAGAACACGCGCTGCAGACCGGTGAGTCCGTCGATGACCGGAGGTTCGGTACCTTCGGTCGCGATCTTGTACGCCGCGATCGCGATCGACAGCCCGCCGAGATCGCCGATGTTCTCGCCGATCGTGAATTCACCGTTGACGTGGTGGCCCGGCAGTTCCTTGGGCTCGAACTCGTTGTACTGCTCGATGAGAGCCTTTGTGCGCTTGCCGAATTCGCTACGATCCTCGTCGGTCCACCAGTCGACCATGTTGCCGTCGCCGTCGTACTTGGCGCCCTGATCGTCGAAGCCGTGCCCGATCTCGTGGCCGATGACGGCACCGATGCCGCCGTAGTTGGCGGCGTCGTCGGCTGCGGCGTCGAAGAACGGCGGCTGGAGAATGGCTGCGGGGAACACGATTTCGTTCATGCCAGGGTTGTAGTAGGCGTTGACGGTCTGCGGCGTCATGAACCACTCGTCACGGTCCACGGGGCCACCCAGCTTGGCCAGGTCACGGTCGTACTCGGCGGCGTATCCACGACGGTAGTTGCCCACCAGGTCGGTAGCCGAGATATCGAGACCGGCGTAGTCACGCCACTTGTCGGGGTAACCGATCTTCGGGGTGAACTTCTCGAGCTTGGCCAACGCGGCCTCACGAGTCTGCGGGCTCATCCACTCGAGGTCGGAGATGTTGCGGCGGTACGCCTCCTGCAGGTTGGCGACCAGTTCCAGCATGCGGGTCTTCGCCTCAGCGGGGAAGTGACGGTCGACGTAGAGCTTGCCGACGGCCTCGCCGAGCAGATCTTGCACCAGGCTGACTCCGCGCTTCCAGCGCTCACGGTTCTCTTCGGTACCCGAGAGCGTGGTTCCGTAGAAAGCGAAGGTCTCGTCGACCAGCGCCGAATGCAGGTAGGGGGAGCGAGCGTGCAGCACCTTCCACGCTGCCCATGCCTTCCAGTCGTCGAGTGACTCCGACGCCCAGAGTGCGGTGAAGGTGTGCAGGAAATCGGGCTGACGGACCACGATCTCGGCGAACTTCTCCGAATCGGCGCCGAGACCGGACAACCATGCCGCCCAGTCCAAACCGGGGTTCTGCTCGGTCAGTTCCTCGAAGCCCACGAGGTTGTAACTCAGATCTGCGTCACGACGCTTGACGACGTCCCAATGCCCGGCCGCGATCTTCTTCTCGAGTTCGAACACACGCTGTGCGTCGTAGCCGACGCCGGCGAGGGTGAACATCTTGTCGATGTGCGCGACGTACTTCTCGCGGATCTCCGCGTAGTTGTCCTCGCGGTAGTACGACTCGTCGGGCAGGCTGATTCCCGACTGGCTGAAGTGGATCAGGTACCGCTCGGAATTCTTGGCATCGGTGTCGACGTAATGCGAGATGGCACCGCCGACGCCGACGCGCTGGTGGCGTCCGATCACGGTGGCCAACGACGACCGGTCCGGCGCATCGGCGACGGCGTCCAGTTCGTCGTCGATGGGGCTGAGGCCCGCGGCCTCCACGGCGTCGGCGTCCATGAAGCTCGAGTACAGGTCGCCGATGCGCTGTGCATCGGTACCGGCGGCAGAGTTGGACTCCGCGGCTTCGGTGATGATGGTCTGTACGTCTTCTTCGGCCTTGTCGTAGAGCGTCCGGAAGGCCCCGTCGACTGCGCGGTCTGCCGGAATCTCGTATTCGGCGAGCCATTTTCCGTTGACGTGGACGAACAGATCGTCCTGCGCCCGTGTGTCGCCGTCGAGGTGGGTGAGGTCGATGCCTGAGCGATGAGCCGTGGTCATTTCTCCATCCTTACACGATCATGGCGAACTGCTCGGTGTGTGCGTGATCGCTCCACACCCCAGTTCATCTCTTGTGCTGGGCAACGTCGGTACCGCATGGCACGATCGAATACGTGACCAGCAGACCTGCCGCAGATCCGCACCTGCAGGACCTCGCGCGACTACGACGCGTGCGTGACCGTATCGACCGGGAGTACGCGCGGCCTCTGGACGTGGAGGCGCTCGCGCGGGGAGTGAACATGTCTGCGGGGCATCTCAGTCGCCAATTCCGTCAGGCGTACGGCGAACCGCCGTACGCATACCTGATGACCAGGCGAATCGAGCGCGCAATGGCGTTACTGCGCCGCGGGGACCTCAGTGTCACGGACGTCTGCTTCGAAGTCGGCTGCAGCTCTCTCGGCACTTTCAGCAGTAAGTTCACCGAATTGGTAGGGGTCCCGCCCAGCGTCTATCGGCGCGAGGCCGAGCAGTCGACGGCCGGAATGCCGTCCTGCGTGTCCAAACAAGTCACCAGACCGATCAGGAATCGAGAAGCGCAGAACCCACAACCGCAATTAACGTGATCGCCATGGACATCACCATTCACTCGAGTTTCCTTCCGCAGGACGACCCTGACGCCGCCCTGAACTTCTACCGCGACACCCTCGGCTTCGAGGTGCGCAACGACGTCGGCTACGACGGGATGCGTTGGATCACGGTGGGGCCGCCCGGCCAGCCCGGCACCTCCATCGTGTTGCATCCGCCGGCCGTCGATCCCGGAATCACCGACGACGAGCGCCGCACCATCATCGAGATGATGGCCAAGGGCACGTACGGCGGACTTCTTCTGGCCACCAAAGATCTGGACGATACGTTCGAGCGGCTTCAGGCCGGCGACATCGACGTCGTCCAGGAACCGACCGAGCAGCCGTACGGCGTTCGCGATTGCGCCGTCCGCGACCCAGCGGGAAACCTGATCCGTATTCAAGAACTGCGCTGAGACCGTCAACTGCGCTGAGACCGTCGGCGATCGACTGACAGATGGAGACACGATGACTGCCCTGCACACTGCAGACAGCCACGATTTGATCCGCGTGCAAGGCGCGCGGGTGAACAATCTCGAAGACATCAGCGTCGAGATCCCGAAGCGGAGGCTGACGGTATTCACCGGCGTCTCCGGTTCGGGAAAGAGCTCGCTGGTGTTCAGTACGATCGCCGCGGAATCGCAGCGGATGATCAACGAGACCTACAGCGCTTTCGTTCAAGGATTCATGCCGACGCTCGCGCGGCCGGACGTCGATGTTCTCGACGGCCTGACCACCGCGATCATCGTCGATCAACAGCGGATGGGCGTCGACCCGCGCTCGACAGTCGGAACCGCCACCGACGCCAACGCGATGCTCCGTATCTTGTTCAGCCGTCTCGGAAAGCCTCACATCGGTTCGCCTCAGGCGTTTTCGTTCAACGTGGCCTCGATCTCCGGAGCAGGCGCGGTCACGATGGAACGCGGCGGACGTCAGACGAAAGAGCGTCGTAGCTTCAAGATCACCGGCGGCATGTGTCCGCGATGTGAGGGACGAGGGGCGGTCAACGATTTCGATCTGACCGCGTTGTACGACGACACCAAGTCGCTCAACGAGAGTGCGATCACGGTCCCCGGCTACAGCATGGAGGGTTGGTACGGCCGGATCTACCGCGGCTGCGGTTTCTTCGATCCCGACAAGCCGATCAAGAAGTACACCAAGAAGGAACTGAACGATCTGCTCTACAAAGAGCCGACCAAGATCAAGGTCGAAGGCATCAACCTGACGTACACGGGTCTGATTCCGCAGATTCAGAAGTCGTTCCTCGCCAAGGACGTCGACGCGATGCAGCCCCACATCCGGGCGTTCGTCGAGCGGGCGATCACGTTCACCACCTGCCCCGAATGTGATGGGACGCGACTGAGCGAGGGCGCGCGGTCGTCGAAGATCAAGGGCGTCAACATCGCCGACGCCTGCTCGATGCAGATCAGCGATCTCGCGGAATGGGTCAGCGGTCTGAAGGAACCATCGGTCGCGCCTTTGCTCACGACGCTCGGCGAAACGCTCGACTCCTTCGTGGAGATCGGACTCGGCTACCTCAGTCTCGACCGTCCGTCGGGAACGCTGTCCGGTGGTGAAGCTCAGCGCACCAAGATGATTCGTCACCTGGGTTCCTCGCTCACCGACATCACGTATGTATTCGACGAGCCCACTACCGGCCTGCATCCGCACGACATCGCGAGGATGAACGATCTTCTGCTGCGCCTGCGGGACAAGGGCAACACCGTGCTCGTTGTCGAGCACAAGCCGGAGACGATCGTGATCGCCGATCACATCGTCGACCTCGGTCCAGGCGCGGGTAGCGCCGGCGGAAACGTCTGCTTCGAGGGCACAGTCGATGGCTTGCGAGCCAGCGATACGGTCACCGGGCGTCACTTCGACGACCGGGCCGCCCTCAAGGAGACCGTGCGGGAGTCCACCGGAGCAATCGAGATTCGTGGAGCGAACTCACACAACCTCCAAGATGTAGACGTCGACGTACCTCTCGGCGTACTGGTCGTGGTGACTGGTGTGGCCGGATCGGGTAAGAGTTCGCTGATCCACGGCTCGCTCGCGAAACGCGAAGACGTGGTGTCGGTCGATCAGAGTGCGATCCGCGGCTCGCGTCGGAGCAACCCGGCAACGTATACCGGGCTGCTCGACCCGATCCGCAAGGCATTCGCGAAGGCCAACGGCGTGAAGCCGGCGCTCTTCAGTGCCAACTCCGAAGGCGCCTGCCCGACGTGCAACGGCAACGGCGTCATCTACAGCGACCTGGCGATGATGGCCGGCGTTGCCACTCTCTGCGAGGAGTGCGAAGGCAAGCGCTTCCAGGCGGAAGTTCTCGAATACAAATTCGGTGGCAAGGACATCAACGAGGTTCTCACGATGTCGGTGGCCGAGGCCGAGGAGTTCTTCGGCGACGGTGAGGCGAAGACGCTCGCTGCGCACAAGATCCTCGTCCGACTGGTCGACGTGGGGCTCGGGTACCTCACGATCGGCCAGCCGTTGACGACGCTGTCGGGCGGTGAGCGTCAGCGCATCAAGCTGGCGACGCACCTCGGCGAGAAGGGTGGCGTGTACGTCCTCGACGAGCCGACCACCGGACTGCACCTGGCCGACGTCGAGCAGTTGCTCGGCCTGCTCGATCGACTCGTCGATTCCGGTAAGTCCGTCATCGTCATCGAGCACCACCAGGCCGTGATGGCGCACGCCGACTGGATCATCGACCTCGGCCCTGGAGCCGGTCACGACGGCGGTCGGATCGTCTTCGAAGGCACTCCCGAGGAGCTCGTCGCCGACGGCTCCACCCTCACCGGAAAGCACCTCGCGGCATACGTCGGCGGCTGACCTGGCTCCTACCTCAGGCGTCGATACCCAGGTTGATGACGGCGAGGTAGGAACCGTCCGACTGCTTCTCGACGGTCATGAGGCCGGTGTCGTCGTAGATACCGTCACTGGCGTTGTTCGTGTTGTTCTCACGACCGGTGTGCTCGCTGTACGGGGACTGCGAGTACACCTCGTCGAGAAGGGTCTCGTCGAAGAAGGTCTGCGACGTGAGGACCGTCTTCTTGTCGATGTGAACCTTGACGTGGATGTGGGTGGTGCGGCCCATGTACCAGCCGGGGAAGATCGTTGTGAACTGTGCGATGCCGTTTGCATCGGTGGTCTGGGCACCGCGCAGGTAGGTGCCGTCGTCGGTGGTGGTGGCTTCGGTGTCGCCGACGCTGTATGAACCGTCGGAGGTCTCTCCGGACCCTCCCATGCCGCCGCCCATTCCGCCGGGGGCGCCTGACGGTGGTTCGCCCATCCCGCCGGCCGGGGGAGTTCCGCCGCCGCCACCGCCGCCGCCGTTGGCGCTCAGCGAACCGGATTCGAAGCCGGAGTACACGCCGCCGGCGTCGCAGTGCCAGATCTCGACGACGGCGTTGGAGACCGCGCCGATGCTGCCGTCGACGTTGCACTGGCTGTTGTCCTGCACGCGCATTGCCACCTGCAGTGTGGTGCCCGGACGGTCTTCGCGGATGTCGCCGCGAATGGAGTCGACGTCGAACCAGTAGGGGCCCTGTGTCTCTTCCTTGCTCATGACGCACTGCGGTGCTTTGGCCAGAAGTGCGGTGACGGCATCGCCGGATGTGGCCGCTGCGGAAGCGCCGGACGTGGTTGTCGTCGATGCAGCCGCGGCCGAAGTCGTCGTGGCGGTGCCACTGTTACCGGAACAGGCTGCGATGAGCCCGCCGAGACTGATGGTTCCGCCGAGAGCGAGGGCCCGTCGACGGCTCACGCGTAGCCTGCTCGCTTCGATGTCTTTGTTCACGCCGCTGTACCTCCATTGTGTGGGCTGTTGTCTCAATGGTGGACGGGCGACCTGGTGCGGAACTGGTTATCCGCTGTGAACTTGCTGGGAGAGCATCTGGATGCTCGAGGTGGCCCGTACGTAGACCTGTCCGCCGGCGTCGACGATGCGAGTTTCGATCAGCGCGAGCCTGCGCCCGGCGCGAATCACGGAGGCTTCGGCGCGCAAGACCGGCCCACCGATGTCGGGTGAGCGCAGGAAGTCGATCTTGTGGTCGAGGACGCGATAGTCCTGATCGGCGCTGGTCAGGGTCTGTGCTGCCAGTCCCGTAATGGCGTCGACTGCCGAGATGAGGACACCACCCTGCACGGCGCCCAGCGGGTTGGCCATCCAGGCCACGGGTGAGAACTCACCGACGACGGAACCTGGCGTCACGTCGACGACAGCAAGATCGAGTAGCCCGGCGAGCGGTCCGCGTTCGAGTTTGCCGCCTCGGATACCTTCGACGACGTCGGACCCCGCCAACCCACTCAGGTTGCTCGTTTTCTCCGGCGTCGGGACCGGTAGCGGCGCACCGTCCACGTAGTCGTCGATTCCGACGACGGGTGGACGCGAGACCACCATTGCGCGGCCGGCCATCACGGCCAGCAGGGTGCCGTTCTCGTCGCGAAGTTGACCGGACGCGAGCCCGACGCCGTCGTCGAGATGCACGAGCGTGCCGGTGGCGCCGACGTCTGCGAGAGCGGGAATGTCGGCGCCCGCGCTGACCGTGACCTGCGCGAGCACGGATTGATGGCCCGAGGTCAGTCCCGAGTACACCGCGCCGCCCATGGCACCGTCGATCATGACGCCGATGGAACCGAGCACCGTCTTGCCACGGTGATCGTGGAAGCGCGGGCCGACTGCCTGCGCGAAGGCCAAGTCGCCAGGCACGACCGATACGGCGCGCACACCCATCAAGGTGTTGAGGGGGTCAAGTTGCGTGACGGGTGCGGCGGAGTTGTCGATGCTCATCCGTCGAGTATCTCCAGCGCACCCAGTCCTGCCGAGACCGGGTCTCAACCACCGATACGTGAATGCATCTCCCAGACGAGGACTTCCGCCCCGGCGTCGGAGGTCAGTTGCTGCCCACCCGAATCGCTCAACCGGACGGCATCACCCTCGTACAGTGTGCCCACGCCCTCCATCTCGGCAGTGCCCTGCGCAACGAAGACGTGCAGGAACGGTGCGCTGGGAAGATTCACGGAGGTGCCGGGCAGAATCCGCGCGACGTGCATGGCGGCGTTCTTGTTGTTGATGCGAATCGCCGAATGATCCTTGTAGCGCTCCATTCCGGAGGCCACCGGGATCAGACCGCCGCGCAGCAGTTCGTCGTCGATCTCGAGTTGTTCGTAGCCGGGGGTCAGTCCACCTTCGTCCGGTACCACCCACATCTGGATGAAATGCACGGGGTCGGAATGCTGTTCGCCGCCAATACGCCACGAATCGTTCTTCTCGCTGTGCATGATTCCGGTACCGGCGCTCATGCGCTGGGCGAGGCCTGGATAGATGACGCCGGTGTGGCCGATGGAATCCTGGTGCACGAGCGAACCGCGAAGTACCCACGTCACGATTTCCATGTCCTTGTGCGGGTGCGTATCGAAACCGGTTCCCGCCAGTACGGTGTCGTCGTTGTTGACGAGCAGCAATCCGTGATGAGTGTTGTCCGGATCGTAATGCTGTCCGAACGAGAACGAATGTTTCGAATCCAGCCAGGAGACGCGGGATTTCAAGCGATCACCGGAGCGGTGCACATCGATGTGCGGTGTCGTCCGTGGGGCCTGTGCTCGACCAGATGCCATGGCTCCTCCTTCTGTGCCACCGGGATCCATCACTACCGGATCCACCACTACCGGCATCCACCCTACGACGAACCTGCTGTGTAGTCCGAACATTGGGCGTACTCGGTGGTGTCGTCAGTTCGTCGACGCGTGCATCTCCCACACGAGTATCTCCGCATCGTCGATTCCCTCGACTCGTTGACCGCCAGTGTCCTTGAGTCGCAACGAATCTCCTGGTCCCAGCAATCCGACTCCCTCGACGTCGACAGTGCCGCTGGCGATGAACCCGTGCACGTACGGCGCATCCGGAAGAGATACCGACCCGCCGGTCTCGAGGCGAGCAACATGTAGTGCCGCATGTTTGTTGTGCAGGCCGATGGCGCTGTGACTGCGATGCGCAGGCATCCCCGATGCCAGGGTGATCAGGCCACCGCTGTCGAGTTCGGAGTTGATGTCGAGTTCCTGATAGCTCGGGGTCACTCCGGATTCGTCCGGCGGTATCCACATCTGAACGACGTGAACGGGTTCGGTGACGCGTGAGCCGTCGGCCCGGAAGCGATCGTTGCGCTCGGAGTGCAGGATTCCGGTACCGGCGCTCATTCTCTGCGCGAGTCCGCGATGGATGACGCCGGAGTGCCCAGCGGAATCCTGGTGAACCAGAGATCCGCTGAGCACCCACGTCACGATCTCGGTATCGCGGTGCTGATGAGTGTCGAAACCGGAGCCGGCTTCGATGATGTCGTCGTTGTTCACCAACAGAAGTCCGTGCGCGTACGCGGCGTGATCGAAGTTTCCGGCGAAGGGGAAACTGTGACGCGCGGTGAGCCAGCCGTAGTTGAGGTGCGCACGTTCGGCTGCTCGTTGGACGACCACCGACGACATGTCAGCTCAGCTTTTCGTGTGCTGCCGGGATGGATCCGAGGCGTCCGGCCTGGAAGTCCTCGAAGGCCTGCATGACCTCGGACTTGGTGTTCATGACGAACGGCCCGGCCATCGCGATGGGCTCACGAATCGGTTTGCCACCGAGGATGAATACCTCGAGGGACTCGGTCCGCGAATCCTGGCGATCGGAAGCGGCGACGGTGATGGAGTCACCGCGTCCGAAGACAGCCGTCTGCCCTACTCGAATGGGTCGACGCTCGGCTCCGACCGTTCCTTCGCCGGCGAGCACGTAGACGATGGCGTTGAACTCGGGGTTCCAGGGCAGAGTCAGGCTCGCACCCGGGGCAATAGTGGTGTGGGAGAGCGCGATGGGTGTGTACGTCGATCCGGGTCCGGCGTGGCCGGCGATGTCTCCGGCGATGACGCGCACCAAGGCTCCGCCGTCCGGCGAGGAAAGCAGGGCCACCTTGTTGCCCGTGATGTCCTGGTACCGCGGAGATGCCATCTTGTTGTCGCGAGGCAGGTTGACCCACAGTTGGACGCCGTGGAACAGGCCGCCGCTGAGGACGAGGTGCTCCGGCGGAGTTTCGATGTGAAGGATGCCGCCACCCGCGGTCATCCACTGGGTGTCGCCGCCGCCGATTACACCGCCGCCACCGTTGGAGTCCTGGTGCTCCATGATGCCGTCGATCATGTAGGTGACGGTTTCGAAGCCGCGGTGCGGGTGCCACGGAGTGCCCTTGGGCTCTCCGGGTGCGTAGTTGACTTCGCCCATCTGGTCCATGTGGATGAACGGGTCGAGGGCGGAGAGGTCGATGCCGGCGAACGCGCGGTGAACGGGAAAGCCTTCACCTTCGTATCCGACCGGCGCGGTGGTGATGCTCTTGACGGGGCGGTCGACTGCTGACTCTGCCGGCTCGTCGAGGCGGGGCAGGGCCAAGATGTTCTCGACTGTCACAGCAGGCATGTCGTACTCCTTGTATCCGTGAAGCTGATGTCAGGTAGTTGATTGTTCAACTATCTCATTCGGAGTCAACAAAGTCGAGCCCCGGGTATTCCCGGGGCTCGGCTGGTGTTCGGATCAGCCTGTTGTCTGGATCAGCGCAACATGCTGCCGAGGGTTTTTGCCGCTGCCATGACCTCGGCGCCCAGGGCTGCTTGATCCTCGGAGTCGAACACGGAGATTCCGAGGCTGGAGATGGCGTCGCGGCGTCTGCCGGGGATGACTGCCGAGATTCCGAGGACGGACGGGATGACCTCCCCGACGGTCACTGCATAACCCCGTGCGCGGGCAGCCGTCACTTCCTCTCGTTCCCCGCTCACCGGTGGGAGTGAGGCAAGAATGGAAAGCCCGGCGGAGCCGCGGTCGATCGGATCAACCTGCCCCGGATGAAACGCGACGTGAACCTTGGCGCTGCGCGGTTCGACCACCATCAGTGCGCGCACTTCGGTGTCGCTCTCGCGGACCACCAGGTGTGCTGTCGCCTCGGTGGCCTCGGCAAGTTCTTGAAGTATCGGGCGGGCCAGGGTTCGCAAATCTTGTTCCACCGGTTCGGCGAGGGTGACCAGTCCGGCGCCGAGAGTGACGCGCTTGAAGGAGTCCTTGCGGCACAGGTGATGAGCCTCGAGCGTGCGGATCAACCGATGTGCGACAGTCCGGTGGACTCCCACTCCGTCGGCAATGTCCGTGACTGACAAACCGTGCGGATAGGACGTCAGGAGTTCCAGGATCTCGAGTCCGTGGTGCAGCGTTTTCGACATGCTCGAGTCCACTTGAACTGCGCTTTTGCGCGGACGGTGTTCCTCGCTCAGCTCTGACATCAAATCCCTTTCTTGACGTTTGTGAGGTATGCCACCTACGCTTTGAACATATCGCACAGTGTGTGCGATTATCGCACACTTTACGGAGCTGCACAACCTTCGGGTGGATGCAGCGCAGCGTGTTCGGAGAGAACCTTCATGAGCAACTATCGCGTCGTGGCAACGGAGGATGTTGTCGCAATCCACCAGCTGTACGGCCACCAGAGTCATTGCATAGACTCTGGGCGCCAGCAGGATTGGGCGCAGACATTCACGGACAACGGTGAATTTCATTCAGCCAGTTATCCGGAACCCGTGGTCGGTTTCGACGACCTTGCAGCGTTTGCTGCTCGCTTTTACGCTGCTGCGGAAGCTGTCGACGAGGTGCATCGGCACGTTCTGACCAATCTCGTCGTCGAGGCGGTGGACGAGAGTGCTCTCGCAGTGCGCGGGTACCTGCAGATCGTTGCCACCGCTCGCGGCGGCGAATCGCGACTGGTTCGGATGACGACGGTCGCTGACCGCGTGGTTCGGGTCGGTGAGGAATGGAAGATCGCCCGCCGCACCGTCTCCCGAGACGACGCACCTCGAGTGTCCGAACACGGCTGAAGTACCGAAATGTTTCTTGCACAACAATATTCAGTAGGAGAAGTACATCATGACCGAAAGCTCTGACCAGACGAACCCGGGCCGCACCGTTGTGACGCAGATGTCGGCGGTGTACCCGGAGTTGGCAGGCAAGGTCGCAGTGGTGACCGGCGCGGCTCAGGGTATGGGTGCGACCTTCGCCGAAGGGCTGGCAACACGCGGCGTACATGTCGTCGGTGCCGACATCAACGAAGAGCAGATGCTCGCCACGGCCGCACGAATCAATACGGACCTGGAATCGAATGCACTGGCGGACAAGCCGGGTCGCGTCGTCGGAGCTCGGGTCGACGTCACCAAGCCGGACGAGCACGAACTGCTTGCGCAGTTGGCGTTGAAGGAGTTCGGCCGGGTCGATTTCTGGATCAACAATGCGGGTATCTTCCCGTTCGCGCTGGCCGAGGAGATCACCCCGGAGCAGATCGGCGCAACGCTGAGTGTCAATGTCGAAGGAGTGCTCTACGGTGCTCAGGCAGCGGCACGCCACCTCGGTCCCGGCGGCGCCATCGTCAACATGTCCTCGGTATCTGCGCTGCGTGTGCGGAAGGGGAGAGGCGCTTACTGCACGTCGAAAGCTGCCGTCGCGCACCTCACTGAGTCGCTCGCAGTGGAGTTCGGAGACAAGGGTATTCGTGTGAACTCCATTGCGCCCGGCTACATCGACACGGCGATGACGAAGTGGGTCCAGGATGATCCGATCGCGCTCGCGAACGCACTCGACGCGGTACCGCTGCATCGTCTGGGCTCGCCCGAAGAGGTCTTCGGGCCGCTGCTGTTCCTGCTCTCGGACAGCGCGCGCTACGTCACCGGGCACAGCATTGCGGTGGACGGTGGTTCGCGGCATGTCTGAGTCCACGAAATATCCCGGCGTCGTTCTCGTTACCGGCGGTGCTGCCGGGATGGGAGCGCATCACGCGCGCACTCTCGCCGCGCGCGGTTCGCATGTCTGCATTGCCGATGTTTCGGATTCATCCGGCGTGGTCGACGACATTGTCTCCGCCGGCGGATCGGCGTCCGCTCATCTTCTGGACGTCACCGATGCCGATGCCTGGGACCGGGTTGTCGACGAAATTCGCACCACCCGTGGGGAACTCGGTGGACTGGTCAACAACGCCGGCATCTCGCGTCGGCTCGAATTCATGGACACCCCGAACGACATCTGGGAACTGACCATGAAGATCAACCTCTTCGGTCCGTTCTACGGTATGAAGGCGGTGGCGCCGCTGATGCGCGAGAGTGGTGGCGGATCGATCGTCAACATCTCGTCCATCGCCGGTCAGATCGGGTACTTCTCTCCGGCTTACTCGTCGAGCAAGTGGGGTTTGACCGGTCTGTCGAAGTCGGCCGCGGGCAACTTCGCGCAGTGGGGGATTCGCGTCAACTCTGTGCACCCGGGACTGGTCGGTACGGCGCTGCTCGGCGGCGCAAACGACTTCGTCGCCGCGTCACTGAAGTCGGTTCCCTTCGGACGCATGGGAACTCTCGACGAGATCACCGAAGCAGTGCTGTTCCTGCTCTCGAACAGCTCGACCTACACCACCGGTACGGAGCTCACTGTCGACGGCGGGTTGGTGTCGAACGGTCTTTACCACCGCATCATCGCGGAGACTGGAGAACTTTCATGACCGAGCACTGGGACGTCGTTGTCATCGGTGGCGGCGGAGCAGGCCTCGCGGCTGCGGTGTCCGCGGCAGAAGAAGGTGCATCCGTTCTGCTGTTCGAGTCCGAAACCGAACTCGGTGGTTCCACTGCGCTCTCGGCCGGAATCTTCACGGCCGCCGGAACAAGCGTGCAGGCCGGACTCGGCGTCGACGACTCGGCGGAGAAGTTCTTCCAGCACTACATGGACCTCAACCAGTGGATGCTCTCACCCGGATTGATTCGTGCGTTCTGCGAAAACGCCGGTCCGACACTGGAATGGCTCATCGGACTTGGCGTCGAAATTCCGGCGGCAATCTCGGGTAACGCTCACCAACCGGGACTCGCCCAGGCCGGCGTCGAGGACGTCTGGCGCGGCCATGTGCCCAAGGATCAGGGATACGGACTGATTCAGGTGCTGGACAAGGCTCGTCGTAAGCACGGGATCGAGGTCATCTTCGGAACACGGGTGCAGAAGCTGATCGAGGAAGACGGTCGGGTTGTCGGTGTTGTCGCCGACGACATCGAGGTACGTGCGGGCGCCGTCGTTGTTGCTTCCGGTGGATTCGCGCAAGATCCGGGCTTGGTGGCGCGCCACTTCCCGGACGCGAACAAGGCCGGAGACGCCTTGTTCGTCGTCGCAGCCGAGGGGAGTCGCGGAGACCATCTTCGTTTTGCCGAAGACCTCGGTGCTTCCGTGGCGGGCGACGGCTGGGGTCTGATGCTGCCCACGGTCTACTTCCAGCGATTCCATCACTGGCAGGCCGGTTTTCCGCCGAAGTCGCGGATCTACGTCAACCAGGACGGCCGTCGATTCATGGACGAGGACAGCTCGTACGCCGTCTCGACCGGCATCATCGACCATCAGGGTGGATACGGTTGGATGATCTTCGACGAGAACGCTCGCGTGAATCTGGCTCCGGGATATGCGGATTGGAATCCCGAACGCATCGAGGAAGAAGTTGCCGCCGGTGGCACGATTCGCGCGGATACGATCGAAGACCTCGCAGTGGCTACGGGTGTTCCGGTTGCGACGTTGACGCAAACCCTGCGTCGATGGAACGACCAACTGCCCAGCGGTCACGACGACGACTTCCTCCGTCATCGCACGCTGCGAAACAAGGGTGCCGTCGGCAACCCGGATCCTATTGCGACAGCACCGTTCTATGCCGCGAAAATCCTTCCGGCGGAGCTCGTATGCACGCACGCGGGAATGGAGATCAACACCGATGCGGCCGTACTCGGCAGCACCGGAGTACCTATCGAGGGTCTGTACGCGGCCGGTGAGGCCGGCGCCGGAATCCTCGGACTGAGATACGTGGGCGGCGGCAATGCAGTTGCCAACGCTTTGACCATGGGCCGCGTAGCGGGACGTAATGCGGCGAATTACACCAGGACCAGCGCTGAGAGCGCACCGGTCCATTCCATCGCGCACTCCTGACGTCCGACGTCTGCGCGGCACCGAATCCAGTCAGTATCCAATCCAGGCAGGGAACAACATGTCAGAGAATGAGACCATGGCGAGAGCCGAATCCACCGAGGGCAGCAGCGTGGCAACCGAACGACAGTCGACGACGAAGGTAATTCGCGCGGCCATCGTCGGTACCGTCGTCGAGTACTACGACTTCGGTATCTACGGATACATGGCCACGACAATCGCCGCGCTGTTCTTCGTTTCCCACGACCCGAACGCAGCACTGCTCGGTACCTTTGCAGCATTCGCCGTGGCCTTCTTTCTACGCGTGCCCGGCGGAATCTTCTTCGGCCACATCGGCGACAAGTACGGCCGAAAGAATGCTCTCTCCTGGACCATCCTTCTGATGGTTCTGGCGACAGCAGGCATGGGCCTGCTGCCGACGTACGCCACGTTGGGTGTGTGGGCCACGTCCATCCTCGTTCTGGCTCGTTGCCTGCAGGGCTTCGCGGCCGGCGGTGAACTCGGCGGTGCCAACGCGTTTGTCTCCGAGTCCGCTCCCAAGCGGTGGCGTGCGACGCAGACCTCGATGGTCAATACCGGCACCTACCTGGGTTCGCTGGCTGCTTCGCTCATGGCCCTCGGCCTGACGTCGGTATTCTCGCAAGAGCAGATCCTCGAGTGGGCTTGGCGTATCCCGTTCCTGCTCAGCCTGCTGATCGGTGGCATCGGTATCTGGATCCGTAGCCAGATGGAAGACACTCCTCAGTTCGAGGAACTGCAGGACAAGGGTGAGACCAAGAAGCTTCCCATCCGTGAGCTGCTCAGCACCTCCGGTGGCAGCGTCGTCAAGATCATCCTGCTGGGTGCACTCATCACCGGTGGCTACTACATCGCCTCGGTGTATGCCGCAACGTACCTGCAGACCACCGGCGGTCACTCGTCGCGCGTTGCCTTCCTTTCCACTTCTCTTGCGCTGGTTCTCGGCGTCATCACGTTGCCGATCTCGGGATACATGGCAGACAAGTACGGGCGCCGGCCGGTGCTGTTCGCCGGTAGTGCCGCCGCAGTGGTTCTCGGAATCCCGATGTTCATGATGATGGCCGGTTCTGGTATCTGGCAGGCGGTTGTCGGTCAGTCGGTGCTCTTCATCTGCGTTTCCGTTGTCAACGGTGCTTCGTACGTGACCTATGTCGAAATGCTGAAAGCATCTGTGCGGTACAGCGGTCTGGCCTTGGGTAACAACGTCACCAACATGTTCCTCGGTGGCACCGCGCCCTTCATCGCCACCTATCTCATCAGCTTGACCGGTAACTCTCTCGCCCCGGCCGGATACTTCGTGTTCTGTGCCGTGATCACCCTCGTCACGGTCTTCTTCATCAAGGAGACCAAGGGCGTTGAACTGCAGGTTGATTGATCACCTCGGGAGAACAGGAGACGTGTTGTGTCCCTCGCTGACAAGCAAGAGATCACCGAAGTTCTGTATCGCTACGCTCGGGCCGTCGATCGGAAAGATTTCGACAGCGTAGCTCTCTGCTACTTCGACGACGCGATAGACAACCACGGTGGTTACATCGGAACTGTCGACGGGCTCATCGAAGACATGAAGTTCAGGCACAAGACGATCGACTCGTCGATTCACTGCATTTCCAACATACTGATCGACGTCAACGGCGATGTCGCTCAGTGTGAGTCGTACTGTTTGTGTTTTCTGCGGCAGGAGCGTTCCGGTACGGATTCGGTGCAGACGCTTGCCACGATCAAGTGCCGTTACGTCGACAGGTTCGAAAGGCGCCGTGGTGAGTGGCGAATCGCCGATCGGATCGTCGTGTTCGACGAATCCCGTGAAGACGTGATCGAAAACGTTCTGCCCACTGACTGGGTGACCCAACGCCGATCCTTCGACGATCCGGTGTACACCAGGACGCCTTGACCAGTAGTGCAGACGAAAGGCCTTCACACACGATGTGTGTGAAGGCCTTTCGCCTGTTCACTGGTCGTGTCAGCCCACTGCGTCCGGTGCGGCGACCTCGGTCAAACGGCCGTCCGAGAGCCTGAGCCAGCGTTCGACCTTGACCTCGGCCAGGAATCTCTCGTCGTGGCTGACCACCACGAACGCCCCCTGATATGCATTCAGGGCACTTTCGAGTTGAGCAACGCTCACCAAGTCGAGGTTGTTGGTCGGCTCGTCGAGAAGAAGCAATTGCGGGGCCGGATCGGCGAAGAGAACGCATGCCAACGTAGCCCGCAGCCGTTCACCGCCCGAGAGTGCAGCGACGGGTAGGTGAGCACCCGCACCCCGAAAGAGGAAGCGCGCCAGGATGTTCATGCGTTCCGGTGCCGGAAGGCCTGGAGCCGACAATGCAAAGTTCTCGGCGACGGTGCGTGCGGGGTCGAGTAGGTCGAGCCTCTGCGACAGATATGCCACCCGGCCGTCGGCTCGCTTGACCTCACCGGAAGTCGGCGCAACATCCCCGTTGACGATGCGAAGTAGCGTCGACTTTCCGGCGCCGTTCGGCCCGGTCAACGCGATACGCTCCGGTCCTCGAATGGCCAGGTCAATGCCGGGGTCGGCGAAGATCTCACGATCGCCGAACGCGAATTGCATTCGCTCACCAAAGAACACCATGCGTCCGGCGGGTACGTGAGTGCCTGGCAGTTCGAGCGAAATCGTCTGATCGTCTCGAAGAGCGCGGCCCGCTCTGTCGAGTCGGTCCTTTGCCGCGTCGACCCGGGCGAGGTGTGTCTCGTTCGCCTTGCCGGCCGACTCCTGAGCATTGCGCTTCATGGTCCCCGCAAAGATCTTGGGCAAGCCCGCGTTCCCGAGATTGCGGGCAGCGTTACTTGCGCGTCGTGAAGCGCGTTCTCGGGCCTGCTGCAGTTCGCGCTTCTCGCGTTTGACGTCCTGCTCGGCGTTGCGGATGTTCTTCTCCGCCACCTCGCGAGCCGAGCGTGCCGCAGCTTCGTAGTCGGTGAAATTGCCACCGTAGAAGCTGATCTCGCCGCTGTGAAGTTCGGCGATGCGGTCCATACGGTCGAGTAGTCCTCGATCGTGGCTGACTACCAACAGACAGCCACTCCAGTCGTCGAGAACGTCGTAAAGTCTGCGGCGCGCGTCAAGGTCGAGATTGTTGGTGGGTTCGTCGAGGAGAAGGACATCGGGGCGTCGCAGGAGTTGAGCCACCAGTCCGAGCGAGACGACCTGCCCGCCGCTCAGAGTGTCGAGACGACGATCAAACGTCATGTCACTCAAACTGAGTCGGCCGAGTTGGGCTCGGGTCCGCTCTTCGACGTCCCAGTCGGACCCGATTGTCGTGAAGTGTTCTTCTCGTGTGTCTCCGGATTCGACAGCGTCCAGCGCAGCGAGCGTCGGGGCGATGCCCAAGACCTCGGCAACGGTCAGATCGCCCGTCAGTGGAAGGTCTTGCGGAAGGTATCCGAGAACGCCGTCGACGGACACACTGCCGGCGCGTGGGCGGAGTTGACCGGCGATCAATCTGAGCAGAGTGCTTTTCCCGACGCCGTTCTGGGCAACCAGCCCGGTTCGGCCACCGGGCACCGTGAAGGACAATTCGTCGAAGACCGGAGTGTCGTCCGGCCAGGCAAAAGACAGATTCGAGCAAACGATGTAGGTATCGGACATGAATAGACCTCAGGTGTCGTGCGGGCGCGGCAACGCTGCTCCGCAAAAAGTCGGGTAAGTGAACGACAACATGGCCACTACGGCAGCGCTCCGAGGCGTCTGCCGGTGGCCGTCATGCCCGGTTTTATCCGGAGATGTCGAGTTCACCAACCATGTCTGATCCTTTTTGGTCTGTGCGGTTTCATCCGACGATAACAGGAGCCGGTATTTACATACGAGCAATACCGGCGCAGAGAAGTTCGACCAGTCTTCGATACACCCGATCCGGGTCGGTGCCGGCCGGTTGGCCCTCTACCGATTCGAGGATGCAGAAACCGTGCAGCGCGCTACGAAGAGACCACGCCGCCTGCTCCGAATCATCCGGGCTCAGACCGTATCCCGCGATCACCTTGTTGATGACGTCTACCACCTCGCCCACGGCGGAGACCAGATCGGGATGCGGAGCAGTGGGGTAGCGGTCGGTGATGGCGTAGAGCCCGGGGTGCACCCGGACGAAGGCACGCCATGCGTCTGCGAGCGCCATGACGGCGTCGTCGCGCGAGAGACCAACCGCGGCGGCACGCAGTTGTTCGGCGAGAAGGTTGCGTGCGAGGAGGCTGAGTTGATGGTGGACGTCGTCGACCCCGTCGACGTGTTTGTACAGGGCTGACTGCCGGACGTCGAGGGTCTCGGCGAGTTGACTCAGTACCAGAGCGTCGGCGCCTTTGCTGTCGACCAGGTCGGCTGCGGCAGCGATCACGCGTTCACGGGTAACCGGAGTTCTCATGCACGCATCTTCCCTGTATGACAGGCTTTGCGTCGGTGATACATTATCACCATGAGTGATGAAGTATCGCCACGCGTGCCGTCCGGCGATCAACTACGCCGTCGTGACCTGCGCGTAGTCGTCACCGGTGCATGCATCCTCGGGTTGACCTCGGTGCTCTATGAACTCTCAGGAGTGTCTCCGTCGACGGGTGCCTTCTTTCGGTGTCTCTATGCGCTCATCCCTCTCGGCATACTCGTGCTCGTTCAGCGTCGTCGGTCATCCCGGTCTTCGATCTCGGCGCCCTGGATCGTGAAGTCATTGCTTGCCGGCGCGTTCCTCGGAATCGATCTTGTGCTCTGGCACGAGTCGATTCATTCGATCGGGGCAGGTCTTTCGACTGTGATCCTGAATTTGCAAGTGCTGTTCGTCGCAATCCTCGGCTACGTTGTTCTGCGCCAACGGATCGGCCGGGAACTGGTCGCCAGCCTTCCGTTGCTCTTCGTCGGAGTTGCTCTGGTAGCCGGGACGAGCACAACGCTCACCGGGGCGAATCCTGCTGTCGGAGTGTCGTTTGCCGTGATCGCCGCAGGCGCCTACGCGGTCTACATCTTCCTGATGGGTCTGGCTACTCGGGCGGCGGGTAGAACGGCTCTGCCGATGTTCGTCTCGACGGGAGCCACTGCCCTCACTGCAGGTGCATACGGCCTCGTGAGTGGAACTTTGGATCTGACCCCTTCGCTCGTAGCTCAAGGCTGGCTTGTGCTGCTCGCGTTGGTATCTCAGGTGATCGGGTGGCTTCTGGTGGCCAGCGCCAGTCAGCGTCTGCCTGCCAGTGCAGTCGCCGCCAGCCTGGTGTTGCAATCGGCGTCGGCACTGCTGTTCGGCGCGGTGATGCTTGCGCAGACCCCAACTCTCGTCCAACTTGCAGGTGCCGGAATGATTTTGGCCGGAGTGGTTGTGGCGACGCGGATACCTGCGAAGAAGTCCTCGACGACTGTAGTCGGAAAACGAATGGAGACAAGCGTATGACACCGGTGGCTGACCACATCTACATCAACGGCGAGATCAGGACCATGGACGGTGCGGTCGGCGATAACGCGACCGCTGTGGCAGTCAAGGACGGCAGATTCGTCGCCCTCGGAACTGATGCCGAGATCTCGGCGCTGACCGATTCCGAAACCTCCGTTGTCGATCTTGCCGGAGCAGTTGTTGTTCCGGGGTTCATCGAGACGCACCTTCATCCGATGATGTGGGGTTTGATGCTCAGTGGGGTCGACGCAACGACGAGTGCGTGCCCGACCATCGAGCAGTTGATCACGGCGTTGGCCGCGCGGGCCGCGATCACACCAGTTGGCGAGCCCATAGAAGCGTGGGGCTTCGACGACAGCCTCGTGGCGGAGGATCGAGGTCTGACCGCAGCTGATCTGGACAAGGCATCCACCGAGCATCCGATTCTGGTGCGGCACTTGTCTGCTCACGGGATCTATGTCAACTCGGTCGCACTGGAGAAGGCCGGGATCGATGCCACCACGGTCGATCCGGAGGGTGGTGTCATCGTTCGGGACAGCGCCGGTGTACCCACCGGTGAACTGTGCGAGGTTCCGGCAATGTCTCTGGTACACGGACTTGTTCCGGATATGAACCCGGATGCGTCCAAGATCGCGATGCTGCGGGCGCAGGAAGTCATGGCTTCGGTGGGCGTGACAAGTTTTCACGACATGTACGTCACAGCCGAGATGTACGAGGCGTACCGACAACTGGACGCTGATGGTGACCTGCGTCTGCGTGCGCGCCTCTATCTCGGCCACGGGGTGCACGATCAATTGGGCGAACTCGCCGATTCGACAGATCGAGTTCGTGTGGGCGGCGTCAAACTCATTTCGGACGGGTCGATTCAGTTGCACACCGCTGCGCTGACCGAGCCGTACCACGATCTGGGCGGATGCCACTGCGGCGGAATGGCAATCCCGGCAGGTGCACTCGGGGTGCTCGTCGCGGAACATCACGCTGCCGGCCGGCAGGTTGCGATTCATACCAACGGTGATCAAGCCATCGATTTTGCACTGGACGCAATTGCAGCGGCACGGACGGCACACCCGGACGTCGAAGTTTCGCATCGACTCGAGCACGTTCAGACGTTGCGGGAAGATCAGATCGTGCGGATGGTCGAACTCGGGGTGGTGGCGTCGATCTTCGTGAACCACGTCTACTACTGGGGCGACCGGCACCGTGATCGGTTCCTCGGACCGGGTCGTGGCGAGCGGATCAGCCCCGTGGCGTCGGTCGTGGCGGCGGGGCTTGCCTACGCGCTGCATTGCGACTGCCCTGTCACTCCCGTGAACCCGCTCTTCACGATGAACACAGCCGTACACCGTGTGACGCGAGAAGGTCATGTTCTGGGTGCAGAGCAACGGGTTTCCGCGTCCGATGCGTTGGCCGGTTACACAAGCGCTGCCGCCCGTCTCACCGGTGAGTCATCGGACAAAGGTCGGATAGCGGTGGGACTTTTGGCGGATTTTGTTGTGCTCGACGGAGATCCGTTGCGGAGCGCTTCTCAGGAATTGAACGAACTGTCGGTCCTGCGCACGGTTGTCGGCGGTGAGACCGTCTTCGAGGTGTAGGTGCTCGTAGTTTTACCTTGGGATTGGGTGCCGGTAGTCAACTCCTTACCGGCTTCGCAACTGTAGACGCACGTGGGCCGGGTAGCGAATTTGCTTCCCGGCCCACAGCTTTGGACGCACCAGGGGGCAGTCGCTATTCGATGGTCGGACAAAGTTATTGGTGGAGTGCTGGTTTCGGAGCGTGCGAGGGTTTGTCATGGCCGTCTGATCCGGCGAGGCGCGGCGATCGATGATGCCCGTGTCCGTGGCATTCGTGAACGAAATGCAGCACGTGCTCGAAACGGTTCGATCCTTCTGTTTGCTCGAGGGTCGCTGTTCTCGACGAGTTCGTTCGTGAATATCCTCGGACATACCAAGAGTATGTAGAACGTGTTCTCATATCGAGTGGAACGAATCGCCCGTTCGGCGCCAAAGGGGTTTTCGGGAACAAGTTACGAAGCGCAGCTAACTGTTTCTAACAGTACTGGTCAGCGCGCATAATTCACCCGCATGGAGTGTTCGAATTCCTCCTGAACGTTTGACCAGTAAAACCGCCACAAAAGCTGATACGTGTGATAAAAATTGATCCGAAGCGGAGCAGTAGCTATGTATGAGCGAGGGCATGCACAGCGTCACGGTTCGGCTCGCAAGCCTTCTGCAACATGTTCGGCACCGATGGCGGATGTACCTGGATCTGTCGTCTTATCACCCCAATGCCCGGCAACGGGACAGACGAAATGAGTCTTCACATGCCTCGATTTTTCCCGGTCGGGGACGGACGCGGATCCCGTCTCCCCCGGCGCGCCACTGCTGTGTTGGCGGCGCTGCCGGCTGCATTGCTCCTCGCGACCTCGGGTGCGCTGCTTGCTCCCGGTAGCGCCGTGGCTGCCCCGGGCGACGACATCACTGACCAGTGCCTGGAGATGTCCCAGAACGGTGGACCCTGGGTCAAGCCGCCAGCCTTCGGGCCTAATGGAACCGACTACATCCCGATCCCCGGAGATGAGGGCACGCAGATGGCCTTCGACGTCCGCAATGTCTGCGACCTTCCCGCCACGCTCACACTCTTCAGCGAGGGCTGGTCCGTCTCGGGCGGCGGCACCGCGACAGTACGGGGCAAAATCGGCAGCCAGGTCGGCCAGCAATTCGTGATCGGACCGGATGCGAATTCCGCGACTCGGATCGAGTTGGTGAAGACGCCTCTCGCGCAGAACGTCAACGTGATGGTCGGTTTCATGATTGGTATCCCGGCCAGCGAAGTCCTGCAGGGATACGAGATCAACCCCGGCTGGGGTCTGGTCCTGGTGGAGGGCGAGCCTGCTGTGGTCGCCCCCAGTGCTCCGACCGACTTGTCTCTGGGCGCCGCCGAGGTAGAGGCGGGTACACCCGTCAAGGTCTCCGGCAAGGCAGAGCCGAACAGCACCGTCACTGTCACCGGAGGGGGTGCCACCTGCACCGCCACCGCGGATGCGAGTGGGGACTTCAGCTGCAACCTGACTATCACCACACCCGGCAGTCATCCGATCACCGCCACTGCGACAAATGCGGGTGGGACCAGCCCCGCCTCCGCGGGAGTCACGGTCAAGGTCACGGCGAAAACTACCGATCCGGGTGGCAGCAGCAGCGGTTCGCTCGGCAGTAGCACCGGTTCGCTCGGAAGCCTGGACCTCTTCGGAAGCCTCGGCGAATAACCACTCCGGCCCAACCGACCACTTAGAACTCGCGATGCGCGGGGCGATCTCGACCATCTCCGCGCATCGCCGGCCTTCTCAGTCACCGAATTCAATTCGGCGGCTTCATTTCCCATGCCCCTTCCTGGGGCTGTTTCACCGGAGTGCACATCCGCACGGCCCGGGCTCAACCAAGCGCGTCGGATGTCCCGCCGCGAACTGCACAGGAGGAATACCAGATGAACAAGACCACAAAGGGTGCGATCGCCGCAGGTGCGGCTGCTGTTCTGCTCGCAGGCGGTGCGGGCACCATGGCCGCGTGGAACGCGTCCACCAACACCACGGGCGCCGGCACGGTGACCGCAGGATCGATGGCAGTTTCCGAGACCACTGCCGGCACCTGGAAGTGGGTCGGCGGCAGCAAGGCCGGACAGGCGTTTGCGCCCACCGACAAGCTGGTTCCGGGCGACAAGGTCGCTTACACCTCGGTGTACCAGGTGACCCTGAACGGCACCAACCTGAAGGCCACCCTCACTCCCACCCTCGGCAACCTGACCGGCTCGCTCAAGGACGCGGATCTGCTCACCGTGAGCCCGTCGAGCACCAACGTCTCGCCGATTACCGCGTCCGGCCCCATCTCGTTCACCACCGAGGTGGAGTTCAAGGCGGATACGACCGGTCAGGTCGGCGCCGCCGGCACCGCCACCATCGGTGCCGGAACGATCCTCCTCGAGCAGACGCTCACCCCGTAGTTAATCCGTAACCAGAAGAAGGTCACGTGAAGACCCAATACAAATGGGCGATCGCAGCGTCGTCGGTTCTGCTCATCGGGTTCGTCTCGGTGCAGCAGACCGGCGCGCTGTGGCGCGATACCGCAGAATCGACCGGCGGCACTATTCAGGCAGGCATGCTCGATATCTCTGCCGGCGGTGAAGGGGTCAAGCAGTTCAACCTCGATGGGTTCAAGTTGGACAACAAGGGCCCGGGCGACAGCATTCAGATGCCCTTGCCGGTGATCAACTCCGGCAATGTGCAGATGAACTACGTGCTTTCCGATGTTGTACTCAACGGCGCCACCCCACCGCCGCTGAGCCTGCGCGTGGCCAAGGTAGCCAACGAGGCGGCCTGCACCGCCACTGGTGACGTGGGCACTGAGCTCTACAACGGTGCCATGGACGGTGCGGCCTTTTCGGAGCAGCTGGTTCCGGCCGGGCAGATGCAGGTGTTGTGCCTGCGGGCCACGCTGGGCCAGGGCGCGGCAGCGAGCCAACAGTCCAACGCGACGTTCACCTTCGACGCAAGCTCAGTGAGCCAGTCATGACCGTCACCGCGAGAAGCCGGCGCGCGGGCGAACGTGCCGAGTATCGACCCCGGCACAGCGCACACGTGGAAACATCTGAGCGGCAACATGATCCCGAACAAGACTCAGGAGAGAAGACCACCCTCTGGTGGTGGACTCGCACCATCGTCTCGTGGGTGCTGTTGCTGTTGATGATCGGCGTTCTCGCGGTGATGGTCGTTATCCCTCGACTCACCGGCTCCACCGCGTACACGGTTCTCACCGGCTCGATGGAACCCACCATGCCCCCTGGCACGCTCATAGTGGTCAAGCCGACTCCCAACGAGGATCTGACCACCGGGGACGTGATTACGTTCCAGCCCGTCTCCGGCGATCCAGCGGTGGTCACCCACCGCATCGAGGGCATCTACTACACCGGGGAAGGGGAGCGTCGCATCCACACTCGCGGCGACAACAACCCCGTCGCCGACTCGTGGTCGCTGGTGCCCGAGCAGATCCGTGGTCGGGTCATCTACTCGGTGCCGTATCTGGGCCGGGTGAACTCGGTGATCAACGGACAATCGCGTTCGATTCTCACCACAGGCGTGGCTGCTGGCCTGGCTGTATATGCCGTGTGGATGGTCGTCAGTGGCATCCGCGACAAGCGGGGCAAGGCAGATGACGACGAAAGTGGCACCGACCCGACTCTTTCCGGCCCTGAACTCGGCGCGCCGGTACTGCCCGCCGATCCATCGGCACCAAACTCCGAATCGAAATAGGACAGCAGAATGTCTACAGAACAGAAATCGGGCGGCGGCGCGCGTCTCGGGGCGCGGATGCGAAGCCGTCTGGGCGAGACCGGTTGGATACGTACCCGGGCCGTGCTCTCTCTCGGCATGGTCCTGGGCCTCGGAGCGGTCGGCACGATGGCGGCGTGGTCCGACAGCGCTACCGCGACCACCGGCATGTTCAGCACTTCGTCGGTCCAGCTGAAAGTCGACAACCAGCGGCCCGCACACCAATTCACCGAACTCAAGCGCAACAGCATGCTGCCAGGCCAGAGTGAGGCCGGGGCATTGACGGTTCAGAACACCGGAACGGCCAACTTCCAGTGGGCAGTATCGGCAACGGCCACCGGCTCGTCCGCGCTGATCGGGAAGCTCAAGGTTTCTCTACATCAGAGCGGTGCCAACGACGGCAGTACCTGTTCAGGACCGATCATCGGGACGCAGCAAGCGTTCTCCGGCAACCCGACACTCGTCTCCGGCAGATCACTCGCTGCCGGTGTTTCGGAGCAGGTGTGTATCAAGGTGACCGTCGATTCGACCGCAGGTCAGACGGAGCAGTTCAAGATCGCCGATCTGGGCTTCAACTTCACCGCAACGGGGCAGTGATCATCGCGATGGACAGCACCGATGAGGAGGTGACCGTGGGACGCAGTCGCGGCAAGGAAATTGCCCTGAATGTGGCTGCGGTCGCCGGGCTCATCTGCATAATCGCCACTCTCGCGTCCCTGATATTCGGGATCAAACCACTGGTGTTCCGCTCGGGTTCGATGGAACCTGCAATCTCCACCGGTGCGCTGGCGCTGGCGAAGACCGTGCCTGCAACTGAACTCGCTGTCGGCGACGTGATCAGCGTCGACAACGACCAAGGCGTGCGCATCACCCACCGCGTGGTCGAACTCGAATCGGCAGGAGCGGACACCGTGCTCGCCACGCTCAAGGGCGATGCCAACAATGTGGCTGATCGGCTGCCGTACACCATCACCGAGACAGACCGCGTGTTCACCAGCGTCGGTGGGCTCGGCTATGTCGTTGCTTGGCTTTCCAGTCCGCTCGCAACTTTCCTCGGCGGCGGATTGGTAGGCGCGGTGCTGGTCATCGCATTTGGACGAACTAAAGACCGGCGTCTGGAGAATGCCCGCGCCGCCACTACAAATGACGCCCGCGTCGATGCTGACGAAACCTGCGGGGAGCTTCAGGAGGCTCATAATGATTGAAATGCGTCGGGCTAGCACCCGCATGAAGTCGCTGCGGTCGTTGATCGCCATCGGCGGCGCTGCTGCAATGGCTTTCGGCCTGGCTCAGACCACCGGGACGTTGGCCAATCCAACTGACGCGGTCAATTCGACTGGTGCACAGGTGGCGACGGGCAACTTCTATCCGACGCCGTTGACGTCGGGTCCGATCTCCTGCTGGTACGAGGCGCCCTGGTACGACACCATCACAGGTAGGCGAGTTTCAATTTCCTGGCCTCCGGTCGCAGGCGCGACCGGCTACAAGGTGGTCTTCGTCCGGAAATCTGATCCCAATTATGTTGTTCGAGTAGATAATCTGCCGGCGAGCCAGACGTCGATCACCGGAATCACCCATGGTGATCGGAACCTGATGTACGCCCGGGTTCACACCGTAAATGGTTCCGTGATCTCGTCGGGATACAAGACGTCGGTCGAGATCACCCACAAGGACCTCACGTCCAACAGGACCGAATGCCAGGGTGGTACCGGTCCGGAGTTGGCCAACCAAGCCTGGGAGAACGTCTCCACCTGGAATCCGACGACACCGGCACCCAACGGGGCGAACCCTCTGAGCAGGATGCAGGCCGAAGCGATGGTGCCGAACGAGCCGGATGCGTTGGAGACGACCACTGCCCAAGCTCCGTCCACGAGCGAGACCGTCGATCCGACAACGTCCACCGAGCCGACCAGTACAACCGAGGCCACGACCACGACGGCACCGAGCACAACGACTCCGGCACCGACCACCCCGGAAACCACGTCGCCGGAGACCACTCCCTCGGCTGATCCGAAGCCGGTTCTGACGGACACAGTCGAGAGTGGCGGCCTCACCGGCGGCTGGACTGCGGGTGGTAACAAGGTTGCAGTGGTCGACGCCGACGGCAACGAACTCGCAAGTGGCCGTGTCGAATCGGGTTCCACTCTGCACTGGTACGACGGCCAGTTGTGGATTGTCGGGGCAACCGAGGTCTACCGCATCATGGAGTCGCCGCAGGACGGCACGTGGAAGTTCTACAAGGACAGCGGGCAGAACATGCCTGACTTCGGGTAGCGGCTGATCACTCGATATCTCGTCTGTGCCCCCGAGTCTGCGGACCCGGGGGCACAGGCGTGGATCCGCATGCTCTGATCGTGTCGGGCAACAGGTAACCGGCCGGTCGCCCGCTGGTGAGGTTTCGGCGATTCGGGAACGGGATAAGCAACTGCAGGTGGCAACGACGTGTAGAAGTGCCAAGAGTGCTCGTACGGAATTGGTATTTCTTCAGGTCTCGAGCTATCTTACTGCAAAGTAAGTTTGGTGTCGGCAATCGATCGGGGCGATTGCCGACCTGAGTACGAGGACCGATATGCGGTTAAACCTGGGGGCCGTAGTTCGGCGACGTCGTTGGGCGCGAGACGTATTGGCAGCCACGGCGGCATGTGCGCTGGCGATGTCCGCGTTGCTGTCGGTCCAGATATCGGCGTCGGCGTCCGAACTGCACGAGTATGTGAATTTGCCCCTTGTGAATCGCAATGCCGAACACGGTCCGGGCGGTGTCCATCCCGCGTTGCCGACTGATCTCGGCACCTTGCAGGCCCTTGTGGAAGAAGCCCGCGCCAGTGGTCGCAGTCCGGAATCCTATGCGGCCTTGCTGTTTCAGTATCGATTGGTCGCTGCCACGGAAGCCGCCGGAATCGATCTCTCATCGTGGAATCCGCGCGCCGGAGTGTCGGCTAATCGCACGAACCTGGTGAAGTCGTACCGCTACTACGAGGATCTGCAACTCGGTCACCCGGAACTGCAGTGGGCGGGCATGGGCGGACAGGTAGGCGCGGACTTCGGCGGGGGACTGATCGACTTCGAACTGATGGCGGACGTGTACTCGTTTCCGAATCTCCAGCAGGTTGCCAATTCGATAGCTTCTCAGGTCACGGATCAGGTTGGCGTGCAGTCGCTGAACCAATTGCCGGCAGGGCTGCGCGCACTCGCGGCGGTGGGCAGGAACGTCACGGCGGACGACTTGGATTATGTGCTGGGGATGATCCTGGTGATGCAGAAGAACATCTTCTCGGATCTGATGCCGATGCATCAGGCATACGTGGACGAAGGGCTTCCCGCACTGGAGGAAATGCAGAGTGCCGGATTGTTCGGCAAGGATGTCATGGACGCCTGGCGTGATGTCGCGTCCAGTGATTCGAATCGGATCGCACTGGGGAACGTTGCGCTGCTCCAACGTGAGCAAGGGGTGATCATCCGCGACCAGTGGGATACCGTGCGCGCCTACAAAGGTGATGTGGGAGAAGCGATCACCTACGCATCGACCGTTGCCGGCTCGCCCTCGGTCGCCGGCGTGGTCCCGCCTCGCTCGTTCCGGCCCCTCGAGTTCACGACGACACTCGCCGACGGACGCACCGCGAACGTGACGATGCCACTGCCGGATTGGAACTGGTCGGTGTACGAGGACCGGTGGGACTACATCACCTCACAGCTATTGCCGAAGTACCGAGCGATGGTCGAAGAAGATTGGCCACGGCTCGTAGCCACATTGAGTGTTCCCTACGAAATTCAATTGGAGAGCCACCGCCCGATGATGACCCTCCCACAAACTCTCGAATCGGCCCTCTCCAGTTTGAAAGTGACGGTTCAGTGATGTCGTCGGCGACATTCCGAAGGTTGGCGCCGCTGGTAGCGCTGACCGTTGCGCTGGTCCTGCCAGCAACGGCCGGAGCTGAGGTGCCGGACAATGATGTCCCGAAAGACGTGCAAACTCCTGTATCCGAGGAGTTTCGGACCGACACCCCAACTCTGGGAGAGGTATTCAACGGGTTCACCGTCGGTGCTCTCAGTTCAGGGGAGTTCGCATCCGAAGAGGAGATCTTCACTGCTCTCACCGCCGATGATCCGTTTTACGACGAGCCGGTGTTGACCGGCGCCGAGCGTCCCGGTGATCTCCTGAAGTCGAAGAAGGTGGATGTACTGTTCACCGGATACAAACCGGGACAGCTCGACGCCTACAAGATCATGTATGTCACAACCGGAATCGACGGTTCGACGCCGGTAGTGAGCACTGGAATCATGATGATCCCGATCGACGGAACGCCGGCGTCGGAGAAGAAGATCATCAGCTATCAGGAGGCCAACGACAGCGTCGGCGGCTACTGTCATCCGACTTCACACTGGACCGGCGGCGATCCGCTGGACGGCGCCTCCTGGTCGGCCTTGGGTCCACTGGCGCTGATGTTCGGAAAAGGCTATGCCGTAGTGATTTCCGACGTCGGGAACAACGGAGACCGTGATCCCCACGGGGTCTTCGCGGGTAAGTTCGCCGGGCACGCCCAGTTGGATGCAGTGCGCGCAGCATTTCAGCTGCAGGATTCCGAGCTGAATCCGGATGCGGAGATTGCGTTGTTCGGGATCGCTGGTGGTGGAGTCGGTTCGGCATTCGCCGCCGAATCTGCGCAGTCCTACGCGCCGGAACTCGATATCGTCTCGACAGTCCTCGAGGGCATGGTGATCAAGCCCCGAACATTCATGGAGACAACAGATTCCTCGGTCGGCGCAGGCTTCGGATTTGCGACGCTCCTCGGTCTCGAACCGTGGTATCCCGAGATGAAGTTGAACGACAAGCTCAATCCCGTGGGCCGAGCGATTGCCGACGTGTACCGGGGTGAGTGCCAGATGCCGGCGTACTTCACGCTTCCGTTCGTGCCGTTGGCAAGCCTTTTCGAGCCGGGAATCGATCCGATCACAGAACCCAGCTTCCAGCGTGCGTACGACGACAACGTATTGGGTCACGGTGCTCCGGCGTCGAAGGTATTGATAACTTCGTGCGCAAAGGACGACTCCCCGATGTCACTTGTACCGGCAGCTGATGCGCGAGAACTGGCGGACACGTACAGAAGCCGAGGGACGGACGTGAGCTATCAGCCTACGGACTGCAATATGGATCGCGCAGTCGCGGATCCATACGGTTGGGGGACAGACCTGTTCGGAATGCAGACAATCGATTGGATAGCCCACAATTTCGACAACTGAGTGAAACTATCCGGTGACAGCGAGACGCAAACTCTGATGGCGCCGTACGAACATGCTGGGGACCCAACGTGGCGGGAATTCGGAATCGACTGTGACATGCGAACTGTTTTCGAGAAGTAAGGCGATAGCGGTCTTTGCTTCCAGCCTGGCCAGCGCGGCCCCGACACAGAAATGTGCTCCCTTGCCGAAGGCGAAATGCGCTCGGAGATTGGCCCGGTCGAGGTTCATCGCGTGGGGCTCGGCGAACGACTCCGGGTCGCGGTTCGCTGAGCCCCACAGCAGTATGAGATGACTGCCGGCGGGTAGCGCAACTCCGCCGAGGTTTGTGTCCGCATTGACATGTCGGTGGTGTCCGCGAAAAGGCGACTCGAGTCTGAGCGTCTCCTCCAGGAATGCGCTCACGAGTAGAGGGTCCTCGCGCAGCTGCGTCTGTATCTCGGGGCGCTCGGCGAATAGCCGAGCAGAGCTGGCGATCAGTCCGGCGGTCGATTCGCCACCCGCACCGACGAGTTGCACCAGCATCAGAACGGCCACGTCTTCGCTGAGTTCGCCTGCGTCACAGCAACGGACGAGGTCTCCGAGTAGATCGTCGATCGGGTTTGTCCGCGCCTCACGAAACTTGCTGTAGAGGTACCCGGTGAGCTCGGCCGCCGAGGTGACGACGTCCGTAAACCGTTCCGCCGTCACGATGCCGCTGAGAAGTTCGGTGCTGTCGTAAGACCACGCCAGCAATTGGGGGACGTCGGCTGTCGGCAAGCCGATCAGTGCGGCAACCATCTGCAGTGGGAGGGTGTCCGCAATCGACGTGACCCAGTCGATGTGGCGACCGTCGAAGCCGTTGTCCCACAACTGCTGCGTGTACCCGTGCATCGTCGGCTCGAGTGCTCGTATTCGTTTGGCGACCAGTGTCGGCAGGACAAGTTTGCGATGGTGCTGATGGTTCGGTTCGTCGGCGGTCGCGAGGACATGAGCGGCTTGCCCGCCGCCGTTCATGTCGAACGTCACGGCAGATCCGTCCGGTGTTCGAACCAGTACGCCGGTGAGGTTGGAGGAGAAGTCCTCGGTACGGGAAACGGCTTCGGTGACAAGTTCCCACGTCGACACCAGATAGAAGTCGGTATCGGGTATTCGATACACGGGGTGCTCGCGCCGGAGTACGTCGTAGAGCGGGTAAGGGTCGTCGATATTCGACGGGAGGAAGGGGTTGATGTCCAGCGTCGGTGGTGTCACGAATGGAAGATTTCACGGCCGTCGAGGAGAAGTCAACAGGTGGAAAATGCCTCTGAACTGGCATTTTGAGAAAATCTCACGCACTTCAACCCCCTCGTACTTCTCCCAGGTCAGAGGCTCGCGGCCTTCCGTAGCCTTGAGATTTCTGATTGAATCTGTCTCAGAGTGAGACGAGGTGACGGAGAGTGACCGGTGCAAACGAGCGCCGCGCCGCCGACTGGTTGGCCGGCGGTAACCGCCGTGAACTCGCAACCGAGCGCATCTTCGCGGCTGCAGCAGAGCTGATTCGAGAACAGGGATTCGATCGGTTCAATGCCGATGACGTCGCCTCCCGCGCAGGCTGTTCGCGGGCGACGCTCTACCGCTACGTGGGTGGCAAGTCCGCGATCCGTGAGGGGCTGTTGTCACGAGGTGCTGCGTCCGTGGCGAGCCAGGTTGCGGCTGCCGTCGAATCACTGCGTGGCGACCAGCGGATCGTGGAGTCGATCCTCGTCGCCGTCGACGCGATCAGAGCCGACGCCGCCATGAGCCATGGCCTTGCGGCGGCGCGGGCCAACGGTATCGACGAGTATCTCGTGTCTTCTCCGTTGCTACCGCGTACTGCACTCGAACTTGCTGGATTGGATCCCGAAGGTCAACAGTCGCAGTGGGTGGTTCGGATCGTGTTGATGCTGTTGGCGTGGCCACTGGCCGACAGGGCAGACGAACGACGGATGGTCGAGTCGTTCGTCTGCTCCTGAGCAGGGTTCCGTGTTCGTGAACAGTGCGGCGGGTCGGTCGCTGCTGCAGACGGTTCGGTTCATGCATTCGTTCCTCGGCTCGGTACCCTGAAGCCTGTCCGCTGCCGCGAAGGAGAAAGTCACGATGGTGGTACGCAGTACGTCCATGCGTTTCGACGCAACAGAACTGACGATCGAGGAACTCGCGCTTCAGGCTGAAGTGCGGGAGTACCTCGACAAGCGGCTAACCCCCGGCAGCTACCCCCTCGGACTCGGGATGTCCGGGGCTGTGGATCCGGCGTTCTCGCGAGATCTGGGTAGACGTGGGTGGCTCGGCATGTCGCTGCCGAAGGAATACGGCGGGGGTGGACGGTCAGCAGTGGATCGATTGGTCGTCGTCGAAGAACTTCTCGCGCGGGGAGCGCCGGTCGGCTATCACTGGATCGGAGACAGACAGTCGGGTCCGAGCATCGCCGCCAACGGCACGGAAGAACAGAAGCGGTACTTCCTTCCCGGTATCGCGAGCGGTGAGTTCTCGTTCTCGATCGGGATGAGTGAACCCGACTCGGGTTCGGACCTGGCATCGGTACGCACTCGCGCCGAACGTGTCGATGGTGGCTGGAAAGTCAACGGCACCAAGATCTGGACCACCGGTGCCTTCCATGCCACACACGTACTCGCTCTGCTTCGAACCTCGGCAGACAAGCACAACGGACTCACTCAGTTGATCGTCGATCGCGACAGCGAGGGCCTGACCGTCTCACCCATTCCGTTCATCGACGGAAGCGAGGACTTCTGCGAGGTGTCGTTCCAGGACGTTTTCGTGCCGGACTCGCGTCGCCTCGGAGACGTCGGAGCGGGCTGGGGACAAAACACCGGTGAACTCGCACTCGAGCGAGGTGGCGTCGACCGCTGGATGTCGCTGATGCCGGTCCTCGAGAACTGGGCAGCCAACCAGGCGGCGCAGGGCGGTCCCTCTGCCCTCGCCGATCTGGGCTCGATTACGGCGCGCTGCTGGGCTTTTCGTGGGATGTCGCTGTCCATTGCACGGATGGTCGACTCCGGTCGCTCGCCGGTCACGGAGGCCGCGCTGATCAAGGAGATGGCAACACGCTTCGAACAGGACTGTGTTGCGACCGTCGCGCGGCACCTCGGCCGGGCTCCAGACCTTGCCTCCGACGATCCGTACGAGTCGCTGCTCGCCCGGGCCGTGCTGGTGGCGCCGTCGTGGTCGATTCGCGGTGGAACCAACGAAATTCTCCGCACCGTGATCGTGAAAGGATTGAACCGATGAATTCGGGGTCAGAGATCAACGCGTACACATTCGACGCCGACCTCGAATCGATGGTAGAACAATTTTTCGCCGAGAAGTCCGGCACCGAGGTGGTAGCGCAGGCGGAGATCGACGGTCTGTCCACCGGATTATGGAGCGCGGCAGTCGAACTGGGGTTGCCGCTGGTCGGTCTTCCCGAATCCGTTGGTGGTTCCGGTGGCTCGCTCCTCGACGCCGTGACTGTCCAGCGCGCGGCGGCGAGGCACGCTGCGCCGTTGCCGCTCGCCGAGACGTACCTCGCGGGCAGGCTGGCAGCAGCGGCCGGGCTACCGGTGCCCTCCGGAATCGCAACCGTCGCGCCGGGATCGCAGCGCGACGATGTGCGTCGCACCAACGACGGTTTCCTGTCGGGCACCTTTCACGATGTGCCGTGGGGTAGCGCCGCATCAGTGCTGGCAGCAGTTCTCGGTGATCGCGTTGTACTCCTGAACATCTCCGACGCCGAGATCGGTGGAGGGACGGATCTTGCCGGGCAACCGCGTCAGAGCCTGACGTTCGCAGAAGCGCGGATTGTCGATGGCGACAACTTGGTCGACCCACGGATTCTCAGCAGGCTCGGCGCGTTCTTGCGCTCGGTACAGATGGCAGGAGCCATGGAGTCGGTGTCGACTTTGACCCGTCGCTACGTGTCGGAGCGGGTGCAGTTCGGTAGGCCCATCGCGCAGTTCCAAGCCGTCCAGCAGCATATCGTCACTCTCGCACAGATGGCATCGATGTCCACACTGGCCGTGGATCGCACGGCGCACGCGCTCACCCGGCGCGACGCCGACTTCGAAGTGAGCGCAACCAAATTGGTGGTTTCACAAAATGCGCTCGCGAGCGTGCGCGCCGCCCACCAGGCACACGGTGCGATCGGCATGACCCGCGAATACCGCTTGCAACAACTCACCCGACGACTGCATGCCTGGCGATCGGAGTTCGGCGACGAAATCGCGAGCGCCACGCAACTGGGAGAGGCCGTAGCTGCATCGCCGTCACTGCACCGCTTGATCACTGATCCAGAACCGACATTGCAGCTGTAATCCTGACTGTCGTAGAGGATTACGTTGCGTTGCAACGAAGATCGCGCTTCAGTATCTTGCCCGCTGCCGACAGTGGCAATGCATCGACGAATTGGAAGGTACGCGGAGATTTGTAACCGGCGATCAGCGTTTTCACGTGAGCGCGCAGTTCGTCGGCGTCGGCGTCGAAACCATGCCGAAGGACGACTACGGCATGGACACGCTCGCCCCACTGGGTATCGGGCAGGCCGATCACGGCACAGGACGCGACGGATTCATGTTGTGCCAGAGCGTTTTCGACCTCGGTGGAGTAGACGTTCTCGCCACCGGTGACGATCATGTCCTTGATGCGATCGACGATGAACAGGTAACCGCGGGCGTCGAGGTATCCGGCGTCGCCGGTATGCATCCACCCGTCGCGGAGCACTTCTGCGGTCTCTTTCGGTTTGTTCCAGTATCCGAGCATGACGTGGCTGCCGAACGTGACGATTTCGCCCACCTCGCCGGGTGGGAGTTCCGCGCCGGTCGGGTCGACGATTTTCACCTCGCAGTGCGGCAGTACTCGACCGGCGCTGCGGAGGAGATCACCACCTTCGAGGTGATCAGCCGGGCTCAGCATGCTGATGTGCGCGGTTTCAGTCATCCCGTAGCCCTGCACAAACGAGCTGTTGGGGAACATTTGCATGACTCGTTCGAGAAGCGTCGGCGAAATGGGCGAGGCGCCGTATCTCAGGATCCTGACGCTGGACAAGTCATAGGTGGTCGAGTCTTCGTAGTCGACCAACATCTGAAGCATCGTCGGCACCAGACCCACAGTTGTCGGGCGATGGCGATCAACGGCCTCGAGGAACGTGCGTGGGCTGAAGTTCGGCATGAACACCTGGGTGCCACCCATCAGCGACTGAGCCAACCATCCGACTATCCCGGCGATGTGAAACAGAGGGTTGATCGCGAGGTTCGTTCCGTTGCTGACAGCCACGCTGCCTGCCGCGAGAGTACCAAGCGCCGAGGTCATCAGCGCTTGATGACTGATCATCACGCCCTTCGGCACTCCGGTGGTCCCGCCGGTGTAGAGGAGTAGTGCCAGCGTGTCGCCGCCGACGCGCAGATCGTCGACCGGAGTCGCCTCCGCGATCACCCGTTCATAGTCGAGCATTCCGTCGCGAACCGGGCCGCTGCCGCAGTAGACGACAGTGGTCAGGCCTGGACACGCCTCGCGAAGGGTAGCTCCGACGGAAGCAAAGTTCTCGTCCACGAGTAATACCGTCGATCCTGAATCTTCCAGGGCGTACGTGATTTCCGCCGTGCTCCAGCGAGAATTGACCGGACTGGCCACTGCTCCGAACCACCAGCAGGCCAGGAGCGCCTCGTGGTAGTAGTCGGAGTTCGATGCCAAGATTGCGACTCTGTCACCGGTGCGCAGGCCCAAAGTCTGAAACCCTCCGGCGAGTCTGCTCATCCGGTCCACCGATTCCCGGCACGTGCGCAGCCGGCCGTCGAAGATCGTCATCACCGCATCGGGCGATGCTCGCAGGGATCGGTGAACGAATTGAGTCAGCTGCATGCGATTCCTTCTGCGGGTGTGGGCCGAGTGCTCCGACTCGGATCAGTTCCAGCCATGATGCTATTTGCCTGATAATTTCCTTCACTCACCGCCTGAGACCGCGCCTCACCCTCGATGCCGTCTAGGACGATTGTCCAGTTGTCTCTTCCGATTCCGTCCTGCAGCGGCGTGATTTCTGCGAGAGTGTCGAACATGCGTGGAATTCTGGTAGCCGGTGTGAGTGCATTCGCGGCGGTCGTCTCGGTCGTCTCGGCTCCCACGGCCGGTGCCGAGGCGACTGCGGACCGAGCTCGCTCGTTCTCCGAGACCACGTCCGTCGGCGTCCACAATTCCTACGAGAAGGCGACGTTTCCGTACTTCGCCGACGCTTTGGACTCCGGGGCCTCGCTGCTCGAATTGGATCTGTGGACCAACGGCGGTGGTCCGGACTGGCGTGTCTCGCACATGAATCCGGTGGCGAGTGACAGCAACTGCGTCGGTGCGCAGGACGCATCCGGGTTGCGAAGTGGTCAGCGAGATCAGGGACTGCGCGGATGCCTGGCAGATATGCGGGCGTGGCACGAAGCCGACCCGGAGCATCCTCCGGTGATGATCAAGTTGGAACTCAAGGACGGTTTCACCACCGGCTACGGACGCGGACCTGCCGATCTCGACGCCTTGATCCTCGGGACTCTCGGGAACGCGGTCTTCACTCCATCCGATCTGATGGGTGAGTCCTACTCGACCCCGGATGCCGCCGTCACCGACCGTGGATGGCCGAGCATGTCCGAGATGACCGGCAAATTTCTGTTCGAGCTGATTCCGGGAACGATCGAGGAGGGAAACCCGCTCGACACGGAGTGGACCGACCGGCAGTACGCGACGCACTTGCGAGATCTGTCCGCTGCCGGACTCGTCCAACTCGGCGCCGCCTTTCCCGCTGTTCACCGGGCGTCACCGGGAGACCCACGAATCGACCGTTACGCCGACCCGGGCATCCGCCCGTGGTTCGTGATCTTCGACGGCGACGCCCTCGATTACACCTCGGGCGTTGTGGATCCGCAGTGGTACCACGATCGTGGCTACCTGCTCGTCATGACCGACGCGCACAAGGTCGCTCCACAGATCGACGGTGCGCATGCCACCGAGGTGGAGGCGAGCGAGCGTCTCGACCGGTTGGCGGGTGATCACGCAAGTTATATCACCGCGGACTGGTCGAGGTTGCCGAACGTACTGTCCACCGTGGTGCCGCGTCGGTGATCTAGAGGGCGGCAATTCTCAGGAACAGGGTGCAGGATGGGTTCATGCGCACTGTCACGTGGAATCCCGAAGTCTACGGCCGCTATTCGGGTGAGCGGTCACGCCCGTTCGTGGACCTGGTGTCACGGGTGGCGACCGAAGACCCGACGCGGGTAGCCGACCTCGGCTGCGGATCAGGTAGCTTGACCGCGATGCTGGGGGAACGATGGCCGGACGCGGCGGTATCCGGTTTCGATTCGTCTCCCGAAATGGTGGCGCAGGCCCCGACAGACTTACCGGGAAACGTCACCGTCGAGTTGGGGGACATCATGTCCTTCGATGCCACGGGTTACGACGTGGTCGTCAGTAACGCTGCATTGCAGTGGGTTCCGAGCCACCGCGAGCTGATCGACCAGTGGGCGGACACCCTGGTATCCGGGTCGTGGCTGGCGTGGCAGGTTCCGGGAAACTTCGATGCACCGTCACATGCGCTCATGCGAAGCCTCGCGGAGTCCGCGGAATGGAGCGAGCGACTGGGCGGCGTCCTACGCGGCCCGGAAGGCGTCGACAGTCCGGTTGCGTACGCGCAGCGCCTGCAGGAGCACGGATTCGACGTCGACGCCTGGGAGACGACGTACGTACACGTGCTGGCCGGTGCTGATCCGGTGCTCGGATGGGTTCGAGGGACTGGACTTCGGCCGGTGCTGGACGTTCTCGGCGAGGCCGACGCTCCGGAGTTCGAGCGCCAGTATTCGGATCTGCTGCGGGAGGCGTATCCCGCAACAGCCGCCGGAACGCTGTTTCCGTTCCGGCGGGTGTTCTGCGTGGGACGCAAGCGGTAACTACTCGGCTGTGCTGCGGTCCGCCGATCACTCAGCGGTGACAAAGCCTTCCGAGACCAGCCAGTCGCGAGCCACGTCCGCCGGCTCCTTGCCGTCGACGTCGACCTGCCGGTTGAGCTCGGTCATCACCTCGTTGGTCAGTTTCTCCGAGATCGGCGCCATGACTTCGGCAACCTCCGGATGTGCTTCCGCGAAGTCCTTTTTCATGACCAATGCCGGATTGTATTTCGGGAAGAACTGCAGATCGTCTTCGAGCAGAACGAGATCGAGTGCGATGATGCGACCGTCGGTGGTGAACACCTCGCCGAACTTGCACTGATCGCTGTCGGCTGTCGCCTGGTAGATGATGCCGGTCTGCAGGATCTGGCGCTGGGCACGAGAGGCGTCGAAACCGTATTTCGCTGCCAGGCCGGGGTATCCGTCCTGGCGGACGTTGAACTCGGTCTCGACGCACGTCACCGCGGCGCCGGGATCGGATTCGACCAACTTCGCGTAGTCGGAAACCGTCTTGACGCCGGTCTTCTCAGCGGTCTCCTTGCTCATCGCCAATGCATACGTATTGTTCATCGGCGCCGGATCGGTCCACACCATGTCGTTCGCAGCAAGGTCCGCATCACGGACGGCCTCGAACTGCGCCTGCGAATCGGGAAGAGGAGTCTCGTTGCCGAGGTAGTTGATCCAGCCGGTCCCGGTGTACTCGTACGCAAGGTCGATCTGCCCGTTCAACTGTGCGTCACGGGTGCTGTTCGAGCCCTGGATGTTCGTGAGATCTCGAACATCTGCGCCCGCAGCGGCCATCGCGAATTCGATGACGTATCCGAGCACGATCTGCTCGGTGAAGTCCTTGGAGCCGACGGTCATCTTCACACCCTCGAGCTCCGGAACCGGCTCGATGCTGCCGGGGCCGACAGCCAGGGGCAGTGCGCCACCGGACTCGAGGCCACACGAAGCGACAAGTGTGAGGCCGATCGTGGCAACCGCGACTTTCCAGCCCCACGTTCTGGTGATCGAAGTCTTGGTCATCGTAATCCCTTGGGCCCGAGATAAGTTTCGGCGAGCGCGCCGAGCCAGTCGATCAGCAAGGCCAACGACACCGCCAGTACGGCACCGACCACGAGGGTGACGTTGTCGCGGAGCTTGTATCCGGTGTCGATCAGAATGCCGAGTCCGCCGGCACTGACCAGGAAGCACAGCGTCGCGGTGCCGACTGCCAGAACGAGCGAAGTGCGCAGTCCTGCAAGGATGTACGGGACCGCCATCGGGAATTCGAGTTGACGCAGGACCGTGAGCGAAGACATTCCCTGCCCGCGCCCGGCATCGATCAAGGTCTTGTCCACTTGCTGGTAGCCGAGGATGGTGTTGCGCAGCACCGGGAGCAGCGAATAGAACGCGATGGGAAATACGCCGATCCAGAAGCCCGTCGTTCTTGTTGCGAGATAGAACAGCACGAGCAGGCCGATGGCAGGCGCCGCGGCTCCGATGTTGGCTATTCCCACGAAGAACGGTGCCAGCCGGGTGAATTTCGGCCTGGTCAGCAGAGTTCCGAGTGGAACTGCGATGGCGACGACGATGATGACCACGGCGGCCGTGATCAGTACGTGCTGCCAGGTCAGTGTGACGATGTTGTCGAGATTGATGCTCGCCTTCTGCGTCGCGTTGAGATCTCGGCTGAATGCCCAGATCAACACGCCCGCAACCAGGATCAGGACGATGACCGGTTGCACATACAGTCGCATCCGTTCCGCACGGCGCGTGGCGGCGTTCTCGGCCGCACCCAGATCGGGGGCGTCCGGTTCCATCTCAGGCGCGGAGACGCGCTCCTCTGTCGTGGCAGTCATGTTCAACCCTCGACGTTCTCGGTGTCTGGCTCTTCGTCGTGGTCGTGCGCATGCTCCTCGCGCATCTCGGAGAGATGGCTGACCAGCGTGTCGATGGTGATGAGACCGACATACTCGCCGCGCCGTCCGGTGACCACAGTGGACGCATTGCTTTCGGCGAGAAGAGCTTCCAAGGCATCCTGCAGGGTGGACTGGATGGACACGGCTTCGCCGATCTCGTTACCGACACCTCGAAGCGTCGACGCATGGGCGAGGTGGCCGGGCGAGACCCAGCGAAGCGGCCGTCCACGCTGATCGAGAATCAAGGCCCACTTCCACTTACGCGCTGCGAGTGCGGTTCTCAAATCATCGACCGAATCGGTTTCGCGGGCGGTGAGGCACTGCTTGAGTTTGATCTGGCGCACGCGTGTCAGGGTCAGCTGCTTGAGCGAGGCGTCCGCCCCGACAAATCCCGCGACCATGTCGTTTGCGGGATTGGCGAGAATCGCTTCCGGAGTGTCGTACTGCATGATGCTGGACTGATTGCCCAGCACGGCAATACGGTCACCGAGTTTGACTGCCTCGTTGAAATCGTGGGTGACGAAGACGATGGTCTTACCCAACTCCGACTGCAGACGCATCAGTTCGTCCTGCAGCAGGCCGCGGGTGATCGGGTCGACGGCACCGAAAGGCTCGTCCATCAACAAGACAGGGGGATCTGCAGCCAGGGCCCGCGCCACGCCCACACGCTGTTGCTGGCCACCGGACAACTGGCGAGGGTAGCGGTCGCGATAGGTATCGGGATCGAGGCCGACGAGGTCGAGCATCTCGTCGGTGCGAGCTGCGATACGTTTCTTGTCCCAACCGATGAGGCCGGGCACCGTCGCGACGTTCTTCGCAATGGTGAAGTGCGGGAACAATCCTGCCTGCTGGATCGAGTAGCCGATGCCGCGGCGAAGCTTGTCCGGGTCGATGGACAGCGCGTCCTTGCCGTCGATGGTGATCTTGCCCGAGGTGGGTTCGATCAGACGGTTGATCATGCGCATCGTCGTCGTCTTGCCGCAACCCGAAGGTCCGACGAAGACCACGATCTCACCGGCCGGAACAGTCAGTGAAACATTGTCCACCGCTGCAGCTTTCTGGCCCGGGTAACGTTTGGTCACGGATTCGAGAACGATCTCGACCCCGGATACCTTCTGATCTGTGGATACGTCAGACGGAATGGTTTCAGTCATTGCAGCCCCTTCGAAGTAGTGAGACGACCGATGACGACGTAGATTCCGTCGAGAATCAGAGCGAGAATGACGATCAGTACGGTGCCGACCAGCGCTTGAGGAACAGCGTTCGGGCTACCGACACGCGAGAGTCCGGAGAAGATCAGGTTTCCCAGACCAGGACCCTTGGCGTACGCCGCGATGGCGAGGATGCCCATGAGCATCTGTGTGCTGACCCGCATGCCGGTGAGGATCGACGGCCACGCAATCGGCAGCTCGATTCGACTCAGAACATGCATGCGATTCATTCCGACACCGCGGGCTGCGTCCGTGATCGCCGGGTTGACCGCATCCAGACCGATGATCGTGTTCCGAATGATCGGGAGCAGGGCATACAAGATCAACGCGGTGATCGTGGGAGCGACGCCGAGACCGAGAATCGGAATGAGCAGTCCGAGGAGGGCGAATGAAGGAACCGTCAAGATCGTGCTGGCCAACGCCGTAGCGATGGAGGATCCCGCCGGGCTCCGGTAGACGAGAATGCCGATGATCACGGCGGCAATCGTCGCGATGATCACGGACTGGATAACTGCTGAAACATGTAGGTACGAGTCGGTCATCAATTGTTGTCGTCGTGCAACGACAAAATCCCATAGGGCGCCCATATTTCCGAACCCACTTTCTTCGGACTTCTGCTCGCTCGAACGTCTTCCCTCGACACCGACCGGCGCACAAGGGCTTTCCCCGCAGCCTCCGTAGGCCGAGGGGTTTCTCTCGACTGTCGTCCAAAAACTGAGATACTGCAACTAATTCCGATTGCAGCGTGTCGGATGTTGTTCTGGACGTGAGATTTTGCGGGACGCGGGTAGGTACCCACTGCGTGCGGAGTTGAAACGTGCTGGAGACAGCAAACGCTCGAGACAGCAATGCGGGAGGGCTCCGGAGAACCCTCCCGCATTGTGGGAACCGTACGAATCGGCCTCAGGCCCAGCTGAGCGCATCCTCATTGGACAGCCGCGGCAGACGGTCGAACCACGGGTTCTCGCCGGGATGGCCGATGTTGACCACCAGGGTGGTCTTGAAGCGTCCGTCCGCGAAGAACTCGCCGTCGATGCCGTCGGCGTCGAAGCCGGCCATCGGGCCGGCGACCAGGCCCTGCGCCCGAATCGCGAGGATCACGTAACCAGCCTGCAGTGCGGCGTTGAACTTGCTGCTCGATGTGGCGGCAGCGTCGTCGGACTCGAAGTAGTCCTTCATCTCCGGATGGATGGGGAACAGTGCCGGAATATGCTCGTAGAACTTGGTGTCAACGGCAAGAACCGCGACAGCAGGCGCCGATGCGGTCTTGGCCTTGTTGCCGTCGGACATGTGCTCGACGAGGCGCGCTTTGCCCTCCTCCGTACGTACGAACAGCACGCGCAGTGGATTGGTGTTGGCCGCGGTCGGTGCCCACTTCGCGAGCTCCCAGATCGCAGTCAGTTCGTCGTCGGTGACCGGTTCGTTGGAGAAGGAGTTTGCCGTGCGGGCTGCTGTGAAGAGCAGTTCACGGCCGGCTGCGTCGAGCTGCTGTGCGGTAAATGGGGTGGCTGCGTCGAGTGACATCGGTGGTTCCGTTTCCGTTGTAGCTCATCCGAGCGTTACCCGGTAAAGCTAGTTGCTAGTAAAAAAATAGTGCCTACGGATACGTTAGCACTGTGGCTAGGATGGTGGGGTGGCAAGCAAGAGCGAAGCGGAACACGAACCCCGCGCATGTGACGGGGCGTTGGCCCGCGCGTTCGGCTTCCTGGGCAAACGGTGGAACGGCGTCATTCTCGGCACGCTGCTCAACGGGCCGGCGGGATTCTCCGAACTCAAGCGCGCGGTTGGCGGGATCAGTGATTCGGTACTCTCGGAACGCCTGACGGAGTTGGCGGGGGCAGGCTTGGTGACGCGGACCGTCGACGCCGGCCCGCCCATCGCTGTGGAGTACGAACTCACGGCGTCGGGGCAGGCGCTGCTCCCCGCTCTCAGTGAACTGACAACGTGGGCCGCCGAAAACCTGCCACCCGAGAGTTGCCCGAACTGACCTATTGCGTGTGAACAGTCTTGTGAGATTCGTACCAGGTGTCACCTGCCGGTTCTCCCGCCAAGTTCCAACTCCACGAGACTGTCGGCGTGATGCGTGAATAGATTCCGGGACCGACCATTCCTACCCTTTCGACCGGTTGCTCAGCGATTCCGTAGATCCTGATCCCGCGCGCGACAAACGGCTCGAATGACGGCATGTCGTCGATGACGAGGGCTACTTCGAGTTGTCCTGACCCGATATTGCGGAACTTCTTGGTTTTCAGGACACTCTGGCCGCCCCCGCCGATCCAGAAGTGGGCCCCGTCGTATTCGAAGGCCAATGGCACGACGTCTGGTTGCCCGTGCGGTGAGAGCGTCGCTACGCGCGCCAGTGGCTGCGACTGCATGTATGCGATTTCTTCTTCCGTGAATGCCATCTGTTCTCCTTCGGGGACGAAACACGTACGCAACGTAGATGCAACGTAATCAAAACTAGTGTTCTGGATCACACAGTGTTCGTGTGGTCGAGAGGCCTTTGGTCACGAATCTGTGGGCAGAACGGGTCCTGGTTCGCTACCGGTGGTGGATGAGGACAAGGTTCCGCGGGTTGAGCACACAGCTCGCGGAACCGCCCCACCACACGCCCCGACGAGGGCACCGGCCGACAGGAGTTCAGGTGTCCGTAGTTGCGGAAGTCTCGGCGATTGATTTCGCGGAGACCGAATTCGATTGGGCGCAGCGATCGACGCGGATTCGTGAAGTCGACCCACTCGTTCCGGGGCCACCATCCTTGGCGATGTGTCTGAGCGAGCCGACGCGCGGACTGGTCGACATCGCTTCACTGCTTCTCGCGGCTCCTTGGTTGCTTCGATCGCCGCGTGGGGACGGGCATCCGGTCCTCGTTCTCCCCGGATTGCTGACTTCGGACGTGTCGACTCTCGCCTTGAGGACGTACCTGAGCTTTCTCGGATACCGGGTTCACGGTTGGAATCTGGGTCTGAACACCGGTCCGACGGCGACGGTGGTCGACGGATTGCCTGCCGCATTGGCCGAGGTAGCTGATCGATACGAGCAGAAGGTGTCGGTGATCGGCTGGAGTTTGGGCGGTATCTACGCGCGAAAGCTGGCGAGGGATCTGCCGGATTCCGTACGTCAGGTAGTGACACTCGGAAGTCCTTTCGCTCTCACCAGTCTGGAGCAGACGAGAGTCGGATCTCTCTACGCTCGTTTGTCCGGTAATCACGCGATACTGCCTCCGGTCGACGGCATCGAATCCGAACAGGGATCGCCTATTTCCGTTCCTGCCACGTCGGTCTACTCCAGGCACGACGGTATCGTTCCATGGCAAGCGTGCTGTGAAACCTCGGCAGGCCTGTCGGAAAGCATTGCGGTGCAAGGCAGTCATATGGGGTTGACCCACAACCCGTCGGCGTTGTGGACGGTTGCCGATCGTCTGGCGCAGGACGTGGACAACTGGCAACCTTTTGCGGCTCCGAAACGGCTTCGACGCATGTTTCCCTGCTGAGGTACGAGGCTGGGGTTCGAGGCTGGGGTGTGGGGGAGAACCCTGAGTCCGACGCGGGGACGGACTCGTACCTGAGGACACACCGCGTCGGAAAAGATGGGTCCATGGCCTGATGCGCACAGGTGGATCGGCAGCGGATAGTGGAGGTCGACGCGGATGAACCGCGAGTTCCGTTGAAAGGAAACAACACATGACCTCCCCGATGAAGACCCGCAAGCTCACCCGCGCCCGCTCGGGAGCAATGTTCGGTGGGGTGTGCGCCGGAATCGCTCGATACTTCGGTTGGAAGTCGTCGACTGTCCGCTTGCTGTTCGTGCTCTCGTGCCTGCTGCCCGGCCCGCAGTTTCTGATCTACATCGTGATGTGGATTTTCATTCCTCGTGAGCAGATCTGACCGAACCGCTCAACGGCGGCGGTCTTTCAGGCATTGCTTGGCCTCGTGCAATTCCTCCGAACTCAGCGGAGGAAGGGGGAGTGCGTCACGGTGCAAGCCCTCCGTGCGTAGACCGTCGAGCATCACCGAGAGGTATCGACGCCACACGGTCGGGTTGACGGGCTGAGCAAATTCGGTGACTGCGCCCACCATGAAGATGAGGCCGAACAGGTCCGTCGGTACGGCGTCGGGGCGCAGCATCCCGGCCTCCTGGGCCCGGTAGAAGATCCTCTCGACCGACGGTTCGATGATGGATCGTTGGCATGCGACTTGCTCGCATCCCTCGTCGGTTCCGTTCAGGACGTCTTTGAGCCCGCGGTTGACCGACATACGGCTGCAGGCGAATTCGGCAAAGGTGACCAGGCCGTCCCACGGATCCGGATTGGCGAGTGACGCGTCCGCGGCCGCCGCCATGTCGGCGAAGTTCTGTTGGAAGACTCCGTCGATCAATTCTTCCTTGCTGGCGAACCGCCGATAGACCGTTCCGACGCCGACACCCGCGCGCCGGGCGACGTCGTCGAGTGTGACGTCGATCCCTTCTTCGGCGAACAATTCACGTGCGGCGTCGATGATCAACTGCCGATTACGTGCAGCATCGGCGCGAAGGGGGCGCTCCATTGCGGTACTCATGTCCCCACTCTACCCGCCAAGTGGAGACAGCCTCTCCGTTTTCGTGTAGCGTTTTTGCTAACCGGAGAAGCCATCTCCGCATAGGTTGGGCGAGGGACTATGTCAGACATTGCTGAACGGACTGAATTCGAGCAGTCCTCAGCGCCTTCAGGGGACAACCACGCAAAGCGGTGGCTGGTTCTCGCGGTTCTGGGAATTGCGCAGCTGATGGTGGTCTTGGATGCCACCATCGTCAACATCGCGCTGCCTGCTGCGCAGCGCTCACTGGAGTTCGGTGATTCGGACCGCCAGTGGATCATCACGGCATACGCATTGGCGTTCGGCAGCTTGCTGCTACTCGGCGGTCGATTGAGCGACTTGTTCGGGCGCAGGCGAACTTTCATCGTCGGGCTTATCGGCTTCGCAGTGGCTTCCGCCATCGGTGGCGCAGCCGTCAACTTCGAAATGCTTGTTGCCGCTCGTGCCGGCCAGGGCGTATTCGGTGCGCTCCTTGCCCCGGCAGCCCTGTCGCTGCTGTCCGTGACATTCACGGATCCAGGTGAGCGTGCCAAGGCTTTCGGTATCTTCGGTGCCGTTGCCGGCGGCGGTGGCGCCATCGGACTGCTGCTCGGCGGCGCACTCACCGAGTGGGTCGACTGGCGCTGGTGCCTCTTCGTGAATCTCTTCTTCGCGGCGATCGCCCTGGTCGGAGCAGTCCTGTTGCTCGCGCCGCACACCAGTGACTCGCGACCCAAGCTCGACATCCCGGGAACGATCCTGGTGTCGATCAGCTTGTTCAGCATCGTCTTCGGATTCTCGAAGGCCGAATCGGACGGGTGGAGTGCAACTCCCACCATCTCGTGGCTCGTTGCCGGCGTCGTGTTCATGGCGGCGTTCATCTACTGGCAGACCAAGTCCGAGCACCCGCTCCTGCCGCTGCGGGTGGTCCTCGACCGAATCCGGGCTGGCTCGTACCTGGCGATCTTCCTTTCCGGCGCAGGCATGTTCGCAGTCTTCCTGTTCCTGACGTACTACATGCAGCTGATCCTCGGGTACAGCCCGATCATGACCGGCCTCGCATTCATGCCGATGGTGTTCGGAATCGTGACAGCGGCAACGCTTTCGACAGCGGTTTTGCTACCGCGCGTCGGTCCGCGAGTGCTGATCGTGAGCGGAATGGTCATCGCGGCGATCGGAATGACGCTGCTGGCCCAGATTTCCGTGGACAGCACCTATGCAGTCCACATTCTGCCGGGGCTCGTTGTCACCGGACTCGGCATGGGCAGCATTTTCGCCCCGTCGATGCAGGGAGCAACTTCAGGCGTGCATCACGAAGATGCCGGCGTCGCATCTGCCACGGTCAACACGATGCAGCAGGTTGGCGGCTCGATCGGAACTGCACTGCTCAGCACGATTGCAGCCTCGGCTTCCACCAACTACCTGGTGGGCCGCGAGATGAATCCGCTGACCCAGGCACAGGCTGCCGTCGAGAGCTACACCACGACGTTCTACTGGGCCGGTCTTGACCGGACTGGTTCTTCGGAGTGGACTGCTTCCGGATTCGCCGGAAGGTGAACCGGTAATCGCCCACTGACAGCAAATTTCGGGGTCGACGCCATTGCGGCGTCGACCCCGAAATCGAGTCAGCAGTTCTTATCGGGCGATGCCTGAAACCGATGAAGGACGTGATCGAGTTGTTCGGAGGAAAGCGCCGGGACGGGCAACTCGCGATGGCCGGTGCGGGACGCGCAGAGTCCGTCGATCATGAACCCGAGTGCGCGGCGGTAAGCCTGAGGGGCCTCGTCGCCGCCGAACTTCTGGGCCATCTTGACGACCTGCATGAGAAGCGGAATGTCGTTGACTTCGAAGTCGCTCCGCAGGGTGCCCTGTTCCTTGGCACGATTGACAAGTGCCGCGGTGTGCTGAGCGATCCCGGCGCGCGCGCGAGCGAAAGTGTCGGACGCGAAGCGCCCGTCCATCAGGAGATCGCCGAATCCGCGGTTGTCTGCCATGCGCAGGGAGATCACGTCGAGAAAGTAGACAAGACCTTCCCAGGCGTCTGGCATCTCCCGGGCGGTGGCGGCAATCGTTTCGATCTCGGAGCACCGTGTGTCGAACAGCGCCTGGATCAGCTCGTCCTTGCTGGCGAACCGGCGATAGACGGTGCCGACGCCGACGCCGGCGTGCTTCGCGACGTCCGCCAGCGTGGCGTCGAGTCCTTGGGCAGCAAACACCTCGCGAGCGGAGTTGAGGATGCGCTCGAGGTTGGCCTTGGCGTCGGACCGAAGGCGCGGCTGTGAGCAGTCGGCCGAGGTCCCCGAATGAGAAGCGTCGGGGTGTGTTGTCGGCATCCTCACAGTCTACGGCACTAAGCGGAATGATCGATTCCGTTAGTGCTATATTACTAAGCGGAACGTGTGGTTCCGATTGTCCGTATGAGAGAAGCCGATATGAGCACGTCTGACATCTGGGTCGGGAGCAATCCGATCTCGATGGTGGGTACGCGGAGTGCAGGTTTCGCGGTAACGAGGCTTCGTGCTCTTGCCGGCGACGGCGCCTTTGCTCAGCTCGTTCGTTTTGCCCTCGTCGGCGGAGCCAGCAACATCTTGTACTTTGCCGCTTTTCTGGCGCTGCGCGGTGACGGAGCGCTGGTCGCCAACGCCGTTGGTGCAGTCTTGAGCACCATTCTGGCCAACGAACTGCATCGCCGGCTCACCTTCCATGCCGCGGATCGCGTCAACTGGTTCACCGCGCAGTGGGAAGGCGGTGGACTCGCTCTGGTCGGGTTGATCGCCAGTTCGGCCGCCATCAGTGCGCTCGGCTTCCTTCTCCCCGGCGCCGACGGACTTCTTCAAGCCGGGCTTGTGATCGCAGTGAGTGGAATTGTCGGTGGCCTGCGATTCGTCGCTCTTCGCGGTTGGGTTTTCTGAGCGGTTCTCGAATTCGAGTCGGACTCGGCTCGTAGGGAACACTGTGACCTATGAGCCTTTCGATAGCCGACTCCGGCATCCGTCTGGCTGTGCTCTGCATCGTCATGGCTCTTGTCGCCACGCTCGTCTACCGATTCACCTCTCTCGGTAGCGTTCGGGTAGTCCCCGGCGCACTCGCTCGTGGCGCTCTTCAGTTGGCTGCGATTTCGTTGATCCTCGCCGCTGCCTTGGCTCACATCTGGTCAGCGCTCCTCGTGCTCGTCGGCATGTTCGCTGCGGCGTCGTTCACCGCGGCACGACGCTCCGGCGCAGGAACGTCCGGAGCGTGGCTGACCATCGCCTTGGCGTCGGGAATCGGTGTGGTTCTGCCACTGATGCTGCTGTCCGGAGTGGTTCCGCTGGAAGGCGTCGCTCTGGTGCCGATCGGCGGAATTGTTCTGGGCGGCGCGATGACTGCGACATCGATGGCAGCCAAGCGCGGACTCGATGCCGTCGATGATCGATACGGGGAAGTCGAAGCCGCACTGAGCCTTGGATTTTCCCAGCGCGATGCACGGTGGGAAGTAGCCCGCACCGCAGCCTCCGACGCCCTGCTACCGGGAGTCGACCAGACGCGCACCGTCGGCCTCGTGACATTGCCCGGCGCTTTTGTCGGCGTTTTGCTCGCGACGGGGTCGGCCGTTCAAGCCGGTGCCGTGCAAATTCTTGTGCTGGCAGGGCTGCTGTTGGCGCAAACCTGCTCGGTCGCCGTGGCGTTGGAACTCGTCGCCCGCGGTTTCGTCTTTCGAGGTAAGACTGTCAGGCCTGCGCGAGTTCGTTGATCTTGTCGCTGCGAAGGACGCGGTCGGGAAGATCGGGCGTGTCTGCCGCGAGGGTGATCATTGCCCTGCCGATGTTTTCACTGGTGGTCACGCTGCTGGGCCAGACCTTGCGCAAGAGTGGGTAGAGAGGCACGGAGATTTGATAGAAGGCCTTGTACCACCAGGTCTTCGACGGCGATCCCGGGCGCGGACGGATGAATCCCGGCCGGAGGATGTAGGTCGTGAGAGGGAGTGCGAGTAGCGCATTCTCGGTCGCGCCACGTACTCGCTTCCACATGGTCTTGCTGGTCTCGGTGGAGTCGGCGCTTTCGCCGGACACGTAGACGAACACCATCTGAGGGTTCACACCCGACAGTGTCGTGGCGGCGGCAAGCGTGATGTCACGCGTGATGCGGGTGTAGTCGGCTTCGTTCATGCCGGCAGAGGAGACACCGAGGCAGAAGAAGCAGGCATCCGCGCCGGTCAGATCGGCTTCGATCGCCGAGAAGTCGAGCATGTCGCGGTGAACGATGTCGACGATCTTCGGGGCGGTTGTACCGGACGGATTGCGGCCGACGGTCACGACTTCGTCGATTCGTGGATCGTCGAGGCATTCCCTCAGGACGCTGTTGCCGACCATTCCTGTTGCCCCGAAAACGACGACCTTCATGATTTCCCCCCCCGGCGTTGGTTCCACTTTCTGTGATGCGCACACTACGGAACGGGCTGCAGTTCATCCGACCGGAGTGGCCAACTGAACGCTTGACCTGCAATTATGAGTCCATTTTGACCCGACTCGTGACTAAAGTCCCTACAAACCGGCTGGACGGTTGGCTGAAAATAGTTTTATGAACGAAGGAGTTGATGAAATACACGTTCTGGGATCGGAGTCAGCCGGTCGAATGGTAGAGGCGTCGACGATCATCGTTCTCGGTGCGCTCTGTGCCGTGGTCGCAGGTTCTGGCGTGTTCTTTGTCGTCGGATCGATTGGTGGCTTCGCCAGACTGCTCTACCTGGTTGTTCGTGGTCCGCTCAACTCTTGCTCGGTACCGGCGTCGAATGTCGAGCTGGTGCCTTCGAGAACGTCATGTGGTCGTTGATGCTCCCGAACGTGGAGTGAAGACGGTCAAGGATGTAGTTCTGACGCATGTTCCACGGTGACTTCGATCCCTGCTTCGGGAACTGTTCCACGGCACGCATGACGTACCCCGACGCCAGATCCAGGATCGGCCGCTGGTCCATTTCTTCGGTCGCGTGCGGCACGCACTTCGAATAGTCGCGCTTGTCCATCTCCGTCAGCAGTCGGCACACGTACATCGACGTGAGATCTGCTCGCAGAGTCCACGAGGCGTTGGTGTAGCCGACGCACATCGCGAAGTTCGGTACGTCGCTGATCATCATGCCCTTGTAGGCGTAACGATCACCGAGGGTGACGAGTTCGCCGTCCACTTCGATGGACATCCCGCCGCACGCCTCCATCTTCAATCCTGTTGCAGTGACGATGATGTCAGCTTCGAGTTCGCGACCTGACGCGAGAAGGATCCCGGTCTCGGTGAAGGTGTCGATGTGATCGGTCTCGATCGAGGCCTTGCCGGATCGGAGGGCTTTGAACAAATCGCCGTCGGGTACGACGCACAAGCGCTGGTCCCAGGGATCGTAGGAGGGTGTGAAGTGAGGATCGAGGGGGATGTCTTTCGGGAGTTGACGACTGATCGCGAGGTTCAGCATCCTCTTTGCACGCGCCGGACTGCGTCGGCACAGTTGGTAGAAACTCAGGTTCACTACGACGCTCTTCCATCGAGCGATGCTGTGCGCGAGTTGATTCGGCAGTACCGCGCGAATGGTGTCCGATAATTTGTCGCTGGACGGAAGCGCCAGAATGTACGTCGGTGATCGCTGGAGCATCGTGACGTGGCTTGCGTCCCGTGACATCGTGGGGACCAAAGTGACTGCGGTGGCGCCGCTTCCGATCACAACGACCTTCTTGTCGGAGTAATCGAGTTCTTCGGGCCAGAACTGGGGGTGCACTACCTCACCGGCAAACGATTCACGTCCGGGGAAGTCGGGGGTGTATCCGCCGTCGTAGCTGTAGTACCCGCTGCAGAGATAGAGGAAGTTACAGGTCAATGTTTCGTCTTCGTCGCCGGTCGTGACCGTGACTGTCCAGGTCGAGGTCGCTGACGACCATGATGCGGCCGTCACCTTCCGGTTGTACCGAATCTTCTTGTCGATCCCGTTCTCTCGCGCGGTGTCGCGCACGTACCGCAGGATCGAATCACCGTCGGCGATTGCTTTGGCATCTGTCCACGGGCGAAACGGGTAGCCGAGCGTGAACATGTCGGAATCCGATCGGATGCCGGGATACTTGAAGAGGTCCCAGGTTCCGCCGCTGTTCGCTCGGGCCTCGAGGATTGCGTACGACTTTCCTGGGAGCTCGGTCTGGAGTCGATAAGCAGCACCGATGCCGGACAAGCCGGCGCCGACGATCAGGACATCGAGGTGTTCGGTGCTCATCAGTTCGGACTCCGTATCGACTATGTGGGGCCACCGGCAGAGTTAGTGCTCGATCACCACACTACTGAACGATGCTCAGTAAGGCGAGGAGGACCAGGTGATCGTTGGTGGTCGGATTGCCGCGCACAGTGGTTTACCTGCGGTGTCGGTGAGCCCGAGGTCTCCGTGGAGCACGCCGGAAGCGTCGGCCTGCTCGACGATGTGCTCGGGGATCGCGTCGAGCATCAGCTTTGCGCGCCGAAACATCTCGAACGTCTGGTCATCGGATACCGTCACCCAGGACAGGTAGATGAAGCGTCCGCGAGGTGGACCCTGGATGTGTGAACCGAGAATGTCCCAGGCACCGGACTTTCGCTCCAGACTCGCTGTCAGTTCCCATCGCACTGTCTCGGTATCTCCTGGTACGAGGTCGAGGATTTCGTGTGGCTTGCCTCGGCGCTGAACGCCGACGTGGATGTTGCTGCGCCCTTCGAAGGTTGCGGTTTCGGAACACTCACGTCCGGGCAGGCTGTGACCGGTGATGATGATCTGCATATCGACATCATGCTCTGCACAGGTCGGGAGGGGTTGGCGTGGTGAGTCGTTCGGGTAGAACCTTTGTTGCGGCCGTGGTGGCGAGCATTCTGTTGTCGAGTCTCGGCTGGGGGCCAGGTGCTGCCGCGGCGACGACGGACGAACCGGAAGTCGCGGGCGCGCTGGAGTCCTATGGCGAACTCTCGGCCGCAGTGTTTCCGGTCGGCGCCGGTGAGACGCAGCGGGTCGTGTATCGAACTCTGCGTACCGCTGACAGATGGGGGGAGTCGTCAGGGTCCGTGTTTCTGCCGGAAGGTGCCCCACCGGCGGGCGGTTGGCCCGTCATCTCCTATGCCCACGGAACTTTGGGCAGTGCGGATCAGTGTGCACCCTCGTCGACCGGATTCGGTCCGGGCGAGATCGAACCGATCGAACGCTGGTTGGAAGAGGGATACGCGGTAGTCGCTACCGACTACTCGGGACTTGGTACCGACGGGGTGCTGGCCTATCTCGACGGACATGCCGCCGGCGCGAATGCGGTCGACATCGTGCGGGCTGCGCACGAGTTGTACGGCAGTGTGCTGAGTCCGCGGTGGATGGTTGCGGGTTTGTCCGAAGGCGGTCATGCGGGGTACTTCGCGGGACACGAGGCCACCACTCGTGCACCGGAATTGGATTTCCGCGGCTCGGTCGTTGTTGCCGGCCCCACCCATATGGAAGGTTTGTTTTCGTTGGGCGGACCGCTGTTTCCCGACATCGGCATCACCGGGTTGGTGGGATACGCGCTGTACGTTCTGGCCGGGATCGACGATCAACGACCCGAAGAGAACATTCGGGAGGTTCTCTCGCCGCAGGGGATCGAATGGATGGAAAAGGCTCGGACACTGTGCGCCGGAGATCTCGGCCGCCACATTCGCGCCGAACGAATCCAGTTGAGCTCGTTGTTTTCTCGGTCGGTGTGGACGCCACGCTTCCACGATCTGTTTCGCGAGATGATGCAGGTGCCGGTCGACGGCTACGACCGGTCACTGCGTGTGGTGCAGAGCGTGTCGGACACAACGGTTCCTGTCGCCCTTACCTGGGCGCAACTGGTCGACATGCGTTCGCGAGGAACGCAGTTCGAGTATCAAGAACTCAGCGGAATCAGCCACGGCCAAACGACGGTCGCTTCGATGGACCAGACCATGGAGTTCATCGATCGATTGATGAGGTGATGTTCGGCGGTGTTGTTGTTGCGGTGTTGTTGTTGCGGTGTGGTTGTTCAGCGCATACGTCGCGGCCCGTAATCGTGGCCACCGTTGGCGAACCACACGATTGCCGCAATCGCGTACAGGATGCAGACCAGGAGTAGTAGCCCGCCTGCGATCCACAGCGAGATCTGACCGAGTCGTTTCACTCGATCGGACGCGTACCGCGACCCGGCCACATCGCCGTCGGCCCACAGCGGATACACGTTGAAGGCGTGCGTGAAAGCGGAGAAGGAGAGCGGCCAGAAGAACAGCAGCGAGACCACTGCCCAACCCGCATTGACGGGCGGTCGAATCGGGTGCTGAGGAACGGATTGCTGGACGGTGGGTTGATCCGGGTTGGTCATGGGGGCTCCTGACATGAGGTGGCCCTTTCGACGCTACTGCGATGGAGCTGAAGAATCACTGAGTGTGCACGATCAGCCGTAATGCCAGTCGCGATCCATCCGTCGGAAGTACGGAAAGAGTGTGGCCTCCTCGAAATCGAGGTGCGACTGCATATGATCCGCCAATTCGGAGATTGCGGCGTGTGCCCGATTGACCGTGGAGGATTCGGTGCTCAGCGCGAGTGACGCACGCTTGGCTTCCGACACGATCTCCCCGACAAGCTTGTGTTCTGCCTGCAGTCGTTCGACCGCAGGGGCCAACTCGGGAAAGTTCCTGGTCATTACCGGGAACATACGTTGATCTTCGATGGTGTGGTGCAGAGTCAGCGTGTTGCAGTAGAAGTCGCAGTTGACCCGTAGTTGCCAGACGAAATCCGCGATCGTCAGATTGTCGATCATTTCGGGTATCCGAGTCAGATCGGTGGTTTCGTCCGACAACAGTTGCAGGGCATTCTCGAGTACCTCGATATCGGCTCGCAGAGGTTCGTGAACCTGACGTAGCTGTTCGATCATCCTCAGACCGGCAACTGTTGCCGTGTTGTGTGAATGAGGGGCGTTCACGTCAGCGCAACTCGATCCCGCTCCGCGAGCATCCTCGCTACCGGCAGGACGTCCTTCGCTGCCATCTCGATACGCTCGAATACCTCGGGGTTGAGGATAGTCGTTCCGTCGAAATCACCGGAGCTGAGATAGATCCCGACCGGAGCGGTCAGCGCTTGGAAGAAAGCGAACAGTGGCCGCAGGGCATGGTCCAACACGAGAGCATGGCGGTCGCTGCCACCTGTCGCAGCAAGAATCACCGGAGTGTTGGCAAGCGCGTACTGGTCCACGAGATCGAAGAAATGCTTGAACATTCCCGTGTACGAGCCGCGGAACACCGGTGACGCCGCGATGACGATATCGGCGGACTCGACTGCTGCCAGCGCTTCGGCGGTCACTGAGTCGACGTGATCGCGATCCAGAGCAGATGCAAGACCTGGAATCAGATCCACGATCTCGAAAACTCGTGTGTCGATCTGCTCGAAGTCTCCCAAGGTTTCGACGATCAGGTCGACGAGGGCACGAGTCTTGGAGGGTTTTTGAAGGTTGCCGACAACGGCAACAATTTTGAGCGGTGTGCTCATCGAAACTCCTATTCTTGGGACGACTTCAGTGATTCGATTTCCTTACGCACAACGGGGGCTACTTCGGTGCCGAGGATCTCGATCGCACGCAGCATGTCCTTCTGTGGCACGTTGCCGAACCCCATCTGGATCATGATGCGGTCATGATGGAACAGTTCGTACTGCGCCATCGTCTTGTCGATGATTTCCTGCGGGCCGCCGAGGAAGAACGCACCCGCGGTGGTTGCCTGCGCCTCGTATGCCCTGCGCGGCATGGGAACTCCGTTTCCCCGCTGATGATGATTCTGCATCCACCCGGCCTGGAAGTACGGGTACGACGTGTCGAACGCTGTTTGCTTCGAGGTATCGACAAATCCTGGCGAAGCAATCGAGACAGCGAGCTTCTTCGGATCGTGTCCGAACTCCGCTGCAGCCCTGCGGTACAGATCGACGAACGGTTCGAACTGTTGGTAACTTCCACCGATGATGGCCAGTGAGAGGGGCAGGCCCAGTTTCGCGGCACGGACGACAGAGGCCGGAGTACCTCCGACTGCGATCCACACCGGAATCTGACGGTCCGGGCGGGGCGTCACGTCACCGTCGATCAGTGGTGCGCGAAGTTGTCCTTCCCAGTTGATCGGGTTCTCGTCGCGCAGTTTCAGTAGTAGATCGAGCTTTTCGGCGAAGAGTTCGTTGTACTGGGACAGGTCGTACCCGAAAAGCGGAAATGACTCCGTGTACGAACCTCGGCCGGCAATGATCTCGGCACGGCCTTCGGAAAGCAGGTCAACTGTCGCGAACTGTTGGAACACACGGACGGGATCGTCGGAACTGAGTACAGTTACGGCGCTGGACAGCTTGATGTTGTCGGTAGCCTGAGCCATTGCCGCGAGCACAACTGCCGGGGCTGAGACTGCGAAGTCGGTGCGATGGTGCTCGCCGACACCGAAGACATCGAGTCCAACCTGATCGGCAACGGTTGCCTGCTCCACCAAATGGCGAAGGTGGACACCGGGATTCATCATCGCGCCGGTAGTGGGATCTGGGGTGAGTTCACCGAAATGGTAGACGCCCAATTCGAAAGCCATGTTGTTTCTCGCTATCTGTTCGTGGGGGTGATGGAAAGTTGTTCTACGTGCGCATCGCATGCGCCGCCTTGATTCGTGTGATGTGCGGCAAGTCGGGAGAAGAAGCGTTCGAGTACCGGAAGCTCCTCGGTTTCAATGAGATCGGAGAAGTATTCGGCGATCCCTCGCGTGTGTATGGCGGACGCTTTTCGAAGCGTCTTCTTGCCCGCAGGCGTCATCGATACCGTCACGACGCGTCGATCGTTGTCCGGTCGAACGCGCTCTGCCAGTCCTGCCTCGACCAATCGATCGACGACGCGCGTCACGCCACTGGTGGTGACCAGGACCAGTTCGGCCAGATCGCCCATTCGGATCGTGTTTCCCGGCGCTTCGTGCAGTCGGAGCAGAACGTCGTACTGGCCAAGGGTGAGCCCGGTGGTGGTTCGAAGGTCCGCCTCCATCTTGCCGAGGAGGACGCTGTGGCTGACCACTAGGTCACGCCAGACGGAACCGCGTCGACGTTCATCGGTAGTCATCGGTGACAGCCTCCATTTATTTGCGCTCGCAAGTATTGCTTACTCAAATAATACGCCTGGATCGATCGAACTATTCCCCGCTCTCATTTGTGCTGGTAGCAAGGTATTGACTCGAACACGTGTTCGAGTATTGTTGGGGGGTGGGGATCGGGGGATTCAATGAGTGTCTTGTTGTCGGATGTGGTGTCTGGTTCTGCGGTGGGGTTGCGCGGACGCCTGTGGCGGTTGTCTGCTTCTGAGTTGCGTGCTGCTGCTATCGGGGCGAGTGCGGAGATTCTTCGTCTCGAGGCTGTTCGTGTGGCGGTGGTCGACGAACTCTCGATGCGTCCTGATGATCAGGTGATTGCGAGCCGCGGGGTGGGTTGCTGGTTGGCCTCGAACACGATGCTGCAGGTTCGGGACGGGAAGAAGATCGCCGCCCTGGGTGCGGCGCTGCGGCCGTTTCCGGCGGTGGCGGCCCGGTTCGATGTCGGGGACTGCTCGTTCGAGCATGCCGTGTTGATCGTGGCGTTCTGCGAATCACCGCCGAACGGCATGCCGGAGGAGGCGCTCCCTCGCTGTATCGATTTGTTGTTGGCTGCCGCGTCGGGCGTGGAGGCGACAACGACGAAGGTGCGAAACGTGATCGCGACCTTGGAGCGAGTGTTCGAATCGGATGACATTCCGCCCGCCGAGGATGTGGATCGTAACGAGTTGCGGATGGCGTCGACACTGAACGGCCGGGTGGTGGTGCGCGGTGATTTCGATGCTCTCACCGGGGAAATGTTGTTGTCGGCGTTGTCGAATCTGACGATGCCGACGCCGGCACCGGATGGAACCCCGGATTCTCGGTCGGCGGCGAAGCGGACTGCGGATGGGTTCACCGAACTGATCCGCCGGTATTTGGACTGCGCGAAGACCGGTACCGATGGTGGGCAGCGGCCGCACGTGAACGTGCACATCAACGCCCGTGATCTCGCTGAGCATCGGGACTGCGCCGCAACATCCGCTGCTCCTGGTGGTGGAGTGGCTGTGGCTGTGTCGGATCTCGATGTCGGGCACATGCCCTGGCTCGGGCCACTGTCGGTATCGCAGACCAGACTCCTCGGGTGTGACTGTTTCCTCTCGACCGTGCTGCTCGACGATCACGGCGCGCCGTTGGATGCGAAACCCGGGAAACGGTTGGTCACCGCCGAACAGCGAGTGGCGTTGATCGCCCGAGACAAAGGCTGCGCGTTCCCCGGCTGCACGTGCGTGCCCGCGTGGACCGACGCGCACCACATCCGGCACTGGGCCAACGGCGGCCCGACGGTGATGAACAACCTTGTCCTACTGTGCCGTTCGCATCACCGGTTGATGCACCGGAAAGCCGGGTTCGTCGGGAAATGGGTAATCCGCATCGGCGTCGACAACAAACCGTGGTTCATCCCACCACCCTCGATCGACCCGCAGCAGCACCCGCGGCCGGCGAACACCACCTTCAAAACCTGAGGACGAACCTCAGGCACAACAGAACACGGGCCAGCACCGCATCGAAGGGATCCTCCGATGCGGTGCCAACAGGCCGTGGGGGAGTCGAATCAGTGCTTCGAGCGCTTGTGGCGGTACATCTCGGCATCGGCCGTATCCCAAGTCTCGGAAAGGCTTTGGGCCATGGAAAAGTCGGCTCGACCGATCGAACAACAGACGTCGGCATTCCGGAACGCCTTCTCCAAACACTCGACCAGGTAGTCGACGGCGCGCGGCTGTGTATCGGGCAGAGCGATTCCGAACTCGTCTCCGCCCAACCGTGAAACCACCGCACCAGGGTGCGCGCATGCTGCCAAGATCTTGCCGGCCCGTTGAACATATTCGTCACCCGCGGCGTGACCGAGTTCGTCGTTGATGGTCTTCATGCCGTCCAGATCGACGATGATGATAGATCCCGGATCGGCGAATTGGCGGTACCGGGTTTGCTCGGCCTCGAGGATGCGGTTCCACCCGCGCCGATTGAGAAGACCTGTCAACGGGTCGGTCTCGGCATCGAGTTGCGCAGTTTCGGCCAGTCGCACTGACTGCGCGCGCTGATAGTCGACATCGAGAATCGTTCCGAGGAGTCGGCACAGGAGGGTGAGGAGGGCCAGGTTGTCCTCGAGTACGGAGTCGCCCGTAATCGGGTCGGCGCCACACAGAGTGCCGAAGAGACTGCCGTCGTTGTGAAGGATTGGGATGCTGACGTATGCGCCTATGCCTTCCCACCTGTCATCTCGGGAAAGTGCAGGTACGAGTGCGCGATTCGATGAGGCTGGCGGCGCATTTCCGAGGACTACCTCGCTGCACATGGTGTTTTGCCAAGTCCGGGTCTCGCCGACTTCGATGTGAAGTGGGTTGGGTGAGACGGTGAGAAAGATTTGATTCGACCCGTCGAACCGCGTGATCGACCACAGTGCCAGCGGAAGATATTCGTCGAGGTAGGACACGATCGAGCGACTGGCGTCGTCGAAATTCGTCAGTGGTGGCAGGAGTGGCAGCATCGGGATGGTGCGCGCCTGGCCGTGCGGCATTTGGTGACCTCCTGATCGACCCTAAGATTCTGTCGATGTTCAGGCTCTTGGTCCCGCGTGCGACAAATCTTCCACGAACAGTCTGCCTCGAGAATCCTGTCGATTGCTGAAAGTGTGCTGTGATTCTTCCGACCGCGGGGCCGTTGATTCTTTGGTGGCCCGCTAATCTTCCGGTATGGAGCTGGCGCGTGGAGCGAACACAGTCGTTGACGGAACTTCGCTGAAGGTGGCGGTGAACGGTAGCGCCCCGGGCACGGTGGACCTGATGGTGTTCCAGCTCGACGAACGGAACAAGGTGCGGAACGACGCAGATTTTGTCTTCTTCAATCAGCCGGTGTCGCCCGAAGGTGCGGTGCGCTTGGAGTCCGGCGGCGTCATCGAAATCGACATTGCGAGGTTGCCCGCCGACATCCACCAGCTGAGTGTTGCCGTGGCGCTTGATGCGGCGGCAAACGGAACCCTTTCTGCTGTCGGGGGCCTTGGTGTCGTGGTGGAGCAGGCTGGTTCCACCGCTATCGTGGCTCAGGCTTTGGGTTTGACGAGTGAGAGGGCAGCGGTCCTCGTCGAGATCTATCGCCGCGGCACGGACTGGAAGGTTCGGAACGTTTCGGCGGGTTGGGACAGCGGATTGGCAGATCTGGTCACTGCATTCGGAGTCTCGGTCGACGAGGAACCGCAGAGCCGACCCGACTCGGCTGAATCGGCAGATGGCATTCGGACCGTGCCCGACGAAGCCAAACTCTCGATGGTGAAGCGGGAAAAGCTGGACCTCCGAAAGCGCGAAGTGGCCAAGGTCCTGCTGACCAAGGGTGGCAACGGAATTCGGGCGCGAGTGGTCCTGGTGATCGACAAAACCGGAAGTATGGCCAAGCAGTACCGCACCAGAGTGGTGCATCGTGTTGTCGAACGCATGGTTCCCGTTGCGATCCAGCTCGATGACGACGGCAAGCTGGAGCCGTACTTGTATGCAGTCAGCTTCGTCAAGCTTCCCGAGATCTCTGTTCATGACGCGGAAGAGTGGTCGGATACCTACCTGCACTTGCGCGGCTCGCACGGCGGATTCAACTATGACAAGATCGGCGCCGCAAATCGTGAAGTGCCGATCATGACTGAGATTCTCTCCGGCCTGACACGTGGTTCGGCGCCGACGCTCGTCCTGTTCTTCACCGACGGAGGCTTCAGCGAGCGCAAGGAAATCACGAAATTGATGCGCGAAGCGTCTGGGCTCCCGGCCTTTTGGCAGTTCGTCGGAATCGGCAAGGCCAACTACGGAGTGCTGGAGAAGCTCGACGACCTCGACGGCAGGGTGGTCGACAATGCCGGATTCTTCGCGCTGGACGACATCGACACCGTCGACGACGCCCAGTTGTACACCCGTTTGCTGAGTGAATTCCCGGATTGGCACAAGGCAGCTGTAGCCGCGGGCATCACGACGCCGTGATTTAGCTGGTCGAAACCAACTGCGGTGCATTCTCTTTCAAGAATTCGTCGATGTGCGCCCAGGTGGAGTCTCTCGCGGTGGGGCCGGCAACGAGCCCGAGGTGACTTCCCGGCGCCTTCTCGAACCGGACCGACGGCGCTCCGGTGAGGACCGACGTGATCGCTTCCACCGAAGCGATGGGTGCAATCACGTCGGTGGTGCCGCCGATCGCGAGAACGGGAACGCTCAGAGCTGACAGTTTGATCTCGCGCCCGGCAAGCGTGACAGCGTCGTTGTAGAGATTGTTGCCGAGCATGAGTTGTTCGCAGATCTGCTGAAATGCCTTGCCCGGGTATCCAGGCATGGCTGCCATGAACTTGTCTATCGATTCCATACGAGCCAGGGTCTCGGTGTTGTGAAGATTGCGGACGATGAACCATGGCTTGAGGACTTCGCGCTGCAACGCCGTCACCTTGTAACTCGCCTGAACGAGTGGAGCAGGTAGTCCGCCGACCAGATTGGTCGCGGAGGTGAGCGGGGTATCGCCCGTGTATTTGCCGATCAGCCTCAACGGGCTGATAGCGGGAATCTTCGTGTAATCGATTGGCGTGCCGATTGCCGTGATCGATGCGATCGGAAGGTCGGAGTGAGCGGAGCCCGTGAGCAGAGACATGGTCCCGCCGAGGCTCCACCCGATCAGCGAAACAGGTGCGCCGTCATGTAGGTCCGAGATCGTACGGATCGCTTCCGGGATGATGTCGTCGACCCAGGCCTCGAAACCCATTCCGCGGTCGGAGTACCGCATGGTCCCGTAGTCGAGGAGGTAGGGCGTGTTTGCGCCATCCAGTAGGTGTGCGGCGAGGCTCTGGCCTGCACGAAGGTCGTAGCAGTCGGCTGAAACCGCGAGGGGAGGTACGAGGAGAACCGGATTGCCTCTGGGCGTCCACAATGCGCCGAAGCGATACAGATCGCGGTGTAGACCTTCGCTGATCAGTACCGACGGCGTGCGTTCGGCCTTCTCGACACCGTCGCCGAACGAGAGTCCCCATGCATTGCGCGCTGCGGTGTCCAGCGTCGGACGCCACGTCGCGATCAAACCACTGATATCGAGCACTGGTTCCCCTTGGAGTCGAATCGGCGGACGGCCGAGTCGGCCGCGCTCGGTGTATGTTACCTGCCTTCACATACATCGATCTCGGGGGGCAAAAACCCAGCTCGGCAACGGAGCCACCGTGCCGAGCTGGGCTGATCGGGATGATGCGGCAGTGATCAGGCGGGGACGATCAGGCAGGGACGATCAAGCCGGTCGAGGCTGTGGCCGCCGCGTATCGCTGTGCAACGTCTTCCCAGTTGATGACGTTCCAGTAAGCCTTCACATAGTCGGCCTTGACGTTCTTGTACTGCAGGTAGAAAGCGTGCTCCCACATGTCGAGCATGAGCAGCGGAACGATACCGATGCTGATGTTGCCCTGCTGGTCGGTGAGTTGCTCGATGACCAGGCGCTGCCCGACCGTGTCGTAGGCCAGTACCGCCCAGCCGGACCCCTGCAAAGTCGTTGCTACAGCAGAGAAGTGGTTGACGAATGCGTCGAAGGTACCGAAGTGCTCGTCGATCGCGGCTGCCAAATCGCCTTCTGGTCGCTCACCGCCGTTGGGGGAGAGGTTCTTCCAGAAGATCGAGTGATTGGTGTGGCCGCCGAGGTGGAAGGCGAGGTTCTTACTGAGCAGCGGCGCCTTCGCAGTGATCGTGCCGTCTTCGCGTGCAGCAGCCAACTGCTCGATTGCGCTGTTGGCGCCCGCCACGTACGTGGCGTGGTGCTTGCTGTGGTGCAGTTCCATGATCTCGCCGGAGATGTGCGGTTCGAGTGCGGCGTAGTCGTAGTCCAGCTCGGGGAGAACGTATTCAGTCATGTGACATGCCTTCCTTTGAGGAAATGTTGTGAGACGAGAGATTTCGATAGGTTCGATCGTGATAGACGAGCGGCGCTGACACGTGCTGCGGATCGATGACGTCGACGACGCGCGCGGTGACAATCACTGCGGAGCCACACGTCGTGGCATTCAAGGGAACCGCCCGCAAGGCGTGGCCCGTGCCGTGCAGGAATGGTTCACCCGTCGACAGAAACGACCAGCGCATGTCGTCTCCGAAGCGGACAGCGCCGCGGGTCGCGAACGTGGCCGCCAGTCGCTCGTTCGCCGAATTTGCCAGGTGAACAACAAAACTGCTTGCGGAAGCAATGACGCTCGCAGAACCACGCAACGACTGCAGTGAGAACGCCAGAACTGCCGGATCGGCGCTGATCGAGATCACCGAAGACGACGTGATGCCGGCCGGGCCGTCATTGCCCGTCGCGGTGATGATCGAGACGCCGGCGGGATGATTTCGGAATGCCTCGACGAATGCGCTTCGGATGGACGGCGCCGAATCAACAGCGACATCCGAAACAGGTTGGGTGCCAACCAATTTTGTCGTCACACTTAGCACCTCTTCTGACTCGGGTTTTGCTGTCGTTGCACTGTCTTGTGCAATACCGACGTTAAAACCTCGAGTGCAGTTGAGGTCAAGGTGCTGTGGCGGACCTCACCGTCCGAGCTTGGCTGCCAGACGTTCCATGTATCCGACCACCTCTTCGGGGCTCTTGTCCGGAGTGCCGAACATCGCCTCCGTGACACCGATATCTGCCCAGTGGGCGAGCTTCTCCGGATCGGGTTTGCCTGCCAGGACGGTTATTTCAGGCTCGCCGACTCTACCTGCTTCGGCCCAGATCTTTCGGAGCAGTTCCACGTTTCCGTCGATCTCCTGCTCGATCGGTGTGGTGATCCACCCGTCGGCAGACTTTGCGATCCACTTGAAAGTCTTCTCGTTGCCGCCGCCGCCCAACATGATGGGCGGACGGGGCTTCTGAACGGGCTTGGGCCAGGCCCAACTAGGCCCGTACTTCACGAATTGGCCGTCGTACGAAGCTTCTTCCTTCGACCACAGTTCACCCATGGCTTCGAGATACTCCCGGAGTGCGGTCCGGCGTTTGTTGGGCGGTACGCCGTGGTCGGCGAGTTCCTCTGCATTCCAGCCGAATCCGACGCCGAAAACCACGCGTCCGTCGGAAAGATGGTCCAGCGATGCGATGGTTTTCGCGAGAGTGATCGGATCGTGTTCGAGGGGGAGGGCCACCGAGGTGCCCAATCGGATGGTGCTCGTGACCGACGCGGCGGTGCCGAGGGCAACCCAGGGGTCGAGTGTGCGCATGTAACGGTCGTCGGGCAATTCTGCCGACTGGGTTCCGGGGTGATCGGAATCCCTCGATACGGGGATGTGAGTGTGCTCCGGAACGTAGAAGGCGTCGAATCCATTCGCCTCCGCAGCCTTTGCTGCATCGGCAGGGCGGATGCCGCGATCACTGGTGAACAGGCTGAGTCCGTAGCGCACTGGTTCTCCTTCGATGGTCCGTCGAAAAACTGTAACCTGTTGCATCTTCGTTCGGATAGGTTTCCAGCCCAGTAAATCGATTGCCGACGTGACCGGGGGCGTGGTGAACTCGGGCGGAGTTGTTGTGGGCCGAGAGGTGGATGCAGTAGAGATGGACGCAGTGGAGATGAATCGGTTGTCGTGGAATGCGGCGACCGTCGCTCACAACAGTCACAAAGGTGACCAAGCACAGTTCTTTCGCAACGGCGGGTCGACCTTGTTTCCGGAAGAAGTGGCGCTGCTCGGCGAGATCGACGGCTCCTCGATTCTTCATCTGCAGTGCAATTCCGGTCAGGATTCGCTGAGTTTGGCTGCTCTCGGTGCCGCGATGACCGGCGTCGACATCTCGGATTCTGCGATCGACTTCGCGCGAACGTTGTCTGCGGAATCCGGCATTGCCGCCGATTTCGAGCGAGCGGATGTATCTGCGTGGCTCCGAGATGCCGGCGCTACCGGGAGGAAGTTCGATCGAGTCTTCTCTTCGTACGGAACGGTGATCTGGTTACCCGATCTCGACGAGTGGGCCGAGGGGATTGCCGGTGTTCTGGCGCCGAACGGTCGATTCGTTCTGGTGGAGTTTCATCCGTTTGCCATGTGTTTCGACGAGAAGTGGTCGCTGACATACCCGTACGGAGGCGGGACTCCCGTGACCGAACCCGGTGGCGTCGGCGACTACGTGGCAGATTCAGCCGATCTCGTCTTGCCGGGCGCTCAGGGAGACGGAGTCGAGAACTTCGAAAATCCCTTCCCTTCATGTGAATTCAACTGGTCCATCGCCGAGGTGCTCGGCGCCCTGCGGCGTGCCGGATTGACGCTCGAGTCCTTCGACGAGTACCCGTACGCCAACGGTTGGCAAGGATTCGAGGAGATGGCAGAACTCGGTGGCAAGCGTTGGGGAGTCCCGGCCGGACGACCAGAGATACCGCTGATGTATTCGCTGTCTGTTCGCTTGGCCGACTGACGCCTATTTCCCCCGCATTTGCGGGTAATTGCAGACACAGGTAGTAATTACCCCCATGCCCACGACGCCACTGACACGACGCATCGCCGTCGACCTGTGCCGTCTTGGTGCCAACTGCTGTTGCTGTTGATTCCTTCCGACTCTCCTGAGTGAGAACGGCGCCGCTCTGTGCGCCTTCGCCCCTGCATGTGCGCTCGTTGCTGCATGTGTGCCGGAATTTTCCGTACGTCGAGGAAGAACAGCGATGTCGACTCCTGTCGAAGCAATAGAACCAACACCAGTCGCGGAACCGAACCGTGAACCGCGTCGGCCGTGGACTTCGAGTGTGACCACTGTCGGACTGCCGGTGCTCTCAGTGATCGCATTCTTGGCCTTGTGGCAGGTCGCCGCGGCGAGCGGCACCTGGAGTGAGACCTTCGTGCCCTTTCCGAGCACGGTCTGGCATGCCTTCGTCAACACGATGACCACGCACGACGGAGTGCGTGGCTACCAGGGGTATTTGCTCTGGGAGCACCTCTACATGACGCTGCGACGGGTGCTGGTCGGTGTGATCATCGGCGTCGGATTGGGCGTGATCCTAGGTTTGGCAATGGGATCGGTGACATGGCTGCGGAGCCTGCTCGAACCGTGGTTGACCTTCCTGCGGGCACTGCCGCCCTTGGCGTACTTCTTCCTGCTGGTGATCTGGCTGGGAATTGACGAGGCGCCGAAGATCACGCTTCTGGCGTTGGCTGCGCTACCGCCGGCAGCAGTGGCCACCACAGCTGCTGTTGTCGCGGCACCCGTCGGGCTGGTCGAAGCTGCCAGGGCGCTGGGAGCCTCACGGGCACAAGTGATCCGAGACGTGGTTGTCCCGTCGGCGCTGCCTGAAACTTTCACGGGCATTCGCTTGTCGGTGGGTATGGCGTACTCGTCAGTTGTCGCGGCCGAATTGTTCAACGGCATCCCCGGAATCGGCGGAATGGTCAAGGATGCAAGCAATTACAACAACACTCCGGTAGTGCTGGTGGGGATCTTCGCCATCGGATTCTCCGGTTTGATCATCGACGGACTGTTGCGGGCTGCTGAGCGCCGCGCCGTTCCCTGGAGGGGAAAAGTATGACCGACAATAAGAAATATGGCAGCATTTCCGAGCCCAGCGGCAATCTGAAGCGCAACAGCAATCCGAACCGCAACGAGGGAAGGGCTTCCCGGACGGCGTTCACGGTGCTGATCGGCGTTCTTGCCCTTGTTCTCGGTGCGTGCTCGGTGGATCATTCGGGCCAGGATTCGTCCAAGGAAACGATCCGTATCGCCTACCAGTCGTTCCCGAGCGGCGACTTGATAGTCAAGAACAATCGCTGGCTCGAAGACGCATTGCCCGAGTACAACGTGAAGTGGACGAAGTTCGATTCGGGAGCCGACATCAACACCGCCTTCATTGCCGGTGAAATCGATTTCGGCGCAATCGGTTCGAGTCCGGTTGCTCGTGGCCTCTCGGCACCGCTGAACATTCCGTACCAGGTCGCGTTTGTTCTCGACGTGGCCGGCGACAACGAAGCCTTGGTGGCGCGCAACGCAACCGGAATCAAGACCGTCGCAGATCTGCGTGGCAAGAAAGTGGCCACGGCATTCGCCTCGACCGCGCACTACAGTCTGCTGGCAGCACTGAACCAGGCCGGACTCAATGCTGACGACGTCCAGTTGGTGGATCTCCAGCCGCAAGCATCCCTCGCTGCCTGGCAGCGCGGTGACATCGATGCCGTCTACACCTGGTTGCCCACGCTCGACGAGCTCCGTAAGGACGGAACACAGTTGATCGCCAGTCGCGAGCTCGCGACGGCTGGAAAGCCGACACTCGATCTTGGTGTGGTGTCGACCGCGTTTGCCAAGGATCACCCCGAGATCGTCGATACCTGGCGCCAGGTTCAGGCCCGCGCGCTCACGACGATCGCCACGGACCCGGACGCGGCAGCGGAAGCTGTTGCCGCGCAATTGGGCGCCTCGAAGGACGACGCGGCAGCGCAGCTGAAGCAGGGAGTGTTCCTCACTCCCGAGCAGATCTCCTCGCCGGAATGGCTGGGCGCCGAAGGCGCTCCCGGGAATCTGGCAGTGAACCTGCAGAGTGCAGCGCAATTCCTGGCCGAGCAGAAGCAGATCGACAGTGTGCCTGATCTGGCGGTCTTTCAGAATGCTCTCTATGTGAAGGGGCTTCCCGATGTCCTTGACCAGTAGCGAGACCGCACAGCAGGCCGCGGGAGGATTCGCTGCCGACCGCCCGGGCGCGATCCGAATCGACACCGTCTCGCACAAGTACGGCCACGGTCGAGAGTCCGTCACGGCACTCGGGCCGGTATCGATCGACGTTGCACCTGGTGAGTTTCTGGTCCTCGTCGGAGCGTCGGGTTGCGGCAAGAGCACATTGCTGCGGCTGATTGCGGGTTTCGAAAATCCTTCCAGTGGAACAGTTCAGGTATCAGGATCCGACCCGATTCCCGGGTCGAGTGCCGGCGTGGTGTTTCAGCAACCACGACTGTTTCCGTGGAAATCGGTGGGCGGCAACATCGATCTGGCACTCAAATATGCCGGGGTGACGAAGAGCGAACGCGGGCGAAGGCGCGACGAGCTTCTCGACCGCGTCGGTCTGGGCGGCACAGCGGACCGGCGTATCTGGGAAATATCCGGCGGGCAGCAGCAGCGGGTGGCAATTGCCCGGGCCCTGGCGGCCGAAACGTCGTTGCTGTTGCTGGACGAGCCCTTTGCCGCATTGGACGCCCTCACTCGCGAGCGTCTGCAGGAGGACCTCCGCAGTGTCAGTGCCGAATCGGGGCGAACAAGTGTCTTCGTCACTCACAGTGCCGACGAGGCGGCCTTTCTCGGCTCCCGCGTCGTAGTTCTGACAAGCCGGCCCGGCAAGGTCGCACTGGACCTGAAAATCGATCTGCCACGAACCGGCGTCGATCCCGACGATCTCCGAGGCTCACCCGAATACGCGGCATTCCGAGCCGAAGTCGGCCATGCGGTCAAGGTTGCTGCTGCAGCGTAGGTACCCTGCGCGTCGACTACCAGGTGGCCGCGTCGATAATAGGAAGGAGAACGTGCAGGACACGACGAACAAGGAGTGGTCATGGCAACTGAGGTGGAGTCCGGTGACCTCGTGCAGGCAGCCGGCCATGCGGGTCCGTGGACGGTAGTCGAAGTTCGCCAGGGCATGGCGTTGCTCGAACACAGTGACGGGCACAGGTTGTCGCGTCGAACGACGACGTTGACCGTCGTCCGCAAGGGCTCGGGCAAGAAGACGACGGCGGTCGACGACGGGAAAGACGAAAACGGGTCGCCTACCCTGTTCGACTGATCTTCTGTCAGCCCGAGAAGACGTCAGCTGGAGAAGACGTCGTCGACGCGTTTGTCGAAGTACTCGGCGATTCGGAACGCCAGTGACAGACGCGGGTCGAAGTGTCCCTTCTCGATCGAGATGACGGTTTGGCGCGTGATTCCGAGTGCGTCGGCGCACGCTTGCTGTGACAATCCGGCCGCCGTCCTGAGTTCTTGAAGATTGTTGCGCATCAGATCTCGATCGTGGGGGCGCGGTCCCTCGACACCGCCCAGTACCGAATTCCGAAGTCGACCAGGCCGAGGGCAGTGAAGATCAGGAGCGGCAGTTCGGGAGCGCCGAAGACATTGTGCGCGATCAGCGCGATTCCCATGGCAGTGATCAAGTCTGTGAACGCGCCGAATCCGGCCTTGCGGCTCCATTCTGTTTCGACGGTGTCCTCGGGATAGGCGGGAGCCTTGTTCTTTTCCGATGGGAAAAGGGCCCATACGGATCCGATGCAAGCCGGCGCCATGACGATTGCGAAGACGACGAAGGTCAACGTCTTCTGGTCGCCGGCGGTCAGTGCTGCGAAAAAGCCGAGGGTCAGCGTTACTGCGACGCCGATGCCGATAACCAGGCTCCACCGTGCCGTGGTGCTCATGAAGCCTCCCGGATGTAAGAGTTCTTTGACAGGGTTGAGCGTAGATTCACGCACGCCGTATGTCAAAGAACTCTTACATCGCGCTTCGGGTCACGCGATTCCGAAAGGCGCTGCGTATGAAAACTTCCCCGTCTGATCAGCGCGATGTGTGGTGAGCGTTCTGATCTGAAAGTGAGCGCCCCACTCAGCTTCCGGAGACTCCACTCCGACGTCCGTGCTGGTGACGAATCCGAACCGCGGGTAGTACTCGGTGCTGCCCAAGAGTGCGATCAGCGGCACGTCCAGGGCGTCGCACGCGCCGACCACCGCGTGCATCAGTGCCGAACCAACCCCGCTGCGCTGGTTACCCGGGGTGACAGCCAGCGGGCCGAGGCCAACAGCCTCCACGGGACCGACCCATCCGCGCGTCCCGATCACGAAACCGACGATCTCACCGCCGGCTACGGCGACCAGCGACAACTTCGGTAAGTAGTCGTCCGAGGCGAAGAGTTGGCGTGTCAGTTCGATCTCGTAGGGAGTCTCGCCGGGCGGTGCCTGGTCGGCAAACGCCGCCCCGAGCAGTGAATAGATGGCGTCACGGTCGGAAGAAGTTTCGCGGCGGATGTACATGGCCACGAAACTACCCGGTTCACTTCGGATTGTGCTCCCCGTTTTCGGCCTGACGTGCCACTCGCTTTTCGTAGTCCGCACGCCCGTTCGGATCTACCGATGTCAGTGCGCGGCGATCGTCGATCACCCGGCGGCCGATGTTGATGATCCATTCGGGGACCAGTGCGTCGACGAGATCCCAGCCCGCAAGGTAACGGGGAACTGCAGTTTCGGCTCGCCGATGCGCGACCGTGTCGACGACGGCCTTGGCCACTACCTCGGGCTCAACCGTCGGCATTCCCTTTCCGAGTGGCACGCCTGACGAGAGGCCGGTCCGCACCGCGCTGGGCAGGATCGCGCTGACGCTGACCCCGGAATCTGCGAATTCGACACGGGCAGAAGCCGAAAGACCCACTGCGCCGAACTTGCTGGCGTTGTACACGGCCATCCCGGGTACCGGAAGTTTGCCTGCCATCGATGCGATGTTGACGACGTGCCCGCGTCGTCGATCCACCATGCCGGGCAACACGGCGCGCATCCCGTGAATAGGCCCCCAGACGTTGACGTCGAGGGTGACTCGACTGGTGGCGTCGGACTCGTCGAGGAAGCTGCCGAGCGGCATCACTCCCGCGTTGTTGACGAGAATGTCGATGTGGCCGAATTCGCCGATCACCTTGGAGACGAACACATCCCAGGAATCGCGTGAGGTGACGTCCAGCAGGTAACCGCGGGCACGTGGGCCGATGGACTCCGCTGTGTCGACGGCCGTCTCCTCGTCGAGATCGCCGACGCATATGAGTGCACCGCGAGTAGCGAACAACTTGGCTGTCGCCCGGCCGATTCCGCGGCCACCGCCCGAGATGACGACGACCGCTCCGTCGAGATCGATCGGGGGGTAGGTGGTGCCGAAGAGGCTCATGCGGTGTACTCCGGTTCCGGAATGGTGGTGGGCTCGGATGGCGTAGGTTCAGATGGCGTGGGTTCAGGGGGCGTGTTGTCTGACTCAGGGTTCGACGTGTGGTTGTAGGCATACGGATCGAAGTCCCGTAGCCGTCGACGCATGGCACCGGACGACCACGGCCAGTTGAAACTGTTGCGGCCGTTGACGTCGAAGAAATAGCTTTCGCAACCACCGGCGTTGTAGACCGTGGTCCCCAATGCCTCCTGAACCTGAGAGTTGAAGGCTGCCTGAACTTCCTCTCGCACGTCGATGGTCTGCCAGCCGTGACGACGGGCGTGGCCGATTGCCTGCGCCACATAGTTCAGTTGGGCTTCCAAGATCATGAATGCCGACGTGTGCCCGGTGCCGAGGCTCGGGCCCAGCAGGATGAACGCGTTGGGGAATCCACTGACGGCGGAGCCGAAGTACGCCTGCGGGCTTCCCTGCCAATGATCGTCGAGTGATCGACCTTCTCCGTCGAATACCTTGGATGCGATGGGCATGTCGAGGATGTGGAAGCCCGTTCCGAAGATGATGGCGTCCACCTCCGCCTCCACTCCGTCGGCGCCGATCACGGTGTTACCGCGGATCTGCTCGACGGCGTTGGCATGGACGCTGACGTTGGGTTTACCGAGGGCCGGATAGTACGAGTTCGACATGAGCAGTCGCTTGCAACCGAGGGTGTAGTCGGGAGTCAATGCCTTGCGCAGCTTCGGATCGCGTACCTGCAGGCGCAATTGGGCTGACCCGAGTTTCTGCACGATTCGCAGGATCCACGGATTACGGAATCCCAATCCGAGCGCTTCCATGATTCCGTATTCGATGCTGCGCAAGGCTTTCTGTGCTCCCGGCACGAATCGCATGACGGACCTTTCGATCCGCGGTACGTAGTGATCGGGTTTGGGAAGAACCCATTGAGCGGTTCGCTGGTAGAGGTGAAGGGCGGAGACCTGGGAAACGATGCGCGGAACGAACTGGACTGCCGAGGCTCCGGTTCCTACGACGGCGACGCGTTTTCCGGTCAGGTCGTAGTCGTGATTCCACTGCGAGGAATGAAACACCTCTCCCTCGAACGCTTCCAGTCCGGGTATCGCCGGTGTCAGGGGCTCGTTCCATGGGCCGGCAGCGGCTATCACGAAGCGAGCAGTCAGTTCGCCGCTGGAAGTTGTTATCTTCCAAAGTGATTGCGACGCATCCCATCGCGCGGAGAGCATTTCGACCCCGAAGCGAACGTGTTTGTCCACTCCGTGCGTGCCCGCCGTGTTCTCGATGTATTCGCGGATCTCCGGTTGCTCCGCGAACAAGCGCGTCCAATCCGGATTGGCGGCAAAGGAGTACGAGTACAGACCGGATGGAACGTCGCAGGCGCACCCGGGATAGGTGTTGGCGCGCCAGGTTCCACCGAGGGAGTCGGCCTTCTCGAGGAGTGCGAAGTTGTCGATTCCGAGACGCTGCAGGTGGATAGCCGCGCCGATTCCGGAAATTCCACCGCCGATGATCACGACCTCGAAGTGGTCAGATTCGTTGTTCACTGAGTCTGCGCTTTCACTGGTGGGAACGAGTGGGCTGGAACGGGTGCACATCGAGTTCGCGCTTGACGCTCGCACGTGTTGTACGCAGCGATGATTCGAAGGTGGCGAGCCGTCGGCGGCCGTCCATGAAGTTGGCGCCCATCACGGCAAGGTCGTCGTCGGTGGCATCGATTCGTATGACTCTGGTACCCGCGGAGCGGACCAGTTCGATCTCCTGATCGAGCCCCTTGGACATGGCATTGCGCAGGGCACCGCGTTCGATACGGGCGGCTCCGCGCGCCGGCCTCAGGGTTCGAGAAGCCATGGGCGCCAGTACAACCAGCTCGTCCAGTTGGAGGGGGAGCAGAAGGTCTACCGAAGCCGTGGATGCGGCGCCGCCGTCGATGTACCTGACGCCGTCGATCGTGACGGGTGGAAACCAGCCGGGAATCGCCCATGACGCTCGGAGTGCTTCACCGACGGTCACTTTCGGAGCCCCCTGTGCCCCGAATGCGACCCGTCGCCCCGTTCTGTAGTCCATGGATACCATGTAAGCGTTCGGATGTGGGAGCCACGAATCGCCCGGAGCAAGTGATTCGGCGAGCGTAGTGAGCCAGGACGGGTCGCCGCCACCAACCGGTGCAATGCCGCTCATCCGGCTCAGAACCGGAAGGTCTCGACGCGTGAGGAGTCGTGGATTGCCGACGCCCAGTCTCGGAAGTGGCGGGAGCTTTCCGGGCGCCGACGCGATGTGGGTGAGGAGCTCGGGGCGTGCGGCGGCGTTGCCGAGTTGCATGGCAACCAACTCGTCGACACCGACTCCGCTGCCGAGCATCGTCACGAACTCGGCGCCGGCGGACGTCCCGATGATGGCTGTGGCTTCCCGTGGATCCCAGTCGAGTGCATCCCGGACCGAGGCGAGCGCGGCAACAGTCCAGGCAAAACCGAGAGTGCCGCCGCAGCCGATGGCCAAGCCGCGTCTCGGTGCGCTGTTTTGGCGCACGGTGGTACCGGTCACATCTGAAGTCATGTTTCGGAGACTATCAGTATCCGAATAACGTTGGTACCCCAAAAATTGGTTTCAGTACTCCACTCGACGACCGTTCGCGGTATTCGGCTACCGTGGGAATCTCGATACCGAGGACCACTGGGAGGTTCCGATGGCGCGATTGACCAGGCAGGAAACGCAGGCGTTGACCCGCGAGACCCTGTTGGCGACGGCCGTCGAGCACTTTCTCGATCGCGGATACGCCGCGGCCTCTCTCGATCAGATCGCCGAGGACGCCGGGTACTCCAAGGGGGCGGTGTACTCGAATTTCAAGAACAAGGATGAATTGTGTGCCGAAGTTCTCGGCCGGATCAGGCTGACCAAGGTCGGTGAGATCACTGCGCAACTCGGGGCGAAATCGACCCTCGACGATGCGGTGGCTGAATTCGCGCGGTGGGCCGAGCGAACAATCGGGGACCAGAGGTGGACGCTGCTCGAGGTCGAGTTCTCGGTGAGATCGCGGCACAGCGAGGACATTCGGGAGAAGATCGCGGCGGGTGCAGACCAGGTGCGGGGACTGATCGCCGGATTGGTCCAACACCTCACGGAATCCAACGGGGTGACGCCGACGCTGGATCCGGACGCAGCCGCGCTGCGAATGCTCAGCGTCGGAATCGGTTTGGGGCTACAGCGCGCAATCAGCCCAGAGCTTCCCGTCGATCCGCTGGTGGATACGGTGCGGGAGATTCTGTCGGGCGGCTGAGGAGTGCGCGGAGCATGCCGCCGATCTCGGCGACCGCTGCACGGGATCCGGCACTGGGCCCCAGAATGTTGACGAAGCCGTGGATGAAGCCGGGATAGCGTCGATCCGTGACATGAACACCGTTGTCTCGCAATCGTGCTGCGTACGCTTCGCCTTCGTCTCGGAGTGGATCGAATCCCGCCGTGATCACGATGGCTGGTGGCAGTCCGGCCACGTCTGGGGCGCGTAGCGGCGACACCAACGGGTCGAGTCGATCGGCATCCTTGCCGAGGAAGCTGGACTCGTAGAAGTTCATATTGGCCTCGGTCAGGAAGAAGCCTTCACCGAACGTCGTTCTCGAGGGAGCCTTCTCGTGAAAGTCGGTAGCGGGGTAGATCAACAGCTGTGCTGCCGGTGGGGTCTTGCCGTCGTCGCGGGCACGCAACGCCACCGTCGCGGACAGGTGCCCGCCCGCACTGTCTCCACCGACAGCGATGCGTGTCGGGTCTGCCCCGAACTCTTCGGCGCGGTCGACGATATCCTGGTACGCGGCATAGGCGTCGTCTACCGGTGTGGGGAAAGCGAATTCGGGTGAAAGCCGGTAGTCGACCGAGACGACCCGTGCGCCGGAGGTCTCGGCCAACAGGCGACACGGAGCGTCGTGTGATTCGATGCCGCCCTGTACCCAGCCGCCGCCGTGGAAGTAGGCGAGCAGAGCGCCGGTGTCGGTAGTCGGAACGTAGAGCCGGGCGCGGAGGGGGCCGTCGGCGCCCGAAACGGAGATCTCTTCGGTGCGGACCTGCGCGGGTCGGCCGCCCATCATGATCGCGGTTCGGGTGAGATTGGCGCGAGCAGCGGCGAGTGACTGGGGATCGGTGGAATGTGAGGGGAGTGGCCGCGTCTTCGCGAGCGTGAGCAGCAGGTGTGCGTCGGCGTCGAGCGTGTTGCCCTCGATGACGACGGGTGGCCCGGTGATTCGACGTTTCACCGCGCTGGGCAGCGCGAATGCGGCTGCTACCAAGAACGCTTCGGCGCGATCTCGAATGCTGCGGCTGCTGGCCTGCTTCACGGATTCCGACACGTGGCGCAGACTACCAAGCATGACTACTGCGGCACTGTCGATCACGCAGATCGAGAACACACATCTGGTTCGGTGCGGTCACGCCAATTGGGTCCTGGTCGAAGAGGGGGCCGATCTGACGTTGATCGACGGCGGATACCCGGCCAACGGCGCCGACGTCGAACGCTCGATCGAGCAGATCGGTCACCAGCTCGGGGATGTTCGGGCAATCCTCGTCACTCACGCGCATGTCGATCACATCGGTGGAATCGCGGACATCGTGACTCGGCTCCAGGTTCCGGTCCTGATGGATCCGTTGGAAGTGCCCCACGCGAAGCGGGAGTACCTGCAGCAGTTGTCGCCGGCCAAAGTTCCGTTGCTGTTGTGGCGGCGAGGCGCTCCGAAGTGGCTACTCGACGTGATCGGAGCAGGCGCGTTGAGAGGCGCGGAACTGCCTCGAGCACAGGCCTTTGCGGCAGGTGGTGCGCTGGACGTTCCCGGTCGGATCGTACCGATTCCTACCCACGGGCATACCGACGGCCACAGCGCTTACCTTGTTCCCGACGCAGGAGTCATCGCGTCGGGTGACGCTCTGGTGACCGGACATGCGACGTCGAGTGTCGCCGGACCACAATTTCTGGTGTGCCCCTTCAACCATGACCGTGGAGCGACGGACCAGGCGTTGGACAATATTGCCGCTGCGCCCGCCGGCGCGCTGTTTCCCGGACACGGGCCGGTCTACGAAGGCAGCTTGGCTGCCGCAGTCGAACAGGCCCGAGCGGGCCGGACAAGGATGCGTCCATGAGTACTGTCGAAACGGTCGACGAAGGCGCGGTGCACGGTTTCCTGCACCGCCCCGAGTCAGTGCCCGTCGCAACCCTGGCATTGACCCACGGCGCCGGAAGTAATTGCGACACTGTGCTGTTGCGTGCTGTCGCCGACGGCTTTGCTGCAGCAGGAGTGCAAGTTCTGCGCTTCGATCTCGCGTTTCGGGTGCGTCGAGCTTCGGGGCCGCCGCATCCGTCGCGTGCTGCGGAGGATCGCGCGGGCATTGCCGAGGTGATTACCGCTGTTCGCTCGGACTACTCGGTGCCCGGACCCGTTCTGCTCGGCGGACATTCGTACGGCGGTCGGCAGGCGTCGATGCTGGCAGCGGAGAACCCGGGACTTGTCGACGGCCTGGTCCTGCTGTCCTATCCACTGCATCCACCGAAGAAGCCCGAGAAGCTCAGAACCGAACACCTGCCCGACCTGAACTCACCCGCCGTTGTCGTCCACGGATCGAAGGACGAGTTCGCGACAACGGAGGAGATACAGGCAGCACTCGACCTGGTTCCCGCCGCGACACGTCTGGTGGAGTTCGAAGGAGCGCGACACGACTTGTCCGTGGTGAAATTTCCGGTGGTGGAGGCGACAGTCGCGGCCGCATCGGCTTTGTTCGTGTTCTGAACGCCGAGCGGGCAGTTGCCCGTGTCGGTGGTTCCTGGTGAGATCGAATCATGAGTGCCCAGCCGTATCAGCCCAGTGCCCTGTCCGACATCACGGTGAGCGTCGACGGGGACGACACAGTCGTCAGCTTCCCTCGGGTGCTGCCGTATCCCGTCGAGAAGGTGTGGGAGGCGATCACCGACCCGGAGATGTTGGCGCAATGGACGCCGTACACCGCCGATCGGAATCTGAGCCGTACCGGTGACGCCGTGATCACCATGCTCACCGAGGACGGAGCCCCCGAAATGTCGCTGCCGGTCACCGTTCACGTTGTGGAGACCACTCGGCGGCTCGAACACGAGTGGGGCCCGGACGAATTGGTGTGGGACCTGAGTTCGGTCGAGGGCGGCACCCGCGTCGTACTGACGCAGAGGTCGCGCGCCGAGGGGATGGCGTCGGCACTCGCTGCCGGGTGGCATTTGTGCTTCGACGTACTCGATGCCCTTCTGGCAGGCGAGCCCTTCGGACCGATCGTGGGCGAACGGGCGCGCGAGTACGGTTGGGACGCACTCAACTCCGGTTACGCGCGACAGTTGGGCATCGACGAATCTCAGGTTTGGTAGCTGCTCAGAGTTTGCGACTGGCAGGCTTTCTGGTGGAGGCTCGCACGATCAGTTCGACGGGAAGTTTCACGGATTCGACGTTCTTGCCGGAGATCAGTGCGAGTAGGTGCTCGAGCCCGGTCGCGCCGATCTTTCGGGCGGGGGACCTCACCGTTGTCAGGGGCACCGGGAGTTGCGAGACAACCGGAATGTCGTTGTAGCCGACCAGCGCAAGATCGTCGGGAATGCTCAACCCGAGATCACGTGCCACACCGAGTACGCCGATCGCGATGGTGTCGCTCACCGTGAAGACGGCGTCGGGGCGTGAATCTCCACCGAGCAATGTCGCCGCCGCATCGACACCCCCTTGAACTTCGAACTCGGACGCCACTATTCGGTTCGGCGGCAGTGCTAGACCGGCTTCGGTCAGGGCATCGCGGAAACCCGCGACGCGTTCCCGCGACGTGCTGGCGTGATCCGGCCCCGCGATCACTCCGAGATCGCGATAGCCGCAGTCCAGAAGATGCTTCCCCGCGAGGTAGCCGCCGAGTCGGTCGTCGCCGCTGACAAAGGGAAGACCTCGGTTCGGAGACGACGTCGCCGAGTCGATGTGCCGGTTCAGCAGCAGGATCGGGAGTGAGCGCAGGGGGAGCGAGTCGACGAAATCGGTACCCGGCAGGTGGATGCTGCTCAGCATGAGACCGTCGACCTGTCGGCTGACCAGGAACTCGACCGCTTTGCGCTGCGCGTCCAGATCGTCGGGTGGGCTGGAGAGCAGCACGGAGTACCCGGCTGCGGTGGCGGCTTCCTCGATGCCTTGGAACATCGTGGCCACCACGACGTCCGTCAGCCTCGGCATCACGACGCCGATGGTGGTGGTCTTGCGGGTACGCAGGCTGGCCGCCCACAGGTTCGGTTGGTAACCGAGTTCCTCGGCAACCTGACGAACTCGGAGTGCGGAGTCGGACCAACCGTCGGCGGGCTCGGGCTGACGGAGGACCCGCGACGCCGTCGAGATGTGGACCCCGGCCTGGTCGGCGATTTCGCGCAGCGTTGGCGGACGGCCGTTGCTGCGGTTCGACGGATCGGGCGTCATCTGCGTCGGGGCTCCTGGTGTGCGTCGGTTCTGAGCTGGTTCTGAGTCGGTTGGCCGTCCGGGGATTGACGGGTGTGCAACCGGGCTCTACTCTAGGCGATGCAAACGATTGCGCAATCGTTCTCGCAATGGATTGCGCCCGAGAACACTGGAGGCCCCGTGACCACGCCGCAGTCCCTGTCCGAGCTTTTTGCCATCGACACCCTGCTGGACGCCGAGGAGATCGCGATCCGCGACACGGTCCGCAAGATGGTCGACGATCGCATTCGCCCGCACATAGGTGAATGGTTCGAAGCGGCAGCACTGCCGGCGCGTGAGCTGGCCAAGGAACTGGGCGCGCTCGGCGTTCTGGGCATGCACCTCGAGGGCTATGGCTGTGCCGGAATGAGTGCCACGGCGTACGGGTTGGCCTGCCAGGAACTCGAAGCTGTCGATTCGGGCATTCGCAGCCTCGTCTCGGTCCAGGGCTCACTGGCCATGTTCGCGATCCACCACAACGGAAGTGAAGAGCAGAAGGAAGAATGGCTCCCGCGGATGGCGGCGGGTGAAGCCATCGGCTGCTTCGGTCTCACGGAACCCGATTTCGGATCCAACCCCGGCGGTATGCGAACCAACGCCAAGCGCGACGGCGACGACTGGATCCTCAACGGAACCAAGATGTGGATCACCAACGGCTCCATCGCGGACGTCGCCGTGGTCTGGGCGCGAACCGAAGACGGCGTGCGCGGATTTGTCGTTCCCACCGACACTCCGGGATTCTCCGCCCCCGAGATCAAGAACAAGATGTCGCTGCGCGCGTCGGTCACCTCGGAACTGGTGCTCGAGGACGTGCGTCTTCCTGCCTCGGCGATGCTACCCAAGGCACGCGGACTTTCCGGGCCCCTCGGCTGCCTCAACGAGGCACGCTTCGGCATCATCTTCGGCGCGATGGGTGCCGCACGTGACTGCCTCGAGACCGCGATTTCCTACGCGCGTGATCGCAAGGTCTTCGACAAGTCGCTCGCTGCGTACCAGATCACCCAGGCCAAGATCGCCGACATGGCAGTCGAATTGGGCAAGGGTCAGTTGCTCGCCATCCACCTCGGACGCCTCAAGGATGCCGGGACGGTTCGCCCCGAGCAGGTCAGTACCGGCAAGCTCAACAATGTCCGCGAGGCCATCAAGATCGCCCGTGAATGCCGCACCATTTTGGGCGCCAACGGAATCACGCTCGAGTACCCTGTGATTCGCCACGCCAACAACCTCGAATCCGTTCTCACCTACGAGGGCACCTCCGAGGTTCACCAGCTCGTGATCGGTCGCGCTCTCACCGGTGAAGAAGCGTTCCGGTGACGGTCGACGCTGTCGGAGCGCTCGACGGGCTGGTGATCGCTGATTTCGGTCGCGTCCTCGCCGGCCCGTACGCCACGATGATTCTCGCCGACCTCGGCGCGGAGGTAGTCAAGGTCGAACGTCCGGGTGTCGGCGACGACACTCGTAGTTGGGGTCCGCCATGGGTCGGGGACGAGTCGAGTTACTTCCTGTCGGTGAACCGCAACAAGAAGTCGGTCACTCTGGATTTGCGCGAGCCGGAGGATCTGGAGAGTGCGCGTGAGTTGGTTCGTGGCGCGGATGTAGTGGTTCAGAATTTTCTGCCGGGAACGATGGACCGGCTGGGATTGGGTTACGACTCTGTGCGAGAAATGAATCCGCGTGCGGTCTACTGCTCGATCAGCGGCTTCGGTGGCAACAACTCTTTGCCGGGATACGACCTGTTGATCCAGGCGGTGGGCGGATTGATGAGTATTACCGGCCCCGATCCCAAGTCTCCCACCAAGGTCGGCGTCGCGGTGGTCGACGTCATCACGGGCCTACACGCCAGCGTGGGAATCCTTGCAGCGCTGCGCCATCGCGATCGAACGGGCGAAGGACAGCACGTCGAGGTCAATCTGTTGTCCTCGTTGCTCTCCGCGCTCGCCAACCAGTCGTCCGGCTACGTTGCCGCGGGCGTGGTGCCTCAGGCAATGGGCAATCGACATCCGAGCATCGCACCATATGAGGTATTCGACACCGCGGACCGTCCGCTGGTCCTCGCTGTAGGCAATGACCGGCAATTCGGTTCGTTGACAGAGGTTCTCGGAGTTCCCGAACTTGCCGCGGATGTGCGGTTCATCTCGAACCGGGATCGGGTCGCGCATCGAGAAGAGTTGTTCGATGCCGTCACTGCTGCGTTGGCCAAGGGCACTGCAGACTCGTGGTTCGAGGCGCTGACCGAGCGAGGTGTCCCGTGTGGACCTCTCAACGACATCGCCGACGCGATAGCGTTGGCGGAGCGACTGAATCTCGATCCGGTGGTGTCCATCGACGACCCGCGTCGCGATGCACCGACTAGGCAGGTAGCCAATCCGATTCGGATGAGCGGCACGCCGGCAACCTATCGGTCGGCCCCGCCGCGGTTGGGGGAGGACAGCGTTCCCACTCCGTCGGGAGTCAGTTGACCCAAGCGAATCGGCCACCGGAATACCGGTGGCCGATCTGCGTGTGTGGGTGACTCAGCTGACCTTCAGAACCAGCTTTCCGGTGTTCGCACCGGCGAAGAGAAGGTTGAGGCTGTCGCCGAACGCGTCGATACCCCCGTCGACGACGTGCTCGCGGGCAGTCAATTCGCCACTCTTGATCCACTTTCCGATCTGCTCCTGCGCTTCTGCGTAGCGATCGAGGTAGTCGAAGACCACGAAGCCGGCCATCGTGGCCCGATTGACGAGAAGTGACAGGTAGTGCGCGGGGCCTGGCTGAGGCTCGGTGGCGTTGTAACCCGCGATGGCGCCGCAGATGACCACCCGAGCGCCCAGGCGCAATCGGGAGAGAGCAGCGTCGAGAATTTCTCCGCCGACGTTGTCGAAGTACACGTCGATACCGTCGGGAGCGTTGGACTTGAGCGCCTTGTAGACGGATTCGTTCTTGTAGTCGATGGCGACATCGAAGCCGAGGTCCTCGGTGAGCCACGCGCACTTCTCCGGACCGCCGGCGATGCCGATGACCTTGCATCCGTGGAGCTTTGCGATCTGACCGACCAGGCTGCCGACCGCGCCCGCGGCACCGGATACGACGACGGTGTCACCGTCTTTCAGCTTTCCGACGTCGAGCAGTCCGAAATATGCGGTGACGCCGGGGAATCCGAGAGCTCCGAGCCAGGTCGGTAGGGGAGCGATCGATTCGTCGACCCGGGTCACATCTGTTCCGTCGGACACTCCGTACTCGGAAGCGCCGAACGATCCCGCCACGATGTCCCCGACCTGGTAATCGGGGTGTTGGGATTCGGTGATGCGTCCGACGCCGTGGGCGCGCATGACGGAACCGAGCTTGACCGGCGGAACGTACGACTTGACGTCGTTGAGCCAACCGCGCATCGCGGGGTCGAGGGAGAGGTATTCGACCTTGACGACAAACTCACCCGGCCCGGCGGACGGGATCTCGGCGTCGACATATTCCCAGGTGGAAGCGTCGGGAAGTCCTGTCGGGCGGGCGGCGAGGCGTACTTGGCGGTTGGTCATCTCTCCCCTTCGGCGAAACGAATTGAACTTGAGGCCGGATTCAATATAGGTGATGGATCACGAACTGGGAAGAGTTGGATGAACCGATTGACGACTATGTATGTTCGATCGATGAGCAATGTCGTCGAAGACGCGCCTGGTTGGTTCACTCGGGCGCTGGAAGCGCCGGTCGAGACGGGGTCGGTGGAGGTCGAGGGCGCTTCGGTGCACTTTCGGGCTTGGGGGTCGGCAGGGCCGGGAATTGTGCTGATCCACGGCGGCGCAGCCCACAGTCGCTGGTGGGATCACATCGCGCCGCAGTTCGCCGAGGGGCGGCGCGTCGTCGCTCTCGACTTGACGGGCCACGGAGACAGTGACACTCGCGATGCCTACGCGATATCCCAGTGGGCTCGCGAGGTGCTGGCGGCGGCCGAGGCCGGGGGAATCGACGGCAAGCCGATTCTGGTGGGGCACAGTATGGGTGGGATTGTTTCCTTCGTGGCCTCGCATCTGCACGGCGAACTGTTGGACGGCGTTGTCATCATCGATTCGCCACTCAAGGCGCGGACGCCCGAAGAGGAGGCAGCTCGACGCCAGAATGCGTTCGGCCCCAAGAAGGTTTACCCCACCAGGGAAGACGCGATGGGTCGATTCCGCTTCGTTCCGCCCCAGGATTCGGGACTGCCTGCGGTGCGTGACCATGTGGCAGCCACGTCCATGGAGGAAGTCGATGGCGGTTGGTCATGGAAATTCGATCCGAACTTCTTTCTCCGAGTTGGCGCCGAAGATGTTCTCGACAGTGAACCGCGTTGCCGCGTAGCCTATTTCCGAGCTGAGAACGGTATCGTGTCCGATCGACTCATGGAGCACATGCGCGGACTGTTCGGACCGGAGGCCATCGTGGCGGAGATTCCCGAAGCCGGCCATCACGTCATGATCGATCAGCCGTTGCAACTCGTGACCGGGGTGCGAACTGTGTTGAGTGCGTGGGCCGTCGCAAGTCAAGTGCCGGTAAATCAAGCGGCAGGTAACATCGAGGAAAGGGTAGAAGCATGAGCACGGAATTGACGCTCGAACCGAAAGTCGAAGCTGCACTGCAGTTGTGGCACACCATGATCGAAACCGGTGACCTGTCGGCACTGCCGACCATTGTCGCGCCCGACGCGCAGTTCCGATCGCCCACCGGATTCAAGCCGTACCAGTCCGCGGATGCCGTTGTGCTCATTCTCAATACGGTGATCCAGGTGTTCGAGAATTTCGAGTACCACCGTCAGTTCGCCGGAGCCAACGGTCGGCAGGTCGTTCTCGAATTCAGTGCGAACATCGGAGACAAGAGCCTCAAGGGAATCGACATGGTCGAATTCGACGAGGACGGCAAGATCGTCGATTTCGAGGTCATGGTGCGTCCGGCCAGCGGGCTCGCCGCATTGGCTGCCGAGATGGGCCGCAGGCTCGGGCAGACGCTACCGAACTACAAGGCCTGACCTGATTTCGGAGCGGGCCGGGTCTGCCTGCTCAACTCGTGCTGAATCCGCCGTTGGAGTGAAGAAGTTGTCCTGTTATCCAGCCTCCGGCGTCGGACATCAGAAATCGGACGAGGTCTGCAGTGTCGCCGGGTGTACCCAGCCGGTCGGCAGGGGTGTGGAGGGTTGTGGCCTGTTTGATCTCCGGTGTCATCCATCCTGTGTCGATCGGTCCTGGGTTGATGACGTTTGCCCTTACACCGCGTGATCCCAGTTCGACTGCGGCGGCGATGACGATGCGGTCGAGAGCGCCCTTGCTGGCGCCGTACGGAAGATTATGGGCCGCATGGTCGCTGGTGAGTGCGATGATCCGTCCGGTCACCTGACTGACTTCGCGTTGCTCCGGAAGGCGTTCAGCGAACGCTTTGATCAGCAGCCAAGAGGCGCGGGCGTTGACGGCGAAATGTCGTTCCCAGCTCTCGACGGTGGTATCGAGGATCGAGCTGTCGACGCTTTCGCAATGCGAGAGAACCAGCCCACGAAGGTCATTCCGCGATGCGGCAGCGTCAACGAGCTGTGCGGCCGCATCCGGCGAGGCCAGATCTCCGGGAACCAGGTCGACACGGCTCCCGAGTGCGCGACACTTCTCGGCAACGTCCTGCGGATCGTGCGCTCCGCGGACGAACCCGACGCGTTCGTCATAAGGCGCCCAGTAGCCGATCGTCAGATCCCAACCATCCTCGGCGAGACCCAATGCGAGGCTTGCTCCGATCGACTTGCTCCGGCCGACGCCGGTGATCAACACGGTCCCGCGTTTGTCAGACACTGCTCGCCTCCAGAGATGTCCTGCAATTCAAATGGGGTGAGGTCACTTCAGATGAAAGCATCACTGTAGCGGGCGAGCTGTCGCCTGTATCGAGGGAGCTGTCGCCGTGCCTCGACCTGACCAGTGTCTTGACACGGCGCTGGTCACAGCGTTTGACTGAGATGCAAGCTCGAGTTGATTCGCCGGACTGTGTCCCGGGAGGTTGACCTATGCGCGGCAATGGAATTGCAGGCAAGGCTTTCTCAGGCGAGGGCTGTAGACGTGGACAAGAATCTCACCGAGCAAGGTCTCATCGCGGGACCGTCTCGGTTCTGGCTTTGGTTGGGGTGTGCGTACTTTCGTTTGCCACCACTCAGACGGCCGGCGCGCAACCGGTTGCAGAGAATGTCGATACCGGGTTCGTGATCCCTTTTGCCGGGGCACCGGTCTACGAGAGCGTCGCGCCCACGCAGATGACTACTCCGGATCAACTCAACCAGCCGCTCGGTCAGCAGACTGCGGAAGAGATTGCCGCGCAGATCGGACTCGAGCCCGCTGACGCTTTGACCGAGGAGCAGTATCGCGACCTCATGGCCGGTGGTGGGGTCGGTGGCAATCTCGAGGATGCCGAGGTGATCGACGAATGCGCCCGGATTCTCACCAATACGAACGGGCGGCCCCTCTATTCCGGCACTACGCCGTCGGTTCTGGCCAGTTACGGGTTGTACGTGAATCCCGACGGATTGCTGGAGAGTCCGGCCAACGCGGATGCGCCGACGCGACAGGTGAATACGCTGATCGCCCCTGGCGGTTTTGTGGGCACCTGGTTGCGCAACAACGGTGCGACGCACACTCTGATTGCGCTCTATCAGTCGGCATACACGGTGCAGGCAGTCTACGGATTTGCAGCGCAACAGATTTCGGGAGCAGCGCAGCTGGTGACCAACACCAAAGGCGATGTGAGTTCGGAAGTTGGCATGTCGATGGCGCCGCCGCTCTGGATAGTGAACTTCGCACTGCTCTACATCTTGAAGCCGTCACTGGCGGCGGCCATGCCTGCGCACTGGGCTCCCATTCCGCCTGCCGTTGCCGACGCCGTGAAGGCGAGTCCCACCGGTCAAGTCGCCTTCAGTGACTACGCGTCCTATTTCGAGTGATCGGTCTGCCGGACAGCGCTGACGAACTTCTCGATCAAAGCGTGGTCCTTGACGCCCCTCGACGATTCGACGCCGCTGGAGACATCGACGCCCCAGGCACCGGTGGCATCCAGCGCGTCGCGCACGTTCTCCGGGGACAGTCCGCCCGCCAGGATCCACTGGCCGTGCGGGCGTGATTGCTGTTGTGCCCAGTTCCACGGCACCCCGGATCCGGCGTCGGCGCCGTCGATCAGGAGCTCGTCCTCACCGAGGTCGAGGTTGTAACCGTCGCGGACGTTGCTGGAGACAACAGCGCGGATGACAGTGAGGCCGGCGTCGTGCAAGCGCTGCACTTGCTCGGCGTCGACCAGATCGTGAATCTGCACGGTACGAAGACCGGTGATCGCGGCGATCTCGAGGACCTGATCGATCGGGTTGCCGAGAAAAACTCCGATTGCCCGGATGTGTTCGGGGATTCGTGCAAGAAGATCGACTGCGAGTGCGGGGTCGACTTTGCGGACGCTCTCGGCGAAGACGAAACCGATGGCGTCGACGCCCAGGCCCACCGCGAGGTCGACCGTGTCAGCGTCCCGCAGCCCACAGACCTTGATGAATGTCACCTGATACACAGTACTAGCGCCGTCGCCGTACCAGCGTCGTCGTCTAGCCTCGTGCGTGCGACATTTCTACGTGCGAGAGGCTTGACGTGGACTGGCTCTACCGAATCAGTTTGATCTCGGGACCACTGCCGGTGATCCTGACTGTGCTCGGGGTCCTGGGTGGTGTGTGGCTGCTCGGTTCGAACGTCCGCTGGTACTACCGCAGAGCGGTACCGATCGCGGGGCTGATCGCGCTGGTGATCATGATCGCCGTCTGGATCACCGTCGAAAAGGTGATCGTGCCGTTCCCGGATCCCATCGAGATGTCGATCTACGTGTGGATCGGAATCGGTATCTACGCGCTGCTACTTCTCGGGCCGCGAATCAAAGCGGGCGGAACCGTAGCCAAGGCGGCGCTGTCTGTGGTTGCGACTTTGCTGGTCATCGTCACCGCCGCGACGCAGATCAATCTGGTCTTTGCTGCCTACCCGACAGTGGGAATTGCCTTCGGACACGACGATTTCGACCGCATATCACTCAGCGAAGTTCCCGGTCCGACGGATCCTGTTGTCACCGGCGATCCCACCGACACGGTGTGGAAAGCGCCGGAAGGCATGCCGATTCGCGGACGAGTCACGACTTTGCCTGTTCCCGGAACGATTTCGGGATTCTCCGCGCGCGATGCCCAGGTGTATCTGCCGCCGTCGTACTTCACCAATCCGCGTCCGCTTCTTCCCGTGCTCGTGCTCATGGCCGGTCAGCCTGGCAAGCCGGAGGACTGGCTTCAGGGCGGAAAGCTGACCGCGACAATGGATGCTTTTGCCCGGGATCACGAGGGGTTGGCTCCGGTCGTAGTGATAGCCGATGGAACAGGTTCGCAGATGGCCAATCCGCTGTGCACCGACTCGTCGCAGGGCAAGGTCGGCACGTATCTGGCAAAGGACTTGCCCGCTGCGGTGGCGAATGCGTTCCAGATCGACACGAACCCGAGGGCGTGGGCCATCGGTGGCCTCTCTTACGGTGGTACTTGCTCACTGCAGATGGCTACCAACTACCCCGACGTGTATCCGACGTTCCTCGATCTCTCCGGTCAGTTGGAGCCCTCGCTCGGTGACCGACAGCGAACCGTCGACGAGATATTCGGCGGCGACGAGGCGGCATTCGTGAAGGTGAATCCGATGGACCTGCTGGCGACCCGGAAGTTCCCGAACTCGGGCGGAGTGTTTGTGGTCGGAACAGATGACAACGAGTTCAAGCCCGGCCAGCAAAAGGTGTACGAAGCGGCCAAAGCGGCCGGAATGGACGCCAGATATCTCGAGCTTCCCGGTGGTCACAGCTTTTCGGTGTGGTCGGCCGGCGTCGAGCAGGAGCTGACGTGGATCTCGCAGCGAATGGGTCTGATCAGCTGAATCCTGTTCCGGTTTTGGAACGTGTTCTATATTCGGTGTGTGGCTGCCGTTCGGCAGTCTCTCGATCGTTCACCGACTGGAGTTCAGGCACATGTACGAGTGGTCCGACACCGACCTGATGTTCCGCGACGCCTTGCGGGGCTTTATCGACAAAGAGGTGCGACCTCACGTCGACGAGCTCGAAAGTGGTGCGCTGCCGCCGTTCGACATCATTCGCAAGCTGTACTCGACCTTCGGTCTGGCCGACATGGCACGCGAGGGCCTCGAGAAGTCGCTCGCGCGCGAGCGCGGCGATACTCCGTCCGGTGACGGTGAGAAGTCGAGCGCCTTCAGCGGCGCAGGCAGCATGGGCGTTGTGCTCAACAGCGAATTGGCCGGCGTCAGCCTCGGTCTTGTCGCGTCGTTGGGCGTCAGCCTCGGATTGGCCGCTGGAACTATCCGCAGCCGCGGCACACTCGCGCAGAAGGAACGCTGGCTCCCCGGCTTGGTGACTTTCGAAACCGTCGGTGCATGGGCGATCACCGAACCGGACTCCGGCTCGGATGCTTTCGGCGGTATGAAGTCCTACGTACGCCGCGACGGTGACGACTACATCCTCAACGGCAACAAGACCTTCATCACCAACGGTCCGTACGCCGACGTGATGATCGTCTACGCAAAGCTCGACGAGGGGGACGCGTCGGTTGATCGTCGTGACCGCAAGGTGCTCGCCTTCATCCTCGACAAGGGCATGGAGGGGCTCACGCAGAGCCCGCCGTTCAAGAAGATGGGAATGAACTCCTCGCCGACGGGTGAGCTGTTCTTCGACAACGTCCGCATCACCAAGGATCGTCTGCTCGGCGAAACCGAGGACAGCGGAAAGTCCGACGGAAAGTCCAGCGCCAAGGAGAGCTTTGCCGCCGAACGGATCGGCATCGCGTCCCTTTCGCTCGGCATCATCAACGAATGCCACCGTCTGAGCATCGAATACGCGAAGTCCCGCAAACTGTGGGGACGTGAGATCGGGCAGTTCCAGCTCATCCAGCTCAAGCTCGCCGAGATGGAGGTCGCTCGAATCAACGTGCAGAACATGGTCTTCAACGCGATCGAACGCACCGCGGCCGGAGACAAAGTGAGCCTGGCGGAGGCGTCGGCGATGAAGCTGTACTCGTCGCGCGCAGCGACCGAGGTCGCGATGGAAGCCGTACAGCTGTTCGGTGGAAACGGCTACATGGCCGAATACCGAGTCGAGCAGTTGGCGCGTGATGCCAAGTCGCTCATGATCTATGCGGGCAGCAACGAAATTCAGGTCACCCATATCGCCAAGGGCCTCCTGGGCTGACACCGGAACGTTTTCGCTGGTCGGTCGACCGCAGCAGGAACCGGATAGTCTTGCTGCGGTCGGCGACACCGCGCCGGCGGATCGGAGTAAGCAGTGAACGCGCCAGATCCCACAAATGTTCATCCGATGGCCGGGCAACCACGAGTGGTGTTGCTGAAGCCGTTGATCGACAACCCGTTGATCGAGGTAGGGGAGTACACCTACTACGACGATCCGGAGTTCGCCGAAGAGTTCGAGACTCGAAACGTGTTGCATCACTACGGTCCCGACAAACTGGTGATCGGAAAGTTCTGCGCCCTGGCCACCGGTGTCACCTTCATCATGAACGGCGCGAACCATCGTATGAACGGTGTCTCCACTTACCCGTTCCCGATCATGGGCGGCGATTGGGCCCGGCACATGGATTTGGTGCAGGATTTGCCGTCGCGCGGTGACACCGTCGTGGGGAACGACGTGTGGTTCGGCGGGAACGTGACAGTCATGCCCGGCGTCCGGATCGGCCACGGGTCGATCGTGTCCACCGGCGCCGTCGTAACGCGCGACGTCCCGGACTACGCAATTGTCGGCGGCAACCCGGCAATGGAGATCAAGCGCCGCTTCCGCGCTGAAGACATCGAGAAGTTGGTGCGAATTGCGTGGTGGGACTGGCCGATCGAGAAGATCACCCGCCACGTCCGGTTGATCTCGGACGGGAGCGTCGCGGAACTCGAAGCGGTCGAGTGATCTCCGCGCCCGCTAGTTCGTTCGTGTGAGCGAGTAGTTCCGGACATAAAGCAGGGCGGCCGCGAGAAGGCCGACGGCAAGACCTGTTGCGGTGAACGTGATCAGGTTCGGCTCGAGGTCGAAGTGGATAACGGCCGATGGCGGGTAGGGGTTCTGCTGGTCGCGCGGTTCGGGGAGGACCACCGAATAGAAGGTGGGCGGCCAGATTTGTCCGACAACGGCAACCGCGAGTCCGTAGGCTGCGCCGAAAGCTGAAAGTGCAAGCGGAAGAGCAAATTTTCTACCGTGCGCGTCGCGGGCCAGTCGCCATCCCGTCGCGTTCAGTATCGCCGAGACGACAACGGCGACAGCCGTTCCGACCATCAGGAACCAAGCGGCCGCGGGGAACCAATGTGGTGCGTCGGAGTAGCTGTAGCCGTCGATAACCCACATGTACCCCGTCTTGCCGTCCTCCATCGGCGGCGGTGGTGGAGGTTGGATGCCGATATGTTCTGTCCGCGTGGATGGCGTGGCAAATCGCCAGGCGAGCACTCCGAGGACGCTCAGGAGTAATCCGGTCGCGATGAAGACTGCGAAGAGTGGTTCTGCAACACGGTCGCGCAGCGTTGTGAATCGCATTCGAGGATCGTCTCATCTCAGCCCGAGATCGAGACTCTTTGTCGGTGGCTTGTATTAGCTTGTGCGCATGACTCTCACACTCGGCATGATCACTTTCGACAGTCTCGATCCCGGTCCGCTCGCAACGTGGTGGGCGGCGCAGTTGGGCGGAAACATCGTCGAGGAGAACGACGGTTGGTTCTACATCGTCGCGGTCCCTGACAGCGCCACCAACTTCGCATTCCAGAAGGTCCCGGACCCCACTGCCGGCAAGAATCGCATCCATCTCGATTTGGGGAGTCCGGATCTCGACGCCGAGGTGGCGCGGCTCGTCGAGGCCGGAGCAACCGAGCACCACCGGGAGAACATGGACGGTTTCCGTTGGGTGACGCTCCTCGATCCTGATGGGAACCAGTTCTGCGTGTCCGGTCCTCACGCCTGAGCTGACAGGTTCTGAGCTCACCCGATTCGCGCCCACTGATTTCGCGGGCACCGATTCGGGCATGATGAGGGGCATGACTTCTCAGACTTCTCGGACCGGGGCCGACGCAGTCGGCCTGTGCAGCTTCGTCGATTCGTCACCGTCGCCGTTCCATGTGTGCGCGACGGTGGCGACCGAGCTGACGGCCGGTGGGTTCGTCGAAGTCCACGAAACGCAGTCGTGGCCAGCCGAGCCCGGACGGTACTTCCTCGTGCGCGGTGGTTCGCTGATTGCCTGGAGCACCGAGGGCGTGGAAAACGCCGCTCCGTTCCGGATCGTCGGAGGTCACACCGACAGCCCGAATCTGCGGGTCAAACAGCATCCCGACCTCACTTCGGCCGGGTGGCAGATGGTGGGCCTCGAACCGTATGGCGGGGCGTGGCTGAACTCCTGGCTCGACCGCGATCTCGGTATCTCCGGACGATTGAGTGTCCGGGTGGGAAACACGGTGGAGCAGAAGCTGGTTCGCATCGACGACCCGATTCTGCGTGTTCCGCAGCTGGCTATCCACCTGTCCGAAGATCGCAAGGGCGTGACGCTGGATCCGCAGCGGCACGTCAACGGAATCTGGGGCGTGGGTTCGAAACCCAAGTCGTTCATCGGATTTGTCGCCGAGCGTGCGGGTGTAGCCGCGTCGTCGGTTCTCGGCTGGGAATTGATGACATACGATCTTGCGCCCAGCGCAGTCGTGGGGGTGGACAAGGAATTGGTCAGCGCCCCTCGGCTGGACAATCAGGGCACGTGTTATGCAGGGACACAAGCACTTCTGGCCGCAGTCGAGTCGCCCGGTCAGCAGGTCCCGGTGCTCGCACTCTTCGATCATGAAGAGGTCGGCAGCATGTCCGACCGTGGAGCTTTCTCAGATCTGCTGAACACCGTGCTCGAACGGATCGTGTTGGGGCGCGGTGGTGGCCGCGAAGAATTCCTGCAGGCGATGGCGGGCTCGGTGTGCGCGTCGGGCGACATGGCTCACGCGACGCACCCCAACTACCCGGACCGCCATGAGCCCGCTCATCGGATCGAGATCAACGGTGGGCCTGTACTCAAGGTGAACCAGAACCTGCGATACGCCACCGATGCGGCCGGTGCAGGCGAATTCGCGCTCGCGTGTGATCAGGCGGGAGTGCCGATGCAGCGCTACGTCCACCGCGCCGATCTGCCGTGCGGCTCCACCATCGGACCCATCACGGCATCACGGACCGGACTGTCCACCGTCGACGTCGGCGCACCCCAGCTCGCGATGCACTCGGCCCGCGAGTTGATGGGCGCGTCAGACGTCCGCATGTATGCCGACGCGCTCGGTGCCTTCCTCACGCCTCGAAGTTAGAGGTCGCGTAGTCAAAGTGCTGAGAGCCCGGCGGGTGCGGCCGGGAGACCCTCGAAGAAGTCGGCGCTCGGTGTGAAGAACATCGAGCCCGTCACAGCCGTCGAGAAGTCGAGTAGTCGGTCGTAGTTGCCGCGGGGGTCGCCGAGAAACATGTTCTCCAGCATCCGTTCGGTGATCGCAGGCGTGCGGCAGTAGCCGATGAAAAAGGTGCCGATCTTGTCGTCACCGAGGCGCCCGTACGGCATGTTGGCACGCAGGATCTCGAGAGCCTTGCCGTTCTCGTCCTTGATCGCGTTGAGCGCGACGTGCGAGTTGGCCGGCTTCACGTCGGACGTCATCTCGATGTCCTCGAGCTTGCTGCGCCCGATCACACGCTCCTGCTCGTCGACGGTGATTGCTTCCCAATCGCGCATCTTGTGGATGTAGCGCTGGATATGGACGTAGCTGCCGCCGGTGAACGCAGGATCCTCGTCGCCGACCGTCACTGCAGCGACGGCGTCGCGGCCGACCGGATTCTCGGTGCCGTCGACGAAGCCGATGAGGTCGCGGTTCTCGAAGTATTGGAAGCCGTGAACCTCGTCGACCACCGTGGCCGCGCCGTGCAGTCGCTTCGTGATCTGCCGAGCCACCTCGAAACACGCGTCCATACTCATCGCGCGGATGTGGAAGAGCAGATCACCGGGAGTCGACGGCGCCGAGTGAACGTCACCCTGCAAAGCGGTGAACGGGTGCAGCAGCGCAGGGCGCTGACCGGCGAACAGTCGATCCCAGGCCAGCGAACCGATGCTCGTCACGACGTCCAACCCGATCCAGGGACGCGCAGCCCCACAGCCCGCTGCAGGCCGGCGACATCGGCGAGCAGTTCTCGTGTGGTGTTCTCGCCACCCGGATTCACGGTCGCGACCAGGAAAATTGCAGCCGGAGTGAGGGGAGTGGTCACCGACTGGGACTGTGCCGTGAGGTCGGCTTGACGAACATCCTGGGGCATGCGAGACCTTTCGAGGGAAAGAATGAACCGGCCTGACCTTAAGAAAACCGACCGGATTACCCAAACCGGGGCGGGTGTGACGGGCGATACTTCGCAGGCCCGGAGGTGTTGCGGGTGCTGCCGTCTGCGGAAGTCGTCGGCCCACACCGATAGACTGTCCCCCGGCACGTTCTTTCGTTGGGCACATTCGTGGTGTCCCGCTCCGCGCCGGCTTGCCTCTTGACTCCCGTAGGGAAGGGACCACTCTCCAGTGTCTGCTCACCAGGTCGATACCGTCACGCACGCATCGGCTGATCCCGATGCCGCTCAGCCGTTCAAGGAGCTCGGTCTCAAGGACGACGAATACGCACGCATCAAGGAGATCCTGGGCCGCCGTCCCACGGACGCCGAACTGGCGATGTACTCGGTGATGTGGAGCGAGCACTGCTCGTACAAGTCCTCGAAGGTCCACCTCGGATACTTCGGCAAGACCACCACCGACGAGATGCGCGCCAACATGCTGGCCGGAATCGGCGAGAACGCCGGCGTCGTCGACATCGGTGACGGCTGGGCAGTCACGTTCAAGGTCGAGAGCCACAACCACCCCTCGTACGTCGAGCCCTACCAGGGTGCGGCAACCGGTGTCGGTGGCATCGTCCGCGACATCATGGCCATGGGTGCTCGTCCGATCGCCGTCATGGATCAGCTTCGGTTCGGTGCTGCCGACGCCCCCGATACCCGTCGCGTCGTCGACGGTGTCGTGCGTGGTGTCGGTGGATACGGAAACTCCCTCGGCCTCCCCAACATCGGCGGCGAGACGGTCTTCGACGAGTCCTATGCCGGTAACCCGCTGGTCAACGCACTGGCAGCCGGCGTCATGCGCGTCGAGGATCTGCATCTGGCCTTCGCTTCGGGTGCAGGCAACAAGATCATCCTGTTCGGCGCACGCACCGGTCTCGACGGCATCGGCGGCGTCTCGGTCCTCGCGTCGGCGACGTTCGACGACGAGGGTGGAGACACCGGCGGACGTAAGAAGCTGCCCGCGGTTCAGGTCGGCGACCCGTTCACCGAGAAGGTGCTCATCGAGTGCTGTCTCGACCTTTACAAGGCCGGCCTCGTCGTCGGTATCCAGGACCTCGGCGGCGCCGGACTGTCCTGCGCCACCTCCGAGTTGGCTGCAGCGGGTGACGGCGGCATGCACATCAACCTCGAGAAGGTTCCGATGCGCGCCACCGGCATGACCCCGGCCGAGGTGCTCTCGAGCGAATCGCAGGAGCGCATGTGCGCCGTGGTCACGCCCGAGAACGTCGATGCGTTCATGGAGGTCTGCAAGAAGTGGGACGTCCTGGCCACCGACATCGGCGAGGTCACCGACGGTGAGCACCTCACCATCTCCTGGCACGGCGAGACCGTCGTCGACGTTCCCCCGCGCACCGTCGCTCACGAAGGCCCGGTCTACAACCGTCCCGTCGAGCGCCCGGCAAGCCAGGACGCGTTGATCGCGAACACGACCGCCGGACTGAAGCGTCCCGAAACCGACGCCGAGCTCGAAGCGACCCTGCTGAAGATGATCGCCTCGCCTGCCCTGTGCAGCCGCAAGTGGATCACCGAGCAGTACGACCGCTACGTCCGCGGTAACACCGTCCTGGCCGAGAACGCCGACGGCGGTGTCATCCGCATCGACGAGAAGACCGGACGCGGAATCGCACTGTCCACCGACGCTTCGGGCCGCTACACCGCGCTCGATCCGTACACCGGTGCGCAGCTCGCATTGGCCGAGGCTTTCCGCAACGTGGCAGTCACGGGCGCAACGCCCAAGGCCGTCTCCAACTGCCTGAACTTCGGTTCTCCCGAGGACCCGGGTGTCATGTGGCAGTTCCAGCAGGCCGTTCGCGGCCTCGCCGACGGCTGCGCCACCCTCGGCATCCCCGTCACCGGCGGCAACGTCAGCTTCTACAACCAGACCGGATCCACGGCCATCCTGCCGACGCCGGTGGTTGCCGTCCTCGGTGTGATCGACGACGTTCACCGCCGTATCCCGACGGGCCTCGGACTCGAGCCTGGCGAGACGCTGATCCTGCTCGGCGACACCCACGACGAGTTCGACGGTTCCATCTGGTCGCAGGTCGAGCACGGTCACCTCGGTGGCGTGCCGCCGAAGGTCGACCTCGCCCGTGAGCAGCTGCTTGCGGACATCCTGCTCGCCTCCTCGCGTGACGGACTGGTCACCGCAGCTCACGACCTCTCCGAGGGTGGACTGGCCCAGGCTGTCGTCGAAGCCGCGCTGGCCGGCGAAACCGGTTGCCGCATCCTGATTCCCGAGGGCGCAGATCCGTTCGTGACCCTGTTCTCGGAATCGTCCGGACGCGTCCTGGTTGCGGTTCCTCGCACCGAGGAGACCCGCTTCACCGGTATGTGCACCGCTCGCGGCTTGCCGTGGACGCGTATCGGGGTCGTCGACGAGGGCAGCGACTCCGTCGAGGTCCAGGGACACTTCTCCGTCACGATGGCCGCGCTCCGTGAGGCCTTCGAGGGAACGCTGCCCGCACTGTTCGGGTGATAGATGGTCGATTCCGGAGAACTGACTTCTTCTGACAGCCAGCCGCAGGAACACCACCTGCGGCTGGCTGTTCCCGCATCTCTCGAGAAGTTCGACAACCGCTTCACCGAGTGGGCGTGGGGGCTCCTCAAACTCGACTTCACCGGCATCGCGTTTGCCGCGTTCTTCTTCTGCTGGTCTCTGACGCCGTCGTTGCTGCCGCGCGATTGGCTCTTCCAGGGTCTGATCGGCGGCATCAACTCGGCCATCGGCTACGGCGTCGGCACCGCGATCGGTTGGGCTGTGGAGCGATACCTGCTCAGCGGTCGACGGTGGTGGCCCCTGCCCGAGCCGGTGCCTTCCGCGATCAAGGTCTTCGTACCGGTCGCATCCATCGTCGCGGCGATCATCATGCTGGTCTACGCCGCCGGGTGGCAACGCGAAATTGCGGCGCTGACCGACGCCGAAGGCACGACCACCTCCGGCTACATCCGAACCCTCGGATTGAGCCTCTTCATCGGCGGCCTGCTCATCTCGATCTGGCGGGTCCTCCACGATCTGGTGAAACTGATTGCCCGACAGCTGATGCGGCGGTTCCACTGGTCGCGGTCTGTGGCCAATGGTGTCGGCGTCCTGGTTGTCACCGTCCTGTTCTTCATGTTGGTCGACGGCGTTCTGGTCCGCGGAATCTATGCCGCGACCAACTCGATCTTCAGTCTGCAGAACTCGACCACTCGCGACGGCGTCGTCGAACCGCAGGATCCGATGAAATCGGGTAGCCCCGAATCTGCTGCTCCCTGGGACACATTGGGGTTCGAGGGACGAAACTTCGTCTCGCGTGGACTGGACGCCCAGGAACTCGAAGCGGCAACCGGTAAGCCTGCGATGGATCCGATTCGCGTGTATGCCGGACTCGAAAGCGCCGAAGATCCCGAAGAGCGCATGGATCTGGTCATCAAGGAACTGGAGCGAACCGGCGCCTTCCAACGTAAGGTCCTTGTGGTCATTCCGACGACAGGTACGGGGTGGGTCAATCCCACTGCGGCACAGGCAATCGAGCTTGTACACGGCGGCGACACCGCTCTTGTCGCCAGCCAGTACTCGTACCTGCCGAGTTGGATCTCGTTCCTCGCAGACCAGGAGAAGGCGCAAGCTGCCGGTCGCCTGTTGATCGAGCGGGTACACGAAAGATGGCTTCAGGAACCGGAAGCCACCAGACCGAAGTTCATGGTCTACGGCGAGAGCCTCGGCGTCATGGCCGGCGCGGGGGCATTCGACACACTGCAAGCGGCGCGCGATACCGCCGACGGAATTCTGTGGGTAGGTCCACCGAACGCGACGCAGTTGTGGCGTTCGATCGAGAAGAGGCGCGATCCCGGCACTCCCGAAGTGGCGCCCGTGTACGCGGACGGTCTGGCCGGAGTCCGGTTCGCGGATCGCTCCGAAGACATCCCGACCGACGGTATGACGTGGCCGCAGCCGCGAGTTCTGTTTGTCCAGCATCCTTCCGATCCGGTGGTGTGGTGGTCACCCGACCTCATGTTCAACCGGCCCGAGTGGCTCAAGGAAGTACCGGGATTCGACCGCTCACCGTCGATGAAATGGTTCCCGGTCGTGACGTTCTGGCAGGTGTCCGCAGACCTCGGTAACGCCGCGGGAGTTCCGGACGGTCACGGTCACAATTACGGAACCTCCGTTCTGGACGCCTGGATCAGCGTCGCCCAGCCCGAGGGATGGACGGCCGCAGAAACCGAGCGGGTGCGGTCGGCGTTGGTTGTCGCCGTGAAGTCCGAGGGCCCCGAGAAGTGAGGGGAGTCGCCTCGATCGCGCTCTCCGCCGCCGCGATCACCTGGAGCAACGTCGTGCTTCCGGCATTCGGTCTTTCGCCTCGCGCTCGCGCCGTGGTCAACACCGCGGCCGGTCTGTCGGCCATCGGAGTCTTACTCGCACGTGGTTACACCCGCGAGGAACTCGGATTGGCACACACCGGAATTCGTGGTGGTGCCCAGTTCGGCGGAGCCGCGGCCGGGGCGGTCCTCACCGGATACAGCGCCGCTCTGGTTGTCCCGTCCTTGCGTGCGACACTCGCTGCCGACGAGCGAGCAGACGGCCGTGAGGACTTCCTCGAATGGATCATCTTGCACATCCCCTTCGGCACGGTGCTTTCCGAGGAACTGTTGTTCCGTAGCGCGATGTCCGCAGTCTGGAATCGTGAGCTGAACCGTCCCACCGCGCAGGCTGTTCATGCACTGACTTTCGGGTTGTGGCACGTCGCCCCCGCCCGCGGTGCCGGCGACAACGTTCCCGCTGCAGTGGCATTCACCGGCGCGTCGGCACTGCTGTTCGAGTGGCTGCATCGCAGGGGTGGCAGCGTCCTCGCACCGGCATTGCTGCACCTCGCGACCAATGCCGGTGGCGCACTTGCCGTTCGTATCGCTACTCGAAGACAAGGAGTGAACTGATGCCGCCCCGCCGCGCCGTCGACCCCGCCGAATTCCGTGCCGCAGTCCTGGCTGTCGGCCCGTGGCTTCGCGATCCGGAACTTCCGAAGCCTTCTCGCGCCGAACTCGGCGCCGCAGTGAAGATGAGTGCGCGCACTCTCGAACAGATCGCCCCCGGATCGAGCGTCGAGGTGCGGGTGCCGCCGTTTGTCGCCGTGCAATGCATCGAAGGTCCACGTCATACGCGCGGAACCCCGCCCAACGTCGTCGAGACGGACGCTCGCACGTGGTTGCAGATGGTCACCGGATTGCTCGAGTTCTCCGAGGCCGCAGGTGACGGACGAGTCGACGCATCAGGTAGCCGCGCCCCCGAAATTGCGCACTGGCTCCCACTGCTCCGGTTGGCGTAGTGACAGAGACCATCCGGTTCGCTTCGGCGTAATCTGAGGCCCAAGGCTGCCCTCAGGGGAAGTGTGTCCCAAAATGGCCGTAGACTGTGGATGCCCCCCAACCCCTGCCCACAAAGGGAGCGCCCGGTGACTCGTGCCGATCTGTCGGTCAACAGTCCAAATCTCCTCGCTTCGAACCCGTCCGACGAGGACGAGAACGAGCCCCGCGAAGAATGCGGTGTATTCGGCGTCTGGGCGCCGGGAGAGGATGTGGCGAAGCTCACTTATTACGGCCTGTACGCACTTCAGCACCGTGGTCAAGAAGCTGCCGGCATTGCGGTAGCCGACGGCTCCCAGGTGTTGGTGTTCAAGGATCTCGGCCTGGTCAGCCAGGTATTCGACGAGCAGACTCTCGCAGCGATGCCAGGACATGTCGCCGTCGGACATTGCCGTTACTCCACCACCGGTTCCACGACGTGGGAGAACGCGCAGCCCATCTTCCGTACGACCACTGCCGGTACCGGCATCGCGCTCGGCCACAACGGCAACCTGGTCAACACCGCTGAACTCGCGAGCCGCACCCGTGCCGCCGGCCTGGTCAACGACAAGCGCCCCAATGCCGCGACTTCCGACTCCGACCTCATCGGTGGTCTCCTGGCACACGCTGCCGGCGACAGCACCATCGAACAGGCCGCGATGGAATTGCTTCCCACGTTGGAGGGCGCGTTCTGCCTCACCTTCATGGACGAGCACACGCTGTACGCAGCGCGCGATCCGCACGGCATCCGCCCGCTCTGCCTCGGTCGACTCGACCGCGGTTGGGTAGTCGCCAGCGAGACCGCAGCCCTCGACATCGTCGGCGCGTCGTTCGTTCGCGACATCGAACCCGGTGAGCTACTCGCGATCGACGCAGACGGCGTCCGCTCCTCGCGTTTCGCGAACCCGACTCCCAAGGGTTGTGTCTTCGAGTACGTCTACCTCGCGCGTCCCGACAGCGTCATCGGTGGCCGTTCGGTCCACTCGACCCGCGTCGAGATCGGCCGTCTGCTCGCCAGCGAGCACCCCGCCGAAGGCGATCTGGTCATCCCCGTTCCCGAGTCCGGCACCCCCGCAGCCGTCGGGTACGCCCAGGGTTCGGGCATTCCTTACGGCCAGGGTTTGATGAAGAACGCTTACGTCGGCCGTACCTTCATCCAGCCGTCGCAGACGATCCGTCAGCTCGGTATCAGGCTCAAGCTCAACCCGCTCAAGGAAGTCATCCGCGGCAAGCGGCTTGTGGTGGTGGACGATTCGATCGTCCGCGGTAACACTCAGCGTGCGCTCATCCGGATGCTCCGCGAAGCCGGCGCCCTCGAAATTCACGTCCGTATCGCCTCGCCGCCGGTCAAGTGGCCCTGCTTCTACGGCATCGACTTCGCCTCACCGGCCGAATTGATCGCCAACGGAGCAGGCGGACAGGATGCGACGTTCGAGGAAATGCTCGACGGTGTGCGTCGTTCCATCGGAGCGGACACGCTCGGATACATCTCCACCGAAGGCATGATCGCCGCGACCGAGCAGCCGGCCAGCCGTCTGTGCGCCGCATGCTTCGACGGGACCTACCCGATCGCGCTTCCCAAGGAAACGTCGATCGGCAAGAACGTCCTCGAGGGGATGCTCGAGAGCACCGCAGGTTCGACGGCCACTCGCGACAACGACAACGCGAGCGCGCTCAGCCGCCCCTGAACACCGAAAGCTGCTAAGCGCCGAAAATCGATAGCCGAGAATCTGCCGTCCACAACATGTGGGCGGCAGATTTTCTGTTCCACGACTTTCCGTTCGACGACACGGCATACGTCGTGAGCATCTGGCATAGTGCCCTCCGTGGCGCAACTGAGAATGGATGGGCACCGGGTACTGGTCGCAGACCTGGTGGGGGACACCATCAAAGCGATCAACGGTTCGATGGTGGCGTACGAGGGTGCGATCACCTTCAAGAACGCCGGTATGGGCGGTGGCGGAGGGTTACGTGCCGCGCTGAAACAGAAGGCGGCAGGTGAATCACTGTCCCTGATGGAAGTCAGCGGACAAGGCACCGTCTACTTCGCGGTCGACGCCCAGGACATCACGATCATCGAACTCGACAACGACGCTCTGCACGTGGAAGCCTCACAGTTGCTCGCACTGGTCGGACAGCTGCGAACCGATGTGAAATTTGCCGGCCTCCGCGGCGCAGGTTCCGGACAGGGCTTGTTCACGACGGTCGTCAGCGGCACCGGTCTGGTGGCCGTGCTGTCGAAGGGCGGACCGATCATCGCGCTCGAAGTCAGCCCGCAGTATCCGCTGGTTGCCGATCCCGACGCATTCGTCGCTCACCGTGGCCAGCTCAACCAGAGCTTCGTCACCGACGTCACCTGGCGCTCCGCGATCGGCGGTGGCAGCGGTGAAGCGTTCTCGCTGCGATTCGACGGATCCGGAGTCGTCTACATCCAGCCCGAGGAGCGCTGAACCATGCCGTTGGAATTGGTGAACAGCAAGGTCGTCAAGTCGACCCTCGCGCCTGGCCAGAACGTGCTCGCCCGCACCGGGTCGATGCTCTACTACACCGGTGACGTCCGCTTCATCCCGCACAGCATGGGCGGTGGGCCAGGCGCCATGCCGAACATGGGCGGTATCGCCGGGATGGCCGGCCGCATGATGTCCGGCGAGCATGCACGCATGATGGCGGCCGAGGGAAACGGTGAGGTCTTCTACGGGCACGCCGGTTTGTATGTCGAGGTCATCCACCTCGACGGTTCGTCGATGCTCACGGTCGAAGCCGACCGACTCCTCGCACACGACGGTTACCTCCAGAGTTCGATAGTCGCTCTCACGTCGCAGGGCGGTGTGCGCGGAGCGGTACGTGGAGCCATGACCGGTCAAGGACTGTTCACGACGCAGTTGCACGGACAGGGAAGCGTCGCGGTTCTCTCGCACGGGGGCGCGATTCCGTTGCAGGTCGGTCCGAACAATCCTCAGGTCGTCGTCGACCCGCAGGCATACGTGTGCCACATCGGTCAGATCAACGTCGACATCTCCGCGAACGTCGGCTGGCGCGAGGCCGTCGGCAAGGGCTCGGGGGAGTCCATCCAGCTGAAGATGACCGGCGCCGGCACCGTCTGGGTCCAGGCGTCCGAGCAGAAGTTCTGAGAGGGCAACGAGCATGGGTATCGAAATTCACAATCCGGCAACTCTGCCCGCCAACGACAACGTCCCGGGCAACGACTACGCCTTCTGCGTCGAGATGGCCGGACAACCGTGGTTCACGTCCAAGGGCGCGATGATCGCGTACTACGGAAACATCAACTTCGAGCCGCTCGGGCGCACGAGCATGACGGCGATCGTCGCGGCCAGGTTCTCTTCGCCGCTCTACGCGGACGACTGGGTGCTCGCCCAGGGGCAGGGCAAGTTGATCCTCGGCGACCGCGGATTCAACATCAATTCCTACGACCTCGACGACGGCAACCTCACGATTCGCGCGGCCAATCTCCTCGCCTTCGAGACGAGCCTGGACCTCAAACAGTCCATCGTCCCAGGCTTTTTGACGCTGCTGGGAACAGGCAAGTTCCTGGCGTCGTCCAACGGCCCGGTCATGTTCGCGGAGCCGCCGCTGCGCATCGACCCGCAGGCGTTGGTGGGTTGGGCCGACTGCCCGTCGCCGTCCCATCACTTCGATGCGGACTGGATGCAGAGCTTCCTGGGAGCGGTTCGGGGAAGCATGTTCGGCGCGAATACCGGTGAAGAACGCCAGTTCGATTTCACCGGAGCCGGCACGGTGCTGATCCAGTCGAGCGAGAAGGTCGTCCACGACGGGCACCTCCTCAAACACATTGAATCCGAGACCGTTGCACTCGGGCAGAACAGTCTGCGAGCGCTGCACTCCTCGATCGGTGCGCGGCTGCAGAACTGACGTCTCGGGGTACGCGAGGTCTCACCGAGGGGGCCGGTCCGGTAGCGTATGGGCGTAATCGTCGGTATTTGTGTGCGCGCTCTGGGTCTCGAGTCGAACGATCCATCTCGCGTCACGAGGATTGCAAACACTTCACATTGCAAGACCACTTACCTGTGCACGAGCAATACGTGCTCGCGAGAAATACAAGGCTGGAGTAGTAACCCGATGACCGAGGACAGTCACCGCACCGCAGGCGCCTCCTACGCGGCAGCAGGAGTCGATATCGCCGCAGGCGACCGGGCGGTGGAACTCTTCGCCCCTCTGGCCAAGAAGGCCAGCCGCCCCGAGGTCATGGGTGGCCTCGGTGGTTTCGCCGGCTTGTTCTCCCTCAAGGGTGACTACAAGGAGCCGCTGCTCGCCGCATCGACCGATGGCGTCGGAACCAAGCTCGCTGTCGCGCAGGCGATGGACAAGCACGACACGGTCGGACTCGACCTCGTCGCCATGGTTGTCGACGACCTCGTCGTCTGTGGCGCCGAGCCGCTGTTCCTTCAGGACTACATCGCTGTCGGCCGAGTCATCCCCGAACGTGTCGCGGAATTGGTCAGCGGCATCGCCGAGGGCTGCATCCAGGCCGGTTGCGCTCTCCTCGGTGGCGAGACCGCCGAGCACCCCGGCATCATGGCCGACGGTGACTACGACCTCTCCGCCACCGGCGTCGGTGTCGTGGAGGCCGAGAAGCTGCTCGGACCGGACCGCGTTCGCCCCGGCGACGTCGTCATCGCCATGGGTTCGTCGGGACTGCACTCCAACGGTTACTCACTGGCCCGCAAGGTCCTGCTCGAGATCGACCGCATGAACCTGAGCGCACACGTCGACGAGTTCGGCCGCACCCTCGGTGAAGAACTGCTCGAGCCCACCAAGATCTACGCCAAGGACTGCCTGGCACTCGCTGCCGAGACCGACGTGCGCACGTTCTGCCACGTCACCGGTGGCGGCCTTGCCAACAACCTCGCGCGCGTCATGCCCAAGGGCTTGGTCGCCGAACTAGATCGCGGAACCTGGAGCCCCGCTCCGGTGTTCGCGATGATCGCGCAGCGCGGACGCGTCGAGCGCGCCGAGATGGAGCAGACCTTCAACATGGGTGTCGGCATGGTTGCCGTCGTGGCGCCCGAGGACGTCGACCGCGCACTTGCCGTCCTGACTGCACGCCACATCGACTGCTGGACGCTCGGTAGCGTCAAGAAGGCGTCGGACGCCGCTGCAGAGCGTGCGTTCCTGGCCGGAGACCACCCGCGCTTCTAGACCGCAACGTCAGCTGCCCCATCGGAGAGATCCGGTGGGGCAGTTTTGTGTGTCCGTACAAGCAGGCGCGAGGCAGAAAATGGAACGCAAAAATGAGGAAGAGCGATCAGCTCTTCCTCATTTCACAGTCTGCGCGGTGGCAGTGCGCGGTCAACGCCGCCAGTCGTCGTAGTCGTCCTCTCGCGCATGCCCTTCCCTATCGGAAGTCTGGTCCGATCGGACACTGCTCCGATGCGAGTTGGTCGATCCACCTGCGAGCTCTCTTTGCAGGCTGTCGAAATCCGTGGTCGGTACGCTGTACTTCAATTCGCGTGCAACCTTGGTCTGCTTTGCCTTAGCCCGGCCGCGGCCCATGGCTGACCCCCTCGCGCTTTCGCGGGGCGGCCTGGGGAATTTGGCGGCCCCGTTTGAGTGTGTAAGTTTCCTGACACACACTCTAGCGTGGAAAAGTCGCTTCCGCTTCCACGAACGCCTCACCGCCGTGTCTGATTGCTCTCACTATGGCCGCGAGCTGCCAGGATGCTGAAAGAACTCGTCAGAACTTTGTGAGAACTGCTCAGAAGTTTCCGGGAATTGCGCGAATCGTCCCCACTCGGGCGTCCCCGCCGAAGACCGGAGCGGATGCGAGAGCCGCCAATTCCTCGGTCCACTCGGTGTTCATACGCTTGAGCAGAGCTGCCGCCAATGGCAGGAGCGCCCGCTCGTGGCCGTCGTCGATCTTGAGGGCGAAAGCGGAACCGTCTGGAAGCGCTCCGGCGTAGATGCCGTCGTATCCGGTCTTGGAGAACAGACCCGGCACGGCGGACATCAGGCGCTGATCGTTGCGGCCCGTGCCCGAGACGAGGAAGGGGTTTTCGCGGACCGCGTCGGCCACAGCCCGTTCAGGGGAGTCCGGCTCAGCCGAGGGCAGGCGTCCGAATGCCCGAGCCAGGTTCGTGAGCGAAAGCGGGACGATCGGGAGACCACAACCGTCGATGCCGAGTTCCTGCTCTTCCTCGCCGCTGAGATCGAAGATCGTCTCCTGGATCGCGAGTTGGAGGGGATGGGTCGGCTCCATGTACGTCTCGAGCGGCCAGTCGTTCACGACGCACGTCGCGAGCATCGCGGAGTGCTTGCCCGAGCAGGTCATGTAGATCGGACTGGGAAGTTCGCCCGCTGCGATCAGTTCGGCTCGGGCCAGTTCGTTGCCCGGCAGATCGGAGGGGCACTGCAACTGGTCGACACCGAGTTGGTAGCGAGCGAGAAGCGCGGCGACCAGTTCGATGTGATCGGCCTCGCCCGCATGTGAGGACGACGCGACGGCCAACTCTTCCGGACTGGTGGGTGCAAAGCCGTTACGAAGCGCAGCGACGGCTTGCAGCGGCTTGTTCGCCGAGCGCGGGTAGATGGGTGTGTGAATCTCCCCGAGTCCGACAACGACCTCGCCGTCGGCGCCGAGAATGACGGCTGATCCGCGATGCACGCATTCGCGGAATCCGGAGCGGACCACTTCCACCAATTCGATACTCACGAGTGCACCTGCGCTTCTGCTTGTTCGATGAACCTCTGGACGCGCGCGGCGACGTTCGGTGCAAGATCGGTGTGTTCTGCGAGGAGCCGTCGGAGTCTCTCGGGGTCGGTTCCGGCAAAGACTTCTCGAACAGTCACGCCGTGATCCGGTACGTGGACTCGGGTGACCGAGTCGCCGGCAGCGATCGTGCCGGTCCGGTTGACGCGAAGGTAGGCGCCGACGTCGGTCCGCTCGGTGAATCTTTTGACCCAGCCCTTTTCCGCGGCCCAGATGCCGAACGTGCCGCACGGGACGCGGGGAGCGGTTACTTCGAGTTCTAACACGTCGGACGCCTCGGCTCCGGTGATGTGCCAACGCTCGCCGATCACGGCGTCCGTGACCAGCATTCCGCTGATGTGGAGGTTCTCGCCGAACCACCCCGGGGCGAGCGGTCGGCCCAACTCGTCCGACCATCGCTGCGCTTCGTCGCGCTGATACGCGTAGACAGCTTGGAAGGCGCCGCCGTGGAACTCGGTGTCGCAGACGTAGTCGCCACCCAGGCCGAGTCGGCCGACCGCTACGCGGCCGTCGACGGGACGCTTGTCGATCGCGGTCCGGGGGACTCGCCTGACGCCACTGTCACGTTCGGTGTGGACGACGCAGACCGCGTCGACCATGCCCGTCACTTTCCGCGCAATCGGTTGACAGCCTCACGTCCGGCCTGGGGTGCGTCGTCCGCGACGATCGAATCCGGATCGATGGACGCAGCGCTGGGGCCGGCCATCAGTTCGGTGTCGACCGGAATGTTGCGCTTGATCAGAGCGAGCGCGATGGGGCCGAGTTCGTGATGATTGACGACGGTCCCGACACGTCCGACTGCTCGTCCGCCCGCCGTGATCGGGTCACCCGGTTCCGGGACCGCTTCGGCGCTGCCGTCGAGGTGCAACATGACGAGATGGCGCGGGGGCTTGCCGAGATTGTGAACCCGGGCGACGGTTTCCTGACCGCGGTAGCAGCCCTTGTCGAGGTGGACGGCGCCGTGTTCGGCCGGCCCGCCGATCCAGTGGACCTCGTGCGGGATCGTCCGCTCGTCGGTGTCCAGTCCGAGGCGAGGCCTCCTCGCTTCGACGCGGAGCGCCTCGAAGGCCCAACTTCCGGCGGGCTTGGCACCGGCATCGGTCAGCTTGGTCCACCACACCGCCAGTTGCTCCCGTGGGACGAGCAGATCGAAAGAGTCCTCGGTGGGCCACGGCATGCGGCGGACGAACCCGCCGTCGGCCAGCGCGAGAGCGTCGTAGGCATCGGCTGGTGTCTGCACGCCGATCGCGGAGAGGACAGCCGGGGATTCGGGACCGACCAGGCTCAATACCGCGAGTTCGTTGCCGTCCCGAGGCTCGGCTTTGGACCAGAACACCATCTTCTTCAAGAAGGAGAGGAGGTCGGGTCCGCGATCGGCTTCGGTGTCGATCCAGGTGACACCGGCCAGGTCCGTCTGCACGAAGTGGTGCTCGACGCGTCCGTTGACATCCAGGCTCAGGTTCTCGGCACTCTTGCCGTCGGGGAGCGCGGCGATGTGCTGGCTCGAAATCGTGTGCAGCCACGTGAGGCGTTCGTCGCCGGGAATGGCGATCACGAATCTGTGACTGCGGTCGACCACCACTGCTGCGCGCTGCGCGGTTCGCTGTTCGCCGAGAGGATCGCCGTAGTGCCATGCGACACCGATGTCGGCCGAACCGTCCGGTGCGGTGACCGCGCCGGGGGAAGTCAGAAGTGGGCTGTTGGGCACAAGAGCGTTGTCGACCACAAGACCAGTCTAGGAGTGTGGGCGGGATCGCGGTTACAGGGCGGCCCCGGCGGCTTGGCGGATCGTTAGGGTTGATGGCATGCCTGATCGCGTATTGGTGACTCTCGACCATGAGGTGCTCGATGCTGACGCACCGTTTCTGCACGCCGACGACCTGGCGGTGGTGCGCGGCGACGGAGTCTTCGAGACGCTGTTGGTACGCGACGGTAGGGCGCGGGTGGTCGAGGGACATCTGAGTCGACTGGTTCTGAGCGCGCGGGCACTGGGTCTGCCCGCCCCCGTTCTCGATGACTGGCGTCTGGCGATCGAGATGGCAGCCGAGGAGTGGGGGACCGAGAAGGAAGGCGCTCTTCGTCTCGTTCTGACTCGCGGCAGGGAGAGCGGCGACAAGCCGACAGCCTTCGTGATGGTCGGTCCGGTGGCCGATCGGGTCAGACAGGTCCGCGAATCGGGGCTGTCGGTGATGACTCTCGAGCGAGGTTTCTCGGTCGATCTCTCTGCCCGGGCACCCTGGCAGCTACTGGGCGCGAAGACGTTGTCCTACGCAACCAACATGGCAGCGCTCCGATATGCGGCGAATTTGGGTGCCGACGATGTGATCTTCGTCAGTTCCGAGGGCAATGTGTTGGAGGGGCCACGCTCGACGGTGGTGATCGTTCGGGACAGGACTTTGATCACACCGCCTCCCGCACAGGGCATTTTGATGGGTACGACGCAGCGTGCCCTCTTCGACGTTGCCGGCAGTGCTCGCTTCGATTGCCGATACGAAACCCTCCGACCTGCGGATTTGATTGCGGCCGACGGAGTGTGGATGGTTTCGAGCGTCACGCTGGCCGCGCGCGTCCATACACTCGACGGGCTCGCATTGCCAGAGCCGAAGGTCTCCGAGGAATTCGCGGAATTGGTTGAACGTGCAATTGATTCGGATTCAGCAGGGCGATAGGCGAATAGGAATCGCGACAGGTCTCTACTACATTTGGTAGTAGCAAAGTCCTGCGGTCCAAACCGGACAGCAGTACCGTGTCCGCAGGGGCCGAGCGACTGCCCGCGTCTCGAACCCCGAAGCCTGTCCCAGGGCCCTACTCTCGGAGTAGCCAATGGATACTTTGGACGTCTCCAGGTGGCAGTTCGGTATCACTACCGTCTACCACTTCATCCTTGTTCCGCTGACCATCGGACTTGCACCGATGATCGCGATCATGCAGACGATGTGGGTGGTCACCAAAAAGGACCACTGGTATCGGCTCACCAAGTTTTTCGGCAAGCTCTTTCTCATCAACTTCGCACTCGGTGTAGCCACCGGCATCGTGCAGGAGTTCCAGTTCGGCATGAACTGGAGCGAGTACTCGCGATTCGTCGGTGACGTCTTCGGAGCTCCACTCGCGTTGGAAGGCCTGGTCGCCTTCTTCATGGAGTCCGTCTTCATCGGACTGTGGATCTTCGGTTGGGGCAGGCTTCCCAAACTTGTACACCTGGCGTGCATTTGGCTCGTGGCGATCGGCGTCAACGCGTCGGCGTTCTTCATCATCGCGGCCAACTCGTTCATGCAGCATCCGGTCGGTGCGACGTACAACCCTGAAACGGGTCGTGCCGAACTCACCAGCATCTGGGAGTTGTTGACCAACAACACCGCTCTTGCTGCCTTCCCTCACGCGGTTGCCGGCGCCTTCCTGACGGCGGCGACGTTTGTTGCCGGCATCAGTGGTTGGTGGATGGTGCGGAACATGCGCCGCGCCAAGCAGGCTGAGGCCGCCGAAGCCGAGCGTCTCGAAACCGACGCACGAACGATGTACCGCCCGGCAACACGATTCGCCTTGCTTGTCATGATCGTGGCCGGAATCGGCATCATCTACACCGGTGACGTTCAAGGCAAGCTCATGTTCCAGCAGCAGCCGATGAAGATGGCGTCGGCAGAGTCGCTGTGCGACACCGAGATGGATCCGGATTTCTCGATTCTTACCATCGGTACACACAACAACTGTGACAGCGTGACGCACGTTCTGAAGGTGCCGTTCGTTCTACCGTGGTTGGCCGAGGGCAAGTTCACCGGCGTCGAACTGCAAGGCGTGAACCAACTGCAGGAGCAGGCGGAGCAGGACTTCGGACCGGGCAACTACCGACCGAATCTCTTTGTCACGTACTGGTCTTTCCGCGCCATGATCGGCCTCGCCGCCGGTTCGGCAGCACTGGCTCTCGCGGGACTGTGGGTCACACGTAAGGGGCGGGTCCCGGACCAGAAGTGGTTCGGAATCCTCAGTCTCGTCGCGATTCCCACTCCGTTCATGGCGAACAGCGCGGGCTGGATCTTCACCGAGATGGGCCGTCAGCCGTGGGTGGTGCATCCCAATCCAACCGGCGTCGACATGATCAGACTGACTGTCGACCAAGGTGTTTCGGACCACGCGTCGGCTACCGTCTGGGCTTCGCTGATCACCTTCACCCTCCTTTACGGAGCGCTGGGTGTGGTCTGGTTCAAGCTGATCGTGCGGTACGCGAAGGAAGGTCCGTTGGAGCACGACATGCATCCGCCGGGCGATACGGATCATGACGAGCCGGAAGATCCGGACAAGCCCAAACAACTGTCGTTCGCGTACTAGGAGGCGATCATGGGACTTCAAGAAGTATGGTTCGTGCTCGTCGCAGTGCTCTTCATCGGTTACTTCGTCCTCGAAGGGTTCGACTTCGGTGTCGGAATGCTCATGCCGATCGTCGGCAGAGGCAGTGACCTCCCGGCAGATACGCGTCGACGGGTGGCGCTCAACACGATCGGCCCGGTGTGGGACGGCAACGAGGTGTGGCTGATCACCGCCGGTGGCGCGATGTTCGCGGCATTCCCGGAGTGGTACGCGACATTGTTCTCCGGGTTCTATCTGCCGCTGCTGATCATCCTGGTGGCCTTGATCGTTCGAATCTGTGCCATCGAATGGCGAAGCAAGATCGACGACGACAAATGGCGTCAGCGCTGCGACTGGGGCATCATCTTCGGCTCCTGGGTCCCGGCAATTCTCTGGGGCGTGGCTTTCGCGAACATCGTTCGGGGCGTGGCGATCAACGCCGACAAGCAGGTCGAGTCGGGATTCTTCGATCTGCTCAACCCGTACGCACTGCTCGGCGGTCTGACCACCGCGCTGGTGTTCGCTCTCCACGGCGCTGTGTTCCTGGCACTCAAGAGTGCCGACGAGGTTCGTGAAGACGCAGTGAAAATTGCTGCACGACTCGCAATTCCGGCTATTCCCGTCGCCGGCGGATTCGTCCTGTGGACGCAGCTCGCCTACGGCAAGGGATGGACGTGGATTCTGGTAGCCGCAGCTGCTGCTGCACTGATCGGCGTCGTCTTCCTGACGCGGGCCGAGCGTGAAGGCTGGGCCTTCGTTCTCACCTGTGTGGCCGTCATCGCCACCGTCGTGCTGCTGTTCGCCTCGCTGTTCCCGAACGTCATGCCATCGACGCTCGATCCGGCGTACAGCCTGACCATCGAGAACGCGTCGTCGAGTCCGTACACGCTCAAGGTGATGACGTGGGCCGCGGCATTCATGACGCCGGTGGTGATCATCTACCAGGGTTGGACGTACTGGGTGTTCCGACAGCGCATCTCCTCCAAGCAGATTCCGGCGTCGATCGGTCTGCGATTCAAGGAGAAGACGTGGTAGTGGCAAACCCGCAATCACAAAAGATTCGAAACACGAAAGAACTGACGGTCGAATTCACGTGACTATCGAAGTAGGCGACGCTCCCACCACTCGGGAGCGTCGCCGGGGGCCGATCGACCCGCGACTGTGGCGCCATTCCGCCTCTGCGCGCGGCTATCTGATCCTGACGGTCGCTCTGTCGATGGTGAACGTCGTGATGGTCATCGTCGCGGCGCTCATGATCGGCCGAGTGCTGGCCGGAGTGATCACCACTCGAACTGTGAATGTTTTTTCGTGGACAACCGAATTGGTTGTTCTGGCCGCAGCTGTGGCAGTCAGGGTTCTGGGGACCTGGTTGCAGACGAGGTATGCGCACCGGACGTCGACTCGCGTCGTTGCCGAGATCAAGAACGGCGTGCTGACGTCGGCGACGGCGATGAGTCCGCGCGATCTGGATCCTCGGCGTGACGAGATCGCGACCGTGGTCACCCGCGGTGTCGACGGCCTCGGTCCGTACCTGACGGGATACCTTCCGGCTCTGGTCCTGTCGGTGACACTGACGCCTATCACCCTGATAGTCATTGCGGTGCAGGACATGACGTCCGCGGTCATCATTTTCGTGACGCTGCCGCTGATCCCGATCTTCATGATTCTCATCGGCTTGCTGACGAAGGGTAAGTCGGAGAAGACGTTGGCAGCGATGACCACGCTGTCTTCGCAGCTGCTCGATCTACTTGCCGGACTGCCGACGCTGCGAGCGCTCGGTCGTCAGCAAGGCCCTGCCGAGCGTGTCCGTGAACTCGGTGACGCCCATCGACGGACGACCATGTCTGCTCTGCGCGTAGCGTTCCTGTCCTCGATGGTGCTTGAACTGCTCGCAACACTCTGCGTCGCATTGGTGGCCGTGAGCATCGGCTTGCGACTCGTGTACGGGGACATGTCACTCGAGCCGGGGATAGTCGCGTTGATCCTCGCGCCCGAGGTGTATCTGCCACTTCGGATGGTGGGAACCCAGTTCCACGCCGCCGAGGACGGAATGGCAGCAGCCGACAAGGCATTCGAGGTGATCGAGGCGGATTCTGCGGCACCGGAGGGTGGTAGCACGACGGTGGTCGCTTGCGGCGCCGACATCGTCTTCGACGGACTCGGCGTGACCTCTCGTGGGGGAGTCGCACCGTCTCAACTTTCCGCCGTGGCGTTGCCAGGGGCGATCACCGTGCTCACCGGTCCCAACGGCTGCGGCAAGTCGACGGCAGTGCACGCGCTACTCGGGCTGATCGAACCGAGCAGTGGCCGCGTGACGGTCGCCGGCGTCGATGTCCGAGACCTGGACGAGTACGCGTGGTGGAGTCAGTTGGCATGGCTTCCCCAGCATCCGGTCCTCCTACCCGGCACCGTTCGTGAAAATCTCGATCTCACCGGGGTCGTCGATGCGCAAGCATTGGCTCGCGCCGCTGCTGCGACGGGATTCGACGCGGTATTGGCCGAGCTGCCTGCGGGTGTCGAGACCGTTATCGGCGTCGGCGGCACAGGTTTGTCGCTGGGGCAGCGACAACGACTGGCGCTGACACGCGTGCTCGCCTCCGACCGCGCAGTTCTTGTCCTGGACGAACCCACCGCTCACCTCGATTCCGATTCTGAAGGGACAGTGTTGGCTTCTCTGAGAGCACGGGCGGAGCGCGGCGACACAGTTGTCGTGATCGGCCACCGTCCGAGTGTGCTCGCCGCAGCTGACCGGATCGTCGAGGTGCGCGCTCATGAGAAGTGACGCTCACGATCCGCTTCTGCGTGCTCTTCGGCTACTGGAACTTCGACCACGACGCGTACTGACTGCGGTGGCCGCCGGTGTGGCAACACTCGGTAGCGCACTCGCCTTGGCCGCGCTGTCCGCATGGTTGATCACGCGCGCATGGGAGATGCCTCCCGTTCTCGATCTCAGCGTCGCGGTGGTTGCCGTACGCGCCTTGGGAATCTCACGTGGTGTCTTCCGCTATCTCGAACGATTGACGACGCACGACGTCGCATTGCGCGGCACCACCGCAGCGCGGTCGAGGATCTACCAGCAGTTGGCAGCGGGAGATCCCGCGGCCGCCGCCGGACTACGACGCGGTGACCTGCTCTCCCGTACGGGCTCCGACGTGGACGCGCTGGGCGACGTCGTCGTCAAAGCGCTGATCCCGATTGCTGTTTCGGTTGTCCTCGCCTTCGCCGCGGTGGGAATCCTGTTGTTCATCTCGGTTCCGGCCGCACTCATTCTGGCTGTTGCGCTAGCGGTGTCCGGGATTGCGGCGCCCTGGCTGTCGGCGCGAGCTGCTCGACTTGCGGAGGCCGACAGTTCAGCTGCCGCAGCGCGATTCAGTGAGTCGGCGGTTACCGCGCTCGACCATTCCGCTGAGCTTCGAGTATCAGGTCGCTTGGATCAGGCGGTGAGCGAGGCTGTGTCCGCCGAGAACGAGGTGGTCGACGCGACCGATCGCGCGGCGGTACCGAGTGCCTTTGCCGCCGCTGCGACGCCCCTGGCAATCGGCGTGAGCGTCCTCGGTGCCCTGCTGATCGGAATTACGCTGTACGGAACCACCGACATGTCACCGATGTCCATGGGAATCCTTGTACTGCTTCCGCTGTCGGCTTTCGAGGGAACCGCGATACTGCCCAGCGCGGCAGTTGCATTGACCAAGGCGCGGCTGGCGTCGGCTCGCATCATGGCGGTACTCGATCGAGCCGACGCGGAACACGTCGAAGGAAATCGTGCGTGGCCGGAGAACGGGATTCTCAGCGTGCATGCATTGCAGGCGGGTTGGCCCGGGGGAAAGGTGACCGAACCGCTCTCCGTGGATCTTCCTCGCGGTGCCCGCGTTGCCGTCGTCGGGGAGAGTGGATCCGGAAAGACCACCGCACTGATGACGATGGCGGGGTTGCTGCCGCCCGTCGCGGGAACAGTTCGCGTTGGCGCAGTGGATATTTCGGATATCGATCCGGCCGACCTGCGCACGCACGTGGGGTACTTCGCCGAAGACGCACACCTCTTCGAGACGTCGGTACTCGAGAACCTGCGCGTTGCGCGGGGTGACCTCACCGCCGAGGACGCGGAGAAGGCACTTGCCGCAGTTGGTCTCGGCGACTGGTTGTCGGAACTGCCGGAAGGGCTCGATACCTACCTGGTCGGCGGTATGCGAGCGGTTTCGGGCGGTGAGCGTCGTCGGTTGCTGTTGGCACGCGCGATCGTCTCGCCTGCGGAGGTGCTGCTGCTCGACGAGCCGACCGAGCACATGGACGCGGAGGCAGGCGCTCAGTTGCTCCGCGAGTTGCTCAGTCGCGACGCAACGCTGGTCGATTCTTCGCGAACCGTTGTTGTCGTCACCCACCAACTTCCGGACGGCGCAGCAGCTGACCAGGTGATATGCGTCGGAAAAGTTTCTGTGGAAAATACGTTGCCGTCGTCGTGAAGTGGGCGTACTTTCTCCTTTACACAAGGAAGGAGGTGGTCTGAAATTGAAGTACAGACGGACGCGTGAGGTGGCTGCCAGCTAGCCGCAATCGCTGATGGAATTCACTTACCGCGTGAGCGGCCGGCGAATCCCAGGCAGCCACCCGACCCCCGAGCCCCCGATCAGTCCGACCGGGATCCGCGCGAAAGCGTGGGTGTGGCTCGGGGGTCGCTTCGTGCTGTGCGCCTTTATTAACCCCSGGCGKTTAATAAAGGCGCACAGCGTGGACAAGGATTAGGCCCCCACCATCCGCCGCGCTCGAGGATCGCTCTGACCTCGGCTGCAGTCCGGCACGAGGCCCCCTCCACCTCCTCCCAACCGAAGATCAGTGTGGCGTTGCCTGACAGTTCGGATGCGTTACCTCGCCGCCGATCCCGCAGTGCAGTCACCCGAGAAGAGTGGAAGGCAAAACCGTCGAGTCGAACGATCAGTGCGACACCGCAATTGCGGTAGTCGACGTCCTCGTAGAGAGTTCTCCCGTCGACGATGACCGGCGATTGCCGTCGTGCTTCCGGCAAACCGTGTGCTCGCTCGACTTCGATTGCGTAGCGATGTTCGAGTACCGACTGGACGCCGCGATCCAAGAGGTCCAATGTCGAGGACAGCGCTTTGACATATCGCCTCGGCCGGCGGCACTCCATTCGGGTGCGTAGTTCCACCCGGGACACCTTGCACGCCGTGGCGGATCGGACCAGAGAACGAGCGGCGTCGCGAGCCGACGGCTCTGCAACTGCCAGGTCAATTGCGGTGTCGGCCAGCGAAGTACGAGCAGGCTGCGTGGCAACGCCGATGTGGGCCTGAGCGCGTGAACGATGAACGATCACTCCGGGATGGGCAGTGGACCACCCCAACGGAACGGGGCGCGCCGGGGAGCGTTCGGGTCTGACCGTCGGACTCTGACAGCGTGAAGATCTGCCGTATCGGACAGTGATGTGGACCGGCAGTTCGGACTCGATGTGCGTGAGCCCCCACTCTTCAGCAGCAGTCCGGTGACTCAGGTAGGTCTCTCCGCCGCCGAACAGAAGGGCGGCCTCGAGAATCATTGCTCGGTTGAGTGGGCCGTTGGTGCTGGATAGAACGCCGTGGAGGACGGAAGTCCATTGACCCGATTCGACCAGATGTTGGATGCGCCGCGGTGAATAGCCGAAAGGGCGCAGCTGTTTATTGGTCGCGAGCCCGTGCTGGAAGTCGAAGAGTCTTCGGAGATCAGGATCGATGTAGTCGCAGTTCATGCGAATACCGTGAGATCGCGATCCGACAGGAATCGGTCGAAACTGCCGCTCCAGAGCCCGTCTGTGGAATTTGTCGGTGCCTGTGGATGGATCTGCTGTGCGCCTTTATTAACCGCCGGGGGTTAATAAAGGCGCACAGCAGAACTAGCCGATGTAGCGGGTCAGCCGCGCCGAGAGGCGCGGTTCCAGGCCACCGTCAGACATGATCCGCTCTTCGACGTACGCGAGGTCGCCGCCTTCGACGATGCCGTAGAGGCGCTTCGCGCCGCCGTACAGTGCACCGGACTGGCTGCGGATCACCACGTCGGTGGCAAGTTCCCACGACGCCTGGGTGAGCGCACGGCCGTAGTACATTTCGACGACGCCGGAGCTGTGGCTGAGCAGGAGTTCGACGACTTCCTGGTTGACGCTGCCCGGGATGCCGTCGCCGCCCATGCGCCAGTACCCGCTCTCGCGCAGATCAGGGCTCACGTACTTGCCCTCGGCGTCGAGACGCCAAGATCTGGACTCCCAATTGAGGTAGGGGCCGCCGTCGTGAGAGATGACGATCTGCTGACCGAAGGCGTAGTCACCGGTCTCGTCGTGCCCTTCGCCTTCGCCGCGCCAGACGCCGACGAGGGGGAGCAGTGCGAGGAGTTCGGGATTGATGTCCGGGCCGAGGCGCAGGTTTGCGGTGTCCTCTGGCAACGGAAGGTCCGGCAGGGTCGGAATGTTGAGCGACGCCGTCGACTTGGAGCGCTCGACGGCGATGGCGACAGCTTCGTCCCCGCTGCCGCGCCTTACGGCACCTGCAGCGGCGGAATCGTCAGCGGTCGCGTCGGACCCTGAATCCGGAGCCTGACTCACGACTCGTCGGTGACCAAGCGGTACACGACGTACACGGAGAACCAAGCGATCATGACGGATGCGAGTGCGAGGAGTACCTCGAAGAAAATGACCACGCCCCGCACCGAAGGGGTGCGGGGCCGCCTGGAAAAGCAGGAATTACTTGCTGACGGTCACGTCCACGTTGTGCACGCCCGAGCCCTCGGGAGCGACGGTGGATGTGCCGTTGCCCGAGCTGGACAGTGCACGCACGGTCCACTCGCCCGGAGCGGCGAAGAAGCGGAAATCGCCGGTTCCCGATGCCACGACCTCGGCCGTGAACTCTCCGGAGCCGTCGAGCAGACGCACGAATGCGCCGCCGATGGGCTGGCCGTCAGCGGCGAGAACGCGGCCGGTGATGACCGTTTCCTTCTCGACGTCGACGCCGGCAGGCAGGGTCTGCCCCTGGGTAGGTGCTCCACACATGATCAGGCTCCCAATTCGATCGGTGCGCCGACGAGTGAGCCGTATTCGACCCAGCTGCCGTCGTAGTTCTTGACGTTGTTCTTGCCGAGGATCTCCTGCAGTACGAACCAGGTGTGGCTCGAGCGCTCGCCGATGCGGCAGTAGGCGATCGTTTCCTTGGTGTCGTCGAAGCCCTTCTCCGCGTACAGCTTGGTGAGGTCGTCGTCCGACTTGAAGGTGCCGTCCTCGTTGGCGGTGGTGCTCCACGGAATGTTGATGGCTCCGGGGACGTGGCCACGCTGCTGCGCCTGCTCCTGCGGAAGGTGGGCGGGAGCGAGGATCTTGCCGGAGAACTCGTCAGGGCTGCGAACGTCGACGAGGTTCTTGCTGCCGATGGCGTCGATGACCTCGTCGCGGAATGCGCGGATCGAGAAGTCGGGGGTCTCGGCCTTGTACTGCGTGGCTTCGCGGTTGACTGCGTCCTTGGAGAGCGGGCGTCCGTCGAGTTCCCACTTCTTGCGGCCGCCGTCGATCAGCTTGATGTCCTGGTGGCCGTACAGCTTGAAGTACCAGTACGCGTAAGCAGCGAACCAGTTGTTGTTGCCACCGTAGAGAACGACGGTGTCGTCGTTCGCAATGCCCTTGGCGGAGAGCAGGTCCGAGAACTGCTCCTGGTTCAGGAAGTCGCGTCGGACGCCGTCCTGGAGGTCCTTGCGCCAGTCGAGCTTGACTGCACCCTCGATGTGGCCGCCGTCGTATGCGCTGGTGTCCTCGTCCACCTCGACAAAAACGGTCTTGGGGGTGTTGAGGTTCTGCTCAGCCCAGTCAGCGGAGACTAGGACGTCGGAGCGAGCCATGGTGTTCCTTTCGATGTGGTCTTGCATCGGTCGATATCTAGCAGGGGTTCAGCGGGGTTGTGTGGCAAGCGTTTTCACGCGGTGGTCGCGCGGCCGGTATTTCGCAGCCTGGCGACGAGTGGGTAGATCTGGCAGCCGAGGCAGATGCCGAACGCGGCGTTGAGCAGGGCCGCGAACAGGGCGAAGCCGGTGGCAACGGTGCCGACGATCGTCGACCCGGCCAGGAAACCGACCGTGCCTGCCAACGCGAAGACGAAGCCGACGAACTGAGCGAAGCGCAACGGCGCCACGGGTTCGCATTCGCTGACCGGCGAGAGTCGCGGGGCGACGAGCTTGCCGAAGATCTGGCCGTACGGGCTGCGCTTGGGGCCGAGTACCGCTCCGACTGCGAAGACGATCGCCTGCAATGCGAGAACGACGGTGGCGGCGGGCAGAGAGAAGGTCGAGAGGATGAGCGTGAGAACGAGAACGCCGGTGGTGACCCACGCGGCGAACCGAGGTCCGCGGACGTCGACTTGCTCGAGCTGGGCTGTGGTTGTGGACATCGGGAGTGCTCCTGCGCTGGATTGCATGGTGCTTGCCTGGACCGAGAAAAGGGGACGCAAAAGTCCCACTCGGTGGATTGATCACGTGAGCGAAAGCTCGAAGGTCAGAGAGATCTGACGGATGTGGTGATCAGCAACAGGTACAGCAACAGCCCCCGAGGCGGCACAGGTCTACTGCGCGGCGTCGGGTGAGCATCAGCTCGTGGCGGGTTTGCACGTCGGCGAGTTTACCCCGAATTCTCGGATTTTGGCTCGTGGGGTCCGGATAGTGGTACGAGCGCAGCTTTCAGATCGGCTGCGGACGGAACTCCGGACACTCGGAACTGTTCCTCCAGGCCACCGTCGAGGATGAACGTGGTGGGCAGCGACAGGACGCTCATTTCGCGTGCCAGGGCCGGTTCTTTGTCGATGTCGAGCTCGATCTCCACCGGCGGACGGGGAGCGTCCGCCATCGAAGCCACAACCTGGCCGACGACGCGGCGTACTGCCGCGCACGGTCCGCACCAGTCGGCGGAGAAATGCAGTACGACGGGCCCGCCGTTCGGCGAAGACACTCCGGCAGAACTCAGCAGTTCGAGGCGACTGTCAGCGGCGCCGGCTGCGGCAGGCGTGGTGACTCGGACCTTCCCGTTGCGTGACTTGAGAAAGAACCCGACCGCGACGACGGCGACAAGCGCGACCAGCAGAATTGTGATCCCGGTCATCGGTTCTGCAGCTCTGCGAGATCGATCGTCGTGTTTTCGGCGCTGCCTTCGATCACGATTCTTCCGCCTTCCGCGTAGACCAGGCTCGGCTGAATTCCGTAGGGGAGTGCCTGCGGATCGATCGTGTAGCTGAACAATCCGAGGACCACGGGTTCGAGTGCTGCGGGGATCGAGAAATCGGCTTTGCCCTCCGGACCGAAGTACAGGTTGCTGGCGACGATCTTGACCTGCCCACCTTCCAGAACCAGGTTGGCCTGGACGCTCACTGCAGTCTCGACCGGACCAACGGCAACCGTTCCGGTCAGCACGACGGCCCCCGCGGTGCTCGCCCCCGTTCCACCGCTGCCCCCGGTGCCATCCGACTTGTTGGCCGGCGGCGAAGATACCTGCAGGTCAGGGATGTTGAGCAGCTTTCCGAGGTCGGTGGCGTTGATTCCCATCCGGCCGTCGAGTTTGTCGACGGGGAGCTGGGTGACATTGCCGTTCACGATGTCGGAGAAGGGAACGGTGACCCCGCGCAGGTCGGCTTCGACGGTCACTTCGCCGACCACGTCGCTCTGGACGCCGGTAGCTCTGACGTAGACGTCCTTGTATTTCCCGCCGAGTGCTTGGGTGAGGAAGGGGAACCCGTTGAAGGTGACCTCCGGATCCGACTCGAGTGATGCGCCGGTTCGGAGCTCGCGGGAAACCCGGTACTCGGCGTACGCGGCAGCGCCGAAATCGGCCACCAGTCCGAGGCCGAGGAGAAAGACGATGCCGATGATCAGTTTGCGCACCGCACCATTGTGACGGACTCCGGTCGGGGTTCGATGCGACGGCCCCGGTACCAGGCACGCTAATGTAGGGACCGACCAAAAGCGTCGAACTACTCGAGCGTTGCCCTCACGGGTTGCGCGGGCTACTAGATAGGAGGCCGTGTGGAACTGCTCCTCCTCACCTCCGACCCCAACCCGGAAGCTGTACTACCGGCGTTGGCGTTGCTGGCGCACTCGGTTCGGCCTGCCCCCACAGAGGTTTCCTCGCTACTCGAGGCAAGTTCCGCGGACGTGGCATTGGTGGATGCGCGCACTGATCTAGCTGCCGCACGCGGGTTGTGTCGATTGCTCGGAAGCACAGGATCCGCAGTACCTGTGGTCGCCGTCCTCACCGAAGGCGGACTCGTTGCCGTCAACGCCGACTGGGGGTTGGACGACATCCTGCTTCCCGGTACCGGTCCGGCTGAGGTGGACGCCCGATTGCGGTTGTTGGTCGCCCGCAGCGGCGGTGTTGCCAGTCCGGAAGCGTCGGGAAAGATCACGCTGGGCGAACTGGTTATCGACGAGGGGACGTACACGGCACGACTGCGTGGACGGCCCCTTGATTTGACTTACAAGGAATTCGAGCTGCTCAAGTACCTCGCGCAGCATGCCGGTCGGGTATTCACCCGGGCACAGCTGTTGCAGGAAGTGTGGGGCTACGACTTCTTCGGCGGCACCAGGACGGTCGACGTCCACGTGCGTCGTCTGCGGGCGAAACTCGGCACCGAATACGAGTCCTTGATCGGTACAGTCCGAAATGTCGGATACAAGGCAGTGCGTCCGACGAGGGCCAAGGGCGGCGCAGCTGCTCCCGTTCAGTTCGAGGACGACGAAGACGTCGACTACGACGCGGCCGACGGATCGGTGGTCTGACGTGGGTTGGACAGATTCACTGCCGGCCGGATCCGCCGAGCAGGTTTCCGCGCTTCTCGATCGCGCGACCGAGTTCGACGGCAAGGCACCCGTGTCGGAACAGGGGCGCCATGCCGTTGCCGGACGCGGCGCAGCACGACACTTTCTCGAACTCGACGGCGATACGGTCGTCGGTTATGCACAGCTGCAAGCCGGTTCGGACGAGCATCCCGACATGGCCGAGTTGGTGGTCGACCCGCAGGCGCGGCGCCGTGGTATCGGAACCAGGCTTGCCGCAGCGGTATTCGACGAAGGTCGGCCGGGCACGCGAGTCTGGGCGCACGGAAACGTCGACGCCGCAGTGGAATTCGCCAAGAGCCTCGATCTGGTCAGCGTTCGTGAACTCCTCCAGCTGCGTCGACCGCTCGATGCTCCGCAGCTTCCGGAAATCGTTGTGCCCGAAGGTATAACGATGCGGACGTACCGTGGGCCCGAAGACGATTCCGAGATCCTTCGCGTCAACAACGCGGCCTTCTCCTGGCATCCCGAGCAGGGTGGCTGGACCCAGGCGGAGATCGACGAGAGAACGGCCGAAGGTTGGTTCGACCCTGCCGGTCTGTTCATGGCGTTCGCGGACACCGATCCCGATACTCTTCTCGGCTTTCACTGGACCAAGGTGCACGCACCCGAAGGTGACGATCCCGAGCTGGGGGAGGTGTACGTCGTGGGTATCGATCCCGCGGCGCAGGGACGTGGTCTCGGCCGAGTGCTGACTCTCGCAGGCATGCATTACCTGCGCGATCGCGGCCTCGGAACGGTCCTTCTGTACGTCGAAGGTGACAACACTGCCGCCCTCCACACGTACGAGCGACTCGGCTTCGATCGGTTCCACGTGGACATGGCTTACGCTCGCGCGCTCTGACGTCACAGTCGAACACGCAGAAATGTCCAGTCTGTTCATTCTCTGTTAACCATGTGTGGTCCAACCGGACACCGCGCCCGCCTACTTTTCTCTGTGGGCAGCGCCGTGTTGCCTGATGCAGATTTCAATCATTTTGCATCTCATGTCGCCGCCCGATCGTGGGCGTGGCGGTAGCGATTTCCGGAGGATCTTGGTGAATCTCAAGCGCAGTGGTGCCCTGCTCGGTGTAGTGGCCGTGGGCGCCATGACCTTGGCCGCATGTGGCAGCGACAACAACTCGTCGTCGACGGGTGTGGACGCGTCCGCATCGAACGCAACGTGCGAAGGCAAGAGCAACCTCTCTGCCGCTGGTTCCTCGGCACAGAAGAATGCCATGGACCAGTTCGTCGCCACCTACATCTCCGTGTGCCAGGAAAAGGGCAAGACCGTCAACGTCGCCTACAACCCCAGCGGTTCGGGCGACGGTCGCACGCAGTTCATCGCCGGCCAGATCGACTTCGCCGGCTCCGACTCGGCCATCAAGGACGAGCAGGCCGACAAGGCCAAGGAGCGTTGCGTCGGCGGCGAAGCCTGGAACCTTCCCCTCGTCTTCGGCCCGATCGCAGTTGCATACAACCTCGACGGCGTCGACAAGCTCGTTCTCAACGCAGAGGTTCTCGCGAAGATCTTCAACGGTGGCATCACCAAGTGGAACGATCCGGCAATCGCCGCGCTCAACTCCGGTGCTTCGCTTCCCGACGAGAAGATCACCACCGTGATCCGCTCCGATTCCTCAGGCACCACCGACAACTTCCAGAAGTACCTCGACGCGGCATCGAACGGTGCTTGGACGTCGGGCGCAGGGTCCGACTTCACCGGTGGCGTCGGTGAGGGCGCCAAGGGTTCGGCGGGCGTTGCACAGGCAGTTGCCACGGCACCGGGTTCGATCACCTACGTCGAGAAGTCGTTCGCCGATCAGAACAAGCTCTCGGTTGCAGAAATCAACACCGGCTCCGAGGCAGTCGCACTGACCAACGACTCGGCCGCAAAGTCGATCGCAGGCGCGAAGTTCAAGTCCGACGCAACCGGCGACCTGACGCTCGACCTCGCGTCGATCTTCAAGACCAACGAAGCCGGCGCATACCCGCTGGTTCTCGCCACGTACTCGATCGTCTGCTCCAAGGGCTACGACGCGGACACCACCGCAGCAGTGAAGTCGTTCCTGACGAGCGCGGCCAACGAGGGTCAGGCCAACCTGGCCGAGCAGGGTTACGTCCCGCTGCCGGCCAACGTCCAGGATCGCCTCAACGCGTCCATCACGGCAATCAGCTGACCTAGAGACTCGTGCGGACAAGCTCATGGATCTACATTCAGACGTGAAGGAAGTGAGCGCACATGAGTGACGCGCCCATCACCTCGACATCTCGTTCTCCCGGCCCCGCAACCAGCGGGGCCGGGGTGGGCGGTCCGAACGGCACCACGGAGGACACGATTACTTCCACCAAGGCTCCAGAAACCGAGCATCCTCCGAAGGGTGACGGTCCGGGAAGCGGCAACAGCAAGACGGTGACCCGTCCGGGTGACCGCATCTTCAGCTCGCTCGCATCCGGTTCGGCAATCTTCATCACGGTTGTCATCGCGGCGATCGGCGCGTTCCTGATCTGGCGTGCTGTTCCTGCTTTGAGCCGGAACCAGGTCAACTTCCTGACCAGCCGTGAATGGGTGACGCAGAACATCAACGCGATGGCGTTCGGTGTCCTCGATCTTTTCCAGGTCACGGTGTTGGTCTCGCTGTTCGCACTGGTGCTCGCGATGCCGATCGCACTGGGCATCGCGATCTTCCTGACTTCGTACTCACCCAAGTGGCTCACGCGGCCACTGTCGTACACGATCGACCTTCTCGCGGCCGTGCCGTCCATCGTCTACGGCCTGTGGGGACTTCTCGTGTTCGCTCCGGCGATCACCCCGGTCGCGGTGTGGCTCAACGACACTCTCGGCTGGTTCCCGCTCTTCGCCGACGGCAGCGGATCGATCACCGGCGGCGGCACCATCTTCACCGCAGGCATCGTCCTCGCCGTGATGATCCTTCCGGTCATCACCGCAGTGACCCGCGAGGTGTTCATCCAGACCCCGCGCTCACAGATCGAAGCTGCACTCGCTCTCGGCGCCACGCGCTGGGAAGTTGTGCGCACCACGGTCATCCCGTTCGGTAAGTCCGGCTACATCAGCGGCTCGATGCTCGGTCTCGGACGCGCACTCGGCGAGACGATGGCGCTGTACCTGATCCTGCGCACCACCTCTCAGGCCTTCGGCTGGTCGCTGTTCGACGGCGGCTCGACCATCGCCTCCAAGATCGCCCTCGGCTACGCGGAGTTCAACAACGACATCCAGGCAGGCGCGTACATCGCGGCCGGACTGGTGCTGTTCGTACTGACCTTCGTCGTCAACGCGGCTGCCCGCGCAGTGATCGCCGGAAAGAAGGACTGACCCATGACCTCCACTCTGGACCGGCCGGTCAAGGCCCCCACTTTCCAAGGCGTCGGCGCCCGTCGTCGTGCCAAGGACGTCATCGCGACCATCCTGGTGAGCCTGGCAGTCGTCATCGCGCTCATCCCGTTGGTCTGGGTGCTCTTCACGGTCATCGCAAAGGGCCTGCCCGCTCTGACGTCGCCCACGTGGTTCACCAACTCACTGAGCGGATTGACGGCGTCGGCCGACGGCGGCGGTATCTATCACGCATTGATCGGCACCCTGCTGCAAGGCATCGTGTGCGCGGTCTTCTCCATCCCGCTCGGTATCTTCGTCGCGATCTACCTGGTGGAGTACGCCGACCGGAAGTCGAAGCTGGGCAAGCTCACTACGTTCATGGTCGACATCCTCAGCGGTGTTCCGTCGATCGTGGCTGCGCTGTTCATCTACGCACTGTGGATCGCGACCTTCGGCTTCCCCAAGTCCGCGTTCGCCGTGTCGCTGGCTCTGGTCCTTCTCATGGTCCCGGTCGTCATCCGCTCCACCGAGGAAATGCTGCGCATCGTCCCGATGGATCTGCGCGAGGCGTCGTACGCGCTCGGTGTGCCGAAGTGGAAGACCATCTCGAAAATCGTTCTGCCGACGGCGCTTCCCGGCATCATCACCGGCGTCATGCTGGCCCTGGCTCGCGTGCTCGGTGAGACCGCGCCGCTGCTGATCCTCGTCGGCTACGCGCCGTTCATCAACTTCGACCTGTTCAACGGCGAAATGGGCACTCTGCCTTCCGTCATGGTCGCCGAGATGAACAACCCCACCGACGCCGGCACCAACCGCATCTGGGGCGCAGCACTGACCCTGATCCTGCTGATCGCGATCCTCAACATCGTCGCGAAGCTGATCGGTCACTTCTCACAGGTCAGAAGCAAGTGATGCGGCCTCGGAACATGTTCGTACTCAACAGCGTCAACAACTCAGTAGGGAGCCGGTAATGGCCAAGCGTCTGGATCTCAAGGACGTCAACATCTACTACGGCAAGTTCCACGCCGTCGCCGATGTGGGCCTGTCCGTCCCGCCCCGGAGCGTCACCGCCTTCATCGGCCCGTCCGGTTGCGGCAAGTCCACCGTTCTCCGTTCACTCAACCGCATGCACGAAGTGATTCCCGGTGCGCGCGTCGAGGGTTCGGTCCTGCTCGACGGCGAGGACATCTACGGCTCGAACGTCGATCCTGTCGGCGTCCGCAAGACCATCGGCATGGTGTTCCAGCGACCCAACCCCTTCCCGACCATGTCCATCAAGGACAACGTCGTCGCGGGCTTGAAGTTGCAGGGCGAGCGCAGCAAGAAGAAGCTCGACGAGGTGGCCGAGCGTTCGCTGCGCGGTGCCAACCTGTGGACCGAGGTCAAGGATCGCCTCGACAAGCCCGGTGGCGGCCTCTCAGGCGGTCAGCAGCAGCGTCTGTGCATCGCGCGTGCCATCGCGGTCTCGCCCGACGTTCTGCTCATGGACGAGCCGTGCTCCGCGCTCGACCCGATCTCGACTCTCGCGATCGAGGACCTGATCACCGAGCTGAAGAAGGACTTCACGATCGTCATCGTCACGCACAACATGCAGCAGGCTGCGCGTGTGAGTGACCAGACGGCATTCTTCAACCTCGAGGCAACCGGTAAGCCCGGTCAGCTCGTCGAGATCGACGACACCGAGAAGATCTTCTCGAACCCGACGCAGAAGGCCACCGAGGACTACATCTCCGGCCGCTTCGGATAGCCCCTGGGATTGCACACTGCACGATCATGTTTCACCCCCGTTTCCAACAGGAGACGGGGGTGAAACTTTTTGGTTGTGGTGATAGTTCCCACTCCGGGGCGCAGAGCTGAGCGTCGTTGGGCGCCCGAATAATTCGATGAGCAGCGCAAGTGCGCCGAGTGGGCGCTGAAGTAGCCGACGATGTGAATCTCGTGGATACTGACGACGCTTCGGGCAATGCTAATCTCGGCCCGACAGCACGCTGTCGATCGATGTCGTTTCACAACCGGAAGGGCTTGTCAGTGCACCTCACCCCTTCAGATACCGAAAAGCTCCTCCTGAGCGTTGCGGGCATGGTCGCCCGCGACCGCCGCGAGCGCGGGGTACTGCTGAACTACCCCGAAGCGATGGCCCTGATCTCGTGTTGGATTCTCGAGCGTGCGCGTGACGGAATGACGGTTGCGGAACTGATGAACGCCGGTCGGCAAGTGCTCACCCGCGACGACGTGATGGAAGGGGTACCCGAGATGATTGCAAACGTCCAGGTGGAGGCCACTTTCCCGGACGGTCGCAAGCTGGTCACCGTGACGGAGCCCATTCGATGATCCCCGGTGAGGTACGTGTGTCCACCGAACCGCTCGAGTTCGGCACTGACGCGGAAAAGATCACGATGGTCGTCGTCAACGACGGCGATCGCCCCATTCAGATCGGTTCACATCTCCACCTTCCAGCGGCCAACCCGGCGCTGACCTTCGATCGCGAAGCGGCAGACGGCTTCCGGCTCGACATCCCCTCGGGAACGTCGGTTCGGTTCGAACCCGGGGTAAGCAGGACGGTGACACTGATCGCGCTCGGCGGACTCAAAAGGGTTCCGGGCCTGCAGATCGTGCCGGACGAAGACCTACCGACGCATGCGCGTGAGCCCAAGACCGTGATGCCGTTCGGCACGCCCGGTGTCGAGGTCGAAGAACCTTTGCGAGCCTCTTCGGTGAACGTTCGTGTGAGTGATGTTCCAGTCGAGGCGGATTCACCGGACGATGCCGCGACGCCAGTTGAGAGGACAGCCGAATGAGCAGGATCGATCGACGCGGTTACGCCTCCTTGTACGGCCCGACCGCTGGCGACCAGATCCGTTTGGCCGACACAGATCTGTGGATCGAGATCGAGCACGACTACACCGCGACCGGCGACGAGATGGTCTTCGGCGGCGGCAAGAGCATCCGCGAGTCGATGGGCCAGGGCCTGACCACTCGCGACCAGGGCGCTCTCGACGTCGTCATCACCAACACGGTGATCCTCGATCACTGGGGAATCGTCCGGGCAGACGTCGGAATTCGCGACGGACGCATCGTTGCGATCGGCAAGTCCGGTAACCCCGACATCATGGATGGCGTGCACCCCAAGTTGCTCATCGGGCCGAGCACCGACGTGATCGCCGGCGAGGGGAAGATCCTCACCGCGGGTGCGATCGACACTCACGTGCACTTCCTCAGTGAAATCGAGATGATGGAAGCGCTCGCGACCGGTACGACGACGGTGGCGGGCGGCGGAACGGGCCCAACCGAGGGAAGCAAGGCAACCACCGTCACGCCCGGCGCCTGGTCGCTGACGATGATGCACCGGGCCCTCGACCACATCCCGCTCAACGTTCTTCTCCTCGGCAAGGGCAGCACCGTCAGCCATGAGGCCATGCGTCAGGAAGCTCTCGCCGGCGCAGGTGGATTCAAGGTCCACGAGGACTGGGGTTCCACTCCGGCCGCAATCGACGCAGCTCTGCGAGCAGCCGACGAGTTCGGGCTCCAGGTGGCGCTGCACGCCGACAGCCTCAACGAAACCGGCTACGTACAGCACACTTTGGACGCGATCGCCGGACGCGGGATCCACGTGTTCCATGCGGAAGGCGCCGGCGGCGGGCACGCTCCGGACATCATCGTGACGGCAGGTGAGCCGAACGTTCTTCCGGCATCGACCAATCCGACGTTGCCGCACACCGTCAACACGGTTGCCGAGCACCTCGACATGCTCATCGTGTGTCATGCGCTCAATCCCCGGGTTCCGGAGGATCTTGCCTTTGCCGAGTCCCGGATCCGGCCGACAACTATTGCAGCCGAAGACTTTCTGCACGACATCGGTGCCATCTCCATCACCTCGTCCGACGCCCAGGCGATGGGCCGTATCGGTGAGGTGACCCTGCGGACGTGGCAGGTCGCCCACGTCATGAAGGCCCAGTACGGCAAGCTGGGCACCAGCATGCCGGCCGACAACGAGCGTGCGCGGCGTTACGTCGCCAAGTACACGATCTGCCCCGCGGTGGCTCACGGTATCGATCACGAGATCGGATCGGTCGAGGCCGGGAAGATGGCGGACCTGGTGCTGTGGGATCCCGCGTTCTTCGGTGTCCGCCCTTCTGCCGTGATCAAGGGTGGGGCGATAGTTGCTGCGCCGCTGGGTGATCCGAACGCTGCTATCCCGACCCCGCAGCCGGTGTTCGTTCGGCCGGCCATCGCGGCAACTCCGGGATCAGCCCCGCACCTGTCCACGACGTTCGTCTCGCCGATGGCGATCGAGGACGGTCTGGCCGGTCGTCTCGGTCTCACGCGCACCCTTACCGGTGTTCGTCCGACGCGGCACCTCACCAAGGCGGATATGCCGAACAACACGGCACTGCCGTCCATCGACGTCGATCCGGAGACGTTTGCCATCAAGGTCAACGGCGACCTGATCGCTCCCAACCCCGTTGACGTAGTGCCGATGGCTCAGCGCTACATGCTGTTCTGAAACCATGTCAATCGAGATGGCGTCTGCCGAGATAGCATCGATGCTCTTGGCAGACGGGCGTCTGCCTACCGGCGGTCACGCTCACTCGTCGGGGTTGGAACCGGCACTGGCGGGCGGACTCCTACAGAGTCAGGTCCCCGACTTCATTCGCGGTCGACTCGAAACAGTGGGACTTGTCGAGGCCGCTGCAGCGGTGGTCACGCGCCGCTGGGCCGTAAGTGCCGGTGGTGCAGGCGAACTCGAGGACATCTCGCGGGAACTGCTCGCTCGGACCCCCAGCGCACCGCTGCGTGAGGCGTCGATTCAGCTCGGGCGTGGACTGGCCAGGTTGGCGTCGCGATTGTGGCCGCAGCACCCCGCGGTGCAGATGCTCATGGCGCTGCCTGGGCATCCGATGCGTCCGCTCGCGTTGGGAGTCTTCACGGCGATCTCCGGGATGGACGACCTACAGGCAGCTAGATCTTGTTTGTACGACGACGCTCAAACAGTGGCGTCGGCGGCACTGAAGCTACTGCCGGTGGATCCGGCAGAACCGGTCGAATGGTTGCTCCGAGCAGCCTCGACCATCGAAACCGTCGCCGCGGCTGCCGTAGCCGTCGAGGGCGTCACAGATATACCCGCAACAACAGGACCGTTGGTCGAACAATGGTCACTCGAACACCACGCTCGATCCAGGAGGATTTTCCGTGCTTGACAACCTGAACAACACCACCACTGCTGCAAGAGGTTTGAGGCTCGGCGTTGCCGGCCCCGTCGGCACCGGCAAAAGTACCCTCATCGCCACCATCTGCCGCGAGCTCGCGTCGGAGTACGAGATCGCGGTGGTCACCAACGACATCTACACCGACGAGGACGCGCGACTGTTGCGCGCGGCCAACGTACTTCCGATCGAGCGCATCGTCGCAGTCGAGACCGGAGCGTGCCCGCACACGGCCATCCGTGACGACGTGACGCCGAACCTCATTGCGGTCGAAGACCTCGAGCGTCAGTTCCATCCCCTCGACATGGTGATCGTGGAAAGCGGCGGTGACAACCTGACCGCCACGTTCAGCCCGGCACTGGTCGACGCCCAGATCTTCTGCATCGACGTCGCGGGCGGCGGAGACGTCGCACGTAAGGGTGGTCCCGGCATCGAGCGGGCAGATCTGTTGGTGGTCAACAAGATCGACCTGGCCCCGTACGTCGACGTCGACGCGGTCCAGATGGTTGCCGATGCCACGGCCGCGCGAGACGGACTTCCTGTTCTCGCGCTCAGTCAGAAGGATCACGCGACGATCGACCAGCTCAGTGCGTGGCTTCGCCAGGTCATCGCAGCTCACCGCGCGGGTAGTCACACCCCGCAGGATCCGGGGCCGATGGCGCCGCACTTCCATGCCGATGAAGAAGACCACGGACACGGTCACGGGCACAGCCACTCTCACGCTCACTGATGCGCACCGGAGCTACGCGGGTCGTCGTCGAGAGAGTGGGTGACACCGCTGTTGCGCGAGAGCTGATCTCGGGCGACTTCCTGGCCCCGCGGTTCGTCGACGCTCGCGGGCTCACCGTGCGAATTGCCTTGGTAGGGCACAGTGCAACGCTGCTGGCCGGCGACGACCTGCGTATCGAATTCGTAGTCGCTCCGGGTACGTGCCTCGAGGTGATCGAGCCGTCGGGGACCGTCGCGTACAACGCGCGTGGCGGCCGGGCGTCGTGGTCGGCTTCGGCGAGCGTCGGCGCCGGTGCGGCGCTGATCTGGCGCGCGGCACCGTTTGTCGTCGCGGGCGGCGCGGATGTGACCAGGCGCGTGGATATTTCACTGGAATCCGATGCGGTTGCGCTGCTCGACGAGATGATCGTGTTCGGCCGGACCGGCGAAACCGGCGGTGCCCTTCGCTCGGATCAGCGCATTACCGTCGACGGTGACGCGCTGCTCGTGGAAACACTCGACCTGAGTAGCGTGCCGGGCCGTTCGCTGCCGGGAATTCTCGGTGGCCATCGCGTGCTCGGTACGACCATGCTGTTGGGGATCAAGACTTCCGACGTGGTCGAAGGGCACGTGACGCCGCTGGCGGGAGCAGGGATGCTGGCACGGGCCGTGGCCGATCACGCACACGAGGCGAGCGCAGCGTTGGATCCGATCTGGTCGCAGTGGCGTGGGCGGGTTTCGCAGAAGTACAGCGACTGATTCGCCCGACCGTCACACTTCGGGAGGCTGCGTCGTCCAGTATGTGACCAGGCCGAAGAGAGCCGGGCGCACGGGTTTGACGGAGGCATCATGCAGATTGTTGTTCTGGGCGGAACCGGCCAGATGGGAAAGCTGGTCGTCGAGCAGGCGAAAATCGGGGGCCATGACGTCGTCGCCGCCGCTCGATCGACGGGAGTCGACATCTCCACGGGTGCGGGGTTGGACGAAGCATTTGTCGGTGCCGACGTTGTCATCGACGTGAGTGATCACGTCACCAACAGTGCCAAGAAGGCGATCGAGTTCTTCGAGACGGCAGCGAAGAACATCGCCGCGGCCGAAGCCAGAGCAGGCGTGAAGCATCACGTGCTGCTCTCGATCGTGAACTGCGACGATCCGCAGTTGAAGTCCTTCGGGTACTACCAGGGAAAGGCCGCGCAGGAACGCGCGGTGGAAGCGTCGGGCATTCCCTTCACGATCCTGCGATCCACTCAGTGGTTCGAGTTCGGCGAGAAGACCATCGCGCTCTTCGGACTGGGGCCGGTCGCGATGGTTCCCCAGATGCGCTCCCAACCGATAGCGGCGAAGACCGTCGCCGAGGCTCTGGTGACATGCGCTCAGAACGGTCCGACCGGGAGGGCTCCAGATCTCGCCGGGCCTGAGGTCCTCGAGATCCCGGCCATGACGCGTGAGATTTTGAAATACCGTGGCCGGCGCAAGTGGCTGATCCCGATCTCGATGCCGGGAGCGGGTAAGGCGGTGCGGGGCCGCCTTTTACTCACGTGGACGGTTGAGTTCAGAGGTCCGGGTAGTTCAGAGATCCGGGTACGAGGTGAGGTTGTCGACCTTCTCGGTGGTTTCCGGCTCTTCGGGCAGCTTGCCGGTCACCAGGAAGATGACGCGTCGGCCGACCTCGACGGCGTGGTCGGCGAACCGCTCGTAGAAGCGGCCGAGCAGCGTGACGTCGACTGCGGCGGCAACGCCGTGCTTCCACTCGCGGTCCATGAGGACGGTGAAGAGGTGGCGGTGGAGGTCGTCCATCGCTTCGTCTTCTTCGCGCAGGCGGGCAGCGCGCTCGGGGTCGCGGGTCTCGAGGACGACCTTGGCGGCCGCACCGATGGAGACAGCGATGCGTCCCATCTCGGCGAAGTAGCCGTTGACCTCTTCGGGAAGCACGTGGTTGGGATGTCGGCGGCGCGCGATCTTCGCGACGTGCAGGGCGAGTGCACCCATGCGGTCGATGTCGGCGACGATCTGGATTCCGCTGACCACCGAGCGCAGATCTCCGGCAACGGGAGCCTGCAGGGCGAGCAGCGCAAACGCGCGCTCCTCGCAAATGGTGCTGAGTTCGGTGATCTTGTCGTGTTCGCCGATTACTTGTTCTGCCAGGGACAGGTCTGCCTGGAGCAGGGACTGGGTGGCGCGCTCCATAGCGGCACCTGCCAGTCCTGCCATCTCGCCGAGCGTGTCTGCAAGCTCGGTCATCTGTTCGTTGTAAGCCACGCGCATGAGGTCAGAGCCTACGTGCCGTGAAAGACCAAGTCACAAGCACCAGGTGAACGCAAGGTGAATGAACGCGTGTCAGTCGCAGGTGGTGTCGCCTGCGTTGACGCTGGCGATGTCGGCGGGCAGAGCCGTCGAGGTGCTGGTGTCGACCGATGTCGGATTTGCCGCCAGGATGGTCCCCGGGTCCGCGGGGGCGACGACGGTGCCGGCGAAATTGCTTCCGACGACGACCTCGATCATGTCTCCCATGCTCGGAGCCAGAACGAGAACCGCACCGGGAATCGACGACGCGACAGTGACCGCTTCAGCCTCGTAACCTGCTGCGTAACGCACGACGGTGGTCGACGCTTGAGCATTCGCCAGGCCGGTGGCTGCGCTGAAGTTGCCGACCGTGGAGATCTGGAAACCGTAGGCGGCGAGGCTGTCGGCGATCGTCGCGGCCTGCCCGGCGATTCCCGACGCGTTGGAGACGTCGACCGAGATGTTGTAGGCACTCATCGCTTCGACGGAAGTGGCGGCGGGCGGCGTGCTGGATGTAGGAGCGGTTGTCGTGGAACTGGTCGACGACGGTGTGGTGTCCTCGCGCTCTTCACCCGGAAGCGGTTCGTCGTCGATGATCGCCTGGAAGAGGGACTTGATCTCGTCGGTGCGAGGAATCTCGTTGCCCCAGTCGTTGGTGCCGTCCGTGGGGACCGTCAAGAACGTCACCGCGCCCGCGTCGACGTTCTGCAGCGAACGGCCGAGGGTGACCAGCGACTTCGTGTCGATGTTCTCGACGAACGTGTCGCTGGTGAAGGCGTTGATGAATCCGTTGAGCTTGCTCGGATTCAGGAGGACCTGGTTGGACAGGGCCGAGCGGAGCAGCGCCGACAGGAACTTCTGCTGACGGGTGATGCGTCCGTAGTCGCCGTTACCCTCGGCTTCGACGTGGCGCGCACGCACATAGTTGAGGGCGGTACGGCCGTCGAGCATCTGCGTTCCGCCGGATGCGAGGACGGTTCCGAGGATGCCGTCCTCGATCGGTCCGGGGGAGCAGACGTTCACGCCGCCGACGGTGTCGACCATGCGCTCGAAACCGGCGAAGTCCATTCCGACGAAGTGCCCGATTTTCAGGCCGGACATCTTCTGGATGACCTTGACCAGGCACTTGGGACCACCGAGTGCGTACGTCGCATTGAGCTTGTCGCCACTGGCGGCCGGGAAGGTTTCGCTGGTGTACTTGCCGGCGTCGTTGTCCCAGCCCTGGCAGATCGGACGTTCGACGTCGAGGTCACGCGGGAAGGAGACGGCGACGACGCGGCTTCGGTCGGCGGGAATGTTCACCAGCATGACCGTGTCGGCTCGGGCGCCTTCGGCGTCTTCGACGGTTCCGGCGCCGATCTCACCGCTCGCACCGGCGCGGGTATCGGTGCCGATGATCAAGTACGTCTCGTCGCCGAGCTGGCCCCCGGCGTCGATGATGTCGTCGGACTCGGTGTCGAGTGCCGCAATCTGATCGAAACCGCCTTCGACCGACCGCAGATAACCCCAGACGACGCCGGTCAACGCGAGAGACATGACGGCCAGGAACGCTACCGCCGATCGGCCGATCACTTTTGCGCGATGGCGGCGGCGAATCTTGCTTTGCGCCAGACGGGTAGCGCCGGTGTCACCGACTACCCGCGGCACTGCGGAGGTGACGGGATGTTCTTCGGTGATCCAGTCCGCAGCGGCGGGCGGGACTGTCGAACGCGCGGGAATCGGCCGGGCCGGGGGCGGCGCGGACGCTGATGGAGGTGGAGTCCTGGGTGGCACGGATTTGGTCGGCGCTGCCTTGGGCGGCGCAGCCGGGGCAGGTGGCGGCTTCTTGTCGCCTACCCGTCGGACCAACTCGGCGACCGAAACAGAGTCGTCGGTCGGAGGCGAATCCCGGCGGCCGGTCCGTCCACTGCTGCGACGCTCCGGGGGACTGGGTGGTTGCGGTGCTGGTCGCTGGGGTGTGGCAGGGCGCTGGGGCGTTGCCGGTTGGTCCGGGCGGGCGTTGCGGAACCGCTTGTCTGCGAGCGGACGTTCCCAGGGGGCGCGGCTCTCGGGCGGAGGTGGGCCCGAATCGTGATCATCACCCACCGATGCAACCTGTCCCGTCGTCGACTGTCAGTAACTCGTCATTCAGATGCCGGCGTCAACCGGTTGTCGACGAAGCTGGAGCCATATTACTGGTGAATCCTGAGTGCTTCACTCAGAAAGTGATGAGAGTAATCCGACGGCGTGTTCTCGCTAGCCACCGGAGTGCATCATGTCAGCCCCCACCGGCACAAGATCGTCCTCGGGATCGTCGAGCCAACCTTCCGGAAGTGCTACCTGACCGGGCGAGCCTTGGCGACCCCGCGGGCCTTCGGCGTCCTTGGGGAACGGGACGTCGTGATCGAGCTGTCCGAGCAGGTCGTCCAGTTCGGACAACGTGCTGACCAACGCCATCGAGACCCGCAGATCCGATCCGACCGGGAACCCACGCATGTACCAGGAGACGTGCTTGCGAAGTTCGCGCAAGCCCTTCATCTCACCGTGGTGTGCGGCGAGCAGCTGGGCGTGACGGGCGATGATCTTGGTGACTTCGCCGAGCGTCGGCGGCGTGGCGATCTGTTGTCCGTTGAGAGCTGCGCTGAGTTCCGCGAACAGCCATGGCCGTCCGAGGCAGCCACGTCCGACGACGACGCCGTCGCAGCCGGTCTCGTTCATCATCCGGGCAGCATCCGAAGCATCGAAGATGTCGCCGTTGCCGAGGATCGGAACGTCGGTGACGTGTTCCTTGAGACGCGTGATCTCGTTCCAGTCAGCAGTGCCGGAGTAGCGCTGCGACGCGGTACGTGCGTGAAGTGCGACGGCAGCAGCGCCTTCAGCTGCGGCGATCCGGCCGGCGTCGAGGTGCGTGTGATGTTCGGGGTCGATGCCGACGCGCATCTTCACAGTGACCGGAATATCGGTGCCCTCGGTCGCGCGCACAGCAGCCGCGACGATCTGTCCGAACAGCCGACGCTTGTACGGCAGCGCGGAGCCACCGCCCTTGCGGGTCACCTTCGGGACGGGGCAGCCGAAGTTCATGTCGATGTGATCGGCCATGTTCTCGTCGACGATCATCTTGGCCGCGGCGTAGGTCGTATCCGGGTCGACTGTGTACAGCTGCAGCGACCGGGGCGTTTCGGTCGGGCCGAACGTGGTCATGTGCATCGTGGCCGGCTGGCGCTCGACGAGCGCACGTGCCGTGACCATCTCGCAGACGTAGAGGCCGGACGTGCTGCCTGCACGTTCGAGTTCGAGTTCACGGCACAGCGTGCGGAAGGCGACGTTGGTGACGCCCGCCATGGGGGCGAGGACCACGGGGCTGTGCAGCTCGAGTGAACCGATACGTAGGGATGACATGTCTACCTCTGAACAAATACTTGTGACAATTGGAAGTGCCCGGTACCGAATCCGGTACCGGGCACAGAATAGCTGGTGAAACTAAGAAGCCTGCTGTTCGCGCTTGGCGGCTTCGCGTGCGAGCATGCGATCGCGCTGTTCCTCGAACTTCGTCGCGTTGGCGGCGAGGGTCTCGAGGAAGGCCGCCAACTCTTCGCGCGTGTTCTCGCCTTCGGCGCTGAAATCGTTGCGCTCGAAGATGTTCCACTTGCGCAAGACGGGCCAGACGACCTCGTCGAGGTGCTGGCGAAGGTCGTAGATGCCGTGCTTGGCCATGAGAGCGCCGTTACGACGGAAGTTCGGCATGCCGGCGCCCGGCATCTGGAAGTTCTGGACGATGTTCGCCACAGCCTTGAGAGCCTGATCGGGAGCAAGATCGAGCGCGGCGGCGCAGATGTTGCGGTAGAAGATCATGTGCAGGTTCTCATCAGCGGCGATGCGCTGAAGCATCTTGTCGGCAATCGGCTCGTCGCAAGCCTTGCCGGTGTTGCGGTGGCTGACGCGCGTCGCGAGTTCCTGGAAGGTCACGTAGGCGACCGAGTGCAGCAGGCCGGCGTCGCCCTCGTCGATGGGCGCGCTGTAACCGTTGGTCATGTGTTCCATGCGGAAGCGCTCGAGCTCGACGGGGTCGACTGCGCGCGTGACGACGAGGTAGTCACGCATCACGATGCCGTGACGGTTCTCCTCGGCGGTCCACCGGCCGACCCACGTTCCCCAGGCGCCGTCCTGCGAAAAGTTCTCGGCGATCTCGCGGTGGTACGAGGGCAGGTTGTCCTCGGTGAGCAGGTTGGTGATCATCGCGGCGCGAGCTACCTCGCCGAGCTGTGACTGCTCGAGGCTCCAGTCTTCGCCGCCCATGGCTGCGAAGTTACGACCCTCGTCCCACGGAACGTAGTCGTGTGGATGCCATTCCTTGGCCATGGAGATGTGGCGGTTGACGTTCTCCTCGGCAACCGGCTGCAGCTCTTGTAGCAGCTCCAGCTGCGTCAGAATCCTCGTCATTTCTTGCCTCCATGTTGAGTGAATGCGCGACTTCGCCCCAGCCTACGGCACCGTAGGTTTGAAAAGAATGGCATGAAAATTGCTCCCCTCGAGGGATGTTACCGATCCGTAGTTATCCGGGGGCACTTTCACGACCAAGTCGTTCTTTCGACGTAGTCGCGGAACGTCCGGGAGGGATCGGACAGCTCGCGGCTCTTCGACCAGATCAGCCCTATTTTTCGCTGTGCTCCTTCGATCGGTACGTAGACGACTCCTTCGGCCCAGATCGGTGGATCCTGCACCGGCATGACCGAGACACCGAAGGACGCGGAGACCAGTCCGCCGACCGTTGCCAGCTCGCTGCTCTCGAAGACGAAATTCGGAGTGAATCCTGCGGCCGCGCACAGTTCATCGAGAATTCTTCGCATCCCGAAGTTCGGATGCATACCGATGAACGGTTCGTCGGCCGCGTCCGCAAGCTCGACCGAATGCAACTTCGCAAAGCGATGATCAGCCGGAACAGCCAATGCCAGTGACTGCTGGGCGATCTGCATCCATGCCACCTGCGGATCGCGCGGCTGCGGCGAGACGACGGCCAGGTCGGACGTGCCGGCGGCAATTCTGTCGACCAGGAACTGCGCACTGTCCTGACGCAGTTCGAATCGCACTCCGGGATGCTCGACGCGGTATCCGCGCAGCATGTGCGGCACCAACCAGGTGCCGAACGAGTGGAGGAAGTCGAGCCGGACCGTGCCGCTTTCGGGGCTCGCCAGCGACTGGATTTCGCTCTGCGCCGCGTCGAGTGAGTGAAGAGCGGTGCGAGCGTGTCGGTAGAGGATCTCGCCGTACCGGTTCAGTTCGAGCCGGCGTCCCTGACGGTCGAAGAGCGTCACTCCGATCTGTCGTTCGAGGCGTGCGAGTTTACGCGAGAGTGTCGGCTGCGACAGGTGAGTCAGATCCGCGGTAGCAGTCACCTGTTGGGTTTCGGCGAGAACGACAAACCATTCGAGGTCTTCGGTCAGCATCACGAACCCAATCTATATACCTATGACGCATATAGAACTCCAAGTTTATGCATTTTCTTTTGTCGAAGCGCGGCGGGAGGATTCTTACCGGAGGTAAGTGATGCCTGGAGGTATGTGGTGACTGTCGAGAATGTGATCGAATCCGAAGTGGTGCCGCTTCGCCGCGGAACATCGGGGTATCGCACGGTGACCGTTGCGTTGTTCGCGGCCGGGCTGTCGACATTCATCTCGATGTACGCGGCACAGGCATTGCTGCCTGCGTTCGCCGAAGGCTTCGACGTCTCGCCCGCGGTGTCTGCACTTTCGGTCTCGGCGACGACGGGCATGTTGGCGTTGGCGATCATTCCGGCCAGTGCGCTCTCCGAGCGGTTCGGTCGCACACGGGTGATGATCGCGTCGGCGTCGGCATCCTGTGTGATCGGTTTGCTTCTGCCGCTCAGTCCGACGATCGAGGTTCTGCTGATCGGACGCGCGGCACAAGGCTTGGCTCTGGCGGGGGTCCCGGCGGTAGCGATGGCCTATCTGGCCGAGGAGGTCGATCGGAAGGACCTCGGTGCAGCGATGGGAAGGTACGTAGCCGGCACGACGATCGGTGGGCTGATCGGACGGCTGGTTCCGTCGGCCGTCGTCGATTTCAGTACGTGGCGCTGGGCATTGGTGACTGCGGCCTTGCTGTCAGCGTTGTTCGCGCTCAACATGATCCGGAAGCTTCCCGCGTCGAAGTTCTTTCGCTCGCAGCCGGTGTCGGTGCGTGCGATCGCATCGAATCTACGACGCCACCTTGCGAACCCGTCGCTGCGCACGCTTTTCGCCTTGGGGTTCATCCTCATGGGCGGATTCGTCTCGATCTACAACTTCCTCGGGTTTCGGCTCACGGCAGCTCCTTTCGGACTTCCTGAAGCACTTGTCGGCCTGGTCTTTCTCTTCTACCTCGCCGGAACTTTCACCTCAGCGGTAGCCGGCGGGGCCTCGGACCGGCTGGGTAGGCGCAGTGTTCTGCTCGGCTCGGTTGTTGTCATCGGTATCGGTCTGGCACTGACCGTTCCGGACAATCTGGCGTTGACTCTCGTGGGGATGCTGCTCTTCACCGGAGGATTCTTCGCGGCACATTCGGTGGCCAGCGGTTGGGTGGGGCTGATCGCGACCGATCACCGGGCCGAGGCGTCGGCGTTGTATCTGTTTGCCTATTACGCGGGTTCGTCCGTGGCGGGCGCCCTCGCTGGTCTCGCGTACGCGGGCGGCGGTTGGGGTGGGGTCAGTGCCTTTGTGGGCGCGCTGCTGTTGGTTGCGTTTGCGTTGTCGCTGAGGATGTTTCGATCTTCGACGGTTGACTGAACAGAGCACTGCGGCGACCCCGAACGGGATCGCCGCAATGCGTTCTGTCTAGCGTTTTACTTCTTGCCGCCGCCGAGGAGGCCGCCGAGCAGGTCTCCGAGGCCGCCGCCACCGGATCCACCCAGGATGCCGCCGAGTGCGCCGCCGATGCCGCCGCCGGAATTGCCGCCGCCGCCGAGAATTCCGCCGAGGAGATCCCCGAGCCCGCCGCCACCGGAGGCCTGGCTCTGCGCGCCGGCGCCGCCACCGGTGAACTGCTTGGCGAGGTAGGCCAGGACGATGGGAGCGAGGATCGGCAGCAACTGCTTCACCAGATCGTTTCCACCGCCGCCGCCGACACCGCCCAGTGCGCTGGCGACCTGATCGGTGTTGCCGCCGAAGATGTTCGAGACGATCTTCTGACCGTCAGAGGTGTCGACTTTGCTGATGTCGACGCCGTCGTCGAGAAGGCTGGTGTCGGCGTGCGACTGCAGCGCACTTTCGAGTGAGGCTGCGCCTGCGGGATCCTGAGCGTTGGCGCCGAGGCCACCGACGAGGGTCGGAAGTGCAGTCTTGACCGCCGATTCGGCAGTTGCCTGGTCCACGCCGAGTTGCTGCGCGATCTGGTCGATGGGGATCTGGGATAGAAGGTCGTCAAGCGATGCCATTGATGCCCTACCTCTTCTGGGGTACTACTCGTCAGTACCCGGCTGTTGCAGACACTAGTGAATGTCGGCGTCGACGGTAACCCTCCGGTTGCCGAGCGGTCAGGCTCGGGTCTTCTCGCGGGGGACCAGACACGCTAGGAGAGCGAGAATCAGTCCGCCGGCCGTCAAGATGAATCCTGTCTGATTTGTCAGGATCGTGGAGTAGTTTTCCCTGATGACATTGTCGAATTGATCGTTCACTCGGTAGTAGAACGTGCCCAGAGTTCCCAATCCCACGATGATTCCGATCCACGCTGAAATACGAGAACCGAACAAAGCGGCGATCAGAATCAATACGGCTGCAGCGAGCAGAAGTATCGCCATCGAACGGTAGAAGGTCACGGACTGATCGCCGAGTTGCTCGATTGCCCACCCGGCCGGAAAACCGTCCCGCAGGTCCTCGAGGCGAACGTTGTTGGGTTTGACCCCGGCCAGTACGTACATGAACGAGCCGACGGCAACGGCGATTCCACAAATGAGCAGAACCAGATGAACTAACGTGCGCATGCCACTCTCCCTGTGTTCGGAGTTCGGTAACGCGGTCGTCGCCGAGCCTAGCTGTGTCGCGGGTGTCAAGCTCGGTATCGAGCGTGCAGAATCGTCTCCATGCCCGACAACATGCGTCGACTCGAAGAGATCTCGCTGTCCCTGCCGGAGGCGGAGCGCGTCGACATCGAAGCGTGGGACGGCCACCCGACCTTCCGGGTCCGCGGCAAGAACTTCGTGTTCTGCAACGTCGAAGCCACCTCCTTGACCGTCAAGTTGAGCAAGGAGGAGGCCGAAGCGGTGGTGGCCACCGAACCAGGCGCAAGCGCTGCCGGCTACGGTCTCGGTCGCCACGGGTGGGTTGCGCTCGACATCGGCACCGACGTTTCCGAGGAGAAATGGTCGCAACTGGAGGAGTGGATCTACACCTCGTTCACCCTCGTTGCTCCGAAGCGGCTTGCCCGGATCGTTCTCGATGCGGATGAGGAACGCCCGTAACGGATAGATTCGTCAGTACAGACGCCGACTAGACGAGGATTTGTCATGACGACACCGGAAACTTCACCGGCCACCGCAAAACCGGGCATGCCGCCGTGGGCGAAGAAGGCCATCGGGATCGCAGTGATGGCGGTGGTCCTGGTCATCGCTTACTTCATCCTTGCCGCCTTCCTTCCGCGTTGGTGGGCGCAGCGAATTGCGTCGTTGGCGAACGGCAGCTTCAGCGCCGGAATCGCGTGGGGACTGCTGTTCGGTCTCGTCTGCACCCTGGTCCCGCTCATCTTCTTCCGAGCGGTCTGGCAGGTGCGCAAGCGCAAGCATGCTCGAATCATCCAGATCACGGCTCTCGCGTTGGGTGTGATCTTCGCGCTGCCGAATCTTCTCTCTCTGACAGTTGTTCTCGGCAACAACAATGCAGCGCATGCGGGCGAGCGGATCCTCGACGTCGACGGCCCCGGTTTCCGCGGAGCCTCCGTTGTCGGTGCAGTCCTGGGCGTTGCGTTGTTCCTGGGTCTTGTTGCGCTCGGCTACATGTACAAAAAGCGTGGCAAGGATCTCGACAAGATGCGCGGTGAGCTCAAGCAACACGAGCCGCAGAGTAAGGGCGAGGCTCCGGCCCCGGAAATCTGAGTCAGCTCTTCGACCGAGTGCTCAGGCCGACACCGACTCCGACGGTTCCCGCCGCCACCAGTCCGGCGAGCGGGACCGCCCAGTGTCCGGCAAATGTGCAGGCGAGAACCAGGATTGCGCTCACCGGTAGAACAGCCTGCTCGATCCTGTCACGCTTGAAGTGTCGTGAGTGCATGAGCCACACGAAGATCAGGAACATCGCGGCGGGGATCGTGACCGCGGCAGATGCTGCGAACGTCGAAATGTGCGCCTCGCCAACTGCTTCCTCGACGGCTACTTCGATGCCGGCGCCGATGGCCGCAGCGGATCCGAATACGAAGTAGTGCCCGTATCCCCACAACAGGACGGCGCGATTGCCCTGGTCTGCGAGGTACTCGTGGATCGGGACGGCGAAGTAGATCCACAACGCGGAGAACACGATCAGAACTCCGCCGACAGCAATCGGAATCAGTAGGTCGGCGGCGTCGAAATCACGAATGCCGGATTGGACCGCGATGGTGGCGGCAGCAATGGTTTCGCCGAGCATGATGATGGTGAAGAGGCCGTAGCGTTCGGCGATGTGTTGCGGGTGCCACGGAGTCTGATGGTTGCGCTCGGCGATTGCCGGCACCGCGAGTTCGGCGATCATGAGAACGAAGAAGCCGGGTATCCACGCCGACGCCGGCATCAGGAGCAGCACGATCCAGCCGGCCTGGACGATCACGAGCCCGGCGGCGTATTGCAGAGCAGTGGTTCGCGCTGCGCCGGATTCACCGCTGGCGGCTCGAAGCCATTGGCAGGTGAGCGCAATTCGCATGATGAGGTAGCCGACGATGGCCGTCGTACGGTCGGTTCCGTCGAATGCGTCGGGGATTCCGGCGGCGAAGACGAGCACGCCACAAATCTGTACGAAGGTCGCGACCCGGTAGGGGACGTCGTCCGTGTCGTAGGCAGACGCGAACCAGGTGAAGTTCACCCACGCCCACCACAGCGCGAAGAAGACGAACATATAACCGGCGATGCCGTCGACGTAGTGGCCCTCGGCAACAGCATGCACCAGTTGAACTCCGGCCTGTGCGGCCGCAACCACGAAACACAGGTCGAAGAACAGTTCGAGTGGCGTCGATGCGCGATGGTTCTCGTCGCGGCTGCGTGCGCGCATCCGGATGATCGGCATAACGGCCCGGCCGTGGCCCGCGCCTGTACTGGTGTGTTCTGTCATCGTCCCCACCTTGCTCCGACGTCTAGTGCAGGAGCGCAGTCTAGGGCGAATTCCGTCGGGTCGACGAATGAGACATTTCGCCCCTCACCACACGAGAACGGGTTTGATGACGCGCCCCGACGCTTGATCTTCGACTGCTTTGTTGATGTCGGCGAATGCGTAGCGCGTCACCAAGCGGTCGATCGGAAACCGGCCACCAGTGAAGAGTTCGACGAGTTCGGGGATGAACGTCGAGACTTCCGACTCTCCTTCGATGCATCCTCGAATTGTCTTTCCGCTCAGCATGATGTCGGCCATGTTCATCTCGACCGTGGATGCTCCGAGTCCGACTACTGCCAGTGTTCCCCGTGCTCGAAGTGATGTGACGGCTTGATTGATCACGGAGCCGATTCCGGTGGTGTCGAGGGAATGTGTCGAACCTCCGTCGGTGGCGGCGCGTACTGCTTCAACCGCGTCCTTGGTGGTCGGGTCGACGGTGACGGCGCCGAATTCCTCGGCGAGTTCGCGCCGCTGCGCAACGGGGTCCACGGCGACCAGGGTGGAAACGCCGGCAGCCCTCGCCGCCAGCAGCGCTGCGAGTCCGACGCTGCCTGCCCCGAAAACGGCAAACGTCGAGTCGGGCTCGGGGCGAAGTAGATTCAGCACGGCACCCGCGCCGGTTTGAAACCCGCAGCCGAGCGGAGCCGCGACGGTCAGGTCCACCGCAGGATCGACGACGACGGTGTTGTCGGCAGAGGCGATGACGTATTCCGCGAAGCTGGACTGGCCGAAGAATGCGGACCGTATCGGAGTTCCGTTTCGCCGGACCGGCGTCGAGCCGTCGGTGCGTGCGCCAGAGCTGTTGAGCCCGTGTGAGCTTTCGCAGTACGCCCGATGGCCGTTGAGGCATTGCCTGCATACACCGCAACTGCGGTAGCTCAGCAATACGTGATCACCAGCCGCGATGTTGTCGATCGACGAGCCAACGGCTTGCACCACGCCGGCGCCTTCGTGTCCGAACACGCAGGGCCCGAGCTTTTCCGGTAGCACCGTCTTCGTGAACAGATCCGTGTGGCACAGGCCTGTCGCGACGATGCGAACCAGGATCTCGTCTGCGCGGGGTTCGTCGATCTCGACGGTGTCGAGTGTGAAGAGGGAGTGCGGGCCGTGTGAGAGCGCCGCTGTCATCTGCATGGCGGACGTCGAATTCTGTTCGGCGCGAATCACGCTCGCTCGAGCAGGAAGTAGTAGTGCTGTCCGCCGTCGAGAACCAACGCCGATTTTCCGTTCATGATGCCCATGAGCGTCGAATCGTCGACTTTCTTGAAATGGTCGAAGATCGGCGCGCCGTCGTAGACCATCGTCGCCGTGACTTCGCCACGAAACTCGATGTTCCACAGACTTGCCTCGCCATTGCCGCTCTTGACGTCGGAGTAGAGGTTGCCGTCTTCGTCTCGGCAGATCAACGGCTTGGCATCCTCGACGGAATTGAAAGTCTTGCCGTACCAGCGGCTCGCGAACAGTTTTTCGTGCAGACGATGACCGGTGGCGAAGTCGTCGCCCTTCCATTCGCCGAGGATTTCTTCGGCGGCAACGGTTTCCAGCGCGGCCCACACTTCGTCGAGTTCTGCTGGTGAAACACCACTTTCCGATCCACGGAGCCGGGTGAATGCGGTTCGAGCGTCATCGAGATTCATGTCTCTCCTTGCGTCGGCGGGTGAGTTGGCCGAAGTTCGCGAACCAAATTGTTCGTCAACTCTGCACGCTACGCCGAACCGGATGGTTCGGCAACGGTCGATTCGTTCTAGGCTGTGAACATGCGCTCAGCAGGGGAAGCCACGAGAGACCGCATTCTGGCGGCCGCAAAGGACGAATTTGCGACGTACGGCCTGGCCGGCGCGCGGATCAATCGGATCGCCGCGCAAGCGCGTGCCAGCAAGGACCGTCTCTACGCGTACTTCGCGAGCAAGGAAGAGTTGTTTTCTGCCGTCACTGAGCAATGGACGTCCGAAACCACAGCGGAGACAGCGCTACGAGGTGATGATCTGCCGGGGTATGCAGGTCGACTCTTCGACAACTACGTCGCGCATCCCGAGAACGCTCGATTGCAGCAATGGGCGGATCTCGAAGCACCGGACGTCATGAGCGAGGACGACATACGAAGCAAGACGTTCCGGCCGAAGGTAGCCGAGATTCGCAAAGGTCAACTCGAGGGACACATCGACCCCGAGTGGAATCCCGCGGAGTTGATTCTGTTGATCACCGACATCGCCCGGATGTTCGCGCTCAAGTCGTCCCGTCCCGTCGCTCAGCGTCGCGAGGCTGCGGTCGGGGCGGTTCAGCGGTTGATCGCGACGTGACGAACCGGATGTGCAACGTGATCAATGGCCAACGCCGCGTTCCCTTGTGCTCTCGCACGAGGGGACGCGGCGTTGAATTCCAGTTCGGAGCGGGTCAGAGCTTGACCGACGGCTGACCACTCCTGATACGACTTACCTCGGATCGAGCGAATTCGACTCGGCCGGTGTTGGTTCCGTGGGAGTCTGCCAGAGCGTCGGCGAGGTCTGCCGCGGCTTCGAGGACGTATTCGGCGCGTTTACGGGCCGCGTGTCCGCCTGCAGATTTGCGGAAAGCCCTGCGTGCCTTGTGGTCGCCGCACAGAGCGACGAATTCTTCGTCCGTGATGACACCACGGTCGACTTCCGGTGCCAGGATGTCGCTCAGGAACTGGCGTTCACGTGGAACCGTCATTCGAAACACGCGGACCACGAGGGTCAATGCAGCGGCGACCATGACAAAGAAGAGCGGAAAGAGGAGTGCATTCTTGCCTTGTGTCAAGGCACCGGCGGAATCCCACAGGCCGTGGAGCAGCATCGCGGTCGCCATCAGCGCGAGTCCGCGCCCCACACGACGCGGTTCCGCCGGCCGTCCCAGTAGATAGACGAGTCCGGCACCGAAGATCGCACTGTACAGAGTGTGTGCGGCCACTCCGAATACCATGCGGAGGATGATCGTCGGCATTGCAGCGCCGACCGGATCGGCTCCGAACTGCGACGCGGCCGAGTTCAAGGCGTACAGAACGTCTTCGAAGATCTGGAAGCCGAGTCCGATGAAGGCGCCGAGGATGAATCCGTCGAATGCGGTGCGCACCAATCGAGATGCCAGTGCGATGAGCAGGAGCAACCCGATGCCCTTGGCGATTTCTTCGGTGAACGGAGCTGTCAGGCCGGGGCCCCAGTCCGATGCCCACGCCTGTCCGAATGTCTTGGCGTACAAGGACAAGATGGCGTCGTTGGCGTTTGCGGCCATCACCCATGTAGCGGCGAAGCTGCCCCACAGGAACGCAACGACGATCAGTTTGACCGGTTGGCGCGCGTACCTGTCGATGTGCTGCGTGAACCACCAGAAGATGGCGCCGTACACACCGAACAGCACCAGCGAAAGCGCGATGGCTTCTCCGTAAGCGCCGGCGGACGACGACAGCAGCGAGAAGAATTTGAAGGCGCCGCTCACCACCAAAGCGAGGTAAACCCAGAAAGCGGCGTTGCGCGGCTGGTAGAACGTGAACGACCTACCCCAACCGGAGTTCTCGATCGCACCGGCGCGGGTGAGGAGATCGTTTGCGGGTTGTGTTGTGGGAGTGCTCATCAGGAACCCTCTCCGGCTCGGTGGCTGATGCTCACGATCATGTGAGCAATGTCGTCCGTGATGGTCGGAGCCACATCGCTCGGCCCGGTGGAGACAACTTCGATGCCTTTTCCGTCGACGACAAATGCTGCGATCACGCCGTCGGCAGTCGAGTTCGAGTAGCTGGTGATGACACCACGAATGCCGCTCGCCGTGGTGATCGAGGAAGAGTCGCCGCTGACGCGCAAAGACTCTGCTGTTGCCAGGGCGTCCGAGGTCTTCTTGATCTGTTCGAGTAGAGCGTTCGCGTCACCGGCGAAGGGTGCCGTGTAGACGGTGAACAGTGCACCGCTGTTCACCAGAGTTGCGCGCTGCGGGAACGAACCGGAGACGGGAGCATCAGTTTCGCGGACCCCGTCTGTGATTCCCCAGCCGACGGCGGGAACGAAGGTGATGCCGTCTTTGAGTTCCATGACATCCCCGGCCACGACTTCGTCGTCGTAGGCGACAGAGTTGTTGACGGCCGGGATGAGGATGCTCATGACTATCGCAACGGCCAGCACTATCGCTGCCGGGATGATGGTCGCTCGGTCCAGGCCGAACCATCTACGGTCGACGGGAACCCAGCGATCCTCGGGTTCGAATGGCGTCCGCGGCGGGTCGTCCCGCACTGTGGTTTCCGTTTCGGTCATGTTTGCCCGGGCTTTCGTGAGTGCTTGGTAAGGCGTTCGCGGGCCGCAGTATCCGATTTGTACTGCACGCCGTTTGTGCTGGGTCGACAGCGAATCTGAGGAGTGCGCCTCAGGGGGGTAAAAGTACCAAACAGAACGATTCAGGCAGGACGTGAACCTGGACATCGCTTTGGGGGAGTTTCGAAAGGCGCCGGCCCCGGCGTCTGCACGATGTTTACGTGATTCTCAGTATTAGTGCGTAGCTTGGTCGTTGGCTCGTTGACGCCCTCGGGATGTTGACGTGCCGCCCAAACTATTGTTGTCGACTGTTCAGATACTGGTGAGCTAAAGGATCGCGGCCGGCCACCCGTACTGAATATCGTCGACACTCAGCGTGTTCCTTAGACGCGCGCACCTGTTCAGTATCTGGAGTGGAACCGTGTCTCAGTGGCCGTGCCAATGAAGATCTCGAAGAAGGTAGCCCTGGTGCTGGTGGCTGCATTCGCGTTGGCGTTGGGTTCGGCGGAAGTCGGAACCGCCCGCGCAGACACGTCTGTCCGGGTGAGTGTGGCCGGTCATGTTGTGAGCGCCGGACACTTCGAGCAAGTGCGGCGCCCCAACCGGTGTGTGAAGGCTGGGCCGGGGAAGTCGAAACCGAGCGAGCAGAAGTCCACGAATCGCAGTGGGCGTCGAGGTAGCGGGGGATGCTTCTGACGGTGGTTGCGAAGTTCCGCAATCAGCCGTCCTGAATCTGTAACACGTTCTAATCTTGCGTGATGGACGTGACCTATGAGGGGACCAAACGCGAAGTCGCTACCGACAAGGGGACTTTGCGCTTTCACGAGGCGGGCGATGGTCCGCCGTTGATCCTGTTGCACGGCTCAGGGATCGGTGTGAGTGGTTGGCGGAACTATCGGGGGAACCTCGAGGTATTCGCGAAGCATTTCCACCGCTACATCCTCGAGTTCCCGGGTTTCGGCGTGAGCGATCCCGTCGACGGCCATCCGGTGATCACGGCAGCGTCGTCGGTGATCCGATTCATGGACGCGCTGGGAATCGAATCGGCTGCGATGATCGGCAATTCGATGGGTGGGGTAGTCGGCGTCAACGTCGCGATGAGGTTCCCGGAGCGTGTCTGCAGGCTGGTCACCATCGGTGGCGTCGGCCCGAACATCTTCAGTCAGAATCCAAGTGAAGGTACCCGTCTCCTGCAGGACTTCGCCGACGCTCCCAGCCGTGAGAAGTTGGTTCGATGGCTCGAATGCATGGTGTACGACAAGACTGTCGTCACCGAGGCGCGGATCGAGGAACGATGGGAAACGGCCAACGATCCGGCCTCGCACCAGGCATTGACCGCGATGTACGGATCCAAAGCCTTTGCCGCTCAGCAGCAGATGATGTCCAACTCGGATGTGCCGCCGTACTGGTCGATGATGCACAAGGTGCAATGCCCGACCTTGCTGACATGGGGGCTCGACGACAGGCAGTGTCCACCGGACATGCCGATGATTCCGATGCGACTGATTCCGAACGCCGAACTGCATGTATTCCCGAACTGCGGGCACTGGGTGATGATCGAAGCCAAGGAGGGAATGAGGCGCCGGGTCTGTGTTTGTGCCCCCAGTAGGACTCGAACCTACGACCTGCGGATTAAAAGTCCGTAGCTCTACCAACTGAGCTATAGGGGCGCGGCGCAGAGTCTAACGGGACCGCAGAGTCCGTGAAAACACCACCCCCATCAGAAGGGCGATTCCGATGACGGCGATGGTCCCGCCCGTGCGATGCAGACCCGCGTCGTCGATGGTTCCGCGCATGGTCAGCTCGATGACGACGGCCGCAAGGTTGGCGCCGATGTACTGGATTGTTCGGTACAGGCCGATCGCGGTCCCGACGTCGGCGGAGGTGGTCACCGAGTTGATCAGGTTCTGGTTTCCCATGTTGTTGAAGCCGTTGGGGATGCCCAGGATCGCCGCTATCAGCAGGAGTGCCACAAGGGGAGTCGAACTAGATTCGACAAAGGCGATCAGAATCCCGCCGACAGCCAACGCGGCGGTGCCGATCAGGAGGGTGATTCGTGCGCCGAATTTCCCGTACACCCTGGACGCGGACATGGTCGCGAAGATCCCGACCGCAGCGACGGGCAGCATGAAGAGCCCGGCGCTGATCGGTGACATTCCGCGGGCTACCTGTAGCCACTGGGGGAGTCCGAAGAAGATGCAGTAGAACGCTGTGTAAGTCAGCAGGGTCCGGCCGAGAGTCATGCTCAGTGCGCGGTTTCGGGCGACGGCACGGACGTCGATGAACGCCGAGGCGGTTCGACGTTCCCACCAGACGAACAGGAACGCGAAGAGGGCCGTCGACGGGACGAGATACCACTTCGCGTGCTCGGCGAGAGACAGGAGAAAAAGCATCGTCGACGTCGTCAGGGCCAGAAACAGCGTGATACCGAGTGGGTCGAGTGACTTGAACAACGCAGTGGCGCCGGCCCGGTCGGGCAGGGCGGAGTCGCTCGGAGCGGCGAAGAAGACCCATATGGCAGTGACGACGACAAGCGGGAGGTTCACCCACATGATCGACTGCCAACCGAGTGTGCCGACCAGCAACCCGCCGAGAGTAGGCCCCAGCGCGACGACCGATTGAGCGCAAATGGTGAGTGTTGCTATAGCTGAACGGGTTTGAGCCCGGTGGCGGTCAGCGTATTCGCGGATGACGGTCATCGCGTTCGGATACTGTGTCGCCGTGCCGATTCCGAGCAGAATTCGCGCCGCGATAAGCCAACCCAGTGACGGGGCGAGCGAGCCGAGGATCGATCCGGCAGCGATCAGACCCAATCCCGCCAGATAGACGCGTTTGGCGCCGAGGATCGATCCGAGTCGCCCCGCCGCCGGTGCCGTGACTGCAGTCGCGATGTAGAGAGCCGAGATGACCCACGCTGTGCCCGAACTGGAACCGAAGTATGTGGCGATCGGGACGATTGCCACCGCAATCATCGACGAGTTCAGTGCCTGAAGAACGGTTCCCGAACCGAGAGCAAGACTCAGTTTCAGGGGAACGGAGGCTTGGGGTGTCGACGTTTCGACGACGGCGGTCACGGGTTCATCAGTGACTCCTCTGATATCGATGTCGATGCTGGGGACGCGCCCTGGCCTAGTCTGCGCAGGATTCGGCCGGCGATCAGAAGCAAGTCACGCTCGGCTTCGGTGCACTCGGCGTCGATGACCTCGGCCAGCCACTGCGTGCGTTTCGTTCGGTCTTCGTGAAGGGTCGACGTGCCTAGTTCGGTCATCGTGACCAAGGCCGCGCGGCCGTCCGATGGATCCGCCCTTCGCGTCACCATGCCCTGTTCCTCGAGCGCGGCCACGGTCTTTGCGATGGATTGCGGTGTGACGCGCTCGAATTTCGCCAACTCTTTTGCGGTCAACGGACCTTGTCGGTCGAGGTGGCCGAGAGCTTGGATCTGGCTCGGCGTGAGTTTGTGGTCGTGGCGTTTGGTGCGGAGACGCCGGACGAAGGCACCCAGATCGTCCCAAAGTACGTCGATCTCGTCCCGAGTCTTGCTGCGACCCTCGCCATCGTTCATTTAGACAGTCTAACTGTGTTATTTCGATGCTGCTAGCACGGTTTCGACAAAAACTGGGGAATAAACAATCGCATTAGTTGTTTAAAACCTTGGGATTGCCGTTCATCCGTCGGCGAAGCAGTTCCGTCTGCGAGGTCGGATTATCGGAATCTCGGACACGAAAAAGCTCGGATGCGCACCCCCTGCGGCGCACCCGAGCGGCCAAAACCATACCACTTGGTGTCTTTTGGGCATAAAGTCGGTTGTTGTCCCCCGAACAGCCGATTGCCTCTAGTACTTTTGGCGGGTATCGCTCTAGTCCTTACGTAGGGTGTGTTGGAGGGGATATTGTGAGGTTTCGGGGGATGACAGGCGCCGATCACGGCGATTCTGCGTACCAACTCTGCGAGAGGCACAACACCGTAAATGGCACGTCAACAAGAGCGTGCGCGGCGTACCCGCGCCGCCCTGGTCGAAGCGGCTGCAGTCGAATTCGCCAAGCGCGGCTATGCAGCTGCGTCGGTGAACACGATCCTCGAGGGCTCCCGCGCCACCAAAGGCGCCATGTATTTCCATTTCCAGTCCAAGGAAGAGTTGGCGCGAGCGGTTCTGACCTCGGCTATCGAAACCTTCACTGGAATCACTGATCGTTGGGCCAAGAGAACAGACCTCGATCCATTCGTCGCATTGCACGGGCTCGTGCTCGACATTGCCGAGGTCTTCCGTGCCGAGGTAATCGTGCAGGCGGAATTCCGGCTGATCATCGAGCCGGAGTTCTACAAGGATGTGCAATCTGGTGGCGGGCAGGTCTGGGGAAAGACCGCCTACGAGTTGGCATTGCGCGCCAAGGACGACGGTTTGCTCCGCGAAGACGTGGACCCGGAGAAATTCACGCGCGTACTGGCAGCGAGCCTTGCCGGCCAGCGGTACATGGCGGACCTGATTGCCTCGAGTGGGGATCTGGGTGTGTGGTTCGAGGAGTCCCTCGAAGTGGTGCTCGAAGCCATGGCCACACCGGAGTGGTTGGAGAAGTTTCATCGCGACGGCTGGCCGCAAGTCGAGTTCCCCGACGCGGAATAGTCCACTTTTCGCCCATGACCAGGCGATTTGTGATTTCCGAACGCTGTGCCATAAGCTATCCAAGCTCCCAACGGAACGCCGTTGGGGTACTAGTTCGGAGAGATCCGGCGGGCCCCCTTCGTCTAGCGGCCTAGGACGCCGCCCTTTCAAGGCGGTAGCGCGGGTTCGAATCCCGTAGGGGGTACGTTTTGCGAAAGCGAAACGATGCAGTATGGTTTGACCCGCACGACACGCTTTGAGATGCACAAATGCCAGGCCAGGACAGTGGTTTGGGAGCGGCTCGAAGATGTAGTACGGTTTCACAGCAAGGAAAAAGCAAGGCCCTGTGGCGCAGTTGGTTAGCGCGCCGCCCTGTCACGGCGGAGGTCGCGGGTTCGAGTCCCGTCAGGGTCGCAAAGCTTTGTTCTCAATCAATTGGTTGAGAACAAAGCAATGCGATAGGCATTCGGTTCGGGTGCCGTCCGGCCAGGTAGCTCAGTTGGTACGAGCGTCCGCCTGAAAAGCGGAAGGTCGCCGGTTCGATCCCGGCCCTGGCCACCATAATTCTTATCGACAAGCTCCAATCTCATGTTCTTCGAACATAAGGTTGGAGCTTTTTCGTGTTCGGATGTCAGTCGCCGTCAACCACTCGGCCCGATCATCTCAGTTGTGCGCATCCTTTGTCTCCGTGAATATTTCCGGTCACCGGGAACGTGCTGGGCGTCACTCCACGGAGGACATCACTATTAGCCGATTGCGGCCGATCCGTGGCTGCGTCTACTGGAAGTGAGGTGGAATCTCCGTGTCGCACTCGAGATCTTGGCGCATCGGGAAAGTCAGCCGGGTCGCCGTCGCGTTGCTCGGTACCGGGGTTCTGTTGGTGGGCTGCGCGAGCAACGGTGACGACAGCGGGACCGATACGACGAACACGTCGGGGGACGTCGTGACCGGCATGGTCAACGAGCAACCGGACCCGGGCGACGCGGTCGCCGGCGGGACCATGACGTACGGCGTGCAGGTGCTCGTTCCCTCACTCGACCCGACCAAGACGGCAGCGCGCGGCGGTTCCGGCGGTGAGGCCTTCGCTGCGGTGTACGACGTCCTGATGAGTTACGACACTGCGAGCGGCGAGTTCGAGCCCAAGTTGGCTGAATCGCTCGATACCAGCGACGACGGAAGCACGTGGACGTTGAAACTTCGCGACGGTGTGAAGTTCAGCGACGGTTCCGCGCTCGACGCCAACGCCGTGATTGCAAGCATCGATCGGTACAACGCGGGCAAGGGCAATGGCGCCGAGTTGTGGCTGGCTTCGGTGGAATCGGCGCAGGCAAGCGGTCCCACGACGGTCGACTTCAAGCTGAAGACGCCGTGGATGCGCTTTCCGTCGATGCTCGCTCTCGGGCACGGGATGATCGTCGCCCCGAGTTCGCAGCAAGGCGACAAGTTCACCGCGGTGGGTGCCGGACCCTTTACCGAAGATCTCTTCACGCCGAGCGTCGAGCGAATCTTCAAGGCCAACCCGTCCTACTACGGCGGCGCTCCCAAGCTGGACAAACTGCGGATGGTTGCACTCAACGGTCCGCAGGCCAATCTCGAATCATTGAACAGTGGTCAGCTCGATGTTGCCTACATTCGCGGCCTTACTTCGGCGATCAATTCCGCCAAGTCCGCTGGTTACCCCGGCTACATCGACGTGCTCAACGCCGGTAGTGCCGAGATTGTCAACAATCGTGAAGGCCGACCGGGCTCGGATGTTCGCGTTCGCCAGGCTATCGGCTACGCGCTGGACACCACGTTGATCGATCAGCGCGTGGAAAACGGTGAGGGACTGCCTGGCTCGGAGTTGTTCGGTCCGACGTCGCAATGGCACGTAGACACACCGGGTATTGCCTACGACCCCGAAAAGGCCAAGGAGCTTCTGAATCAGGCGAAGGCAGACGGATACGACGGCGCGCTCGACTACGTCGTGCTCAGTGAGCCCAAGGACCACGCGATCGGCCTCGCCGTGCAGTCACTGTTGCAGGCCGTCGGGTTCGAGGTGAACTTGATCTTGGCCAACAACGCCGGCGACATCGTGCAGAACGTCTACGTCAAGCACGATTTCGACCTGGCGCACGCGGGCATCGGAATGTACGAGTCGATTCTCGATCTCGGATTGTTCTCCACGACCAACAGCACCTCGATGGCGAATACTGCTGGATATGCGAACCCGGCGATGGATCAGCTGATCGCAGATCTACAACAAGCCAAGGATAATTCGTCGACCCTGGCGATCATCGGCAAGATTCAGACGCTGTGGAACGAGACGGTTCCGTCGGCGCCGATCGGCGGGCTCACGTCGTTCTGGGCTTGGCAGAAGAACGTGCACGGTGTGGTTCCGACTGCAACCGGCATCATGCTGTTCGATCAGGCATGGATGGGCGCGAAGTAGCGTTCCAGCGCACACCGAGAGCCCCGTCCGACGCGAGTCGGGCGGGGCTCTTTGGTGTCTACGTCGGCTAGCGTTGCGCAACCCTTTCGATCAGGATGATTGAATTGAAATATGTTGTTGGTCAATATGATTCGCCGATCGTGATTTGACTTGTTTAGCGTCGCCCGCATAGATTGCATCCACCATCCAGAGTGGCTGAGAGACCTGGCTCGATGATGCCGCAGCAACCCGCTTCGTTTGCGCAGTGTGGGTGCTACCGCCAGGACCGATGGAGGACGCATGACTGTATTTGCCGTGGGTATCGAACTGGACGGCGAGGGCACTCACCCCGCTGCCTGGCGCCGAAGCTCACATCGCCCGGATCAGTTGCTCACGGGTAAGGCCGTGCGCGATCGCGTCGCGGCTGCCGAGAATGCGGGCTTCACCTTCGCGACGTTCGACGATTCCATCCTCCCTCCGAGTGGTGACGTTGTCGGCCGCATCGATGCCGTCTCCAGGGCGTCATACGTGGCGGCGACGACCAGCACGATCGGACTGGTCCCCGTCGTCGGGACCACGTACGCCGAACCGTTCCACACCTCTTCGCAATTGGCGACATTGGACTACTCCTCGCGTGGGCGTGGCGGCTGGCTTGCTGTTCCGGTCGAAGACGATGCCGCGGCGAGGGCGTGGGGGAGGGCTCCGGTAACGACGGAATCGGCGCGTCAGCAGGAGCAGCGGGATTCGGTTACCGTCGTGACAGATCTCTGGGATTCGTGGGAGGACGACGCCGTCGTCCGTGACTATCTCAGTGGGCGTTTCCTCGAGCGTGATCGTCTGCATTACGTCAATTTCGAGGGCGACACCTTCTCGGTGAAGGGGCCGTCAATCGTTCCGCGGCCGCCGCAAGGCCAGTTGGTGGTGTTCGGCCGCTACGGCGACATCGAACCACACCAGGCCGATGTTGTTCTCGTTTCCGGTGATTCGGTGGAGGCCATTGCACAGTCGGCTGCCAAGGCGCGCGATGAGGGCGCGTCATTGGTGGTCGCCGAGGTCGATGCGGCATTCGATACGCCGAATCTGTCTGCGGCGCAGCGGTTGATCGAGCTGAACTCGCACGGGAATGCCGTCGTCACTGGCCGACTGCTCCTGGCTGCAGATCCGGGGGAAGCGGCCGTGGTTCTGAAGGAATTGGCCGGACACCTCGACGGTGTTCATTTCCACGCTCTCGTGATCGACGAGGACCTTCCGGTGCTGGCCAAATTCGTTCTTCCGGCGCTGTCGAAGTCCGGGTTGACGCGACGCCCGGTTCCGGGATCGACTCTGAGGGGCAACCTCGGCCTGCAGCGGCCCGCAAATCGATTCGTCCACTCCTCCTGACTTGACTTCGCACTAAGGACATTTCGGCTATGACTGCATCACGCTCCGCCGTACCTCGACCCGACGCTCACGTTCACTTCGGCGTCTTCTTCCAAGGGGTCAACCACACCACCATCTGGTCCGATTCCTCGAGCGGATCCCAGATCGACTTCGAGACGTTTCGGCGCTTGGTACTCACCGCCGAGCGAGGTCTGTTCGACGCCTTCTTCCTCGGTGAGGGCCTTCGCCTTCGCGAGCAGAACGGCAAGATTCTCGATCTGGATATCGCCGGCCGCCCCGACGCTATTGCACAGTTGGCCGCCCTCGCCGGTATCACCGACAAGATCGGGTTGGTCGCGACACAGAACACCACATACAACGAACCGGCCGACCTCGCCCGTCGACTCTCCGGCCTCGATCTACTTTCCGACGGACGGGCCGGCTGGAACGCGGTGACCACCGACAACGCTTGGACGGGAGAGAATTTCCGTCGCGGTGGTTTCCTCGACCACGCCCTGCGCTACGAGCGTGCCGGGCAGTTCATCGAAACCGCGCGGGCACTGTGGGATTCGTGGGCCGACGACGCGATCTCGGACTCTCGCACGTCCGAGAACTGGTCGACTCCGGGAGCCGTGAGCGACGTACGCCGCCAGACTTCGCAGTTCGACATCACCGTGACGCCGACGCTTCCCCGCAGCAGACAGGGACATCCGGTCATCTTTCAAGCGGGCGATTCGCCGACTGGACGCGATTTCGCGGCGACGCACGCCGACGTCATCTTCTCGCGACACGGGACGCATTTCGACGGCGCGCTCGATTTCGCCGACGACATTCGGGCTCGGTTGCGTAGCGTCGGGCGACCGGAGGACGACGTCAAGATCCTGCCCAGCACGCAGATCGTGTTGGCGGAGAACGAGTCCGAGGTCGAGGAGAAGGCGCGGTGGGTCCTCGAAGGTCAGTTCACCGGCCAAACCGCACTGTCCCTCGTCGGATTGGTGTGGGGGAAGGACCTTTCCGACCGAGACCCGGACGGTCCACTACCGGAGGAAGATCCGGTTGCGCGCCCGGTGTCCGAGACGCGCGGTTCCGCGCGAGACGGCAACGACCCCATTGCGATTGCACGTGAATGGCGGGCTCTCGCCGAGGCAAAGAACCTGTCGCTACGTCAGGTCGCCATCGAGACCTCGCAGCGTTCGGGTTTTGCGGGCACCCCGGGGCAGGTCGCAGATCAGTTGGTCCATTGGGTGCGCAACGGAGCTTCGGACGGCTTCAACATCTCGCCGTACCTGGTGCCGACCGGGCTCGACGAGATCGTCGACTGGTTGATCCCGGAACTGCAGGAGCGTGGGGCGTACCGCACCGAGTACTCCACGTCGACGCTGCGAGAGCACTTGGGGTTGCGACCGCCGCTCACGCGTCGGGCCGCGTCTGAAGCTGCGGGGTAACGGGTCCTGTCCCACACGGTCACAGCGGCGGCCGAATCCACCAAGCTCGATTCGGCCGTCCGCTGGGAGATCATCGTCTGCGTAGCCGCGGGCTTCACCACTCTTCTCGATTCGGCGGTGCTCGGAATCGGGGTTCCGTCGATCCGGGCGTCGCTGGGCGCGTCGACCTCCGAGGTGCAGTGGATCCTTGCGAGCTATTCGCTGACTTTCGGCTTGGCCCTTGTGCCGGCGGGCCGACTCGGTGACGTCGTCGGGCGTCGACGCTTGTTCTTGGCGGGGCTGAGCATTTTCGCTGTGATGGGAATCCTCGGAGCATGTGCGTCGGATCCGTCGATGATCGTGTTGGCTCGTCTTGGGCAGGGGATCGGCGCAGGCACCATCAGTTCGCAGGTGCTCGGCATCATCACCGACCGGGTGTCCGGAAAGGCTCGGGCGAAGGCGTTAGGCGCGTACAGCACCGCGGGTGGTCTGGCCGGCGTTTCCGGACCGATCCTCGGTGGCGTTCTGCTGAAGTATTCCGACTCCGACTTCGGATGGCGGTTGCTTCTCGTTCTCAACGTGCCGTTTGCCGTGATCACTCTGATTTTGGCGTTTCGCTTTCTGCGCCGTGATCGAACTACCCGATCAGGCGCATCGATCGATCCGGTTGGGCTGTGTCTGCTGGCGACTACGACCGGGCTCCTGTTGTGGCCCATCGTGACCCGAACCAGTGTCACTGTGGCTGCGGCTTTCCTGATCGGTGCGTTCGGCGCTGCCGTTGCCTTCTGGTTCTGGGAACGTCGGTACGCCGAGCGCGGCGGGACGCCGGTACTGCTTCCGTCGTTGATCGCCTCACGGGGCTTCCGGTTGGGTACGACGGTTGCACTCTTCTGGTTCGGATCCATCCTCGCCGTCAACGCGGTGCTCAGCCTCTATCTGATCGAAGGTTTGGGCTTCGCCCCGCTGAGTGCGGCGTTGATCATGACCGGTAGCTCACTCGCGATGGCATTGACGTCGGCTCTCGGATGGCGGCTGGTTGCCAGGTTTGGCCGAAGTGCAGTGGTTTTTGCCATAGTCGGCGAGATCCTTGTCATCCTCGGGTACATCGCAGCGGTCAATCTGATTCCGCGGGAACATCTGATCCCGGTGCTGGTGGTCCTGGCGGTGTTGTCGGGAGTTGCCAGCGGTTTGGTCGACGCGCCCAATCGGGTGCTGACTCTCGAATATGCACCGCCGGGCGCGAACGGTGTTGCGGCGGGTTTCCTTCAACTGTCTCAGCGCCTGTCAGCGACCATCTCGCTGGCCGCGGTATCGGGGTTGTATCTCGGTGTACTCGGATCGTCGCCCGACGGATACGGACGTGCGTTCGGGATCGCGCTTGCCGTCTGCGTGGTCATGTTGACGCTCTCGTTGGCGGGGGCGGTGGCAGACCGACGCCGGCGAAGGACGTGACCTGGTATTTCGTGGGTCTCCATGGACCTCGGGAGGCCGAGCCCGTGTGACTCATGGGACTTGTGTTACCCATGGGTTAGGAGTCGTGGGACGATACTTGTGTGGTGACCGGTCGCAGTGAAGACAAGCCCAACGGTCGCGGGAGTGGAGAGCCAGTTAACTCACCCCGTGGATCGTCGGACAAACGTGACCGCACATCGACACCCTTCCGCGCTCGAACGGCGATGTGGACGAATCGGCCACTGTTCGATTTCCATATGATCGTCGGTCTGGTCGTGCTGATCGTCGCGTTCGGACTGCTGATGGTGCTGTCGTCTTCGGGCGTCGAATCCTATGTTCTGTCCGGGACGTCCTACGCCCGCTTCTGGCCGCAGTGCATGTTCGCAGCGATCGGTTTGGTGATGTTCGTGGCGGTCGTGCGGCTGCCGACCGAAACGATGCGTAGAGCCTCACCATGGCTGCTGATCCTGTGTCTTGTTCTGCTTGTCCTGGTGCTGATTCCAGGTATCGGCTCGGAGCAGATGGGTGCTCGCAGCTGGTTTGTGATCGCGGGTATTTCCTTCCAGCCGTCGGAGCTGGCCAAACTTGCTCTGGCGATCTGGTCCGCGGCGACGGTTGCGTCGTTCATGAACGCGCGGATGGATGTCAACCGTGCGCTGCCGGTGATCGGCGGTACGACGCTGCTGGTTCTGGTTCTGGTGGTGTTGGAGAAGGACCTCGGAACCACGATCACGATCGGCATCATCTTCATGTCGGTGTTGTGGTTCGGGCTGTTCCGGATGAAGACGTTCATCAGCCTCACGCTCGGTTCCGCAGTCGCATTTCTCGTGCTCGGGCTTACTGCTGGTTACCGCTCGGATCGCATCAAGGCTTTCCTCAATCCTGATCTCGACCCGCAAGGCTTGAACTTCCAGAGCACTCAGGCCAAGTACGCCTTGGCGAACGGCGGCATCTTCGGTCGCGGTCTGGGGCAGTCCGACGCCAAATGGAGTTACCTCCCTCAGGCGCACAACGACTTCATTTTTGCCGTGATCGGTGAAGAGTTGGGTCTGGTCGGTGCGCTGATCGTCGTTGCTCTCTTCGCCGCGGTTCTGATCGTCGGACTGCGAATCGCGAAGCGGTCCACCGATCCGTTCCTCAAGGTCATGACGGCGACGGCAACGACGTTGATCGTCGTGCAGGCGTTCATCAACATCGCCTACGTCGTTGGCCTGATTCCGGTGACCGGTCTGCAACTACCGCTCATCTCGGCGGGCGGAACGTCGATGATCACCACCTTGCTGATGTTCGGGCTCATCGCGCACGCAGCCTTCCGTGAGCCCGAGGCTGTCGCCTCGGCCGAGAGCAGCGGTCGCGGTTGGATCCCGCTGGTCTTCGGCAAGCCTCGGTTCGGCATTGCCAAGAAGCCACAGACTGATCGACGTAGGCCGCCTGCTCGCCGCGCCCAGCCGGCCCCGACTGGTCAACGCCGACCGGAGCGACGGGCGCCGCAACCCGACAGGCGCCGGACTCAAGCGCCGGGCCGACGCGCACCGTCGCGCGACTGGTCGGAAGATCCACGTAGACGCGGCCGATCCGATCGGCCGCGGCGCGCTTCCTGATCTCGGCCAGTCCTACTGGCGGCCAGCTCGGAAGCGGGCAGTCATGCACCCGACGATTGCGTTGGGCGGCTACATTGGGAGTCGGCAAAACGACGTCTAATTAGGGTTGTGGACATGGCAGGTGGCGACAAGGCAGACCAGTCGGTGGTCGAACGTAGCTCGGTGACCGGACGTCGTACGACGCCGTCGCAACGAGCGCGTTTTCGCCGGATTGTCGACGCCGCAATGGAATCCGCCTCCGAAGGCGGCTACGACGCGGTGCAGATGCGATCGGTCGCCGATCGCGCCGGCGTCGCGATCGGCACTGTTTACCGGTATTTCCCGTCGAAGAACCACATGCTCGTCGTCGCATTGTTGTGGATGTTCGAGGGTTTGCGTGACAGATTCCAGGACTTTGTAATCCCGGGCGAGACTCCGTCGGACCGAATTCTGTTTGTGCTGCGCAAGAATACGGAGGTCCTCGAGACCGACCACCTCCGTTACGAAGCGTTGGTTCGGGCGTACATGTTCGCGGACGCGTCGGCGACTCCGGAACTCAACGCGCTCGGTGGCGTCGTGACCGAGATGTTCGCGAAGGCGATCGGCGTCGAGGAAGTCTCGCAACAGCAGATGGATGCGGTGAAGGTCATCGACGACGTCTGGATGTCGAGTCTGGTCTCGTGGGTTGCCGGCCGGATGACGACGGACGAGGTGATGGCGCACCTCGAACTTGCCGTGCGACTGGTCTTTCGCAAGTTGGGTGGATAGCGCTCAGACGGTGTAGCCGCCGTCGACGTTGAGCTTTTGACCGCTGATGAATCCGGCCGCGTCGCTTGCGAGGAAACATACTGCTTCGGCGATGTCGGCAGCTGATCCGAAGCGCTTCAACGGAATTCGGCTCATCGTCACATCGAGTGCGCTCTGGTCGAGTTCGGCGGAGTTGATCAGTCGCTCCGCCATTCCGTCCGTCAACATGCCTGGTCCTACCGCGTTGAACCGAACGCCGTAGCGTCCTTCCTCTGCGGCGAATCCGCGAACAAGTTGTTCGACAGCCCCTTTGGTGCCTGCGGAGAGTCCGTCGCGCACGGGAAAACGATCCGTTGCCGCGGTTGTCACCGCTACCACCGAACCCGAAGATGCCCGCAGCGCAGGCAGGGCGGTGTGGACGAGTGTGAAGAACGCCGCGGCTTCCTGGTTCAGTTGTTCGGTGAAGAACGCCGGCGTCACGCGCGAGAGGTGCGTCATCGGGACGTGCGGTCCCGCAGCGTGGACGAGGGTCGTCAACGCGCCCAGATCGCTGACCGCATCGCGGACGGCGGAGCTGATCGACAACTCGTCGGTCAAGTCGAGAGAGTACGAGTGGGCGAGCACGCCATGCGCTCGAATCTGCTCGCTCAGCTGCTCGGCAGCGTCCTTGTTGTTTCGGTAGGTGAAGGCGACGTCGTGCCCGCGGTCGGCGAGAGTAAGCGCGATCGCCGACCCGATTCCACCGGTTCCGCCGCTGACAAAAGCGGTGCGTGCTGCGCTCACAATGCCTCCAGAGGTGTGCCGTTTCATAACCTAGCAAATGCTTGGTTGGGTTCTGTCTGGGAATATATCAGTACGCGAAGGACAGGCTCAGATTGCTATCGCAACCGGACTGATCGTCCTAATCTGTTGCCATGTCCGGAGACAGTGTGCAGTTGACCGACGGGGCGCCCGGTGGGGAATCGGAACCTCACGCACCGAGTTTGAACAATCGCCTGAATTGGCTGCGTGCAGGTGTTCTGGGGGCAAACGACGGAATCGTCTCGACCGCAGGCCTCGTGGTCGGTGTTGCGGCAGCCACAACCGAGCGCTCGGCGATCTTCACGGCCGGTTTCGCTGGTCTGGTTGCCGGCGCTGTGTCCATGGCGTTGGGTGAGTACGTCTCGGTCAGCGCTCAGCGAGACACCGAACGCGCACTCCTGCAGAAGGAGAAGAAGGAACTCCTCGAGACACCGGAGGCGGAACTCCAGGAACTGACCGAGATCTACGAGAACAAGGGATTGAGTCCGGAGACGGCCCGCCGCGTCGCCGAAGAATTGACCGAGCACGATGCTTTCGCGGCACACGTCGAAGTCGAATTGGGTATCGACCCGGATGATCTCACCAATCCATGGCATGCGGCGATTTCGTCGGCAACCTTTATTAACCGCGGGGGGTTAATAAAGGCGCACAGCAATTCAGGCGCGACAGATCATGACCGGCCCTGGCGCATGGTGCAGCAGATTCTGGCTGGTCGAGCCCATCACGGCGGCGGCCATCGCACTGCGGCCATGGCTTCCGACAACTATCAACTGCGCGTCGTCGGCGTACTTGAGCATGACGGGGGCGGCGGCGCCGGGTTCACTGATGCGGGTGACCGGCACGTCCGGGTACTGATCGGCCATGCCGGCCAGGTTCTCTGCCAGCAGTGCCGATTCCTCCTGCTCGACGGCTTCCCAGTCGATGAGGATTCCCGCTCCGCCTTCGCGGAAGGTGGACGAGCCCTGCCAGGTGTGGACCGCGATAAGCGGCGCGTCGAACTGATCGGCATAACGAAACGCGTACTCGACGGCCTTCTTGCTCAACGCACTTCCGTCGACTCCGACGATGACGGGACGTTGATCCGGACCGGGATTCTCCGCCGAACCACGCCAGACGGTGACCGGACAGGTTGCGTGATTTGCCACCTTCAGTGCGGTCGATCCGAGTAGCCGCGAGCGCAGTGCGCCGGATCCGGTCGACCCCATCACGATCAGGCGTGCGGTACCCGAGGATTCGAGGATGTGCGTCGACGCCGGGCCCGGTGCGATCTCGGATTCGATGGTCAGTTCCGGGAATTCAGCTGAAATCACCGCGGCGGCGGCATCGACGATCGCTTCGCCGTCTTCGCGGATCTGGCTGAGGAACTGCGACTGCAACATCACTGCAGCGGGACTGTAAATCGGACCCTCCTGCGGCAGGGCATGCACCAGAATCAGTCGTGAGTTCACCGCGTTCGCGACCGAGGCTGCCCACCGGGCCGCCGCCGTCGAGGCCTCGGATCCGTCGATACCGGCGACGACGTCCTGGTGTCCTGCAAGTGTGTTCATGTCTACTCCTCTGAAATGATCGAGATCGGTCGACTGGTTGCAGCCTGGTCACCAGAGTGACGACGCTGATTTGACGGCTTCCTTCCACGTCTTGCGGAGCAGTGTTGATTGCCCGTCGGCGATTTCCAGTTCTCGTCGGTAGGCCATGCCCAATCCGAAACTGGTGAGCGAGGTGTGCTCCTGCTCCGCAGCAATTTCGAGCAGGTGATGTTGGGCTACAACGGAATCCTGATGCTCGCCGAGAACATCCTGGAAGTGGCTGAAATGCTTCAAGGCGCGCTTGGCCCGGCTCTTCGACACCGGTTCCATGACCTCGATCGCGTACTTCATCCGCTTGGCGCCCTTGCGTGCGCGGTGCATTCGCTCGTCACGCTCGGTGCGGGTATCGGCATCGAAGACGTGATCGACTCGCTTACCGACCTTGTGAGCTAGATGGCGCACGGTATGCGCCAGCTCTCGTGCCGACGCCTTTTTTCCTACACGGTGGGCGGCAGTGTCGAATTCGAGGTCGCCGACGTACTCGTCGAGTCGATCGAGCAGTGTGGTGTAGCGCTCGGAATCGAGCGCTTCGAGGGCGGTTTCCTGCGCGGTTTCACCGCGGGCCGAGAAGTACTCGTCGATTCGAGCGCGCACTGCTTCTCGCTCGGGCATCTCGTCGATTTCACCGAGTCGTTCCACAAGACGCTCCCACTGGACCTCGACGTCGCGGGCGTCACCGAACTTTCCACCGATCCACCGAAGATCCGTGATGAGATCGTCGGTCTTGGGGGAGTGACCGGCGTACGACTGTAGAGCGCTGCGGATACGACGTGCTGCGACCCGGAAGTCGTGAACGGCTTCGTCGTCGGCGCGGCGCGTGCCGAGATCCGCGGCGACCAGTGCGCGCAGTTGTTCGATGAGGTAATTACGCAACAGAATTCGCGGATTCGACGCTTTGCCAGTGGTTACCTCGTGGCCGACGTATGGAGTGACCGAAGTGCCCAGTGCTCGTTTGAGTTTGGACGGACTCGCAGAACGCTCGAGCCCCGCGTCCAGTAGAACCGACTCGATTGCATCGGCCAGGGCCTGCCCGCCTGCGCCTTGTTCGACCTCGACTTCCTGCCACGTCGACTCACCGGAACCGTCTGCCTTGCAGGCGATGACGGTGTCGGAGACTACTTCGGCAAGCAGAACACCGTTTTCGCCGTTGAGTCTGGTGCGCTCCCGATCGGTGATGATCAGGGCGACCGGCACCAGATCGTGACCGCGGATGACCGCCCGGATCAGACTCGCCAGCGGCGAGGGCACATCGGTGCTCTCGTCCGGGGGAAGCTGGATTTCGGTTCTAGTGTCCTCGCCTGCGGGAAGTTTCATGTGCCACCCCGCGTCGTCGCCGCCCTCACGCTTGCGCAGCGTGATCTTCTCGGCGAGTAACCGGTAGTCGGCGGTGTCGAAGTAGGTGGCAGAGAGCTGTATCGAGTCGTGGACCGGTTCGCCGACGACACCGGGAAGTCCACCCAGCGCGGGAACTTCCTGCTCGGCCGGCGCCTCGTACTTGCGCTCGATCTCCCGTACGGCTTCGGGTACGACGGCGGTCTTGCTCATCTGGTCTCCTCTTGCGGTGCGGTCTGCGCTTCCATCCTCCCGGTATCGGAGGCGCAGTGGAAGGGTCCGGGGTCCCTACGGCGAGTCGCCACGGCCTGATTCGTCCGGCCAGGACAGTGTCCGCCGACTTTCGAACCGTTGCAGCCGGCCGGTCGTGGGATCCTCGAACTCGAGAACCTTCGACAGCAGGCGCAGCGGGTTCGAATAATCCTCTGCGGCAACGTCGTAGAAGTCGGGATAGAAGTTGTCGCCGTGGATCGGTAGCCCGAGCGAGGTCATGTGCAGGCGAAGTTGATGGGTCTTGCCGGTATGGGGAATCAACCGGTACCGCGCGAAGCCGTCTCGCGTCTCGATCAGTTCGATCCGCGACTCGCTGTTGGGTTCGCCCTCGATCTCCGCGGCCTTGAGCACGCCGCGTTCTTTCACGATGCGACTGCGCACGACCACGGGAGTGCTCACCTGCGCGTCGTAACGCGCGATGGCCTCGTATTCCTTGGTGACGCGGCGCTCGGCGAACATGGTCTGATAGCCGCGCCGGGCCGCCTGATGCACGGTGAACAGCAGCAGTCCTGCCGTGACGCGGTCGAGGCGATGCGCTGGACTCAACTCCGGCAGATCGAGATCTCGACGCAACCGCACCAAGGCCGATTCGGCGATGTATCGCCCGCGGGGCGTGCTCGCGAGAAAGTGCGGCTTGTCCACGACCAGGATGTTTTCGTCCCGATAGAGGATGTCGATCTCGAACGGCACCCGCGCTTCGACCGGAGCGTCGCGGTACAGGTAGACGAAACGCCGGGGGGCGAAACCGCTCGTCTCGGTGATCGCGACGCCCTTCTCGTCGACGACCTCCCCGGCTGCGACTTTCTCCCGTAGGCGGACGGCGTCCTGGGGAAACCGTTCGAGCAGGTAGTCGAGCGTCGTCGCCCACATGCCGTCGTCTGGCTGACGGATGCGACTCGGGTTCAGGCCGTCGCGGACGGGAAGGGGAGATCGTGACACATCTTCAAAGCTAGCCGTCCGGGCGGCATCGAGACCTATTGACGACATATGGGACGGAAGTTACTATCCGGTAAGTTCGTGACGCCGGTCACTGTCGTGGGGGCAGGGCTGGGTCATCACAACAGAAAATTGGGGTTTTCGTGAGGACACGACTTCTACGTCGAAGGTCGACAACGATTGCGGTGGGGCTGTGCGTCGTGGGATTGACGGTGCCGAGCGCCGTCGCTTCCGCGGATCCGACGGGAGGGTCGGACGGACAGACCTGGCTCGCGGCCACGGAGACTGCGCCGCAGTATCCGGGCGTCTCCGTCGAGTGGGACGTACCCATCACGATGAGTGACGGCACGGTTCTGCAGGCAAATGTGTACCGACCGGCGGATGCGTCCGGGCGCGCTGTGGAATCGAAGGCGCCTTCGGTTCTCAACATAACTCCGTACACGAAACTGCTGGACACGTTGGTGGATTCAGCTCTGTCGATCCCGCAGGTGGGTGAGACGTTGATGGACGTGGCGAACTCGCTCGACCTCGCGGCGCCGTTCGACGGAGTCTCGGAGTTGACGGGCGTCATAGCCGGCGGAGGCGCCAGGGTTCTCGGCGTCAACCGTGATCTGGTCCAGAACGGATACACGCAGGTAGTGGTCGACGCACGTGGAACCGGCTTCTCCCAAGGTAATTGGGACGTGCTCGGCAAGCGCGAGCAACAGGATTCGGTCGAAGTCATCGATTGGATGAGCAAGCAGGGGTGGTCCGACGGCAAAGTGGGGATGGCCGGAATCTCGTACTCCGCGATCAACTCCGTACAGGCCGCGAGTAACAATCCGCCTGCGTTGAAGGCAATCTTCCCGGTCGAACCAGGCAACGATCTGCTACGCGACATCGTCGGAACCGGTGGCGGACTCGGAGTCGGGTTCATGCCGTTGTGGCTGACCGCGGTCAACGGGCTCAAACTCATTCCGAACGTTCAGGACATCCTGCAAGGCAACTTCGATCCACTGTGGTTGGCGAGCCGCCTCGAGGATCCCGGCACCCTGATTCCTGAACTGGTACAAGCGATGACGGCCCAGAGAATCGAGGACGTGTCACCGTCGACTCTGCAAGTCGCACAGGACGGTCAGTTCTATCAGGACCGATCCGCTGACGTCGGCAACATCACTGTTCCGACGATGGTCTACGGCGGTTGGCACGACATCTTCGCCAACAGCGAGCCGCGGATCTACAACGGAATCGATCTGCCGGCCGGGCAGAAGCAGTTGATCATGGGCAACGGCTATCACGTCACTCCCGGTGGAGGATTCGGCAAGGACGGTGCGCCGCCTCGCCTCGACGTACTCGAACGCGCGTGGTTCGACAAGTGGCTCAAGGGCATCGACAACGGAATCGAGCGATACGGTCCGGTGACGATGTTCCAGCAAGGTGGCGGATGGATCACGGATGATCAGTTCCCGCGAGCGGGCGCGACGTACGAACGTATGTATCTGAACTCCGCGCCCAGCGGAACTGCCGCACACGCGGCCTACGACGGTTCACTGACCAGTGACCAGCCCAGTGCCGCAGCGCGATTGACAGTCGCACCCGGACTGCGAGGCTTCTGCTCCGGTGACGGAACTCAGGGCACTGCCGGGATCTCCGTGGTGCTCGGTGCGTCGTGTTCCAAGGATTCCCGATTCCAGGAAGCGGAGGGTCTGACGTTCACCGGTGAGGCAGTCACGGAGCCGACCTCACTCTCGGGCCCGATCAACGTCCACCTCGAGACAGTCCTGGACGCGACGGACGGATTCTGGGCAGCGACGGTCAACGACGTAGCGCCGGACGGAACATCGACACCGATCACGAACGGCGCTCTGACTGCGTCGCTCCGGGCGGTCGACGATTCCAAGAGCACTCGCTCGGCCAACGGTGACTACAGTGAACCGCACCACTATCTGACGATCGACACGCGTCAGCCGGTGGTTCCCGGTGAGGTCACCGCCGTCGACATCAACATGCTCCCGACGGACGCAGTGCTACAACCCGGTCACCGGCTCCGCGTCGACGTCTACGCTGCCAGCGTGCCGCGATACCTGGCGCTCGGGCCGATGCTTGCCGACAGCCAACTGAAGCCGCAGCACATCGAATTGGCTGCGGATCGGCCGAGCTTCGTCAACGTTCCGTTCGTCGGGGGTCGCTGACCCGGACTGGATCGGCGGCGTGAGAACCTGCGGGCTCGCGGACGTTCTGCGAAGATCGTCCGATGACAGAATCCCGACTCTCCGCCGCCGTCCACGATCGTCTGGACGGACTTCTGGATCCGGTGGACGAGCGGCTCGCGGCCCAGTACCCGGGAAACCGTGACGAGATCCAGCCCGTGCACACGATTTACGTCAGTGCCGCGGATGCAACCGTCGACACCCCTCGTCTCTGGGGTGAGCAGGCGATCGCGCTGCTCGATTCCCATGCGCATGTGTTCGCCGATCTCGACACGGAGAATGCGCTCGCAGCTGTGCGAGTTCAACTCGGCCGCAAGCCGGTCCAAGACTTTCGGATCGATTTCGAGGACGGGTACGGACGCCGCAGCGACGAAGAAGAAGACGCAGCAGCGACGTCGGCCGGGCGGACACTTGCAGCGTTGAGCGCTGATCCTGCCGGGCCGAACTGGGGCGGCATCAGGTTCAAAGGGCTGCCGGCCGGTGAGCGTCGACGCTCGATCAGGACGCTCGAGCTTGTGCTCGACGCGGCCGGCGGAGTGCCGGACGGATTTGTCTTCACCGTTCCCAAACTGCGCGCGGTGGAGCAGGTCACGGCGACGGTGGCGCTCTGCGAAGAACTGGAGAAGGCACACGGACTCGAGACCGGTTCGCTTCGGTTCGAGCTGCAGATCGAGAGCCCGCAGGCGGTCATCGCTGCCGACGGAACTGTGGCAGTTGCTCAGGCCATCCATCGCGGTGCCGGCCGTCTGACCGGTTTGCATTACGGCACTTACGATTACAGTGCGGCTTGCGGAATTGCATCGCGTCATCAGTCGCTCGAACATCCGGTGGCAGACCACGCAAAGGCTCTCATGTTGGCTGCTGCCGCGCAGACCGGCGTCTGGGTGTGCGACGGGTCAACTCAGGTCGCGCCCGTCGGGAGCGCCACGGCGATCCGCGACGCGATCACTCGGCACCATCGTCTCGTCACGCGGTCCCTTGAACGCGGTTACTACCAGGGGTGGGACATGCACCCCGGGCATCTGGTCACCCGCTGGCTCGCCACGTTCGGCTTCTACCGCAACGCACTCGGCGCCGCTGCCCCGCGCATCCAGTCGTACCTGGGGCGCCAAGGTGGCGACGTGATGGACGAACCTGCAACTGCCCAGGCGCTGGCAGCGGTGGTACTGCGCGGGCTCGACGCGGGGGCTTATCCAGAATCCGACGTTCTCCGGCTCGCCCCGAGCGCGGACACCAACGCACTCCATCACCTCGTAGGACGCACCACACCGATCACAGGAGAACACTGACCGATGAGCACCACCGAATTCACCTTGCTGCCCGACCTGGCACTGCGCACCCTCGGCGGAGCCGTCATCTGGGCGAACGACGAGGCATTCGCCGAGCGCGAGGCCCTGATCCGACCAGGTAAAGCCGGATACCAGCCGGCGACGTTCGGACACAAGGGGCAGGTGTACGACGGTTGGGAGACGCGTCGCCGCCGTGTGGCAGGCCATGACGAGGCGATCGTGCGCCTCGGTGTTCCTGGAGTGGTGCGAGGCGTCGTGGTCGACACCGCGTGGTTCAAGGGCAATTACCCGCCCGAGATCTCGGTGGAAGCAATCTCCGTCGACGGGTATCCGGATCCCGTCGACCTGGCCGGATCCGGCGAGTGGACAACCATCGTCGAACGCTCGACCGTGCACGGTGACTCGGAGAATCCGTTCTCGGTGGTTTCGGAGGATCGATGGACGCACGTCAAGCTGACCATTTATCCGGACGGCGGCGTTGCGAGATTCCGTGTTCACGGTGAAGCACGGCCAGACCCGCGTTTCCTCGATGCCGGGCCGTTGGACCTTGCAGCACTCGAAAACGGTGGCCGCGTGACCGATTGCTCCAACATGTTCTACAGCTCACCGCAGAACATTCTGTTCCCCGGACGCGCTGCTTCGATGGGGGACGGGTGGGAGACCGCCAGGCGCCGCGACGACGGAAACGACTGGGTGCAAGTACAACTCGCGGGTGAAGGCGTGTTGAGTTTCGTCGAGATCGACACCTCGTACTTCCTCGGAAACAGTCCAGGTGAGGGCGCTCTGACCGGCCGAACTCCGGAAGGGGAGTGGTTCGAACTGTTGCCGCGTACGACGCTGCGTCCGGACACGCGCCATCGCTTTCCGATCGATTCCGAAGTTCCGGTCACCGATGTTCGTCTGGACATCTTCCCGGACGGTGGCCTGGCGCGGCTGAGAGTATTCGGCGTACTCACCGACGCTGCTCGCGCTGTGATCTCCGGGCGCTGACGGTAAAGTTGTTGCCATGAGCGACTATCCGCGCGACGACTATCCCCGGGACATGGTGGGGTACGGCCCTCATCCGCCGCATCCGCACTGGCCCGGCGACGCGCGGATAGCGGTTCAGTTCGTACTCAACTACGAAGAGGGAGCCGAGAACAACGTCCTCGACGGGGACGCGGCTTCGGAGACTTTTCTGTCGGAAATGACTCCGGCGGAAGCATTTCCGAATCGACACATGAGCATGGAATCGCTGTACGAGTACGGCTCCCGGGCCGGGTTGTGGCGTGTCCTGCGGACCTTCGAGCGGCGAAACCTGCCTCTCACAGTCTTTGCGGTGGCGCGGGCAATGCAGCGTAACCCGGAAGCAGTCAGTGCTTTTCAGGAGTTGGGTCACGAGATCGCGTGTCACGGATTACGTTGGAAGTCTTACCAATCCGTGGACATCGAGCGTGAACGCGCCGACATGGCCGAGGCAGTCCAGATTCTGCAAGATCTGACGGGTTCGGCGCCTCTCGGTTGGTATACCGGACGCGATTCACCGAACACCCGCGAATTGGTGGTCGAGCACGGCGGCTTCGTCTACGACTCCGATTCGTACGCCGACGATCTGCCGTACTGGGTAGACGTTCCGCGTGGCACAGAGTCGGTGAAGCATCTCGTCGTTCCGTACACGCTCGATACCAACGACATGCGTTTCGCCTCTCCAGCAGGATTTCCCAGCGGCGATCAGTTCTTTGCGCACCTACGTGACGCCTTCGACGTGCTGTATGCGGAGGGAACGGCCGGATCACCGAAGATGCTCTCCGTCGGGTTGCACTGCCGCATAGTCGGACGCCCTGCCCGAGCTGCCGCCCTCGAGCGTTTCCTGGACCATGTGCAGTCACACGAAAAGGTCTGGATCTCGCGGCGAATCGACATCGCCGAGCACTGGAAGACCATTCACCCCGCGTAATGCGGGGCTATTTGCGCGCCTCGATCAGAAATCGACTCGAGTACGCGACAAAAGATCCGTCTCGACGGATCTGCTGATCGAGTTCCCGGAGCCGGTCCAGATACTGCGCGACGGTGAATCCCGGAACCATCCAGATCACCTTGCGTAAGAAGTAGACAACGGCGCCGATATCGAAGAATTCCATGCGCAGACGCTCGAAACGAAGGTCGACGACGGTGAGCCCGGCCGAAATCGCGTCGGCGCTTTCGTCCTCGTAGTGCCGTCCGCGACGAGCCTGCGGCTGAGGACCGAGGAAGAACTCGACGAGTTCGAACACGCTGGCGTGACCGACATGTTGAGCGAAGTACGTTCCTCCCGGTTCGAGTACCCGAGCGATCTCGGCCCACCACACCGTCGCAGGGTGTCGACTGGTCACCAGATCGAAAGCCGAATCGGCAAACGGTAGCGGTGGCTCGTCCGGATCCGCGACCACCACCACACCTCGGGGACGCAGAAGCGCGGTGGCCTTGGTTACGTTCGGTGGCCAGGATTCGGTTGCCGCCATCACCGGCGGGAGTGTCGGTGCAGCGGCGAGGACTTCGCCGCCGCCGGTCTGGATGTCCAGCGCAGCGCCGGCACCACCGAGACGTTCACCCATCAACCTCTGATACCCCCACGACGGACGCTGCTCCGTGGCGCGCCCGTCGAGCCACGAGAAGTCCCACCCGTCGACGGAGGCGGATTCGGCTTCGGCGACAAGTTCCTCGAAACTTCGTGACGTCCTCTCAGGCGTTCCTTGCGACATCACATCATCATCGTCGCGGAGCGTCGACGGTGCCAGTTTTTTACGGCTACTTCGGGGTGGCACCGAGCATCGGTGCGAGTTGTGTGGCAATCGGGTTCAGGTTGAGCTTGTCCGGGTCCACCTTGGGCTTGCTGTCCCACGGTTGCGAGGTGTTCGGGTCGGCGAACGCGATGCGGTTGGCGCTCCGAACTCCCGTTTCGCTGCCCTGGGGTGCCTGGCAGTTGGCGGCTGTGTTCAACGGGAAGTTCTGCGTCGTGTCGTCGAAGTTCGGGTCCTTGCGCTTCATCTCGTCGAGGATCGCCATGGTCCCTTCGTAACCGACGGTGCACGAGAGCGGGTTGTTGGTCTCGAGTACCAAGCCCAGATGTACTGTGCCGTCTCCCGGTGCAACGGTGGGCGCCGCCCCGGCGAGGGCAGGCAGGAAGAGCAGGAAGGGCTGCAGCGAGGGCAGTGTCGGGGCGGCTGCCGCTGCAACGGCGGAGAGGTTGGAGAGGTTGGTCGTGAGCGCGGGGCCGGCTTCGGTGACGAGAGAGCCGACTTGTTCGCTGGCCGGTATGCCGTTGTCGATCACGCGTCGGATGTCGGGGTCGCTGGTGCGCAATTGCGCAGTCAGTGCGTCGAGGTCGGTGCTGAACTGCTTGATCGCCGACGATTGATCGGACTGGGTCGTGAGTACCGTCTGGCTGTCGCGGATCAGTCCGAGGGTCTGGGGAAGRGTGTCGAGGCCCGACTGGGAAATCCCCGACAGCGAGTCGGCAAGTACCTGCAGATCTTCGCCCTTGCCGTTGAATGCCGCGCCGAGTTCCTTCGCGACGGTGTGGAGTGCGTCKACCGGAACGGAGTGCACCAGACCGTTSGCGCTGGTCAAGACGTTCTCGATGGGGATCGGCGTGGTGGTCTCGCCCACGGCGATCACCGAGCCGTCTTCGAGGAACGGGCCCTGGTCGGTATCGGGCTGAAGGTCGACGTACTGCTCACCGATGGCTGAGCGATTGGCCACCACGGCTCGCGCGGATGCGGGAATCTGTGGAGCATTGCTGTCGATCAACAGGTCGACTTCGATTCCGTCGGACGTGAGCGACATGTCGCCGACGCGTCCGACGGGTACACCGCGATAGGTCACTTCGGCGTTGGTGAAGATGCCACCGGACGTCGCCAGTTCGGTTTTGACCGTGTATTGGCCGAATCCCAGAAGATTGTCCAGCCGTACGTATTTCGCTCCGACGTAGATCAAACCCAGGAGTGCAACCACGACGAGTGCGACCAGCTGCCACTTGGCGAGCTTCGACATCACCATGTGGGGACGGCCCTGAACTGATGCGGTGTGTTCATGGTTCGACTCCCGAATGACTAGCCGGGTACGGCTGGTGTTGAGCGAATTGTGTTCACCCGCGAGCATTCTCGGGCGAACCGGAAACTTCCGGCAATTCGTTGTTGGCGATAACTATAAACAAGTCGTCACAGATAGAAAGTCGGCGCTGAGATTTCCGCAGGTCGTCGAAACGTAAGTGGCACAGCTCACTTCAAATGCGTCGATGTGACGTACGTAGCTTTGCGTCCGAATCGGGCTTGACTTCGCCAAACATATCCATAAAAGTAGATGCGTTCCGGTTGGCGAGGAGAAGGGGTGCGGTCCATGGATGCTTTGGCGATCTTCAAGGCGCTGTCCAACCCGACTCGTCTGCAGATCTTGGAGTGGCTCGCGCATCCGGCGAAGTATTTCGACGAGGACTCGTACACGCAACAGGATCTCGGGTTTCATATCGGAGTCTGTGTCGGTGATATTCAGGGGCGGTCGGGACTTGCCCAGTCGGTGATCTCGGGGTACCTGCAGGGCATGAAAGATGTAGGTCTGCTCGAGTCCGAGCGCATCGGGAAGTGGACGTACTACCGACGAAACGAAACCGTGATCGGCGAGTTCAGGGAATTCGTTCGCGAAAAGTTGTAGCGGTCGGATTGCCCTCGACGGCCGGTTTTGCTCAATCAAACATATCTATATATCTAGATATGTATCTGTCTTGTGTGGCGTAGTAGTAAGGAGTGTGTCGTGAAGTCGAAATTGTTGATACCGGTTCTGGCGTTGGGTGTATTCGGAATCATCACTACGGAGATGGGCATTATCGGGGTTCTGCCTCAGGTCAGCGAAAAGTTCGGTATCACCGCGTCCACTGCCGGATGGTTGGTCGGTGTGTTTGCGCTCGTCGTGGCGGTGACCGGTCCGTTCACGACGCTGATCACCTCGGGAATCAACAGGAAAACCGTTCTGTTGGTGGCGATTGCAGTCTTTGCGGTGTCCAACATGGTGTACGCGAGCACGTCGAGTTTCGAGGTGATGTTTGCATTTCGGATCATTCCCGCCGTGGTTCACCCGGTCTTCTTCGCGCTCGCACTCGCGAGTGCAGTTCGACTGGTGCCACCGGAGGAAGCAACTGCAGCTGTGACGAAAGTATTTGCGGGTGTCACAGTAGGATTCGCATTCGGTGTACCGCTGACGTCGTATCTGGCCGAGAACTTCTCGGTGTCCGCGGCTTTCGTTTTCGGTGCCGTGGTCAACGTTCTCGCGTTTCTCGGGATTGTCGTACTTCTGCCCTCGGCTCCGGTGACACAACGCCTGTCGTACGGCGCACAGGTCGGGATCCTTCGCCGGCCGCGCGTGTGGTTGACCATCCTTTCCGTCACCTTCGTCTTCGCAGCCATGTTCTCGGTGTACGGATACTTCGCCGAATACCTCGGCGGAGTGACGGGCATGAGCGGATCGTGGATCAGCGCGATGCTCTTGGCTTTCGGTGTCGTGATGATCTTCGGCAACTTCGTCTTCGGGGCGGTGCTCGCCAAGAGTGTGGTGCGCACGGTTGTGGCTTTTCCCTTGCTGTACATCGTCGTCTACGTGATGCTCTATCTGGCAGGTCCGTACTTCGGTGCGATGGTTGTAGCCGTGTTGGTTTGGGGTGTAGTGCATTCCGGTGGACTGGTGGTTTCGCAGAGTTGGATGGGGCGAGACGCAGTCGACGCGCCTGAATTCGGCAACAGCCTTTTCATCTCGTTCTCCAACTTGGGGATCACGCTCGGAACTGCGGTCGGTGGACTGTTTCTCGCGCATTTCGAAACCCGCCAATTAGTCTGGGCCGGAGTATTGTTCGCGGTCCTGGCACTGGTGACGATCGCTGCTCGACTCTCGCTCGGGCACATTCACAGCGAGAACGGTGTCAGTGTGCCGGTGTAGTTTTTGGGCAGTGGCCGTGCGAACTCGCCGCGCGCACTGGTCGACAGTCCGAGGGTGACCAACGATTGAACCATCGTGACCCCAGCGGCAACGCCGTCGACTACCGGGACACACAGTTCGTCGGACAAGTCCTGGCACAGGTCCGCCATGCCGGCGCAACCCAGCACGAGAACGTCCGAGTCATCTTGCTCCAATGCGTCGAAACAGGCTTCCAAGATCACCTTTCGCGCGTCGGGATCACGATCGAGTTCCAGAACCGGAATCTCGCAGGAGTGGATACCCCGGCACCGAGCCTGCATGCCGTACCGGTCCACCAGATCGGCTGCGCGGCCGCGGGTTCGACCGAGGGTGGTCACGATGCTGAATCCGCGTCCCAGGAAACTTGCGTAGTTCATTGCCGCTTCGGCAACAGCTACGACGGGGCCCTTGGCCAGCTCTCTGGCTGCATCTAGACCTGGGTCACCGAAGCAAGCAATGACGTAGCCGTCGACTTCGTTCTTTTCTCCGGCGGCGATCTCGGCCAGGATTCCGGGGATGCTGAGAGCTTCGTCGTAGTGGCTTTCGATCGACGCGGGACCCATCGCAGGGCTGACTGCCTCGACGAATGTGCCCGAGCCCGCGACACCCCGGGCACATTCCTCGATCTTGGCGGTCATCGCCCACGTGGTGTTGGGGTTGATCACCTTGATTCTCATGACGATCAGTCGACCGTCACAGTGTCGGGAGAAGAAGCATTCCGGACAGCCAGGGAAGTGCGCGTGGCGAGTAGGTAGTAGACGGCAAATCCGAGCCCGCAACCGATGAACCAGCTGTACTGCGCTGCGGTGTACATCCCGGTGAGGTCCTTGCCCAGGACCGGGACCATCGCGACGACGGCTCCCACCACGGTGGCGATCACTGCAGCAGGATTGTATCCCTTGCTGTACCAGTAGGTTCCGGTTGGCGACATGCTGAACAGTTCGTCGACGATCACCTTCTGCTTGCGCACGAGGTAGTAGTCGGCAATCAGGATTCCGAACAGCGGACCGATGAAGGCTCCGAGGGTTTCGAGCGTGTAGTGGATGACGTCGGGATTGTTGTAGAGGTTCCACGGGGTGATGAGGATCGAGCCGATCGCCGCGATCATCCCGCCGGCCCGCCAGCTGATCTTCTGCGGGCTCACGTTGGAGAAGTCGAAGGCCGGGGAAATGAAGTTGGCCACGATGTTGATGCCGATCGTGGCGATGGTGAAGGTGAGTGCGCCGAGGACGATGGCGAAGGTGCTGTCGATTCGTGCCACTGTTGCGACGGGATCGGTGATCAGTTCGCCGTACACCGGCAGTGTCAACGACGCCGTGACGACGACCAACACCGAGAATACGAGGAAGTTCAACGGCAAACCGAGGAAGTTGCCCTTCTTGACTGCAGCGAACGACTTCCCGTAGCGGGAGAAGTCACCGAAGTTGAGCATCGGTCCGGAGAAGTACGAGACAACCAGAGCGATCGCACCGAGCATGACCGGCACGGCGTCGAAACCGGAGTATTTGACGTCGCCGAGTGTGAGATCGACAGCGCTCCAGCCTGCCTGGTAGATGAGGTACCCGCACAGCATGAACATCACGACATACACAGCCGGCCCGCAGAAGTCGATGAAGCGGCGGATCGATTCCATGCCTCGCCAGAAGACGCAGGCCTGAAGTACCCACAGGAGCATGAAACTTCCCCAGCCCAGTGCGGAGAGTCCGGCGAATCCGTAGTCTTCGACGACGGCATACGGTGCGAGTGACGGAAAGAGTTTGATCAGTACGACATCGAGGGCTGCCGAAGCGAGAAAGGTTTGAATCCCGTACCAGGCCACGGCAATCAGGCCACGAATGATTGCCGGGATGTTCGCGCCGAGGACACCGAACACGCTGCGGCAGATCACCGGATACGGTACGCCGGTAACTTGGCTGGGCTTGGCGACGAGATTGCAGAAGAAGTAAACGATCGTGATACCGACCAGCAGGGCGACGAGTACTTGCCAGCTGGCCAATCCCAGTGCGAAAAGACTACCGGCAGTGACATATCCGCCGACGCTGTGTACGTCGGACATCCAGAAGGCGAAGATGTTGTACGACGACCAGGTCTGCTCGCGAAGCGGCGCCAGATCCTCGTTGGTCAAACGAGGGTCGTAGCCCGGTTTGATCAGTCCGCCGCCGACCGGGTGGCCCGCGGCTTCGACGAGGTCGGCCGAGCCGGTTTCCTTTGGGGGAGTTGGGGCAGTGGTCGTTCGGGACGGAAGAATGTCGGTCATGACAGCTCCTGTGCATCAGTGCAGGAAATCAGCGGACAGTGCACGAGCTCTCAGCGTCAGTGATGAAAACTGTGTTGAGAGAAAGGTATCGACGCTGTGTTGCACAGCTATTGCGCAATCGGTATATCTTTCTCGGCCAGTAGGCCGGTGTCTGTCGGCAGAGTCGCGATCACGGTGTTGAGTCGGCGATGATGGATTTCGGAAGCACTCAGAAGAGCGGCTGCGTCCCGACGCAGGAATGCGTCCAGCATCGCGGTGTGATCGGAGTGCAGAACCTGGCGATCGACGCCGGCAACATGGACCATTGGCTGTACCGGTTCGGTGATGTTCCAGGCAGCTTCGAACATGTGCAGAAGTCGAAGCATTTGCGACGGTCGGGTCAGTGCGAGGTGAAAGTTTCGGCTCTCACAGTGATAGGACTGAGAGTCGTCGTAGCGCAACGCGATCTCCAGACGGGAATTCACCTCGACGGCGTGTTCGTGATCCTCTTCGGTGGCCTGCTCGACGGCGACGGCCAATGCAGCTGATTCGAGAGTTTCGCGGACGATGTACATCTCGCGCAGTTCTGCCGGCGTCAACTGAGCAACGGTGTAGCCGAATTGGTGGCGGTGGTCGACCAACGACTCTCCGACCAGGGTCTTCAGCGATTCCCGCACTGGTATTCGGCTGACCCCGAACACATCAGCCACGTCGCCGAGAGGGATCGGGGTACCCGGAGGCGCCGAACCCGACAGAATCACTCGGCGCAGTTCGTCGAGGATCGTTTGTTGTGGACTGCCGGGAGCATCGATTACCAGTTGCGTCAGTAGTACCGATCTACGGCGCGGTGGCATGTCGGTCTCCCTTCTCGTCGCTGCCAGGGTAGAAATCCGTTGTTTCGGGCGCGTGACACCGGCATGGCCGTCGTGAATCGCATCTGTGAGGGGCCGACATTTCGACTGCGATGACGAAGCACAAGTGAGCGCTGCTCAGGGCGACGAACGCGGGGGTAGCGTTGATTTGTAGTGGTTGGCAGAAAGCGAGTCGGTCGATGGCATCCGTTGTGCGATCAGAAGCCGACCAGCGAGTTGTCGGCAACTTGCCCTTGGAGCTGACGAGTTTTGTCGGCCGACGGCGTGAGTTGGCCGAAGCCAGAAGATTGTTCGAGTCGTCCCGTTTATTGACGCTCACCGGTATCGGAGGTGTCGGCAAGACGCGGCTCGCGATCCGGCTTGCGAGCGCGCTCCAGCGGGTGTTCCGAGACGGCGCGTGGTTGGTGGAGTTGGGGGAGCAGACGGATCCAGAACTCCTCGAGGATTACGTCGCCGTGATTTTGGGGGTGCGGCCGGTGTCCTCGTCGGACCCGCTGCACACTGTGATCGACTACTGCTCCGATCGCAGTCTGCTGTTGGTACTCGACAACTGCGAACATCTGGTCGATGCCGTCGCTCTGTTTGCCGGTGCGATCCTACGGCGATGTGCCGGTGTCAAGATCTTGGCGACGAGCAGAGAATCGCTGGGAATGGGCGGTGAGGTGACGATGCGCGTTCCCTCGCTCACCACGCCGCAGCAACAGCCGCGCGAATTCGAGGGACTTGCCCAGTACGAATCCGTGTCGTTGTTCACCGAGCGTGCGGCTTCAGTCGTCCCCGGTTTCACCCTCACTGAGGAGAACAAGCGCGCCGTTGCTCATATCTGTCACGACCTGGATGGACTCCCGCTTCCGATCGAGTTGGCGGCCGCTCGCCTGCGCGGTATGTCGGCGGAGCAGATCATGGATCGGCTCTCGGATCGTTACCGCCTTTTGACTTCTGGTGGACGCGACGTACCGAGTCGTCAGCAGACTCTCCGATTGTCGATCGATTGGAGTTACGACTTGTGCTCGCCTTCGGAGCAGCAGCTGTGGGGTCGGCTGACCGTGTTTTCCGGCGGGTTCGAGCTTGACGCAGCCGAGGGAGTGTGCGGGCAGGAATCGAGTTCGACGGAAGTGCTCGATCTCGTCACTGCGTTGGTCGAGAAATCCATCCTCATTCGTGAGGAGATCGACGGCACCGTTCGCTATCACCTGCTCGACCTCCTGCGGGAGTACGGACGAGAGAAGGCCGAGTTCTCGAACGACTACGTGGAACTTCGACGGCGTCACCGTGATTGGTTCGAAGCGCTGGTCGTTCGTGCGGAAGCCGAGTGGATCAGTGACCGGCAAGCTGCGTGGATCGCACGGCTGGGTCGTGAACAGCACAACGTCTACGACGCGCTGGAGTTTTCGATTTCCACTGCCGTGGAGGCGCGATCTGCAACGCGAATGGTCGGTGCGTTGTACAGATTCTGGCTTTCTGGTGGATTGCTTGTGCAGGCACGGTATTGGACGGATCGAGCTCTGAATACAGAGGATCGGGAGCTCGACCCGTTCCGCGTTGATGTCTTGGCCATCGACGCTGTGAATCACGCGATGCAGGGGGAACTCGAACGGGCACAAGCGCTGGTCGACGAGAGTTGGCTCCTGGCGAATGCCTTGGCGGACGTACGCTCACGCGGTCTGGCGGCATGGGGTGACGGATACGTCGATACCTTCAGAGGCAACTTCGATACCGCAACGGCCAAGTTGGAATCCGCGTTGACGCTGTTTCGATTGGACGAAAATCTGCTGCATGTGGTGATCGGCCTGGACACCCTGGGGATTGCGTACTTTCTTTCCGGGGCCCTCGATCGCTCGGTGGAGTGCAACGAAGAGACTCTCGCGATCACCGTGCCCGCCAACGAAGTGATGTTCCAGGCTTTTGCGTTGGGAACCCTCGGGCTGGTGGGCTGGCTCCGAGGTGAATTAGATGACGCACGTGATTATTTGACGCGGAGTCTGAGAATTCTCGATGCCCCGATGAACTCGGCGTGGTGTATCGAACCACTGGCGTGGATTGCTGCAGCGCAACGTGATTGGAAGAATTCCGCGGTTCTGCTCGGCGCGGCAGCCATGTATTGGCAGAAGGTCGGGGGTCGGCTGGCGGGCCTGCCGGGTTTGTCGCCGCATCACGACACTGCGGCAGAGACTGCTCGTAGGGCTATGGGTAAGAGTGCTTTCGACAAGTCGTTTCGCAACGGATTTGTGATGTCCGAGAGTGAAGCTGTCGCGTATGCGCTCGACGAGCGTCGCAGTGTTCCGGGTTCATCGTCAACTGAGGCACCTCACCTGACTCGTCGTGAGCAGCAAGTTGCGGAACTCGTTGCGCGGGGCCTGACCAATCGCGCTATCGCGGAACATCTCGTGATCTCGCTTCGTACGGCTCAGGGTCATGTGGAGCATGTGCTGACCAAATTGGGTTTCACCTCCAGAGCGCAGATCGCGGCGTGGTTCGTGTCGACCGAGCAGGAGACCGACTCCCGAGGCTGAGATCGCGGGCAGTGGTGAGCGCTTCTCGGGTGCAGTTCGCGGGGGTAGCGTTGGTTTTGGAGTGGAATCGCAGAAAGCGAGTCGGTCGATGGCATCCGCTGTGCGTGCAGAAGCCGATCATCGGGTTGTCGGTAACTTGCCGTTGGAGTTGACGAGTTTTGTCGGTCGGCGGCGTGAGTTGGCCGATGCCAGAAGATTGTTCGAGTCGTCCCGTTTGTTGACGCTGACCGGCGTCGGGGGCGTGGGCAAGACACGTCTCGCGATTCGGCTTGCGGGTGCGCTGCAGCGGGTGTTCAGCGACGGTACCTGGTTGGTGGAGTTGGGGGAGTTGTCGGATCCGGATCTGCTCGCGGATTATGTCGCCGTGACTTTGGGGGTGCGGCCGGTTTCGTCGTCTGATCCGCTGCGCGCTTTGATCGAATTTTGCGCCGATCGGAGTCTGCTGTTGGTGTTCGACAACTGTGAACACCTGGTGGATTCGGTTGCCGGGTTCGCCGGGGCGATCTTGCGTCGGTGTGCTGGTGTGAAGATTCTGGCGACGTCGCGAGAGTCTCTGGGTGTGGGCGGTGAGGTGGTGATGCGGGTTCCTTCTCTCACTACGCCGGAACTGCGGGGGCCGCGCGCTTTCGATGGGCTGGCTCGGTACGAGTCTGTTTTGTTGTTCGCAGAAAGAGCTGCGACTGTGGTGCCGGGTTTCGTGTTGACCGAAGGGAACCGGAATGCCGTTGCCCGTATCTGCCACGATCTGGACGGATTGCCGTTGCCGATCGAGTTGGCTGCTGCTCGGCTGCGATCTATGTCGGCGGAGCAGATCATGTATCGGCTTTCTGATCGTTACAGCCTTTTGACTTCCGGTGGGCGTGATGTTCCCAGTCGTCAGCAGACCCTGCGATTGTCGATCGATTGGAGTTACGACTTGTGCTCACCGCGTGAACAACGGTTGTGGGCGAGGCTGTCGGTGTTCTCGGGTGGGTTCGATCTCGATGCTGCCGAGGGTGTTTGCGGGCAGGATTCGAGTTCGACGGAAGTGCTCGATCTCGTCACTGCGCTGGTCGAGAAGTCCATCCTCATTCGTGAGGAGATCGACGGCTCAGTCAGATACCACCTTCTCGATCTACTCCGGGAGTACGGACGAGAGAAGGCCGAGTTCTCGAACGACTACGTGGAACTTCGATGGCGCCACCGTGATTGGTTCGAAGCGCTGGTCGTTCGTGCGGAAGCCGAGTGGATCAGCGACCAGCAAGCTGCGTGGATCGCAAGGCTGGGTCGTGAACTGCACAACGTCTACGACGCGCTGGAGTTTTCGATCTCGACGCCGGGTCAGACGCGATCAGCGACGCGAATGGTCGCGGCGCTGTACCGATTCTGGGTTCTCGGCGGTCGGATCGCTTCGGCGCGGCACTGGGCGGATCGAACCCTGAGAGCTTCCGATGGGGAGCCGGACACTTATCGCGTGGAAATTCTGTGTATCGACGCCGTAGCGCATGGGATGCAGGGTGACCTCGTCCGGGCGCGCGGACAGGTAGAGGAGAGTTGGCGCCTTGCCGAGGTCGTGGGAGATGTACGCTCTCGAGGCTTGGCTGGATGGGCGGACGGATATGTCGACACGTTCAACGGCGAATTCGACACTGCCGCCAGGAAGTTGGAGGCTGCCGTATCGCTTTTCCAATCAGCTGAGAATCTAGAGCACAAAGTGGCCGGCTTGATTACCCTCGGGCTCGCTTGCATCTTTACCGGCGCGCTGGAGCGATCGGTGGAGTGTTTCGACGAGTCCCTTGCCATCACCGGACCGCCGCACGAAGTGATGTATCAGGCGTCGGCGCTTAGCAATCTAGGGCTTGTGGACTGGTTTCGAGGTGACCTCGAGCGCGCACGTGACCATTTGGCGCGAAGTCTGCGGGCCACGGCCGCTTCAATGAACTCGGCGTGGTGTATCGAACAGTTGGCGTGGATTGCTGCAGCGCAACGTGATTGGAAGCAATCGGCGGTTCTACTCGGCGCTGCGGCGATGTACTGGCAGAAGGTCGGGAGTCGGCTCGCGGGGCTTCCGATCTTGTCACCCCACCATGACAAGGCGGCAAACGATGCTCAAAAGGCATTGGGTAAGGGTGCTTTCGACAAGCAGTTTCACCGGGGAATTGTGATGACCGAGGGTGAAGCTGTCGCGTACGCGCTCGACGAGCATCACAGAGTCCCGGAAACATCGTCGACCGAGGCGATTCGACTTACTCGTCGTGAACTGCAGGTTGCGGAACTGGTTGCGCAGGGCCTGACCAATCGCGCTGTCGCAGAGCATCTCGTCATTTCGCCGCGGACAGCACAGGGGCACGTGGAGCACGTGCTGACGAAATTGGGTTTCACCTCCAGAGCGCAGATCGCGGCGTGGGTGGTATCGACTGCGCAGGAGCGTGACTCGCGCGAGGTCAATGGTTCAGCAGATCGGAGCTGAAGTCCGATTGCAGTTCTCCCCGATCGTCGCCGCACAGGCAGAACACCGGGTACCGCTTACCTAGTTCTCGCCGTTGAAACAATACTCGCAGCGGTCCGGACGCATCCGCGCGCGGGGATTCCGTGAGCAACGTGTACAGCCACGGCCCCTCGTCCAATTCGACGATGGCGAGAACGGTCGTGGGGTCGCCGTGAACCGTTCGCCAGGACACGACAGTGCCGTCTCCGCAACACCGCGTTACGTCCAACCGCGCTCCGCGACACCTGGTGCAGACCGCGCTCGCGGGGGAGAGGATGGCATCACATTCCGCGCATTGGGGGAGTGTCAAGCATTCGGATCGTGATGAACGGCCCGAATATCGTTGCGATACAAGACTTTTTGTCAAGTTGACGTGATACATGTCAGTAGCGCCGGGCGAGATAGTATGGCATCGAGTCCACGGGTGCGCGTTTGACCGACTCCCCGGACGTCGGGGCGTGAAGGACCTCACCGCCTCCGGCATAGATCCCCACATGTTCCCCGCCGTAGTACAGGACTACGTCACCTGGCTGGAGATCGTCCCGGGAAATCGGAGCTCCGCCGACCGCCTGGTCGTAGGTAGTTCGCGGAATTGAAACGCCCGCTTGTGCATAGGCCCATTGAACGAGGCCGGAGCAGTCGAACGAGTCCGGTCCGGTCGCGCCCCAGACGTACGGTGCGCCGATCTTGGACTCTGCGGCTGCCAATGCGCGGCCTCCATCCGAGGAAGCGAAAGCTGACACTTTCGCCGGATTCGTGACGACGGAAACTCCGGCGGTGTTCCAGTCCGGAAGCAAGGGGGCCTGAGCGTTCGCGGTGTCGATACTGACGGCAAGGGTTGTCAGTGAAAGAGCGCCGATGACAAGCGCCCTTCCGAGTGCGTTCTTCGTCGTGCTGGGGCTGGTGAATCGGTGGTGCGACATTTCTCGTGTTGCCTTCGCGTCGGTGCGTCCCGAAGCAGGTATCCGGCTGGGCGTGATCGGGCTTCGGCTTGTGACACACAGCCTGGTTTCGCCTCGACGTGTTCGCGCCGGTCAGTTGGACGGGATGCATACCTGTTTTCGAGTGGCGTGTCGGCAATCGTGACGTCTCGCGAAGTGGCAGAAGAAAGAAGTAGGTACCGATGCAGGTACTACGGTCGTCGCCGCGCCGGTGCGTGCGCGGCAACATCGAGTTCGATACTTCACCCGGAGAAAAACCTCACCTGAACTGGGATTTGATCATGATTGTCTCCGCAAGTCGAACCGATGCATTCATCGAGTGGCGCACCGCCGTGGTCGATTCTCGACCTGTCGACTTCGGCGTCGGTGGGCACGGCGAGACAGTGCTGTTTCTGCACGGTTGGGGGTTGTCCCCTCGCGCCTATGGATCTGCGCTTGCTGCCGTCGTTCACCGGGGATCCAGGGTGATTGCGCCTGCGCTTCCGGGACTTGGCGGTACGGCTGAACTAGACCGAGCCGATCGCAACTTCGAAGGTTATGCGGCGTGGGTGACGCGGTTTCTCGACGCGGCCGGAGTTACCGGTCCGGTGACCGTCGTCGGGCATTCGTTCGGCGGCGGTGTAGCGACAGCAGTGGCGCGGGACTTCCCCACGCGAGTCTCGCGCTTGGTTCTGGTGAACTCGGTTGGTGGTGGCGTGTGGTCGAGTGCGGGTGGTCAGGAGCGCCCGATTCGTGAACGTCCGTGGTGGAACTGGTGTGGGTCGGCGATGGTCGAGGCTGCCGAGTCGGTACACGCTCGCAGAATCCCGCAGTTTCGACTCGACGAGTTCGCGTTCAACGCGCTTCGCAACGCCCGTGGAGTGTGGCAAACGGGCAACCTCGCGCGGACTGCGGATCTCATCGATGCACTCGAAGAGATCGCAGTCCGCGCGATGCCTGTTGTCGTGTTGTGGGGAGCTGATGATCATGTGATTCCGCGAACGAGTTTTCATGCTGTCTGCGCCGCCTTGGGTGATCCCGAGGTTCGCGAGGTTCCTGGCAATCACAATTGGCTTATCGACGATGCGGAATTGTTCGGCCAGGTGCTGACGGAATCACTGGCCGGACGAGCTGTCAGTGCACCTGTTCTGTCTCCTTCGTTCGCGTTCTGTTCGACCACGCGGATTGCGCAGTGACCAGGCAGCCGGCGATCAGGGTGATGACCGCGATGACGCGCACGGCGCTGTCCGCGCCGGTGGTGAAGGCACTCAGGACGGCGTCGTGAGCGAGGGGAGTGTCGGCCATCTCGAGTCCGTCTGCGACCGTGCGTGGCGCGGCGCCGTCTCCGTCGCGCATCGCGTCGGGCAATGCGCTGATGAAACGGCTGGTCAAGATGGTGCCGATGACGGCGACGCCCAAGGCGCTGCCGAATTCTCGTGCCGTCGCCTGCAGTCCTGAACCGACGCCTGCCTGTTCGAGGGGCAGCGAGTCCGCGATGTCGTGAGTCAATACGGGGAGCGCGGCTGCCGCGCCGATGCCGATGACGACGAGCCACAACGCGTAGGCGAAATAGGGAGTGTGGGCTGTGCTGGTCGACAGCCCGAACATGCCGACCCCGATGAACGCGAACGCTGCCGCCACGGTGATGGTGGAACCCAGACGAGCCGAGATCAGCGGCACGAAGCGAGCACCGAACAGCAGTGGAATGGTCAGCGGTATCACCGCCAGGCCGGTGGTGAGAACGCTGAATCCCTTGGCGTACTGCAGAAATGATGCGTTGACGTAGAACAGTGCGAACAGACCGAAGAACGCGACGGTCATTCCCAGGCATCCCGCGCGCAGCAGAGGAAGGCGGAACAACCGCGGATCCAGCAAGGGTTGCTCGACGCGGAGCTCGACGATGATCCATGCCGCATAAAGCGCCGCCGACGCGACGAATGCTGAGATCACCGTGATGCTGCCCCAACCACTTTCGGGTCCTTCGATGACGCCGACCAGCAACCCGAACGTCGCCGCCGTCAGCAAGACGGTTCCGACGGGGTCGAGACCGCGGTGATTTCGAGGGGTGCGAGGAGCAAGGTTGGCGACTGCGGCAGCACCTGCCAACGCGATGGGTACGACGGCGACGAACAACCAGCGCCAGGACCCGGTCTGCAGAAGCGCGCCACCACCGACATTCCCTGCCACGCCGCCGAATCCGGTCGACGATGCCCAAATGGCAATTGCGCGAGGACGCTTCTGTGGGGGAGTCGCGTGCATGAGGATTGCGAGGCTGTTCGACAGAACACAGGCGGCTCCGACTCCGGTGACGCAGCGGCCGATCAGCATCACCGCCACTGTGGGGGAACTCGCGGACACGGCGGCGCCTGCTGCGAAGAGGATCAACCCGATGGTCAGCACCCCTTTGCGTCCGAAGCGATCACCGAGTGCCCCGCAGGGGATCACCAGACAGGCGAAGACCGTGACGTAGGAATCGACGATCCATAGAAGCTGCGTCGAGGAAGGATGCAGAGACCCGGACGTCAGGAGCGGAACTGCCAGGTTGATGGCCGCGACGAACGCAATAACGAGGACGGTGACCGCGCACAACGTTGCGAGCACCAATCCTTGTCGCGCGTCCGAGTTCGCCCGACCCTCCGTCGGTATCGAAGTATTTGTGGACAAGACGCACCTCTTTGCGGAAATTTGTTCTATTGCGGGAGTTGTTGATCGACAGCCAATTCGGCTACTGAAACGACAGTAGGGATCTCGGTAACGTGCGTCTACTGCAAAGATTGCAGTAGATAGTTGCGTATGGTGCAACTATGGCGATGGATATGGACCTCAATCTTTTGAGAGTGTTCGACGCTCTGGTAGCGGAGGGCAGTGTCACCGGCGCGGCCGAGCGATTGAACTTGTCGATACCGGCAACCAGTAGGGCTTTGGGGCGTCTCCGGCGTGCGATGGATGACCCGATCTTTGTTCGTGCCGGGCGTGGGTTGGTACCGACGCCGTTTGCGTTGCGTGCAGCACCTCAGGTCCGATCGCTCCTGGAAGGGGCGCAAGGCCTGTTGATCGACCGCAAGAACTTCGAACCAGCAGAACTCGAGCGGACTTTCGTGATCCGAATCAACGAGGGCACGGCGGCCAGCCTCACCCCGGCTCTGGTCCGGCGTTTCGCGGCGGAAGCGCCGAACGCTGTAATCCGTTGTGTCGGAGAGGGAAACGAGGACGTCGACTCGCTGCGGAACGGTTCGATCGATCTCGATATCGGCGCTGATCCGTTGCCGTCCTCTGATGTGTGCAGTGAGATTCTCTACCGAGAGGGTCATGTGGGCTTGGTATCGAAGTCGTCGCCGTTGGCCCGCACGGCTCAGCCGACACTCGCGCAGTTGTGTGAGCATCCACATGTCTCGACATCCAGACGTGGCCGGACACACGGACCGATCGACGACGCGTTGTCCGCAGTCGGAATGCGCCGGCGGGTGATCGCGGTGGTTGCCTCGCCCGTTGCGGCGGCGCTCATGGCGGCCGACAGCGATCTCGTTGCACTGGTGCCGGAAAGGCTTGCCCGATACTTTGCCGCTCGCCTCGATGTCGCTTGGTTTGCGGTGCCGACCGAACTACCGGCCGTCACCATCCACCAACAGTGGCACGGTCGGCTGGACCACGATCCAGCACACAAATGGCTGCGCGAACAAGTACGTGAGGCAAGCGTCTAGCTGGAATCGGCAGATGTTCTGTACTCTCGCAGTCATGCAACAGCGGAGCACGGGAACGGTGACACGGTCACTGTTGCTGATTCTGCTGCCGTTCATCGCTCTTCTCGCCGTGCCTCCGCTTGGATCGTCGGGTAGCGCCGCGGTGCTGGGAACTGCGATTGCCGTCTTCGTGGTCGCAGCCCTCGCAACGTCGCCGAAGTACGAACTTCTGCAGCTGTGCACGGTTTCGGCCACTGGCCCCTCTGATGACGAACGCTGCCTGCGTGGCGCTTTCCGCAGGCAGAGCAGCCCGGACGCGCCCGGCCGTCCACAGCCTCGAGCTCCGGGAATCGGTTTGTAGGTCGGCCGTCGGCGGGAGTGAACTCGTCGTAGGTCGGTCAGACGTCTTGCGTCCACGACCATTCCCGCGCTCTCATCTCTCTGAGCGTGCCTCTCGGTGAGGTTCATTCGTCATGCTCGATTTTGTCTACTACCCCGTGTCCGGAATCCTCTGGTTCTGGCACAAGGTCTTTTCACTGATCTCCGGATCACCCGACAACGGCGTCGTATGGGCGTTGTCGGTCGTATTTCTGGTCTTCACGCTCAAGGCTTTGCTGTTCAAACCCTTCGTCAAGCAGGTCCGCACCCAACTGGTGATGCAGAAGCTGCAACCTCAGATCAAGGCGTTGCAGAAGAAGTATTCGGGTGACCGGCAGAAACTCACTGTCGAGATGGCCAAGCTGCAGAAGGAACACAACTACAGTCCGTTGCTCGGCTGTCTGCCGATGCTCGTTCAGGCACCGGTGTTCATCGGCCTTTATCACGTCCTGCGATCGTTCAATCGGACTGGAGCGGCATCGCACGTCCCGTTTCTGAGCCCGACCGAACCGATGTCGGTGGCGGACAACGCGAATACGGCCAACTACTTCTTCAGTGCCTCGGACGTGCAGTCGTTTCTCGACGCCAAACTGTTCGGCGCGCCGTTGTCCGCCATGATTTCGAGTCCGGCAGCGCAACTGGAAGCGTTCGGCGACGTCAGCCGTATCTCCATCATTCTGGTTGCCGTACCGCTGATGATCTTCGCCGCCGTCGCTACACATTTCACGTCGCGGGCGTCCATCGCGCGCCAAGTGGTCACCGGAACCGTCAACCCTCAAACAGCGATCATGAACAAGCTCGCATTGTGGGTGTTTCCGGTGGGTGTGATCGCTTTCGGTGCTTTCGCGCCCGTGGCGATCCTGCTGTATTTCGTGAGTAACAACTGCTGGACGCTGGGACAACAGCATTTGGTCTACGGCCGGATCGCGGCGGAGCAGAAGGAAGCTGAATCGTCGCCGACACCCGGAGTGACTGCGCCCCCGTCGCCCAGGGTGGCTGCAGCACCGCCGCTGCCGGGTGCAAAGCCGATCCGCGCCAAACGCAAGCGATGACAGAAAAGCGACCCCTCCCTACCGGCGGGTAAGGCACGTACGCTGGAATGCATGACCAAATGGACCGCAGAAGACGTAGTCGATCAGACCGGCCGCACATTTGTCGTCACGGGGGCGAACAGCGGACTGGGTGAGGTAGTCGCACGGGCGCTTGGCAAAGCCGGGGCCGACGTCGTCCTCGCCTGTCGTGACACCACGAAGGCCGATGCCGTGGCCGCCGAGATCGGACCCAACGCGGTTGTCCGCAAATTGGACCTCTCGGATCTGTCGTCGGTACGAGCCTTTGCCGACGCAACGGAGAAGGTCGACGTCCTGGTGAACAACGCCGGCGTGATGGCGGTTCCGTTTCGCCGGACTGTCGATGGATTCGAAATGCAGATCGGCACAAACCATCTCGGGCACTTCGCGTTGACCGGATTGCTGAAGGACAAGCTCACCGACCGTGTCGTGACGATGTCCAGTGCCCTGCATCAGCTCGGAACTGTCGATCTGGACGATCTCAATTTCGAGCGTCGGAAGTACAACCGCTGGTTGGCCTACGGGCAGTCCAAGCTTGCCAATTTGTTGTTCACGTACGAACTTCAACGCAGGCTTGCGGCCTCGGGATCTTCGCTCAAAGCGCTTGCTTCGCATCCGGGATACGCGTCGACGAACCTGCAGGGTCACACCGAGTCGATCCAGGACAAGCTGATGGGAATCGGCAATTCGATCTTCGCGCAGTCCGCGGAGATGGGTGCCCTTCCCGAACTGTGGGCGGCAACCGCGCCGGATGCCTTCGGCGGCAGTTACATCGGACCGGACGGTCCGTTCGAGCAGCGAGGTTATCCGAAGGTCGTGGGGTCGAACAAGAAGTCACACGATACTTCKMGAAGTTCGCGGCCACCTTCATATTCGTTCGAGCCAGATGTTGTTCGGGTTACAGCGTGACAACCATCTTGCCGGTGTTTGCGCCGCGCATCAGGTCGATGAACGCTTGCGGTGCATTCTCCAGGCCTTCGACGATGGTCTCGTCCCACTGAATCTTGTTGTCGGCGAGCCACCCTGCCATGTGGGTGCGGAATTCGCCACCGAGGTGACGGTAGCCGCCCACGAGGAATCCGCGCAGTGTGAGCTGCTTGCCGATCACCAGTGCCAGGTTGTGGGGAGCGGTGGGCTTCTCGGTGGTGTTGTACTGAGCGATGGCTCCGCACAGGGCAATCCGGCCACCCTGGTTCATGGCATCGATGGCGGCTTCGAGATGCTCGCCACCGACGTTGTCGAAGTACACGTCGATGCCGTCAGGGGCGGCAGCGGCGAGCAGTTCGGTGATCGGGCCGTCGTGGTAGTCGAATGCCGCATCGAATCCGAGTTCGAGAAGTCGGGCAACCTTCGCCGGTGAACCGGCGCTACCGATTACTCGCTTCGCTCCGAGCAACTTGGCGATCTGACCGACGAGCGATCCGACGGCACCGGCTGCGCCGGAGACGAATACGGTATCGCCTTCCTTGAAGTTGGGCTTATCCCCCCAACCCGAGGCCGTGGACGACAACGTCGCCCACAGCGCGATCAGCCGACTTGGATTCGACGACCTCGCCGACAGCACCACCGTCGAGCGGCGCACCGACCTGGAACGGCGGAAGGTAGGACTTCACGTCGTTCATTCGGCCGCGCATGTACGGGTCGACGGAGATGGCGATGTTGCGGACCAGGATCTGGCCGTCTTCGAGTTCGGGGAGTTCTACTTCGGCGGTGGCGAAGTTCTCCGAGGTGGGCCAACCGTTCGGGCGTGAAGCGAGACGGATTTCCCGGCTGACAGTGGTGGTGCTCATTCGTCGTCCTTACTTACTTCGAGGGTGACCTCGATGTTGCCGCGAGTTGCATTGGAGTACGGGCACACCTGGTGCGCCTTCTCCGTCAACTCGACGGCCTGATCATGGGGCAGATGGGGGAGTGAAACCTCCAGCGTCACAGCGAGTCCGAAGCCTCCTGCACCGTTGGGGCCGATGCCGACCCGCGCGCCGACTGCGGAATCAGCCACGTTGGCCTTCTCGGCGCGGGCGACCATCTGCAGAGCGGAGTGGAAGCATGCTGCGTATCCGGCGGCAAAGAGCTGCTCGGGGTTGGTGCCTTCGCCACTGCCACCCATTTCCTTGGGAATGGCGAGGCCGAGATCGAGGCGTCCGTCCGAAGTGCGAGCGTGACCGTTGCGGCCTTCGCCGGTGGCAAGTGCTTCTGCGGTGTAGACGATATTCATGACTTCTTCTTTCCGTCGGAGTGGGCGTTGGATGCTTGAAGTGACTCACCGAGACGAGTGAGAACGTCTCGGAGTTCGGTGAGTTCGTCGTTACTCAGACCAGTGGCGCCTGCGAGCTTGGCCGGGATGTCCTCGGCCTTGCTGCGCAAGGTGGAACCCGCCTCGGTCAGGTGAATCTCGACGCGACGCTCGTCCGTGGTGAGGCGTCGGCGCTCGATGAATCCCAGACCCTCCAGCCTCTTGAGCAGCGGCGACAGAGTTCCGGTATCGAGATCGAGTGCCTCACAGATCTCACGCACGCCCCGGCCGTCTCGTTCCCAGAGTGTCAACAGGACGAGGTACTGGGGATACGTGATTCCCAGGTCGTCGAGCATTGCCCGGTACGCGGCCGTAGTGGCCCGCGACGCCGAATAGAGGGCGAAGCAGACCTGGCGTTCGAGAGCGAGTGGGTTGGTCACGAGAACAACTGTAGCGCACAGTTAAGTTGTGCACAACAAAGAAGTGTCAAATAGATCCGCGGATGCACAGCCGTCTGGTTACGGCGTCGACAGAATCTCGGATACGCACTCGAGGAAGGTGAGCACTGCCTGGGCGGCGGGTGCCGGAAATCGGGTGCGCACTGCCAGCCCGTCGTGGGTGCGCGAAAACCAGAACTGAACGTCGTCGGCGCTCGACACGCGACTGACTTGCTGCGGATTGATCGGCGCAGGTTGTGAGTCGCCGGGCCGTGATTCGCGGGGGCGAGATCCACCGGGCATGGTCCGGTAGTCGGCGTAGGACACCGAGAAGATGTCTCGGCGAGTGGGCGAAACCTCGGGTCCCAAGCTCCTCAACACTTGTCTCGACGACACGGACGACAGTGAAAGTGACTCGTGGAAAGCGAGATTGACTGCCCGAGCCGTGCTGTGAAGATCATCCATGCTCGTCACGGTGATGGGTGCATTGGCCACCAGCCAGCCGAAGGTGTGGTTGTGCCGCGGTTCCCGACGCGTGTGAACAGGGAACAGAAGGCGTGTGTCTCTCTTGTCGGTCAATTGTGTTGTGGCCAAACCGATCGACGCAAGAATCGCACCGAACGACGAGTGTCGATGATCGGCGCAGTTCTGGTCGAACAGCTCTGCTTCGTCGGCGTCGAGGAGCATTCGGGTGTCTGTGCCCTGGGGCGACATGGTCCCGGCGGGCAGCCCCAGATCTACGGGAAAATGGGGAGTGTCACCCCCGCAAGATCGAAGGAAAGACCGCCACCCCGAAATGCGGTGGTCGCCGGGCTCTGGATCCGCGGTTGCCGATTCACGGAAGCAGTAGTTGAGGAAACTCCCGGGCTCGGGCAAGAGATCTGACGCGATCGGATTACGGTCCGCCCGCGTGTATTCACGATACAGAGTGCTGATCTCGGTAATTGCGATGCTCATGGACCAGCCGTCGCAGATGGCATGGTCGAATCCGCAGATCACTGTCGACTGGTCCTCGCGGGTGATGGCCCCGAGAAAGTAGGCGGGAAACGCAAAAGGATTGCACCATCGATCCAAGCGCTCGCCCAAGAGTTCTCGCACCTGTTCCGGCGTTCGCGCGTCCGCCACTGTTTCCTCACGGAGGCGCAGATCGACGACATCGGCGACGTCGACGAACAGCGCCGAGGATTCATCCGCTTCTTCGGCCTGGGAGAACGAGCACGACAGGGCGTCGTGACGGGACGTCCATTCCTCGAAGCTGGCCCGGAGTGCGTCCGTGTCGATCGGGCCGGGAACGTCGAAAGTGGCAGCGAGCCAAGTCGTATCGCCGCGGCTCCCGGCAAGATGCAGCTGCTGATTCGAGGTCGGAGGAACCGGATATGTCGATCCGGTGGAGATTTCGCTCGGCGTCCACTGCAGGATGCGGCCCGGCCGTGCCTCGAACCTGTCGAGAAAGGTGATGTGCATCAGGCGGTCTCCACTTCCTGACGTGCATCCGCCTGACGAACGACACGGTAGTCGCCGGTATCGGCGACCGTTCTCAGGACGTTGCGGAGGTGTCGAAGGTACCGATCCACCGATGTGTGCGCTTGCTCGGTATCGGGAAAACTGACCATCACGTACGTACGGTCTTCCTTCCGGTTGATCCACATCGACAGATCACCCGTCGTTCCTGGCCCACCGAGTGCGCGCGCTTCGAGTTCGTCGTGGTGCTCGGCACCTGGAATCAGGCGCATGTCGATGTACGACACCATCGGCGGGACCGAGGTTCCGCCGATGTCGGATCCGGTCAACTTCGACACCTGGGCGATCACCGAGTGAATGGACACGTCCGCGAGTCCCTTCACGGCTGCGCGAGCAGCGTGAGCAAGGGGGAGTGCATCGGTGAAGGTGGTGACACCACTCAGCGTGAACGAGACCGGGACGAGATTGATGAACCAGCCTTGAGAAAACAGGTATCTCGGATCGGAACGAGTACCGACTGCGTTGAGCGCGAAGTAGTTCGCTCTGTCAGAAACTTCGATCTCGGTGAGGGCGAGGGCTGCGAAGATCCCCGTGGAGAATCCGACGCCATTGGACTTGCACAGCGCTGCGAACGCGGCTGACTCGTCGCTGTCGAGAACGTCGATATGTGTGCGGGTCGACCGGGTCTGTTCGCCCTGCGCGACGCCGAGGTCGAGGGGGAACGTCGGGAGTTGTCCGGCGTTGGCGGCGAGAATCGAAATCCATTGCTGCACAGGTTCTGCGGATAGGTCGAGGTTCTTCGCCGCTGCCCGTTCTTCGCCGCTGTACTCGACGTAGCTGCCGGGAGAGGGAAGTTGAGCGTCGATGCCGGCGCTTTCGGCGATGTACAGCGCACGAAGTTCTTCGACGCCCAGCATCAGCGACAGGCCGTCGGTGTGCGAGTGATCGACGCCGTAGTAGATGGTGAAACCGGCGCCGGTGCCGTGCTCGACGGCGCCACTGGTGAACGAAGGCCATTGCAGTGGGCTGGTATCGCCTGCGAAACTTCGGCTGACATGCTCGCGAACCGCATCGGTCGTGTTCAGGGAACCGACGCTGTGCGGCGCGAGTTCGATCGTCGATTCATCCACCACGTGACGGTCGATGACCCCGCTGCCGCCAGGATCTTCGGATGGTCTCACCTCGAACCAACTGTGAAGTGTGTTGTGCCGCAATACAAATGCTTGGACAGCCCGACGCAGTGCCTCCCGATCGAGATCACCGGGCAGAGTGAACGTGAATCCGATCCACGGTGACCAGTCGACGCCTTGTGCGCGCTTGTGATCGGCGGTACGAATGTGTCCCTCTTGTAGGAACGAGAGAGGTTGGTCGCTCAGTGGTGCCCGAGATGCTGCCGTCAGGGACTGCTCAGTAGGCCTGAACTCGGTGAGCGTCCCGGCTTTCGGTGCCCAGAGATCGATGGGTGTCATTTCCATGAGAGTTCTCCTCGATCGGTGCAGCGGTATTGATCGGTACGGCGGTATTGATCGGTACAGCGGTGTTGGTCGGAGGTGAGCATGTGTCGGTCGAGAAGGCAAAGTCCTCCATTTCGCGGCGTAGGAGTCCCGCGAACTGATGGATGTGGCGGCTTGTGCGCGCGTTGCCTGGGTGGCGTATGGCCAGATTGAGCCCTTCGGGAGTCCGTGTGAGCCAGATGTAGACGTCGGTTCCCGAATGATCGCGACTACGAAGGCCTCTGGTCTGCCAGCTCGTCCATTGCTCGGCACCAGGAACGTGACGAACGTCCATGTACGAGAGCACGAACGGCAGGTGCTGCGGGGAGTCGATCAGCTCGCACACTTTCGAATACGGCAGGGCCGCTGCGGGACGGACGCGTCGCATCTCCGTGCCGGCAACCTTGGCCAGATCGCTCACGGTTGCTGCGGGGGTAATCGGAATCCTCACCGGCACAACACCGATGAACCATCCCAGCGACGCGGCCCATCGAAGCTCCGAACGGGTGTGTTGCGGCACCACGACGCGGAATTCGTCTGCACCGGTGAGATCGCCGGTCACCTTGGCCGCGCACGCGAGTATCGCGGCCAGGAATCCTTGGTTGCTGCGCTTGCTCGCTTCTGCCAGGCGTTCGGCTCCCCGGGCGCTCAGAAGCCAGGCGGACAGGCTCTGCTGAGGGACTCGGCGTCCGGCGACCGGTTCGGGCAGCGCTGGAAAGAGCGGAGCCTCGCCCTGCGCGTAGAACTCGCGCCACGTCTGCACCGCAGGGTGAGAGCAGTCCGCGTGTCCCACGAGATCTCGTTCCCTGGTGCCGAAGTCGATGTAGCTTCCGGTCTCCGGCGGCGAGGAAGGGCTTCCCTCGCTCGCCGAACGGTAGATCGTCTGCAGTTCGTGCGCGGTCAACGCCACCGAATATCCGTCCAGCAGAGCATGATCAGCGGCAAAGACCACGGTGAAATGGTTGGGACCTTCAATTGTCGCGAACTGGTATGCAGGCCAGACAAGTGGATCGGTCGACCGGTCGAGCAGTTGCTGCAGATGCGTGAAGACGGACATCGAGGACGCAAGATGTCCGACTTCGTTACCCAGAACTCGGACGTCTCCAGGACCCGCGGTGCGTCGGACTATCGCTTCGCCCTCCATGGCGACTCGTGTTCGGAGCACTTCGTGGCGATCGATCCAGTGATCGAGAGTGGCCGCCCAGATCCTTCGGTCGAGTCGGTCGTGGATGCGAAACGAGGTACCCAGCCACGACGGAGTGCATCCGTCGTTGTGATGGTGCGCCTGCCGTTTCGCCTGCTCGGCATGTTTCAAGTGTGCTTCGTGTATGTAGCTGGCGGGACGCTGGTCGACAGGCCACAGTTCGGGCGGATTCACTGCGGCAGGAGTCCACTCGGTGACGGTCCCAGGAGGTAGGGGATAGTCGGCAAGTTCCGTGAATTCCATTGGGAAACCTGATCTCTCGAGATGGCGAAAGGTGGGGATCGTGAACGGGGCGGATGTTTGTAACCGAGAGTGACAGATGATTAGTCAAGGCAAGTAGAACGCGACCCGAGGCTCCGCGCAACTGCTTCGGTGCGGGATGTGACGAGGAACATTCTGCTCGTTATTTCGGACAATTCGAATACTGGACATCCGGTTTACTGCCCTGGTCACCTGTCAGTTGATCGATCAATCACTCTGGGGTGAAACAAATTTCAACAGACCGTTGTGAATTCCGTCGGACGGCGAAGAATGTGCGCATGCGAATGTCGGAATATGTTTGTGTGTAGCAATTTTCGTAAGGGTTTGACTGTATCTCTTTTAATTGCAACAGGGTTCGTGTACAGCCGTCGTGCCCGTTCGGCGCGCGGATTGTTCACCGAGTATTGACATGCTCGGCATCTGCCGGTCGTATGCAGACGGTATTTGTAAGCGATGACTGATCCGATGGAATACGACCTGGTTGTAATCGGCTCCGGCCCGGGTGGTCAGAAGGCTGCCATCGCGGCGGCCAAGCTGGGTAAACGGGTAGCGATGGTCGAGAAGGGCAACATGCTCGGGGGAGTGTGCGTCAACACCGGCACCATTCCGTCGAAGACGTTGCGCGAGGCGGTTCTCTACCTCACCGGGATGAACCAACGCGAACTGTACGGCGCAAGTTACCGCGTCAAGGAGAACATCACTCCGGCCGACCTGCTGGCGCGAACCCAGCATGTCATCACCAAAGAAATCGAAGTCGTGCGATCTCAGCTCCTGCGTAACCGCGTCGAATTGTTGGTAGGGGTCGGCTCGTTCGTCGACGAGCACACCATCCTCGTCGAGGACGCCTCGCGCGGAGACAAGATGACGATCACGGCAAAATTCGTTGTGATCGCGACCGGAACGTTGCCTGCCCGCCCGGCGGGGGTGTCCTTCGACAGTCACCGGGTGCTCGACTCCGACGGAATCCTCGATCTGACCTCCATCCCGACCACCATGGTCGTGGTGGGCGCGGGAGTGATCGGTATCGAGTACGCGTCGATGTTCGCGGCACTCGGCACCAAGGTCACCGTCGTCGAGAAGAGAACGTCGATGCTGGACTTCTGTGACCCCGAGGTCATCGAATCGCTTCGGTTCCATTTACGCGATCTGGCGGTCACTTTCCGATTCGGTGAAGAAGTGACGGCCGTCGACGTCGGAGCGAACGGAACGCTTACGACGCTGCGCAGCGGCAAGCAGATTCCCGCCGAGACCGTGATGTACTCGGCGGGACGGCAAGGCCTCACGGCGCCACTCGCGCTGGAGAACGCCGGGCTCGAAGCCGACGAACGTGGCCGTATCTACGTCGACGACAATTTTCGCACCAAGGTCGAACACATCTACGCCGTCGGTGACGTCATCGGCTTCCCGGCGTTGGCGGCGACGTCGATGGATCAAGGTCGACTCGCGGCCTACCACGCCTTCGACGAACCAGGCGCGAAGCTGATGGATCTGCAGCCGATCGGCATCTACTCGATTCCCGAGGTGTCGTACGTAGGCGCCACCGAGGTCGATCTGACCAAGGAATCGGTGCCGTACGAGGTCGGGGTTTCCCGATACCGTGAACTCGCGCGCGGGCAGATCGCAGGCGACACCTACGGGATGCTCAAGATCCTGGTGTCGACGGATGACCTGAAACTGCTCGGCGTTCATATCTTCGGCTCGGGTGCAACGGATCTCGTGCATATCGGCCAAGCGGTGATGGGGTGCGGCGGGACCGTCGAATACCTTGTCGACGCCGTCTTCAACTATCCGACACTGTCCGAGGCGTACAAGGTGGCGGCGCTCGACGTCATGAACAAGATCAGGGCTCTCAAGCAATTCCACTAGGGGTCGGGGTGTCCCCAGGTACCGGTCAGGGGCGGTCGGTGTACTTCTCGGGTAGCACTTGTTCGAATACCTGAGGGTGATGTCAGGCCTGGGAAAATAGGGCAGGGTCTACCTCTATGACCATTGCCCATGAACTTCGTGTGGAATTTCGATGCTGATCGGACTGCTTGCCGCGATCGTGGCGTGCGTCGGATACGGCGTTGCGTCGGTGTTGCAGGCGTACGGCGCGCGCAAGTCGGCAGCGGCCGCCGAGCAGCGAGGCGAGGCCGGACACGTGACGGCGACGGGTGGCCCGACCTTGCGTTCGACGTTCGCCGCCGCGCTGACGGCGTCGTTCATCCTGGGCACCGTGCTCGATGCGGTCGGATTCGCCGGTAGTGCCATCTCCGCGCGGCTCATTCCACTGTTCTTGTCGCAGACAGTGGTCAGTGCCAATCTCGTCATCACGGCAGTGCTGGGGACCGTGGTCCTGGGCATCCAGTTGCATCGTCGCGACTGGTTCGCGATCGCCGCGGTGATCGGATCGCTCCTGCTGCTCGGTTTGTCTTCGGGGCACGCGGGCGGCGGGAGTTCCAACGAGGTCGTCCACTGGGGTGTCCTGGTGGGCTCGGCGTTGATCTTGTCGATCGGTATCGGTTTGATCCGATGGTTGGGCTCACGCGCAGCAGTTGTCGCCGGGTTGATCTCGGGTGTGCTGTTCGGCTGTCTGGCCATTGCCGTACGCGTGGTCTACGGAATCGATCCGTTCGAAATCGGCACGATGCTCCGCGATCCGGCCGGCTGGGCAATCCTCGTCTCGGGCCTGGGCGGTTTCTATCTGCACACGGTGGCGTTGCAACTGGGATCCGTCAACGGAGCGACAGCGGCACTGGTTGTCGGCGAGACGGTCGTTCCGGGAATCGTCGGCGTCGTGGTGCTCGGCGATGCGTCGCGACCGGGCCTGGAATGGCTTGCCATCGTCGGATTCGTCGGAGCGATCGCGGGCGCCGTCGCCGTGGCCGTCTTCGGCGCGGCGAGCCACGAGGGGAAACCTGCCGAAGAAGTGACCGTCTGATTCGAAAACCACAGCCCTTCGAAAACTGGAACGCGAACACGACCACAGACGTGTTAAAAAGACACTTCAAGTCGATGGCGGAGGGTCAATGGTGCACGAGGGCCAAGCGAAGCACGAGGCAGAAGCCATCGCCGGCAACCGGTCGAATTGGGACGATCGCGCCGAGGTGCATGTGCGCTCCGAAATGTATGACGTCGGAGGGTTTCTCGCCGACAGAGCGGCCATTTCCAGAGTCGTGCAGAACGATCTGTCGAGTCTGTCTACGCATCTGCCGGCGTCGGGAGTGCGGGATCGCTCGCTCCTGCACTTGCAGTGTCACATTGGTATCGACACCATTTCCTGGGCGCGCCTTGGTGCGGTGGAGGTGCACGGGCTCGATCTTTCGCCCAACTCTCTGCGCCACGCAGCGCGTATCGCGAAGGCCGACGACCGCGAGATCACCTGGGTGGAAGGTGATGCGCGATTCGCCTCGACGCTGATCGACCGACGTTTCGACACGATCGTCACTAGCGCCGGGACAATCGTCTGGTTGCCGGAACTCGCCCACTGGGCCCAGTCGATCCACGACCTCCTCGAGCCGGGTGGGGTGTTTCAGATCCGGGACGATCATCCGATCCTCGGCGCAATGGCATTCGAGCCGTGGATGATCACCGACGACTACCTCTCCGGAGGCGGCATGCGATCGTACGAAGACTCGGCGACCTATACCGGGAACTCCGACGGACAGATAGCGCACACCGCCAACCACGAATGGCGCCACGACTTAGGCGAGGTCATTGGTTCCTTGCTGGATGTGGGTCTTCATATCGAATCAGTTTCGGAACTTCCCTACATGGACTGGCCGGCCTTCCCCGAACTCGTTCCATGCGCCAACGGATGGACTCTGCCGAGCCACTCTCCGCGGATCCCTTTGAACTTCGCCATCGTCGCCAGGCGAAATCAGCGAAGTGAGTGAGCAGAGCCGATCCCTTGGGAGACTTCGAATAATTCCTGGAGTGGCGTGGCCGTATTTCGTGCATGATCGTCGGATGGCTTTGTCCCGGTTGTTGCCTGCCAACTCGCCCCTATCGCAAGTCGGCGCGTCGAGTGTCGTGTGTCCAGGGATCGAGTGAATCGTAGTTCTTTCAAGCTAATACTTTTGGTGGATAGTGCTTTTCGCTCGAACTCTGCTCGGCGTTGTTGCAACCGTTCGACGAATTTGCAATATCAGGTTCGAGTGAACTTGCGTCGCTGTTCGGTCGGTCCAGCGGTAACGGAAACCGCATTTTCGCAGATAGTTCCAATGCACGACCGATGCCTCGCATACGTTGTGCGGTCAGAGGCACCGGGTCGTAGACCGGAGGAAAGTAATGAGCAGCTTGGATATTCAACGTTGGTCGAACGACTTCACTGCGCTGACCAAAGTCATTTCGGAAGGCATCGAGCAGTTTGTTCTCCGGTTCATTTCCAGCTGAAGTGATCTGAGCTCGCTGCCTGGCAAGGAGTTATTGATCTCCACCGCGGTTCGGAGGCCGAATCGTGATGAAGCAGAGGTTCTTACGGGGTCTGGGAGGCCTGGGCGGGGGCGAGCAGGTAGGAGAACACGTACGCAACTGCGGCGATGACCGCCAGTACGATCAAGGATGTCGGAAATCCTTGTCGACCCAGCTCATGGATCAACTAGAACACAGGCGCGATCCCGAGGCTGTGGAGTATTTCGGATTCAGGGGCTGAAGAACTCGAGTCGACTGTGCAGCCGTGCGATCGACGGGTCCCCGATCGTGCGCCTGCCGTCGGTACGGGCTTGGCTCGGTGTCATCCCGTAGAAGTTTTTGAACGCGCGCGCCAATTGGGATTTCGAGGTGAAGCCACAGCGCAGGGCCAACGCGTCGGTCGTTTCGTTCGACATCTCGGCTCTTGTCAACTCGCGGTAGACGAGTTCGAGGCGCTTGCGCCGTATGACAAGAGCAATTCCGCCGTCGGATGCGAATGCGCGGTAGAGCTGTGCTCGGGAGACCGACAATGCTGCGCACATGCTCGTCGGGCCGAGCCAGGTCTCCGAGAGATGCTCGGCGATGTAGGCGTACGCACGATCGCGGAGAGAGTGATCGGGCCGCGGCGACAGATCAGGTTCGGCGATACCCAAACTGACACGCAGGAGGGAAGCGACGACGTCCTCGTAGCCGGCCGCAGCATCGGGATCGAGATGCGGTAGCGCGAGTACGACCGATTGCATGCACTGAGCGAGCACGACGGCAGGAACTCCGCGCAGTACCGTCCCGTGTAGAGAACGACCCTTCGACTCCGCTTCGACGAGGGAGCGCGGCGCCAGGAGTGTGATGGTGCGTCCGGTCGCCTCGGTTTCGACGTCAGCGGTCCAGGTTCGCCCGAGGTCGAAGAACGCGATGTCCCCAGGGCGGGCGACAAAATCCACTCCGTCGGCGTCACCACTGACCTGTCCACCGAGGACGACCTGGATCATGTACTGATCGTCGAGTCCGCTCTCGGCGATCACAACTTTGCTGCGGTTGTACTTCTGCGCGTTGAAGGTCGTTTCACCGATCAGCGAGGTCCCGATAGGCAGGGCGGAGATCGAGCCTTGGAGGGGCGTGTCGGCGCCTATCGGCTCGGTGACGAAGAACGGACGCGTGACGACACGCCAGAAGTCGTTGGCGTCCGCAGGGTCCACCGATCGAGTCGACACGCGAATGCGGGCGGAATTCATCGGCACGCGGGCATGATATGTCAGATCCCGCAGGTCGCAGTCACTCTCCCGCAAATAAACGTCAATAGTGACCGAGCCCACATAATGAGACAAATCGGGCGTATTTGTGAGACGGCCAGTGCTCGCGTGTCGCGGTGATTCTGTCTATGTTGTTCGTTATGGGTGGACAGGTTGGGAGTTCGATGCTCGAACGAAATCTCGAGTTCGGCGGGGATCGACTGCTCGTTTGTCGGCCATCATGACATCCACTTCGAATCGGTCGCAGCTATCTCGAGCAAAGCGAAATCCTCGAGGACGGGGCACGCTGCAAAGACGGCTCGCCGGGCGTGGAGCCACGGCGATTCGTCCTCGTCTGCTCGGGTTGATGGAACGCTCGGCGGGATTGACGGTCATCGATTCGCCGCGTGGGTTCGGGAAGACGGACCTCGCCGCGTTGTGGCTCACGACTCTCGGGCACATGCCCATCAGACCAGTTGTCTGGGTGCCGGCGCCATCGAATCGGATGACCCCCCTCGAGTACTGGAACACTGCGCTCGCAGTGATTCAAGATTCTCTGGAATCGCTCGAGGCCCCGCCACGAATGCGCGAGGATCCGGTGGGGGCAATCGAATCACTACTCGACTCGTCGCCCACTCCATTCGTGTTGGTGTTCAACCGCATCGACCTGGTTGAGGGTGACGAGGTGGGACGCCGAATCGTGGATCTGATCGTGCGGCTTCCCGGATTGAAAGTAATCGTCACGCTGCAGGATCGGTCTGCGACGGACTTACTCGAGGACGTCCGCGTGGACGAGTACCTGTGCGCGAACGACCTCAGGTACACGCTCGACGAGTCCACAGTTCTGTTCGCGGAGGCAGGGATCCACCTTCCCTCGGGCATCGTCCATTCGATCTGCGAGCGTGTTGCCGGCGTTCCTGTGCTGATGAAGGTTGCTCTGAGTGCGGTTGCGGGGCTGAGTGAACCGAGTCGTGGGCGCGAACGCGTTCAGCAGCGAGTGGACCAGGCGATCCACGCGTACGTCAGTCGGACCGCTCCTCGATCGGGCAAGTCGCTCGAGTTGTTCGACTTCGCGACTACGATCGCCGCCGCCCGCACCGTCACACCAGAGATCGCTCGTGTCTTGTCCGACGATCTTGACGTGGAGGGCAAACTGGACTTGCTCGAGTCTTTCGGTCTGATCTTTCGGGACGGTCCCGAGGGAGAAGCATCCTGGTACTTTGCGCCGTCAGTTCGACTGGCATTCATGCAGATACGGACCGAACAAGGGGATGGATTCGACGATCCCTTCCAGATTCTCGTCGATCACGCTCTCGGGACTTCGGATATAGCCGGTGCCGTTCACTACGCCTTGGACGGACGCCATTGGACCAGGGTGCTCGACATACTCGAGCGTCACTGGGCCGATCTTCTGGTCGATCACACCGGATTGGTCCGGACTGCGTTGCAATCCATACCCGGCGACGTACTCAGTTCGAACTCTTCGATTCTGGTGGGCCGTGACCTGCTCGAATCACGCCTACGGCCGCAGTTGGTCAACGGCGATTCGTTGCCGACGGAACCGGCGGAATTGCGTGCGATAGGTGGTAGTTCGCATGCGCACAGCTTGTTGAACGTCGGGACGGTCCAATCGGTTGTGCTGAGAACATCCGGTAAGTACCAACGCTCTACCGAGATCACGCGCAAGTTGGCTCACGTCGTGTACGGACTCGGTGACGAGTCGTTGGGCGCGTTGGGGTCTCAACTGCCCGCCCTGCGCCTGATCTGGGGTGTTTCGCATCAACTGACCGGTGACCTCGGTGATGCCGCGGTGGAATTGCGACTCGCCTATCAGGGTGCGATGGAACACGGTCCGGAGTTCGTCCTGCGGCACGCCGCTGGCAATGCCGCGCTCAACTCCGCGCTGATCGGGGACGTCGCGCACGCGACAGACTGGCTTCACCTCGAAAGCACACACCCGGACGTTTCGGGATGGTTGGGACCGCCCTCGCATATGGGGGGAGCGATCGCGCGGGCGCTGGTGGCGTGCGATCGCGTGGACCTGAATGCCGGCGCTGCCGCGATGGACGCGCTCGCCGAGATCACACCGCCGGGCGACCTGTGGGCGTTCGCGGCCTACACGTACACCAGATTCGCACTGCTGCAATCGGATCCGTTCTCGGGGCTGATTTCGCTCCAGCGCGCAGTGGCAACGCACGGGCACGTGAATCCGTGTGAACGATCACTCGGTGACGCACTTCTCGCCGCGGCGCGTATCGATCTTCTGTTGGCGTCCGGGGAGGGTACCAAGGCGCTGGAGGAATCAGTCGCTGCGTCACATACGTTTGCTGTTGTCACGGTTTCTGTCGCTCGTGCGCATCTCCTGACGGGGGCTCCGTCACAGGCATTGGAATTGTGTCGCGAAATTGACTGGAGCGAGCAGTATCTCACGAGGTTTCGGCTCGAGTCCCTGCTGATCGAATGCGCTGCGCTGTGCGAACTGGGGAGAATCCCCGCTGCCGCCAGTCCGTGGGAGGAGGCTCGCGGACTGCTCGAAACCTCAGGTGTCCTGTCGGCGCTGGCGACCATACCGCGTGATCTGATCAGGCAACTGGAAGAGCGGGCCGAGGGCCCGAGCAGTGCCGTCGCAAGCTTTCTCGAATCCGAAGTGCCGCAGATGTATCCGGCGGTTATCGTTCAAGTCCAATTGACGAAGCGGGAGATGGACGTTCTCGTGGAACTGGGTCTCGGCATTCCGATCGGCGAGATAGCGCGAAAGTTGTTCGTATCCAACAACACATTGAAGAGTCACCTGCGAGCCCTGTATCGCAAACTCGGTGCGCATTCCCGCGAAGAGGCCGTCGCGGCAGCGCACCGACATAACCTCCTCGGCAGTGGGCAGGACTGATCGACGTCAGTGCAAATTGCGCTCGGAGTAGATCTTCATCGCGTCACGGACCAGCGAAGCGGTGCCTTCTCCGTACTTGTCGTAGTTTGCAGTGAAGCGGGGATCGTCGACGTACATCTGGCCGAGTCCGGTGAAGGCGTCGGCGCTGGGAGTCCTTCCCTGCCAACCGATTTTTATCCACTCGAACTGTCTCTGGGTAATCGTCTGGACGTCGTCGCTTTCCGCGGGTAGGCCCGCTGTCAGTGCTTTTCCGAATGCCGCTGCGATGTCGGCTTGAGCTTGCAGATGTGCTTTCCGGTCCTGCTCGGACATCGACCGCCACCAGTTGTCGCCGCTGGTATAGGCGTCCTTGCCCCAACGCTCGATGACCTCGTCCTTGTATCGGGTGTGGTCGAACCCGTCGAAAACATCTTCCGGCATGAGTGATTCACCTTTCTTCGTCTTGTTCAACGTCCTGTTGACCGATTCGATCTGTCTCGAGATCCGCGTGCGCTCTTGCTCGAGGAGTTCGAGGTGCGTACGCAGCGCGGCGGCCGTGTCGCGTTCACCGGTGAGGACTTCGGCGATGGCCGGCAATCCGAGTCCGAGTTCCCGAAGCAGCAGGATGCGTTGCAGTCGCACCAGGGCGTCTTCGTCGTAGAAGCGGTAGCCGTTGGCGCCGATGCGGCTTGGTTCCAGGAGTCCGAGATCGCCGTAATGGCGCAGCGTTCTGCTGGTGGTACCGGCGGATTTGGCGAGTTCTTGGATGGACCATTCGCTCACGTGGAGTTCCTACTCTCGGATCGGTTGTGCTCATTCAGCATGCAAGTTGACGTTGCGTCAATGTCAAGAAAGTTCTCGGTGTGCATTGTCGGGAACGTTTTATGTCCGTTTCGCCGTATCGCCACGAACGGGTCTCCAACTGATTGATTCGATGACCTAGGTCACGTGATTTGGCTCACAAATTGCCAATTTGAATAGTTGAGCAAGCCTCTGTTGACGCTTTCACATACCTCGACCACGATCATCTGAACAGATCGAGTTACGCGGTTGTTGAAAATGCACGGTAGTTGAAATGCACTGCAGACGGAACGGTGGTCCACGATGACTGAACTGGTGTCGGGCGTAGCCCAGGCCAAGCCCTATGACCTCGATGATCGGTACCGGTCGGGATCGGGACCGGTGTTGCTGACCGGTGTTCAGGCAATCGCACGCGGTTTCGTCGAGCAGCACGTTCGCGACATCCGGGCGGGTAAGCGTATTGCCACTTTTGTCTCCGGTTACCAGGGCAGCCCCCTCGGCGGCGTCGACAAGATGCTCCACGGCATGCCCAAGGTTCTCGCGGAACACGACATCACCTTCATCCCCGGCTTCAACGAGGAGCTCGCTGCCACCGCGGTATGGGGAAGCCAGACGGATCTCCCGGCCGGAACCGCGACCCACGACGGCGTGACCGGCGTCTGGTACGGCAAGGGCCCCGGCGTCGACCGCGCTACCGACACCATTCGCCACGCCAACATGTACGGCGTGAACCCCAAGGGCGGCGTCGTCCTGCTGGTGGGCGACGACCCGGCGTCGAAGTCCTCCACGGTTCCGGCCGTCAGCGAGCGCTCGCTTGCCGCGATGGGTGTGCCGGTTCTCTTTCCGCGCAATGCCGAAGAGATCATCACGATGGGTATGCACGCCGTTGCACTCTCGCGGGTGTCCGGTTGCGTCGTAGCGCTGAAGATCGTCGCCGACGTCGCCGACGGTGCCTGGACGATCGACGGCAGCATCGCGGACTTCGACATCGTGGTTCCGGAAGTGCAGTTCGAGGGCAAGCCCTTCGTCTACAAGCAGCGTCAGATGGCTGCGCCGCCGGACAGTGTCGTCGCCGAGGCCGATCTGTACGGCCCGCGATGGGATCTTGTTCACGCGTACGGAACTGCCAACAATCTCGATGTGATCGAGGTCAACCCCTCCGGTGCGAAGATCGGTATCGCCGCCACCGGTACAACTTTCGACTCCGTCCGCCAAGCTCTGGCAGACCTCGGCGTCGATGATGCGGCGCTGCACCGCGCCGGGATCCGTCTCCTTCGCATCGGAATGTGCTACCCCGTCGTGGGCGAGAAGATCAAGGAGTTCGCCGAAGGTCTCGAGCAGATCGTCGTGGTCGAGGACAAGACCGCGTTCATCGAAGCTCAGATCCGGGAAGTCCTGTACGGCACCGACGATGCTCCTCGCATCATCGGCAAGCGTGACGGCCAGGGCCGTCTGCTCATGCCTGCCAGTGGTGAACTGACCGCAGGCCGGCTGCTCGCCCCGTTGCGGCGCGTACTGAAGCCGCACGTCGAGCTCAAGCGCACCCTCCCGGCACCGCTGTCACTGAACGTGCTCTCCGCCAAGCGAACCGCGTACTTCTGCAGTGGGTGCCCCCACAACCGTTCCACCGCTATCCCCGAGGGTTCAATCGGCGGCGGCGGAATCGGTTGCCACACACTCGTCACCATGTCCGGCCGTGAGGACAGCGCTGTCACCGGCCTGACGCAGATGGGCGGCGAGGGCAGCCAGTGGATCGGGCAGGCACCGTTCACCGACGTGCCTCACCTGTTCCAGAACATCGGCGACGGCACCTTCTTCCACTCCGGTCAGTTGGCTGTCCAGGCATGCATCGCCGCAGGCGTGAACATCACCTACAAGTTGCTCTACAACGAAGTAGTGGCGATGACCGGTGCACAGGACGCAGAAGGTGCCCTCTCCGTTGCTCAACTCAGCCACAAGCTGACCACCGAGGGCGTCAAGCAGATCATCATCTGCGCCGACGAGCCTTCGCGCCACAACAAGCGCGCCCTGGCCAAGGGCACCAAGCTCTGGCACCGCGATCGCCTCGACGAGGCTCAGAAGGAGCTTCGCGAGATCAAGGGCGTCACCGTACTGATCTACGACCAGCACTGTGCGGCCGACGCTCGTCGCCAGCGCAAGCGTGGCACGCTGCCCACTCGCAACACTCGCGTCGTCATCAACGAGGCAGTGTGCGAGGGCTGCGGTGACTGCGGTGTGAAGTCGAACTGCCTCTCGGTCCAGCCTGTGGACACCGAGTACGGTCGCAAGACGAAGATCGACCAGACGTCCTGCAACACGGACTACACCTGCATGGACGGCGATTGCCCCTCATTCGTGACCGTCGAACTGGTGCCGGGCAAGAAGGCTCCCAAGGTCGCACGTCCCGTCCCGCCCGTCGTCGCAGATCCCGATTTCGGACCGCTCACCAGCACGCAGAACGTGTTCCTCGCGGGCATCGGCGGCACCGGTATCGTGACCGTCAACCAGGTGCTCGCAACGGCGGCACTGCGCGCCGGCCTCGAGGTGGAGAGCCTTGACCAGATCGGCCTGAGCCAGAAGGCCGGACCGGTTGTCTCGCACCTGCGTTTCAGCTCCAGCGCGCTCGAGCCGTCCAACCGCCTCACCCCGGGCAGCGCGGATTGCATCGTCGCCTTCGACCTGCTGACCGCGACGGACAACAAGAACCTCGACTACGGCAACGCCGAGAAGACGGTCTCCATCGCATCGACGTCGCAGACGCCGACCGGAGACATGGTCTACGACAAGGCTGTTCGCTACCCCGAGGAGACGTCACTCCTCGCCCGTCTCGACAAGGTGTCGCGCACCCTGCGCTCGTTCGACGCACTCGCCGCGGCACAGGAGTTGTTCGGTAACACCGCAGCCGCCAACTTCCTGCTGATCGGTGCTGCCTACCAGAGCGGTGGACTTCGTCTGCCGGCCGAGGCCATCGAAGAAGCGATCGGCATCAACGGCGTTGCCGTGGACGCGAACATCGCGGCATTCCGTTGGGGCCGTGCAGCAATTGCCGACACTGCAGCGTTCTCGGCCGTCACCACGCCGGCCAAGTCCGTCCGCGAACCCGTTGTCGCACCGGCTCACATGTTCGCCGGAACCACCTTCACCGGTGAAACCCTGCGACTGGTCGAACTGCGTGCGGCACAGCTCATCGAGTTCCAGTCCGTCAAGATCGCCCAGCGCTACATCGATCAGGTTCAGGCAGTCTGGACTGCTGAACGTGCCGCAACCGAGCGGACCGATTTCAGTGAAGCGGTCGCCCGCGGCCTGTTCAAGTTCACCGCGTACAAGGACGAGTACGAAGTTGCTCGCATGCTGGTCGATCCTGCCTTCATCGAAGACGTCAAGTCGCAGGTGCCGGCCGGGGAGAACCTGACCTACAAGCTCCACCCCCCGATCCTCCGAGTGATGGGCCGCAAGAAGAAGATCGGCCTCGGGCCCAAGTCGCATGTTGCACTGAAGGTTCTGGCCAAGGGCAAGAAGCTGCGCGGTACCAAGCTCGATCCCTTCGGCTACATGCACGTCCGCAAGGTCGAGCGTGAACTGCTCGCCGAGTACGAGGCCATGATCGCTGATCTCTCTCGTACGCTCGCAACCGACGGATACGATCGCGCCGTCGAGATCGCGGCGCTGCCGGACGTGGTTCGCGGCTACGAGGACATCAAGCTCGGCAACATCGAGCTGTACAAGACTCGCCTGCGCGAACTCGGTGTAGGTGAGTAGGAGCGTCGGCGAGTAGATCGAAGAAGACTGTGCCCCAGCGACCGTTGTCGCTGGGGCACAGTTGTATTCAGAGCGGTATCGTACGGAAGCGGGTTCAGGAGGGCGGGAACTGGCCGTCGGCGACCACAGCGCTGCCGTTCCACGTGAAATTCACGATATTCGGTCCGCCTTGAGGGCAGCAGAATGCGTCGTCGTCGAGCAACCATCGGTATTGGACGGACACCGAATTCTTGTTGCTGTCGATGACGTGTGTGTACGAGTACGGCTTGCTGGTAGCCGTGCCCAGGTAAGTCCCGTCGTGGAAGAACAGGACGTGTGACTGATACGTCGCATCGCCCACGCCGTCACCGTCGACCGAAACCCAGAGCAGGTCAGGACAATTACCGATCTGCTCCTCGCTCGCGGATCTCGGTATCCAGCTGCCGCCGTTGACGTCGGTTCCCAAGGTACCGATTGCGTCGGTGACGACCGGGGAGTCGACGTCGACACAGGGACCTGAAGCCGGGACTGCAGGCGTCGTCGCCGGCACGGATTCGCTTGCTGGGGTGCCCGATTGCGGCGGGGGAGAACTCGTTACCGTCGTCCCGGATTCGTTTGCCGTCGAGGTCGCCGACGCCGTTGAGCTTGACGCTGTTGAACTCGCCGCCGCCTCGGGTGTTCCTTCGGTCGACCCGCAACCGGCGACCATCAGGGCAGTGGCCGTCACCAGTGCCGAGACAGCGACGGCGGCCGAAATCGGAGCTTTCCTGCGCATGCGTCCTCCAGAGAGTGTGGGTTCACGTGTTCAAGTCCCTCCCTCGTTCTGTCGCCGGGCCGCATGCGTGCGTTATCGAACAACTGATAACGATCAGCTATCGGGCTTCGGTGTTGACGGCTTCGGTGTTTGTAGCTCGAGCGGAGTCGTATCGCACGGATCCGGCAACCACGGTCATCGCGATTTCCGTGGTCAGGAGAGAATCGACCCCTTCGGTGAACGGATCTTGTTTCAGTACGACAAAATCGGCTGCTTTTCCCCGAACCAGTTGGCCGGTCACATCTTCCCACCGGCACGAGTAGGCGGCGTCGCGGGTTGCGTGAGCCAGCGCGTCCGCGAGGGGGAGTGCGTACCCCGGCAGGTTGGGTGCCAGCGACGGATCGATTGCGGATCGACGGGTGGTGGCGATGAACATGTTCGGCAGCGGCGGGTGTGGAGCAGTCGGAGCGTCGGAACCCAACGCCAGAACCGCTCCGGCCTCGGTGAATTCGGGCCAGGGGTACGCGCGATTCACCCGGTAGTCGCCGAGCATCGCCTGCCAGTTCTCTTGGATAGCAGGGTCAGCGTGAACCGGTTGCATCGAGGCGATGATTCCCAGGCGGGCAAGCCTTTCGACGTTGTCCCGGGTGATGGACTCCAAGTGTTCCATTCGGTGCCTGCGGGGAATGTCTCCGTTGGCGGCGATCGCGTACTCGAGTGCCGTCAATCCGATCTCCGACGCCTCGTCGCCGATCGCGTGCATCGCGATCTGCAGGCCTGCGGCGTCAGCGGCTGTCACGACGGGGATCAAGGACTCGAGATCCCAGATGGGCTCGGCGTTGGTGCCGTCAGAGTACGGATCTTTCATTGCGGCAGTGCAGCTGTCGATCACACCGTCGATGATGATCTTGATTCCGGCGATACGGAGCCACGGACCTTGGACGCGCTCGTGGAGTTCGATCACGTCGTGAACTTGTCGGACGTTGTCAGCCTCGTTGTCCTCGCGGGTCATCAGCCAGTGAGCCGCGACGCGCAGCGGCAATGTGCCGTCTCCTGCATCCAATGCTCTTTCCAGCGAAGCTAATTCGTCCGCGCCGAGAGCCATGTCGACCGCGCCGGTCACGCCGTCCTCGAGATAGTGGCGGAACGCGAGCGCGAGGGCGGCGTCCCGGTCCTCGTCGGATGCGAGCTCCGCCAGTTTCGGCCAGACGTAGAGCATCATGGCGGTCTCGTACAGCATTCCGGTGGCTTCTCCGGTGTCCGGATCCCGGCCGATACGACCGCCGATCGGCTCGGGCGTGTCCGCGTCGATGCCGAGTTCTCGCAGTGCTGCAGTGTTCACCCAGACCGAATGTACGTCGTTGGCGTCGAGGTACACCGGGCGATCGGGCACGACGGCGTCGATCATCTCTCGCGTCGGGTGCCCTCCATCCAGCGCGGAGAACAACCAACTGCGACCCAGCAGGCGTGGTGCGTCCGGGTTCGATTCCGCGAATTGCTTGATGCTGGACTGAATGTCGGCGAGATCGGTGGCATCACGCAGATCCAACTTCTGCAGCGCGAATCCCATCATGACCAAATGTGTATGGGCGTCGACGAAACCGGGTAGCACGACGGCGCCTTGGAGATCGATCACCTCGGCGTCGGGAGCCAGGATATCGGCATAGACGGTTTCGCCCACGAATCTGAGCTTGTGGTTCTCGACGACTATCGATTCGGCCCATCCGTCGTCGGCAGCCGTGAAGATCTTTCCGTTGCGGTAGTGAGTGAAGCTGTCATTCATGACTTCTACGTGATCCTTACGCGATGACGGTAGTAGTGATGGCGGCGCTGTGGTGACGATACGCACCCTCGGTACGTGCGGAGAGTCGGGAAACCAAGGCGAACGGGACTAATAGAACGAAGCTGATCCCGGAGATGATGACTCCGAAGGTCGGATACCCGAGGCTGGCCGTCACCGAAGTGCCGAACAGCGGCGCGAACGCGGAGCCGATGAGGTAGGTGCCCAGTAGTGGGGCCGACCATCGGCCGGCGGCGTCGAGCGCGGCCGAGATGGCAACCAAGACGATGAACGTGGCCGCGTAGACAGTGTTCCAGGCGATGACCAGTACCAGGTAGATCGTGGGATCGGTGGTGAGGCTGGCAGACAGCTTCAGGATTGCCCCGAGTATCAGTAGCACGGAGATCGATACTGTCCGACTGACCCGAGAACCCAACGCGGTCAAAGTAACAGCCGCGAGCACGCCACCCGCCGTTGATGCGCTCAGCGCGAGACTCATTTGTTGATCCGAGAGTCCGGCGTGCTCGGAACCCATGATGCCGAGTACTGCCCACAGTGAGTCTTCGCTGATCGCCCAGACTGCAAGCATCGCGAGAAATGCGGTTCCGGCAAAAGTGAGTCGTTTCGCGCTTACCCCGGCGGGGAGAGTGGTGGTCGTCTTGGCGGACTTCGCCGTCTCCGGCGACTCTTTCACCGGGGATGACGGCAACCAGGTGACCGTTGCTGCGGTAGCCAGTGCCAGGACTGCGACGATGCCGAATGCGTTGGTCATGTGTGTGCCGAGGATGGGTATGAGAGCGAGGACGGCTGTGACGACGACACGGTTCACGAGGCCGCTGATGCTTGACGCCCGGTCCGGGACGATGATCGCGGTACACGCGATCATCGTGGACGGTGCGATGGCCGCAACGCCGAATGCTGCTGCCATTGCCATCAGGCTGACGCGGCCGAGGAGATGACGATGCCGACCCGATGCGATACGAGTGGTGGCGAGGCAGGTGAACGCGCAGACCAGCAGCGATGCGGTCAGGACGGCACCGGCGGCGGATTCGGTGACACCGAGGTCCTCGACCATTGCCACGATCATCAGGGGGATGAGGTTCGCGGTGATGAATCCCATGACACCGATGCTGAAGACGGCAATACCGCGGTTGGCGGTGAGTGGAACCCGGTCGGACTGCGTAATCGCAGAAGCGTTGATTGGCACTAGGGCAACCCCATGTCCTGAAGGGGGTGGCGGAACCGACCCCTGATGGCGTGATGCGAGTCACTTAATGAATGTGATTCGTTAAGTATGGGGATGGGCCCTGCCTCGGTCAAGGGGTATAACGAATTTGATTCGTTAATTGTATGTTTCGGGATACCGCCTCCCGCAAAGTGGCGTCGCCGGTCTGTTTCTTGTTGTGAGGCTTATGCTTCCGCAATGGCTGAGATTGCGGAACGCACCCGCTACTTCGAGCGCTACGTCACTTTCGTCGACGCGATTGTCGCCATTGCGATCACGCTGCTCGTCCTGCCGCTGGTCGAACTCACCAGTGACCACCACGGCACCACGTCGGAACTCCTGCGCGATCACGCTGCGCAGTTCTATTCGTTCGCCCTGAGCTTTCTGGTGATCTTCCGTCTCTGGTGGTCGCAGCATCGGCTGCTTCGTTTCGTGGTCGACGGAGACAAGGTGGTTGTGCGCGGGCTGGGGTTGTGGGTGATGACCATCGTGTTCTTGCCGTTCCCGACTGCGCTCGTTGCAGCGCCGTCGCAGGATCTCGGAACCAGGGCTCTCTACATCGGGACAATGGCAGCCAGTGCTGCGTGCCTGGCGGTGGTCGCGTGGGGTCTGGTTCGCAACCCTTCGTTGAGCGAAGAGAATGCGAAGCCGCATTTCACCGCTGAAATCGTCACTTTCCTGATCATGGTGGTGGCGCTGCTCGTCAGTGTGCTCGTTCCGGTGACGTCGTACTTCCCGCTGTTTCTTCTCCTGCTGTCGACGCCGATCGAGAAGCTGTGGAACCGAGTGGCGGCGAAATGGAGTCGCGGTGAAGGTGAGATGAGCTAGTCGGCGCGAGCGGTCATCGCGGATTTCTTGGCTTTGTTTCCGCAGATGTTCATCGAGCACCAGCGTCGGTTGTTGCCGCGGCTGGTGTCGACGTAGAGGCCGGTGCACCCGTCGCCCTGGCAGGCTTTGACGCGGTCGTGGTCGGGTCCACCGAGCACCGCGATCGCGTCGGCAGCCACTATCGACAAAGCGTCGCGGATCGGATTGTCTCCGGCTGATTTCCAGAGGGCCCGGCCACTCTCGAAGACGAGGTGGGCATCACCGAGTTCGGATGCGGTGTTGACGATCCCGACATCGGCGCGTGAGGCGCGGCGGTCCTCGCATACGGCGGTTCCGATGCGATGAATGGCCTCACGTAAATCCTGCGCGCCGCGGAGGTCGTCGTCTGTCGCGGTTGCTGGGGTGTCCATCAGATCGTTGGCGCGTAACCATAATTCGAGTCGCTGCGGGCTCGTGAGTCGTTCGAACCTCAAGCCGTTCCGATTGGTGAGGGTGGCGGTGAAGCGGAAGGCGAGCGTGTCGTTGTCGAGTCGAAACACGTCCCGAGCGGATTGATCAGCTCCTGCTTCGTTCACTTTCATCCTCCTTTGTAGCGAACCATCTCAACCGGTTCGACAGCAACTGTACCTGTGTGAGAGTGTTGAACCGTCTTAGGTGGTTCAACACTCTCGAGAGGGAAATCCATGACTTCTGTTTCCGTGGTCGGTTTGGGTGCGATGGGTCGTCCCATCGCTCGAAATCTGATGGGTGCAGGCTTCGACGTGACGGTGTGGAATCGCAGCCCTGAAGCGGTAGCCGAATTGGTCGCGGAAGGGGCGACCGGCGCGAAAACCGTTGCCGAGGCATTCCAGTCCGGTGTTGTGCTGTCGATGTTGGCGGATGATTCGGCCGTGTCTGCGGCCATTCTGGATCCCGCCGTACTCGCATCCGTTCCGACTGGAACCGTGCACGTCAACATGGCCACCGTCAGCGTCGGCCTTGCCAAGCGCGCCGCCGCACTGCACGCCGACTACGGCATCGGGTACATCGCGGCGCCGGTATTCGGACGCGTTTCTGTTGCTCAGGCCGGCCAGTTGAACATCATCGCCGGCGGCGACAGTTCCCTCCTCGAGCGAGTGCAACCCTTCCTCGACGTCATCGGGGCTCGTACGTGGCCACAAGGTGAGCGTCCGGAGGAGGCCAACATCGTCAAGATCATCGGCAACTACCTCATCCTCGCCGCGATTCAATCCTTGGGTGAGGCAATCACATTGGGGGAGAGGTCAGGTGTGGACGGAAGCCAACTCGTAGAACTGCTGACCTCGACGATCTTCCCGGGGCCGGTCTACTCCAGCTACGGAAACCTTGTCGCGACGCGTCAGTACGAGCCTGCAGGATTCACCACCACTCTGGGCCTCAAGGATTTGAGGCTTGCGCTCGACGCCGCCGACAGCGTCGATCTGGATTTGCCGTTCGGCGGCGTACTTCGAGGCGTGCTCGCTCAGGCTCTGGCGAACGGTCAGGGCGAGATGGACTGGGCGTCGATTGCAGAACTGGTCCGTTCCGGCCAGTCGGGTGAAGGCAGTCCCGAAACACCGACGAGGTGAGCGCGAACTCGGACGGGACTGCGACTTCGGCACTGGCGGAGACCGATTCCGTCCGGACGCTACCGCTGGCCGGGTTGTCGGCACTCGCAATGGCAGGTTTCATAGCAATCACAACCGAAACCATGCCGGCCGGACTACTGGTGCAGATCGGGTCAGGGCTGTCCGTATCTGTCTCCGGCGCCGGGCAATTGGTCACTGCATACGCGTTGGGCTCGGTCGTCGGGGCGGTACCACTGATCGCATTGACCCGAGGACTGCGACGGCGTGCTGTCCTGGTGTCGGCGACTGTTGGATTCGGTGTCTTCAATCTGGTGACAGCGCTGTCGTCGAATCTTGTTCTCACCTTGGGTGTTCGGTTTCTGGCGGGCATGGCAGCAGGTGTGGTGTGGGGGTTGCTTGCGGGGTACGCACGCAGGATGGCGCCCCCTCATCTGCAGGGGCGGGCCGTTGCGGTTGCCTCCGTCGGACAGCCGATCGCGCTGGCAATCGGCGTTCCGATGGGTGCGTGGCTCGGGACCCTGGCCGATTGGCGCGTAGTCTTCGCCGTGATGTCGGTTGCTGCGCTACTTCTGGTCGTGTGGATACTCACGGTGATGCCGGACTTTCCCGGGCAACAAGCGGATCGGCAGCTGTCGGTGCGGAAAGTCCTGGTCCTGCCGGGCGTACGACCGATTCTGTTTGTCGCGTTCTTGTGGATCTTCGCGCAAAACATCGTGTACACGTATCTGGCGGCGTTTCTGGATCGCATCGGTTTCGGCGATCGGTTGGGAATCGTTTTGTTCGTGTTCGGACTTTTCGCCTTCGTGGGCATCGGTGTGGTCGGGGTGTTTGTCGACCGGGCCCTTCGAAGTCTCACCGTGCTGAGCTTGGTGGTCTTTGCCGCAGCTTTGACGGCGTTGGGCGTCGGCGGTGACAGCTTCGCAGTGATCGCACTCAGCGTTGCGGTATGGGGCGTGGCATCCGGAGGCGCTCCCACTCTCCTTCAGACTGCGCTCGCCGACACGACGGGCGACGCTGTGGACACTGCGCAATCGGTTTTCGTGACGATCTTCAATGCGGCGATCGCAGCGGGCGGCGTCGTGGGCGGGCTGATCTTGGCGGACAGGGGTGCGGGAGCGTTGCCGTTGGTTTCGCTGGTGCTGATCGTCGTCGGTGTTCTTGTGGTCAGTATCCGACAATTCGGACATAGCTTGTGATTCACTTCACGCATGCGAAAGTCATTGCTGGTGGTTGCTCTCGTTGCTACTTGGTTTGTCGCCGGAGCGATGCCCGCGGGGGCTGCGGATGCGAACTGGTCCGGTGATTACTCGCTCAAGCGTTTCGCCGCGACCAAGACGGGCACAAGTCTGGCCGCCAGCCAGTGGGAGCCCGATTTCTCCGATACATACACGTTCGAGACGGATTGCTCGAGCGGAGTCTGTATCGCCACAGTGGTCGGCGGTCCGGCTCCCGCCAATCCGACGTTGCCGCAGCCTGCGCGATACACCTGGGACGGAACCAGTTGGGTGCACCCCTATGACTGGGAGTGGGATTGCTACCAGGGGGAAGGCGTGCCCAAGGTGTGGGCACCGGCGCACTCCGAGGCGTATTACACACCTCAGCCCGATGGCAGTCTGAAAGGTTCGTGGCGTACCGACATCGCGAGTGGTCCCTGCGAGGGATCGGTGATCATGCACGTCGAGGCGTACCCGGTCGGTCGATCTACCGGATCCTTCGGTAGTTGAGAACGATCTGTGGCCCGAAGGTGTTGAAACAAATCTGAGCCCGCGGGAATTGATCGAGCCCCATGCACGTTAATTGAGTCAGTAACGCTCAACTTTCTGCAAGGAGGCTTCGGAATGCCAGCATTCTTCGGGCCCGAGGGTCCCGGTCGCATCGATATTTCCCGGCTCATGAGCAGGGCCACCCAGCAACTCATGGCTGACGCTGCACGTGTAGCGGCTGCTCGCGGTGATTCGGATCTCGATGCACTGCACGTTCTCCGCGTCATGGCGGAGCAGGATCCGGTCCGCACGCTCATGCAGCGCGCCGGAGCCGACCCGAAATCCGTGGTCGACGCCGTCGACCTGCGGCTGCCACAAGGCCGTGAGCAGGGGGCCTACTCTGCTCCTGCGCTCAGCAGCGCCGTGAAAACCGCTCTACTCGAGGCTCATCAACTGGCCCGAGCCCTGGGATCGACGTACATCGATCCCGAACACCTCTTCATCGCATTGGCTGGTGACCCCGATCATGTTCCGGGTCGTCTGCTCGCTTCGGCCGGCATCACGCCGGAGAAGCTGCAGGCAGCGGTTCAGAATCCTGCAGCCGGTCCAGTCGAAGAGGAGTCCACCACACCGACGCTCGACAAGTACGGCGTCGATCTCACCGATCACGCACGCAACGGCGGCGTCGATCCGGTGATCGGCCGCGCCGACGAGATCGAACAGACCATCGAGATCCTCTCCCGCCGCACCAAGAACAACCCCGTCCTGGTGGGTGAGGCCGGCGTCGGCAAGACTGCCATCGTCGAAGGTCTCGCCCAGCGCATCGTCGACGGGGATGTCCCGGAATCGTTGATGGGCAAGAGGATAGTCCAGCTCGAACTCTCGAGCATGGTCTCGGGTACTCGCTACCGCGGAGACTTCGAGGAACGGCTGACCAAGGTGATCGACGAGATCACCGCACACAAGGACGAGCTGATCGTCTTCATCGACGAGATGCACACCATCGCCGGTGCCGGAGGCGGCGCCGAAGGTGCGATGGATGCCGGAAACATCCTCAAGCCCAAGCTCGCTCGCGGTGAACTGCACATCGTCGGCGCCACCACGCTCGACGAATACCGCAAGAACATCGAGAAGGATCCCGCGCTCGAGCGGCGCTTCCAGCCCGTACAGGTCGGAGAGCCGTCGATCGAGGACGCGATCGCCATCTTGAGCGGACTGCGCAGTCGGTACGAGGATCACCACAAGGTCCACTACACCGACGAGGCGATCACCGCTGCGGTGGAGCTGTCGGCACGTTACATCGGCGACAGGTTCTTGCCGGACAAGGCAATCGACTTGATCGACCAGGCCGGCGCCAGGCTTCGTTTGAAGACTGCCACGGTAGACACCGCTGCTCTGCAGCAACGTCTCGAGCAGCTCGAGAGCGACAAGGAGAAAGCCGTCGCCGACGAATTGTACGAGAAGGCGTCGACCCTGCGTGACGAGATCAACGGCGTCGCAAAGCGTCTCGAGAAGGCAGGGTCCTCGGTTCCTTCCGAGGAAACTCCGGATGTGACTGCTGAACAGATCGCCCAGGTTGTCGCCCGTGCCACGGGTATTCCGGCCAGTCAGATGACTCAAGCAGAGAAAGATCGCCTGCGCCGTCTGGAAGAGGAACTGCACGGTCGTGTCATCGGGCAAGATGACGCCGTTCGCGCAATCGCGCGTGCGGTGCGTCGTAGCCGGACCGGTATGAGCGATCCGGATCGTCCCGTCGGTAGCTTCCTGTTCCTCGGACCCACCGGTGTCGGCAAGACGGAGCTCGCAAAAGCTCTGGCTGCCACACTCTTCGGTGACGAGAACAAGATGCTGCGCTTCGACATGAGCGAGTTCGGTGAGAGGCATACGGTAAGCCGATTGGTCGGTGCTCCTCCCGGATATGTCGGCTACGGCGAGGCCGGGCAGCTCACGGAACAGGTGCGTCGTAACCCGTACTCGGTGATCCTGCTCGACGAGATCGAGAAGGCACACCCGGACGTGTTCAACACCTTGCTCCAGGTGCTCGATGACGGGCGTCTGACCGACGGCCAGGGTCGGACGGTGGACTTCAAGAACACCGTCGTGATCATGACCAGCAATCTCGGCTCGGACATCATTTCGAGCAAGTCCGGTGGACTGGGCTTCACCACAGGTGATGCAGAGTCGGCGGAGAAGCCACTGCGCGACCGCGTGATGGCCAGGTTGCGCGAATCGATGCGGCCGGAGTTCCTCAACCGCATCGACGAGATAGTGATCTTCCGCAAGCTCGACACCGAGCAACTGCACCGGATCACTGATCTGTTGCTCGACGACAGCCGGAAGCGGTTGCAGTCCAAGGGCATCGACATCGAGTTCACCGCCGACGCAGTGGACTGGATTGCCGAGCACGGGCATCAACCCGAGTTCGGGGCTCGCCCGTTGCGTCGTTCGATTCAGCGTGTGGTCGACGACAAGATCGCCGACATGCTGCTCGACGATCTCCTCGAAGAGGGCGGCAGTATCACCGTCGCGGTTGACGAGGGTGAGTTGGTGTTCAGCTAGGAGGGGCACAGCCCCCGTGAGCGGTTAGGGAGTCTCTGGACTCCCTAACCGCTCAGAGGCGCGCAGCGCCCAAAATCTCCGCCGCCAGGGCGTCGTTGTGCCGGAAAAACCCCGCATTGGTACGGGGACGAGGGAAAGCCGCCGACCAGTTGTGGCCTGCAACCCACGGCCCGGCCGCGAAGCGGCGAGGATGAGCTGTGTTGTCCTGGTCGAGAATTCGTGAAGTACCGTCGACGGCGAGCTTCGCCGAACTGTCCACGGTCGCACGAAGTTCGACTGCCTCGCCCCGACCGTGAAGCGTCCGCAGGAGCGAGTCACCGCTCGCGCTGATGGACGCAACCGGCAAGCGTGCTTCGACGAGGGTGTTCGCGGCCACGATGTCGGTGTGCGACGCACTGCGAGCGACAAAGATCCCAGCCCCCGTTGCCGGGTCGATCTCGGTGGAGAACGCTGAATCCGGCCCGAGGAACTGGACGATGCCGGCCTCGTTGAGCGCGATCAACTGTTCCAGTCGCTCGGGTGGCGGACCACTGGCGATGAAGCTGAAGAACGAATGAAGCCAACCCTCGACGTCCTTGGCGACGGATTCGGCCGGGATTCTGCCGCGCCGCAGCAATTCTCCGACAGTCATGTACGTCGACAGCAGCGCTGAGAAGACAGCGGCGTCGGCGCTGAAATACGGGTCCGACCTCCGCGCGACGTCTGCCGAGATGTATTCGTTGATCCGGGATTGGACCTCGGCAAGTCCGTCGTAGCGCTCACCGCCGAGTGGGCGGTTCAGTCGCTCGAGATCGATACGGTCTTCCGGCTTCGGAACTGCGTTCTCGACCAGTTCCTGCAATCGAGACGATCCCCAAGCCAGCGAGGCGAATTCGGCGTCGAACTCCTCCCAGGTGCCGACCGTCCGATCCGGGTGCGACGCGAACAGTTCGTGATAGTGGGCGCCTGCCAATTCTTTCGACGCCAGCGGCCAGATGTCGTTTCGGAAATCCAACGGCCCGTCGCCGGGCACAAGATCAGCGGTGAAGAACCGGGGTAGCGGTGGCCGCGCGTCGGCGATCGAGTACGAAATCTTGGAGTGGTACGGCACGCCTCGACGAGATCCGGCGTACAACAGAGGTTCCCGACCCGAGGGAGTGTAAGTGAGGGTGCCGTCCTCACCGCGTTCGAAGACGCCGCCGCGGCTCTCGGCGAGGAGAACCATCCAGTCGATGAAAGCCAGCCCGAGCCCGGCGATCAGAACCGGTTCGCGTTCGGGAATGACATCGGCGTCGAGGTCGGCGGTGTATCCCGGACCTACGTAGGTCAACCCGTGCTCGGACGCGAAGCTGGTCAGCGCGGTTTCACGCGAGGCAGCCAACGCATCGGGGTGCCCTTGCGCGAGAAGGACGGCTGTCGCTTCGATGACAACTCCGTCGTCCAGATGAACCGTCTGTATCTCGCCGACGTTCACGATGTCGACCACGGATCGTCGATGAACCCGAACGTCGACGTGCGCTGGTGCAGAGTCGACCGCAGTCTGGAACACCCAGTTCAGGTATCGGCTCTGCAGTGACCTCGATGCAAACGACGACGGGGTAATCATCGGAACTTCTGCCGCGATTTCGGGGAATTCGGCAAGTTCAGCCGAGTGCTCGGCGACCCATTCCGCGAGGGTCGGACCCGGCAGCACCGGGCCGGTCACGGCGGTGGTCTCGTCGGTGAACATCGTGACGTCCGCGGTTGTCGAATTCATCCACAGAAGCGGCGCCTGGCTGCCTCGCCAAATGCGGCCGGCGCCTGCCGGATACGGGTCCACGACGTGAATGTCGATCGGTATGGGATCGGCGTTCACCGATTCGTGAGCGAGGATTCGCTCGAGTACGCCGGTCCCGCGGGGGCCACCGCCCACGATCACGACGACAGCTGCTGTCCCCACTGAGGTACGGGGTCGATCGCCTGGCACGAGTCCTCCATCGGACCTGGCAGAAAGCACCCGCACCTCAGCAGAGGGGGTTGCTGCGACGTCACGGAGCCAGGACTCTCGATCGCTCTGGATGGTTTGTCCAGCTTATCTTCGGAGAATCGTGAGGCAAGGAATTCCGGACATCAGATCAGCGTGAATCAAACAGTTGTCAATCGTTATCTTTCGGTTTGCGTTGCCGGCAGGATCCGAGCGTGAACATCCCCGAAGCCGATTCGTGATCCCCCGACGCCGGGAGCGGTGGCTGAGATGGCGATGGTGTCGCCGTCTTCGAGAAAGGTTCGAGTCTCGGAGCCCACAGTCACGGGTTCCTTGCCACCCCAGGTCAGTTCGATGAAGGCGCCGCGCTGATCCTTGTCCGGTCCGGAAATGGTTCCGGATGCAAAGAGATCGCCGGTGCTCGCTGCTGCGCCGTTGATGGTGGTGTGCGCAAGCATCTGCGCAGGCGACCAGTACATCTGGGCGTAGGGCGGCCGGGAGACGACGTGACCGTTCCATTCGACGGCCAGGTCGATGTCCAACCCCCACTTCTCCTCGCCGCGCAGGTAAGAGAGAGGTTCGGGGTCCTGCACCGGCGTATCGATTCGGGCCTCTTCGAGCGCGAGCAGCGGGACAACCCACGCAGAGATGGACGTCGCGAAGCTCTTCCCGAGATTCGGGCCGAGAGGGACGTATTCCCACGCCTGGATGTCCCGGGCGGACCAGTCGTTCACGACGACGGCGCCGAAGACGTGCTCGGCAAAGTCGTCCGGGGTGATGGAATCGCCCATCTTCGAGGGAGTTCCGACGATGAAGCCCATTTCGGCCTCGATGTCGAGGCGGCGGGACGGTCCGAAATCCGGGTTCTCCTGATCGGGTGACTTGCGCTGTCCGCAGGGGCGAACGATATCGGTGCCGGAGACGACGATGGTGCTCGAGCGCCCGTGGTATCCGACCGGAAGGTGCTTCCAGTTCGGCATCAAGGGGGCAGCGTCGGGTCGGAACAGGCGTCCGAGGTTGGTCGCATGATTTTCCGACGCGTAGAAATCCACGTAGTCGGCCACCGCGATCGGCAAGTGCATTGTGACTGAGTCGACGGGAAACACTGCTTCCGAGTCTATTTCGCCGGTCACTAGATCCGTGATCCGATTACGCACCGATACCCACTGATCTCGGCCCAGCGCCATGAACGCATTCAGACTCGGTTCGGCGAAGACGGAATCTCCCAGTGTCGCTGCGAGATCGACCACCGAGTCGGCGACCCGAACACCAACACGCGGTGATCCTCCGGCGGGGGAGAAGATGCCGTATGGCAGATTGTCGATCCCGAACAACGAGTCGGCGGGAATGTCGATGGTCGTGACGGTCATACGAGTGTTCCTTCGGTTTTGTCGGAGCGGACGATCAATCCGAGACCTTCGAGTTCGGTGAGAGGGTCCGAAATGCTACAGGTCCCGAACGAGAGGAAGCGGCGACGCACCTCGCCGGCCTCGTCCGCGGTCAGTTCGGCCAGGGCTTGCGCGATCGATTCGCCATCGCGTTGCGCCAGAGCAGCAACAACTTCCGAGCGGTCGGCGCCCCGCCTCACAGCGTTGACGGCCACCATGATGTTGAGGAAGCCGTGCTGCTCGAAACCTGTCTCCGGATCGGTATTGCGCACGCCGTGATGCAGTCCCGCGGTCGCCTTGAACGGGATACCCGCTCGGACAACGGATATCACGGCATCGGCGAGCTCGTCCTCGTCCGGGTACGCTTCGGCGACAATTCCTCCGGTGCGAAACTTCGCGGAGTACCCGGCGGTTTCGAGCGCCGTCAGAAAGTCCACGCGTCGATCACCGCGGGGTACCTCGACAAAAATGTCCAGGTCGGGATGAGCGGCATGGACGGGAGCGAGTTCCTCGAAGGCGGCTTCGGCGTCCAACCCGTCAGGAATTCCCACTTCGACGGCGGCGACGCTGACACCGGGGATAGCGAGCGCGTTCGACAGTGCCGCCGCCGTATCGGCTGGACCGGCCGGCACAGTCAGACTCAGCGTCACCGGGTTGTCAGCTGAAACGTACGCGGCCAGTTCGCTCAATCGCGGCGCGGGAAAGACGAAGGGCCCGACCAGTGCGTCATAGTCCGCCTGCTGGTAGGCCGCGTGGGCCGGAACTGCCTCGGCGAGAGGAGCATTGCCGGGTGGGAAGAGTGCTGCGTCGTCGCACAGGCCGCGCAGGAGTGCGGAGATGATCGTCATTGCTGAGGCCCCCGCCCTGCCCAACTCCAGGCGTACGCTTCGTCTTCACAGGCCAAGGCTCCCTCACCCAATTCGAGGGGCCGGAACGTATCGACCATCACGGCCAGCTCGTCGAAGAACTCGGCGCCGATGCTTCGCTCGTATGCGCCGGGTTGTGGGCCGTGGGCGTGGCCGCCGGGATGAATCGATATCGAACCCTGCCCGATGCCGGAACCCTTGCGTGCCTCGTAGTCTCCGCCGCAGTAGAACATGATCTCGTCCGAGTCGACGTTCGAGTGGTAGTACGGCACGGGGATCGACAGGGGGTGGTAGTCGACCTTGCGGGGCACGAAGTTGCAGATCACGAAGTTGTTCCCCTCGAATGCCTGATGCGCGGGCGGCGGCTGGTGAACACGGCCCGTGATCGGCTCGTAGTCGGAGATGTTGAAGGTGTACGGGTACAGGCATCCGTCCCAGCCGACGACATCGAAAGGGTGCGTGGGATAAACCATTCGGGTGCCGACGATGCCCGCCGACGTGCGGTGCTTGACCAGTACCTCGATGTCGGTGCCTTCGGCGATCATGGGCGCGGTCGGTCCGTGCAGGTCTCGTTCACAGAACGGTGCGTTCTCGAGTAGCTGGCCGAAGCGGGAAAGATAGCGCTTGGGCGGGACGATGTGACTGTTCGCTTCGATGGCGTAGGCACGAAGTGGTTTGTCACCCTTGGGGATCCATCGATGCGTTGTGGACATCGGGATCAGGACGTAGTCACCTTCACAGGCCTCGAGTGTGCCGAAGACAGTCTCGACGGTCGCCTCGCCAGATTCGATGTAGACCATCTCGTCGCCGATTGCATTGCGGTACAGGGGAGATGGCGCCGCCGCAACGACGTAGGACAGTCGCACGTCGGCATTTCCGAGGATGAGACGACGGCCGGTTACCACGTCGGTCTCGTTCCAGGTGCTTTCGGGAAACAGCGTGTGGAGTTTCAGATGGCGCGGTTTGAGGGGATGGTTGGGGGTTGTGCTCTGATCGCGCAGTTCCCAGACTGTTGCGTCGACGATGGCCGACGGGATCTCGCGGTGGTAGAGCAACGAAGAATCCGAGGAGAAACCTTCCTCGCCCATCAGCTCTTCGTAGTAGAGGTTGCCGGACTCGTCACGGTGTTGGGTGTGACGCTTCGGTGGGATGTTGCCGAGTTGTCGATAGAACGCCATGACGGGGCTCCTTCTGTGCTGTTCTGCCTGGCTCACCTCCACCAGATAGTAAATACATTAACTAAAATGATGTGATGGGCGCAACCCTCCAAGGGGGTTCGGGTCTATGTCAGTTACGTCCGCGTACGTCGAACTGGCTGCGGTTGGTGATCAGTTTGTCCAGGAGCATGACAAGAATTCGCTGTTCGGCCTCGCTCAGGACGCTGACCCAGGCGTGTTCGCGTTCGTTCTGCTCGCGAAACGCTTCGACCATGGCTTCTCGGCCTTTGTCGGTCAGGTACAGCTGGACCGAACGGCCGTCGTTCTCGGTGGGCCGACGATCGATCAATCCGTCTGCAAGCAGCGACTTGGACAGATTGGAGACCGCTGCCCTACTCATTCCGGTGAGCTCGGCGGCAGCCTTCGGCTCGATCGGACCGGCCAGCCAGGTGACGAACAACAGTCGGAAGGAGGACCATGACCAGCCTCGAGGGCGGTGGATCGACGACTCGAGATCGTACGTGACGACGTTGGAGGCTCGGTTGAGCGTCAGGAGAACCTCGGTGGCGAGCTGATCGCGAAAGCCGTGTTCGGTGGCCAGCTTTTTGTTGGCCAGTTCGATGAACGACCAGAAATTGAGTTCGCCGACGGTTGACTGGTCATCGGTTGTCCGGTCATTCATGGACTAACCCTAGCGCGATCGGCAGGTGATTAATCTATGTACTAGATCTCGGGGTTCTGATGAAACTTCGCAACCTGGCACTGCGGTCGAGGTTCTGAACTATCGTGACGCGCGTGACTGTGCGCAGCGACGAGTTTCCCCTGGATACCGACCTCATGTCGGTGGGACAACTCGAGCGGAGACGACGATTGACCACGGCGGTGGTCGAGATGCTTGCAGCGATGCCGTCGGATCGAATCCAGATGAAAGAAGTGTCGGAGCGTTCAGGCGTGGCGCTAGGCACTCTCTATCGCTACTTTCCGACCAAACAGCAACTTCTTGCTGCGGCGATGACGGCGTGGAGCGGGCTCGAATCGGCTCGTCGTCCTGAGGAGTCGCGAACAGGCGGCGAAGAGAGCAATGCGTACGAACGGGTTCTGGCACTTCATCGCCGCGAGATGAAGGCATTCGAGCGTAGGCCTCACTTCGCTCGACTCGAGATCGAACTCCATTCGTCCTCGGATCAGTTCGTGATCGAGTCGTTGGATCAGCGCGCGGCTGCCCATCGGAGAATGCTGTTCGAATTGATGGACGGTATTCCGGCCGAGACGGCGCGGGTTGCGGCCGTGGCAATGGGCGGCACGATGTTGACGGCCCTTGCACTGTGGACCAGTGGCCGGATCGGATTCGCAGAGGCCCAGCGGAACGTCGAAGACGTCATCGGACTGGTACTTCGCTGAACGGTGTCACTCTAGAATTCAGTTCTTGTTTCTGTCGCTGTGAATGCGAATCATCGCTGCAGCTTTGTGAAAACGAAGACGCAGGGAGCGTTCTTACCTAGAATTCACTTACAAAACTGCCGGGATGTCCGATCCAAGGATCGACGTGTCCGTGAACTGTGAAAGTGAGTCGCAATGAAGCGCTCGTACCGAGCTCGCTCTCGAATCTGGATGGTTGTCCTGGCGTCGGCGACACTGGTGGTGACGGGGTGCGCCGGTAGCAGCCAAGGTACGACCACGGATGCATCGGACGTGACGGTCGGAGTTGTCGGTGACCAGAACAACGGGGGAGAGCCGCGCTCGGGTGGCACCGTGTCGTTTGCCACCTACAACGGGATCAGCAGTCTCGATCCGGCTGACCGTCAGGACGGCGGCGCTACCGGTGGTAGCGAAATGGCGGCCATCTACGACCTTCTGATGCGCTTCGATACGGCGGCGGGCGAATACGTTCCCCACTTGGCGCAGTCTTTGTCGGCCAACGGCGACAACACGGTGTGGACACTGAAATTGCGCGACGGCGTCACCTTCAGCGACGGCACTCCGATGGACAGTGCGGCAGTCCTGTGGAGTATCGATCACTATCTGCAGAAGAAGGGAACTCACGCGCTGGTGTGGAAGACCACTGTGCGCGAGACGAATTCACCGGATCCGAGTACGGTCGTCTTCACATTGGCGCAGCCGTGGGACGAGTTCCCGATCATGTTCACCACCGGTCCCGGCATGATCGTCGCGCCCTCGTCGATGGCTACCGGCACGTTCACCCCGATCGGGGCAGGTCCGTTCACCGTCGAGAAGTTCGCCTCCCAGGACGAATTGGTGCTCGCTGCCCGTCCGACGTACTGGGACGGGGCACCGTACCTCGAGAAGTTGCGCTTTCCGGCAATCGTCAACGAGAAGAGCAAACTCGAGGGATTGCACACCGACGGAATTCAGGTCGCCTATCTGAAGTCTCCCGATTTCATACACGAGGCTTTCGAAGCCGGTGATCCAGGATTTGTGTACTCGGCCAGCATGGCCGGCGTTCTGGCAATCAATCAGCGCGACGATCGGGCAGCGAAGGACGAGCGCGTGCGTAAGGCGATTGTCGCTGCGGTGGACCCGACTACGTTCAACGAGCGAGTTCAGGGCGGCTTCGGCGAACCCGGCACCGACATGTTCGCGTCGTGGTCGCAGTGGCACGGATCGGTGGCCGGGAACGGCTTCGACCCCGAGGCGGCGAAGAAGTATCTCGCCGAGGCGAAGGCCGACGGTTACGACGGAAAACTGACGTACGTCGGTATGAACGATCCGGCGACGCAGCGCAGCGCACTGACGTTTCAGTCGCTCTTGCAGGCAGTGGGTTTCACGGTCGACATCACCTACGCAACCAGCATCAACGATCTGATTTCCATGCTGTACGCGAAGCATGACTACGACGTGTCCTACTTCGCGTTCAACGTGCTGGAAGAGTCACCGTTCGTGCGTATGTACGGCAACCTGTTCAGCGAATCGCCGTCGAACATTCTCGGCTACAAGAACGCTCGGATGGACGAGTTGCTCGGCAAGCTGCAAACAGCGTCGGGCGAGGATGAGCGGCGAGCCGTCATCGACGATATTCCCTTTTTGGTAGTGCCCACTACCAAAAAGGCGCACCGGGGCTTCGCCCCTAAAGCTCCGCTCGTACCACCTTCGCGGCTTCGACGAGGTTACGAAGCGACGCTTTGACCTCGATCGGCCCCCGTGTCTTCAATCCGCAGTCCGGATTGACCCACAATCGTTCGACCGGAACAGCTTTGAGTGCTTCGCGTAGCGACTCCGCGATCTCGTCGACGCTCGGCACCCGCGGCGAGTGGATGTCGTAGACACCGGGGCCGACGCCGAGATCGAACCCGACCGAACTGAGATCGTCGAGGACCTCCATGTGTGAGCGTGCCGCCTCGATGGACGTGACGTCCGCGTCGAGGCCGGCGATGGCGCCGATCACCGCTCCGAACTCGGAGTAGCACAGGTGCGTGTGGATCGCGGTGGAATCCGCGACGCCCGAGGTGGCCAACCGGAAGGCGCCGACCGACCAGTCCAGGTAGGCGCGCTGATCCTCGGCACGCAGTGGGAGTAGTTCTCGCAGAGCCGGTTCGTCGACCTGGATGATTCCGATTCCGGCGGCCTGCAGGTCGACGGTCTCGTCTCGAATGGCCAGTGCGACTTGATTTGCCGAGTCGGCGAGGGGTTGGTCGTCGCGGACGAACGACCAGGCCAGAATGGTGACTGGTCCGGTGAGCATGCCCTTGACCGGCTTGTCGGTCAGGGACTGTGCGTACGTGATCCAGTCGACGGTCATCTGCTTCGGGCGCGAGACGTCGCCGTACAGAATCGGCGGACGCACGCAGCGGGTGCCGTACGACTGGACCCAACCGTTGGCGGTGGCGAAGAATCCGTCCAACTGCTCCGCGAAGTACTGGACCATGTCGTTGCGTTCCGGCTCACCGTGAACAAGCACGTCCAGGTCCAGCTTTTCCTGGAGCGCAACAACTTCGGCAATTTCGGCGCGCATACGGTTGACGTACTCGGCTTCGTCGATCTCGCCCTTGCGCAGTGCTGCGCGAGCGATGCGGATCTTCGAGGTTTGCGGGTACGAACCGATGGTCGTCGTGGGCAGCGGCGGCAGAGAAAGCAGCTCGTCCTGGGCAGCGCGACGTTCGGCGGCGGGCGCGCGACCGGTCGCCGAGTTCAGCACCGCGTCCAGGCGTCCCCGAACACTCGCATCATTGAGTCTGCGATCGTCCTTGCGGGTCGACGCGGCCGCTCGTGCCAGAGCGAACTCGTCCTCCACCGACTCTCTGCCCTGTGCGAGAGCGGTTGCAAGAGTTACTACTTCCTTGACCTTCTCGGTGCCGAACGCAAGCCACGAGCGCAGGGCCTTGTCGACATCGGACTCAGCGTCGAGTGTGTACGGAACGTGCAGCAGGGAGCACGACGTGGAGACGGCAAGCGTGTCGACGCTGCCGAGCAAGGCACCCAAAGTGCTCAGTGCCGAGTCCAGATCGGACCGCCAGATGTTTCGTCCGTCGACCACTCCGGCGACGATTAGTTTGCGGGCGAGGTCAGGTACGGAGCCGATCGAATCCTGACCGGCCACCAGGTCGACGGCAAATCCTTCGACGCCGGTGGACGCAAGCGCGGGCAACGCGTCACGCAGCGAACCGAAGTACGACGCCAACAGGATCGACGGCCGCTCGGACAGCGCTGAAAGCTGTTCGTACGCAGCGCGTGCCGCTTCGATTTCCTCATCGGTGCGATCGCCCACGAGGGCCGGTTCGTCGAGCTGAACCCAGCTCGCACCGGCCTTCGCGAGCCGCCCGAGTAGATCCGCGTAGAGGGGGAGTAGTTCGTCGAGCCGCGAGAGCAGCGGCTCGTCTGTGCCGACAGCCTTCGAGAGCAGCAGGAAGGTGACCGGTCCGATGACGACCGGGCGGGCTGCAATGCCGTCGGAAAGTGCTTCTGCCAGTTCGGACAAGACCTTGGACGGGTCGAGTGCGAACGTGGTGGACGGCGAGATCTCCGGCACCAGGTAGTGGTAGTTGGTGTCGAACCACTTCGTCATTTCGAGCGGCGCGATGGTGTCCGTCCCACGGGCAGCGGCAAAGTAGCGGTCCAACGGATCGGCGACCGACGCGACGCGGTCGGGCAGCGCGCCGAGAAGAACTGCGGTGTCGAGCATCTGGTCGTAGAAGGAGAAGGTATTGACCGGGACGGAGTCGAGGCCCAGGTCACGGAGGTCGGCCAAGCCCTGCCGACGGAGGTCACGGGCGACAGCCTGCAGGGCGTCGGCGTCGATGCGCCCTGCCCAGTAGCTTTCGGTTGCCCGCTTGAGTTCTCGATGAGGACCGATGCGCGGTGAGCCCAGCACGGTCGAAGTGAATGTTGTTGTCACGGAGTTTCTCCAGATTGCCAATGCATTGATGGCCACTGCCGGCAGACGGGTACACCTCACGAGACCTCGAGTTTCGGCGGACAGTACTGCCCGCACCGCACACGAGGTCCGATGGAGATCTACACGCCCATTCCACGAGGCGGTGGACCGTCGGGCACGGCGTGCCCGACACAGTCGGCAGGTCTTCGGACTCGCGGGCACTCGATCGAGTTGGATCGAACCTACTGGCCGTCGCTTCCCAGGCGGATGCCCAGTGCACATAAACGGCGGTCGTTCCTGCTTACCGCTGCGGGACAGTCCCGGATTTTCACCGGGTTCCCTCTCACTCCGACAGCTTGCGCTGACGGGGCTTCGACGCCGGGAACGGTCTTCGGGGCTCCTCATGACCGCGCCGGGCGAACCAGCTGCATCGACCAGCATAAGGCCAACCCTCCCTGAGCAGTCAAGGAGAGTCGGCGAAGGGCGCTACGCGCGTGACATGTAGGAATTCGAGTCCGGTGGTACGCGCGGAAGATTCTCGGAGGAACGTAGATTCTCCGCCATTTCGACAAGCAGATCCTGCGAAGACGGCGATAGATCGACGACGCGAGAGGTGAGGTTTCGTAGGCGCACGTTGTGCAGCTGTTCGAGGAGAGAGAGGTCCGCCTCGCCGCCCGAGATCGCGGGCGGAGTTTGATCGGACGGGGCGTAGAAGTAGTCCGGATGGACGTTGAAGAAGTGGGCGAGGGCGGCAACCACTTCGGGTGACGGGTTGGTTCGGACGCCGGTGCGCAGTTGGGACAGGTACGGCGTCGAGATGCGGCAGCCGAACTCGGTCATGCCGCGAACGACCATCGCGTTGGTGACGTGAAAGTCGGCAGTCTCGAACAGCGAGTTCAAGCGATCGTTGAACTGGTTCGACATGAGACGTCCCTTCCCCCGTTACACACAGGCTCCGTCGATTCAATTAACTGCATCATAGCCAGTTATCGAACGATTAGCTGTTTTGGATTCTCGCGAAGGGGGTCGTTTGCAGGGAAAATCCCTAGGGTAGAAGGTCCCTACTTTGAGTGATCTGGACAAATCGCCGTCAAGAATCGAACCGCGAACTATTTGCCGGGGAAGTGGATTCCGGCCACGCGGATCAGAGCCAGCCGTTCGACTCGGCGATTCTGACGGCTTCCGCGCGCGTCGACGCACCCGTCTTACCCATTGCGGATGACAGATGATTTCGAACCGTCCCTGCGGACAAGAAGAGCGCCCCTGCGATGGCTGCCACGGGTGCGCCGTCGTGAGCGGCGCGCAGTACTTGGGTCTCACGCTCCGTCAGAGGCGACTCGCCGCTGACGAGGCTGTCGGCCGCAAGGGTGGGATCGACGACGCGCAGTCCGGCGTGGACACGCCTGACTGCGTCGGCCAACTGCCTGGCGGGTGTGTCCTTGACGACGAACCCGCCGGCCCCGGCGTGCAGGGCTTTGCGAAGAAATCCGGGACGTCCGAACGTGGTGACGATCAGGACTCGGGTGTCGGGTGCTGCCTCGCGAAGGGCCGCCGTCGCGGCGATTCCGTCCATGCCGGGCATCTCGACGTCCAGAAGCGCGACATCCGGGCGGTGTTCGAGAACAGCGGCCACAACCTCGTCGCCGCGACCGACCTCGGCCACCACGGAGAGGTCGGATTCCAGATCGAGTAGTGCGGCCAACGCTCCTCGCACGAGCGCCTGGTCGTCCGCCAAGAGCAGCCGTATGGTTGCTCGATCGCCCTGGCTGTTCACTCTGTCTCCTGTTCGACTACCTGAAGTGCAAACCCCTGCGGCTGGGGATGAGTGATGATCACTCGTGCGCCCGACGCTCCGGCGCGCTCGCGTAATCCGATCAGACCGTTGCCGGAAGACGTCGACCCGGCCCCTTGCCCGTCGTCGACGACCGACGCACTTTTTTCGTCGACCGTGATCCGGCAGTGGGTCGCACCGCTGTGTCGAACGACGTTGGTGACGCCCTCACGGATCGTCCATGCAAAGAGTTCGCGAAGACGCGTGGGAACCATGTCGGTACTGCTCGGCACCTCGTCCTCGATACCAGCCGCACGCAATGCCTCTCGTGCTCGGGCTATTTCGACGGGAAGAGAAATCCCACGAAATCCTTCGACGGCCGAGCGCACGTCTGCCAACGCGTCACGCGAAAGTCTTTCGAGGTCGTCGAGTTCGTTGCGCGCACGTTCGATATCGACATCGAGTAGGCGATTGGCCAGTTCGGCTTTGATCGTGATGACGGTCAGCGAGTGTCCGAGGATGTCGTGCAGATCGCGCGCCATCCTCGTTCGCTCCTCCATGATTGCCCGCTGCTCCTGCTCTTCGCGTTCATGGAGCATGGCGAAGTTGCGGCTGATCAGGGACATGATGCCCCAGGTCGCGAATGCGGCCGCGCAGACTCCGAGCGAGAGTCCGGAGTAGTTCCCCCACCCGGACGAGAGGCTGACTATCTCCACGGAGGCCGCGAACACCAAGGCGAGAATGCCGCCCGCGACGGTCGGCAGCAGCGTCACCGCTGTCACCGCGAGATACGGTGCGGCTGCCAAACCAGTCGGCCCGACGCTGACGATCATCACGGCGGCCAACGCGGTCAAGGCGGCCAAAGCCAGTGCAGCTTCGCGAATCGTCGGCCGAGTCATTGTCATTCGACGCCGCTGCTGCGTTGTGGCGAACGTGTAGAGATAGAGCGCACCGAAGGCGACCGTCGCGAGAATCCCTGTCCAGCCGCGCAGTTCGTCGCGCAGATTCCATCCCTCGATCAGCGGCCCGCCGAGAAATACCATCCAGACCGCCGCGAAGAGAACGCCGAAACGATTCCGCCGCGGGAGCGCGACGGAATCTTCTCGGTCAGTCGTTTGCGACAACTACACACGCTCCGTATCTCGTTGGAACCGCCAGATCGCTCCGCCGGCGAAGATGGCGAACCACACCAGGATATTGACGATCCAGGTCCAGTGAATGCTATTGCCCGTCAACGGTGCGTGGGCGAGGGCGTTGATGCCGAACATCGGGGTGAACTGTGCGATGGTCGCCCATACGGAACCGTCGGTGAGCGGCACGAAGAGTCCGCCGCCGAAGGCGAGCAGAGCCAGTCCCGGTCCGAGCAACTGCATGACGTTCTCACTGGGGAGTAGATACCCCATGAACAGGCCGAAGGCCGCGAAGATCGACGATCCCAACCAGGCGATCAATGCCGTTGTGAACCAGAGTGATCCGTCCATCTGCGCCGAGGTGAACGCGCCGACGACGTAGACGACAAGGATCGAGACGAGACCGAGCAGCATCGCCATGATCAGTTTGACGGCGATGTAGGCGACCGGGGTCAGGGGAGTCAGCCGAAGTTGTCGGCTCCATCCGGACGCTCGTTCGATCGAGACCATCGCTCCGCCGCTGGTGGTGGCCAGCATCGCGCCGTAGAGAGCCATGCTGATCATGATGTACGCGGCGACATTGCCGTGCCCGATCCCGTGATCGTCGTCGCCTTGACCGAGACCGAAGACGAGGAAGAAGACAACCGGCATGACGAGCGTGAAGATCATCGTGCGCCGATTGCGGGTCAGGCGACGAAATTCCAGTCGCAGTAGCGTCGTGTTGAATCCGCCGAGAGGTACGACGGTTCGCTCGGCTCCGTAGGTGTTCGCTTCGGTTGCAGTGGTCATCACTTCTGTCCTTCGGAGTTGTTCGACGTGAGTGCGATGAATGCGTCTTCGAGGCCACGCGAGACGATTTCGAGATCGCGAGCCTGGGTATTGGTCAACAGGAACCGTGCAACGGCATCGGTGTCACCCGAGTGCACGAGCAGTGACTCACCGCGCACCTCGACGGCGTCGGAGTTCGGTATAGCTCGCAGGAGTTCGTCGGTGATGCCTGGAACAGTCGCGCGCAGGGTGCGCCCGGACGCCATCGCCTTGACCTCGGCGGTGGTCCCGTCTGCGACCACGGTGCCTTGCCTGACCAGGATGATGCGGTCGGCGTAGACATCGGCCTCTTCGAGGTAGTGCGTCGCAAAAAGCACAGTGCGACCGTGATCTGCGTCGGCGCGGATGGCGGACCAAAAGTCCCGACGCCCTTCGACGTCCATGCCGGTGGTGGGCTCGTCGAGAATGAGCAATTGCGGGTTCGACAGCAACGCCATCGCAAATCGCAACCGCTGTTGTTGTCCGCCTGAGCATTTGCTGACCAGGCGATCGGAGATGTCGAGGATTCCGGCTCTCCCCAGCACTTCGTCGACCGGACGGGATTGGGCGTACAGGCTGGCGGTCAGCTGCACCGTCTCGGCAACCGTCAGCTCTTTCAGTAGTCCGCCGGTCTGCATGACTGCGGAAACGAGTCCGCGGGCGATCGCCGATCGGGGTGACATTCCGAAGACGCTCACGTCGCCCGACGTCGGCCGGGACAGGCCGAGGATCATGTCGATGGTTGTCGTCTTGCCTGCGCCGTTCGGGCCGAGGAACGCGACGATCTCGCCGGGGCGGATGCTCAGGTCGATACCCTTGACGGCGTCGACGGTTCCGAAACTCTTGCGAAGTCCGGTCAACCGGACGGCGTCGTGTGCCGATCCTTCACTGAGTGTGTGCAGTGCCTGTGGTGAATGCCGTGCCTGTGCTGAGGTCATACATAGAATCTGCTCGCTTCGAGGTCGTGATCCCTCGTCCGTCCGTCATTCTTCTGCCATGACATTTGTCATCGGGTCGGCCGGTATCTGTTTCGGTGCAACCTGGCCGAGGCGCGCGAGGACCAACCCCGCGATGATTGCTGCGCCACCCACAGCTTGGAGTGCAGTGACGGATTCCCCGACCAGGATCCACGCGGCGAGGACCGCGCACAGCACTTCGGTCAGCGCTACGAGAGATCCGATTGTCGGCCCCAGCAGCGTGATTGCGGCGATGCCGGTGAGATAGGCAATGACAGTGCTGACCAGGACCAGGACCACCACCGGCAGCCATACGTTCACCGAATGGTCTGCCACGACGGCGTTCGAGGCCGAGAACTGGAGTGGGAGGACGCCGACGAGTCCGAGCGCGCCGATGACCATTGCACTGACCGTGAGCCCCGATGCCGCGAGCACAACAGGATGGAGATCACCGTCCGCACGTTCGGAAATGACGAAATAGACTGCAAGGCATGCCGCGGCGGCCAGTCCCCAGGCGACTCCGACGGCACTGATCTCTGCCGATCCGAAGACGTCGATCACCACGGCGGCGCCGATCATGGCAACCGCCGCACCGAGAAGCGTCTGCACGCTCGGACGCGCGCCCTTGGTTATCCACACCCATCCGATGACGATGATCGGTGCAAGGTACTCGAGAAGCAATGCGACGCCGACCGAAAGATGTTGCACGGCATTGAAGAAGCACAGTTGAACGCCCGAGATCGCGAACACCCCGTACAGCAGTACCGTTCGCGTGTGGGCGCTCACCTGTCGTAGGCGAGGCCATTGGGTGGCTACGGCGATCACCATCATCACCAGTGCGCCGCCGGCAACGCGCGCGAACACTGCGCCGCCGGGGGACCACCCCGATTCGATGAGAGACTTCGCGAACGGGCCCGAGACGCCGAACGTTGCCGCGGACAGCAGAGCGAAGATCAAGCCGTTGCGAGAGTTCACGTCGTCACCCGTCAGGAGTAAAAGCGATTACGATGCTGACATTAGGTTGATAGAGCTCAGGAGTCAAAGTGCATTTTGCTGGTGACACGGAATCGGCGCTCGTCTTCGCCGCGTCGTTGGTCAACACGGCCCGCGGCGGGGCTGAACTGCTTCCGGATCAAGAGGAGCTGACACGGTTTCTCGACGCGGATCATTGGACCGGCAGGCGGGACGGCACGCGGGAGGAATTGACGGCGGTTCGTGCGCTGCGTCCACGACTGCGCAAGTTCTGGGAAGCCGCGGGAGTGGACGACGCCGTCGAGGTGGTGAACGCACTGCTACTCGAATCGGGCGCGAGGCCGCGGCTCACCAGGCACGACGACCTCGGCTGGCATCTGCACGTCACCGCTGACGATTCGCCACTGGTGGACCGGATGGCCGCAGAAGCGGCGATGGGTGTGCTCGATCTGATCCGAACCGACGAATTCTCGAGGTTGCGATGGTGCGAGGCCCCGGACTGCGAGGCGGTCTTCGTGGATTTGTCGCGCAATCGTTCGAAGCGATACTGCGACACCGGAAACTGTGGGAACAGGGCGCACGTCGCCGCCTATCGTGCCCGTAAATCCGGGGCGTGACCAAGCGGCGTTCGGAGGGATAGAACCAGGCTGAGTGAATACCTTGTCGGGAGCCAGGATCGGTCTAGCGTTGTGAGTTCGGAACAGATTTCGCGAAGCCAGGAGGATGGTCGGTGGCCGATCGTAGGCGTCCACTCAAGACGGTGACCGGTGTCAGCGGGGCGGTGAGTATCTACGACGCCGCGATCGATCCGACGACGTCGACGGTCGCGTCCGCGATCGACGTCGCAAAGACGGCCGAGGCGAACAAGATCGACGGACTGTTTGCCGCCGACCTGTTGAGTTTCGGCGCGCAGGGCGCGATCGGTGCGCAGGAGCCGTTGATCTTCCTTGCCGCGCTGAGTGCGGTCACCACCCATGTGGGGCTGATCGCCACCGTCACGACCACATTTCATCACCCTTTCAACCTGGCGCGGTTGTTCGGCACCCTGGACCACGTCAGCAATGGTCGAGCCGCATGGAATGTCGTCACTTCCTCACTCGGAGAAGAGAACTACAGCGACCTGGACCTGCCGAGTCCGGAGGAGCGGTACGCCCGAGCGGCCGAATCGCTCGAGGTGGTCAACGCGCTCTTCGACAGCTGGAAGCCCGGCGCCCTGACCCGGGGAGAGGGCTCAGCGGTACTCGATCCGTCGAGGGTGGTCCCCATCGAGCATCGAGGCAAGTACTTCACCGTGCAGGGGCCGCTGAACATCCCCTCCCTGCCGCAGCGTCGTCCGGTCCAATTCCAGGCAGGCCAATCTGCCGGAGGTATCGAACTGGGTGCTCGCTTCGCGGAGGTCGTATTCACTTCTCTCGCAACCTTCGAGGACGCGGTCACCTACACGAAGACGATCCGCGCCAGGGCGGCAGAGTTGGGGCGTGGGGACGAACTGCCACTGATTTTCAGCTCGTTCCACGCAACGTACGGCGCTACCGAAGCCGAAGTCGAACGATTGGTCAGAGAAGCCGAGGAATCGACGGACTTCGACGCCGGACGCACCAGGCTTGCCGACATGTTCGGCGGTGACGTGGATTTCTCGGAATTGCCGCTGGATCGGCCGATCCCGGAGTCGTTGTTGCCGGACCCGTCGTCGGTGAATCGACGACGGGGCCGGGTCGAGATCTTCGGCAAGCTCGCATCACAAGGAAAGACTCTGCGTGAGTTGATCATCGCGTCCAAGGACACCGGCCACTGGGCAGCGGCGGGCACCCCGGAACAGCTCGTGGACGCGATCGAGGAACGATACGACGCGGGCGTACTCGACGTCATCACGCTCGGTGACCTTGCCGATCCGCGTACACGCGATTTCGTCACGAACGGACTGCTGCCGGAACTACGCAAGCGCAGAATCGTGGGAACAGATTACGTCGGGGGTACCTTCCGTGAGAACCTCGAGTTGCCACCGCTGCCACCGGTTTCCAGCACCTAGTTGTTGGAGGCGAGTGAGCGCATGAAGAACATGAGGTTGGCCGGCCGTTCCGCCAGGCGCCGCATGAAGTAGCCGTACCACTGGCTGCCGTAAGGAACGTAGACCCGCAGGTGATTGCCTGCGGCTACCAATCTGCGTTGTTCGCCGTCGCGGATGCCGTAGAGCATCTGAAACTCGAAATCCTCGGCTGTCCGTTCGGTCAATGTGGCGAGTTCGAGGGCGGCGTCGATCATGGTGGGATCGTGGGAGGCGACCATCGGGTACCCGTCACCTTCCATCAAGACCTTCAGGCAACGCAGGTACGACGCGTCGACTTCGCCGGGCTTTTGGAACGCAACGTCGGCCGGTTCCTTGTATGCACCCTTGCACAGCCGAATTCGTGAACCTGATCCGGAGAAGTGCCGGCAGTCGGCCTCGGTGCGGTGCAGATACGCCTGCAGGACCGTGCCGAGCGTCGGGAAGTCGCGGCGCAACTCTTCGACGATGGACAGTGTCGAGTCGGTGGTGGTGTGATCCTCCGCATCGACGGTGACCCACGCGCCCACTTCGTCTGCCGCTGTGACGATTCGGTGAGCGTTCGCCAGGGCGATTTTCTCGCCGTCACCGGGAAGTGACTGCCCTAACGCGGAGAGCTTGAGCGAAACCTCGAGGGTGTGTTGCGTCCCAGCCGCTTCGGAAAGCGTTGCGTACGAGCGGAGAAGGGAGAGATAGGCGTCGACGGTAGCTGTTGCCTGAGCTGGATCGGTAGTGTCCTCGCCGAGGTAGTCGACCGTCACGAACCGGCCACTGGTGAGGATGTCGCGTACGGCAGAGACCGCTGCGGGTTCCGCGTCCCCGGCGACAAACCTGTCTACCAGCTTGCGGGTCACGGTCATCCCGGAGACTGTCTTCTCCAGCCGCGACGAGCGTGCCGCCGCGAGGAGTACCGGGCGCAGCGGGTTGCTCAGCGAGACGGCACTCATCAACGGTTCTCGCTCTCGGCTGGATCGACGTCCTGGTGGGGGTAGCGATGATCGGTGGGAGGAACGAAGGTTTCCTTGACGGTGCGTGTCGACGCCCAACGGAGCAGGTTCTGCGGTGAACCGGCCTTGTCGTTGGTACCGGAAGCTCGAGCGCCGCCGAAGGGCTGTTGTCCGACTACCGCGCCCGTCGGCTTGTCGTTGACGTAGAAGTTTCCGGCGGCGAACCGCAGACCGTGGTGAGCTTGATCGACGGCCGCACGGTCGGTGGCGATCACGGCACCGGTCAGGGCGTACGCGGATCCGCTGTCGATACGAGCGAGGATGTCGGCGTAGGCATTCGGTGCGGAGTCGTCGTAGACGTGCAGGGAGAGTATGGGGCCGAAGTACTCGGTGCTGAAGGCCTCGTCACTGGGGTCGTCACCGAGCAGGACCGTCGGCGAGATGAAGAATCCTTCGCGGTCGTCGTAGTCGCCGCCTGCTGCGATGGTGAGGCTGCCGGTCGACTTGGCTCGGACGATCGCGGCGGCGTTGCGGTCGAAGGAACGCTGGTCGATGACGGCGCCGCCGAAGTTCGTCAGGTCCGTGACGTCGCCGTACTTCAGTGACGACACTGTGTCGATGAACGTGTCGCCCATCTTGGCCCACACCGATTTCGGGACGAATGCCCGTGACGCGGCCGAGCATTTCTGTCCCTGATAGTCGAAGGCCCCGCGGATCAATGCCGTCGTGAGTACGTCGGGGTCTGCTGAACTGTGTGCGAGTACAAAATCTTTGCCGCCGGTTTCGCCGACGAGACGCGGATACGTCCGGTAGTTCGAGATGTTGGCTCCGACCTCACGCCACAAACGCTGGAACGTTGCGGTCGATCCGGTGAAGTGGATGCCCGCCAGGCGGGGGTCGGCCAGCGCGACTTCGGACACCGTGGGTCCGTCGCCGAGAACAAGATTGATCACCCCGGGCGGGAGGCCGGCGGCTTCGAGTAGTTGCATCGTGAGGTATGCCGCGACGGCCTGCGTCGGTGACGGCTTCCAGATCACGGTGTTGCCCATCAGGGCCGGTGCGGTAGGGAGATTTCCGGCGATGGCGGTGAAATTGAAGGGAGTGATCGCGTAGACAAAACCTTCGAGTGGTCGATATTCGACGCGATTCCACACTCCCGGAGCGGAAACGGGTTGGTCGGCGAGTATCTGACGAGCGAACGCGACGTTGAAACGCCAGAAATCGATCAGTTCGCACGGGGCATCGATCTCGGCCTGATATGCGGTCTTCGACTGACCGAGCATTGTTGCGGCGGCGATGGTTTCGCGCCACGGGCCGGAGAGTAGATCGGCGGCGCGGAGGAAGACCGCAGCTCGATCGTCGAACGAGAGGTCGCGCCAGGCCGGGGCGGCGAGTGTAGCGGCGTCGATGGCATCACGAACATCCGAGTGCGTTGCGCCCGCAAACGATCCGATGACCGAGCTGTGACGGTGTGGTTGAACTACGTTCTCCCGCTTGCCCTCCGCAGTTCGGTGGACGCCCCCGATGACCTGTCGGATGTCGGTGGGTGCCTCGGCCAGTTCGGTCAGTTTGGTGCGTAGGCGTGATCGTTCCGGGCTTCCCGGCCCGTAATTGTTGACCGGCTCGTTGGAGGGGTGGGGGACATTGGTGACGGCGTCCATGACGATCCTTCGGCAGACTGATGGGTGGGGCAGTTGTCGTGTCGTCATCAGTCAAGCCGAAAGGAGTCGGCGAGTAATCCGCTGATCGGCCAAACTTCTCGGACGCTGTTTGTTCGATCGGATGAACCGTTTCCGCAGGAAAATGCACTATTCTCGAAATTGAGGCGTTGGAACGGTCCGGAAAGTGGGTGGTACGTGGCTATCCGTGAGGTCAGGCTCGACGCGGTCCTTCGGGCGCTGGGCGGAGCCTTTGTCGAGCTCGTCTTCGCGCCGTCAGGTGATGACGTCTTCGTCGACTCCGTGGTGTTCGCGGAGGTCGGGGACCTCACACGCCCCGGAACCGCGGACGTCGAATCCTCTGAACTCTGGCTCGCTGTCGGTATCGGCGCAGCCGAATTGGCAGCCTGGCTGAACCGCGTCGATCAGAAGGGATCAGCGCCTCGGGCCGTCATGTCGAAGGAGGCCTCGGACACGTCGGTGCGCGCGGCGGCACAGCGCGCCGGGATCGCCTTGATGGCAGTCCATCCGGACGCTCGTTGGGATCGATTGTTCACCACGATCCGGGGCGTGCTCGATCATTCGGTATCTCGTCAGGATTCGGAGGACGTTGTATTCGGCAGTGACACAGACTTGTTCGAGCTGGCGCAGAACGTCGCGTCACTCACCCGGGGGATGGTCAGCATCGAGGACGAGCGTTCCCACGTGATGGCTTATTCGGCATCAGGAGATGCTGCGGACGAGCTCCGCCGGCAGTCGATCCTCGGCCGTGAAGGACCTCGGGAATACCTCCGGAAGCTGCAGGAGTGGGGCGTCTTCGAAAGCTTGCGGCGAAGTGACGACGTGGTCGAGGTGCCCGCGCACGAAGACCTCGCGATCAGGCGACGGTTGGTGGTTCCCATTCGCAGAATTTCCGAGAACGTCAAGGGGGAGAGCGGTTTCAGTTCTGATCTGCTCGGCACGATCTGGGTTCAGGAAGGCCCGCTTCCCATCGCCGGCGATGTCGACAGAGTGCTCCGCGGTGCCGCGGCCATTGCAGCTCGGCTGATTTCGCGCATCCGAGACGCGCCGAGTAACGAGGCGATACAGGTTCAGCGCTTGCTCGGGGTTCTCGGCGGCGGCGTCGATGTTCCTTCTCTGGCGGCCTCGTTGTCCATCCCGATGTCCGGACCCGCGATGGTGATCGGCGTGGCGAGTGTCGGGAGCAGCGTGTTGTCGGCTTCGGGTGAGCTCGTGTCGTCGTTGCGCCTGCACGCCAGTGCCTTTCACCGTGAATCGCTGGTGAGTGCATTCGGCGCCCGGATCTATGTGCTGTTTCCGCGAACCCAATCCGTGAAATCCACAGACTCGTGGACCCGTGAAGTTGTCGCGCGTTTGGACAAGGTGTCGCCCTCGGGTTTACGGGCCGCAGTCTCGTCGCCGGTTTCGACGCTTGCGGAGGTGGCCAGGGCTCGCGCCGAAGTGGATCGGGTCTTGGACGGAACGTCGGGGGATGTTCGTGTGACCACCCTCGCGGACTCGCGCACTCCGGTGCTGCTGGGCGAAATCATGGACGCGATTGCGGCCGACGAGCAACTGCACGATCCGAGAATCGACGCGCTCGACGTCTACGACAGGCGTAACGGGTCGAACATGCGTGAAAGCGTGTCCGTTTACCTCGCGCATTCGGGCGATGTCCGACGCGCGTCCGAGCAGCTTCGCATTCACCCGAACACACTCAGGTATCGGATCAAAAGGGTCGAGGAGATAACAGATACCGACCTGTCCGAGCCCTCGACGAGGCTGTTGATGGAGATTCAGTTGGCGGCGTCCGCTCGCGCAGTGAGTTCGCCGAACCTGTCGGACCCCAGCAGTACTCTTCGCGAATGATCGACTCAGCGAAGGTGCCAGGCGCAGCGCGCGCATATTTCGACGGCGGAGACGTCCGTGACGTGTTCACCGAAGACGCGGTGGTGCGTGACGACGGCCGGACGTATGTCGGGATCGAAGAAATCGTGGCGTGGAAGTCCGCCGTGTCGACGGCGTTCACCTTCACCCAGAAGATCGAGTCGGTCAACACCCCAGGCTCGGCCGTTGTCGTGTCGGTGAAGGTCGAGGGTGATTTTCCCGGAAGCCCCGTCCGGTTGCATCACCATTTTTCTCTCGACGGTGATCGGATTTCCGCTCTCACGGTGTGCCCCTGATGCCCACCGCTGACGAACTGCTCGGGAAATCCGTCGTCGCCGATCTGGCAGGCTGCCTCGAGCGAGCCTCCGGTCAGACACGCCTCGCCCTCGTTCGGGGTAGTACATCCGAATTCGACGGTATGAGTCTCGGCGAACGTACCCGCGTCGTGCGGGACGCGATGACTGCCGAACTGCCTCAGGATCTTCCGGCCTTCGCCGAGATCATCCGCCGTGCGCTTTCAGGGGAGACCTTCACTGGTTGGATGATCTGGCCGGTGACCGAAGCCGTCGCCGTCACGGCGACACGAAGTGGCTCCGAGTCGGACTTCGACGAGGGAATGGCTCTCCTTGCCGAGCTGACGTCGCGTCTGACGGCCGAATTCGCAATTCGCACATTTCTCGAAACGAACCTTGACCGTTCGCTGGCGATCGCACTCACCTGGACCGGCCATGAAGACGAACACGTCCGGCGCTTGGCGACCGAAGGCACTCGTACTCGTTTGCCCTGGGGAAGACGAGTGAAAGAATTGACGGCGTGTCCCGAGTCGACAATCGCCATTCTCGACGAGCTGTATCAGGATGATTCGGAATACGTACGACGTTCGGTCGCAAACCATCTCAACGATCTCAGTCGTGCTGACGCAGCGCTCGCCGTGTCGACTGCGAAGCGTTGGTTACAGACACCGGATTCCAACACACTGAAAATCGTCAAACATGCATTGCGGACGTTGATCAAGGCCGGCGACCCAGATGCTCTGTCTCTTCTGGGGTTCTCGCCGCCCACCGACGTCGTGGTCGAAGGGTTCGTCATCGACCGCGAAATAGTCGATGCGGGTGGAGAACTCACCTTCGACTTCGCTGTCACGAACAACGGCAGCGAGTCCGTCACCGTCGTGATCGATTACATCGTCCACCACGTGAAGGCCAACGGGACCACGACGCCGAAGGTCTTCAAACTGACAACACGAACGCTCGAGCCTGGGGTGCCGGCCCGCATCGCGAAGAGGCATTCCTTCAAACCGATCAGTACCCGGAAGTACTACGCCGGCGACCATGCCGTCGAAGTGCAGATCAACGGTGTACGCCAGGTGCGAGGCGAATTCCGCTTGGAGGCGTGAGTGACCCCACCWGGTGTGGTGGGGYCACTCCAGTACCGATCCAATGCCCGCACGGATGTCAGCGCATGACCTGTACCTGTTCGGCGATATCAGCGGCCAGGGCCATCGCAGTCAGCGCGAGGCCGTTGTTGAGGTCGTATCGCAGTTGTCCGACATGTCCGTCCTGGACAGCGCGGACTCGTCTCCACGTGGGCGACTCGGCTTCGACGGCGTCGGGGTTCTGTAGCAGTACGAAGTCGGCCTGGTCGAAGATCGCGAGCTCCTCGAGGCTGTAGAAAGTCGAATCCTTCCGATCGGGTGCGGCATGGGCGGCGTCAGTCAAGACGTTCAGGCCGAGGTCCTGTGCAACCGACACGGCGAACGTGTTGTTCTGCAGCCAGATCTGACCGCTGTCTGCACCGGCGATCGCAATCGACTTGCCTTCGAGGAGACCACCGATCTTGGCCCGCGCTTGAGCAAGTTCTCCGTTGTATCGGGCGATGACGCGTTCGGCGACTTCGCGGCGATCGAGCGCCGTGAGCTGCGCGGTCATGGCCTGTTTCCAGGACGAGCCCGTCGTGCCCTCGTCAACGACGAGCACCGGGGCGATGTCAGTGCCGAGCAGGCCCCTGTCCTGGTAGTAATCCCACCAGCCTTTCCCGACAACCAACAGATCGGGGTCGTAGCTCAGTATCGATTCGGCATTCGGTTCGTTGTTCGTCCCACCGAGGCGAGCTGCGCCGGCGGGTACCTGTTGCATGAGCTGAGACTTCGGATCCCAATTGGTCGCGACGATCGGGTACTCGGCCAGTAGTGCAAAATCGAGGGCGCCTCGGGCTTCGAGCACCACGACACGCTTGGGGTCCCGCGGGAGACGGTAGGTCTGGTCTGCGACGACGATGTCGACCCACTCGTCCGAGGCTTCGGTGCCGCTGGATTCGCTCGAACATGCAGACAGTGCGCCCAGTGCACCGAGCGCCGCCGCACCGGTCAGGAACCCGCGTCGTGTCAAGGAATCGATCAGACGGGTGAATTCGTCGTCCACATCTTTTGTCGACTGCAAGGGGGTTTCGGTCGCAGAAGGGGACACCGTCGGGTGGAAGGTTTTGGTCGATTCGATCACAGGCATGAGAAGGCGCAGCTCCATCTGATGTTCCGGGCATTGGCAGGTGCCTAACCAACGTATTCGAACTTCGCAGCCGGAGCCTTACTCGAAAGCGCCAACCGCTCAGCGGATTTGGCCATTCTTCACGGACTCGTGCCACGGGACTCGCCCCTCGGATTCGGCTTGTTGTGGAGGGGCGCGCCCATCTGATCCGAACTCGAGGTATCGTGGCCGTCATGCAGCGCGTCTATTTCTGGTTTAGCAGGCCGGCCCCGGGTGGGCCTGCCGGCGTAACCACGCGCTGACAACCTCCACCCAAGAGCCGGACTACAGACCGGCTCGCTGGAGTTTCTCTTCATCTCTGGGGTCGGCCTGAGAACAGGAAACCGAAAACCCCATGACTGTCACCATCGACACCACCGCAGCTTCGGACAGCCTCGACGATCAGCGCACTGTGAGTATCAGTCCGCTCGTGTCACCGGCGACTGTTCGTGCTCAGCACGCTCCGGACGAGGTCGCGGCCGCAACCGTGCGGACCGGCCGTGCCGACACGATCAACATCCTCAACGGTGACGACGACCGTTTGATCGTTGTTGTCGGACCGTGCTCGGTACACGATCCGGAAGCTGCGATGGACTACGCCCGCCGGTTGGCTGCCAAGGCCGAAGAACTGCGGGACGACCTGCACATCGTCATGCGGGTCTACTTCGAAAAGCCGCGCACCACGCTGGGTTGGAAGGGCCTGCTCAACGATCCCCACCTCGACGGCACCTACGACGTGAACACCGGTCTTGGTATCGGCCGCAAGTTGCTGCTCGACGTGTCGAGCCTCGGTCTGCCCGTCGGCTGTGAATTCCTCGACCCGATCATGCCGCAGTACATCGCGGACCTGGTCAGCTACGGCGCGATCGGCGCTCGGACCGCTGCGAGCCAGGTTCACCGTCAGCTGTGCAGTGCACTGTCCATGCCGGTCGGTATCAAGAACTCCACCGAAGGTGACGTGCAGGTAGCCGTCGACGGTACCCGCGCTGCGGCAGCGAGCCACGTGTTCCCCGGAACCGACCTCGACGGTCAGGCTGCCTTGATCCGTACGGCTGGTAACCCCGACTGCCACGTCATCCTGCGCGGTGGCAGCGACGGACCGAACTACGACGCCGAGACGGTCGCGGATACCCTTGCCCGCCTGCGTAAGTCGAACCTGCCCGAGCGCGTGGTCATCGACGCGAGCCACGGCAACAGCAGCAAGGATCACGAGCGTCAGGTCATCGTCCTCGACGACATCGCAGCTCGTCTCGCCGCCGGTGAGCAGGGAATCGCGGGTGTCATGTTGGAGAGCTTCATCGAGGCCGGTCGTCAGGACCTGACCTTGGGCAAGGCGGACGAACTCACCTACGGTCAGTCCATCACCGACGCATGCATCGACTGGTCCACAACGGCAGCGCAGTTGGACCGTCTGGCGCAGGCCGTTGCGGCTCGGAGGGGCTGACGCCCCCGTGCGCCTTTCTGGTAGCGCCAACTACCAAAAAGGCGCACAGGGCCGCTAGGCCAACACTGCTCGCGTGGCCTCGACCAGGCGCTTCAGCCAGGCGTCCGTGCCGACGGCCTGACGCAGCGGCTCGTTGGGCAATTCGATGCTGACCGGCAGTCCGGAAGGCAGGGTCGACCAGATGTCGGTCAGGGCGATGCCGCCGGTGCCGGGCACCAGACGCTCTTCGCGGGCGTGACGGATCAGTTCTGCGTCATCCGTAGGAGCGGGGGTCGAACCGTCGCACATCTGGGCGTAGTGAAGCCACGCGCGCGGGATGGACGCAAGATCCTCCAGTGTGGTCGCCGAGCGGTCGGTGTGGAGTGCGTCGACGAGGACACTACGAGCCGGACCGTCTGCCGCCGAGACGATCTCGATGGCCGCACGCGCATCGGGCACCGCAGTCCACGGCATGAATTCGAGCGAGGCGACGATGCCGTAGTTCGCGCACAGTTCAGCGAGGCGGGCATAGGAGTCAGTGAGCCGAGCGCGGTCGCGATCGTCGCCGCCCACCAGAACGGCTTTGGCTCCGAGCTGTGCACCCGCTTCGAGAAGCGGAACATAGTCGGCGGGGTCGAAGTCGGCTGCAAGGCGGATGATTTCGAGGTCGAATACCTCAACGGGTGAATCGCCTAGTCGACGCACCAATTCGTTCAACCCCTGCTTGTCCTCGTGCAGGGGGTACGCCGTAGTGCCCGGTGCCGCGGGCATCAGACGGATACCGATGGTGTCGAAGCCGTGCTTTTCGGCCAAGTCGACGTGCTGCATCGGTGCGGTATCGAGCACCGTGAGGGCTGCCAGCCCGAGTGAGAGTGTCATGCGTGTGCTCCAACTGTCTTGGCTCCGGCCAGTTCCCGACCTGCCAGATAACCGAACGTCATAGCCGGGCCGAGGTTGATGCCGCCGGACGGGTAGTGCCCGCCCATCACGCTGGCCTGATCGACGCCGACGGCGAGCAATCCCTCGATGGGGCGGTCGTTGTCGTCGAGCACATGCGACGACGAGTCGGTGACAAGCCCGGCGAAGGTACCGAAACTGCCCGGCACCACCTTCACCGCGTAGTACGGACCCTTCTGTAAGGGCGCGAGCGACGGGTTCGGCCAGGGGTTGGCGGTATCGCCGGATCCCCGGTTGAACGGCGTTGTACCGCGACCGAACTCGGGGTCTTCACCGGCCACGGCCCCGACATTGAATGCCTCGATTGTCTTTTCCAACTGCGTCGGATCAACGCTGATCTTCTCCGCCAGTTCGCGAACAGTGCGACCCCGTGTCAGGTATCCCGAGCGCAGGTACGGCTGGATCGGGATCGGCAGGGGCTTGGCCATGCCCAGCGGGAGGTAGCGCACATACTGCTGGTCGGCAATCAACCACGAGCACACTTCTTCGCTCTCGGGAACCTGCTCGACCATCGCGAGGGTGTAGTCGTGGTAGCCGAGTGCTTCGTTGACAAAACGCTTGCCGTTCGCGAGAACTCCGATGACACCGGGCTTTCCGCGGTCGAGGATGTGCGGGAACACACCTTCCTTGCCGTTGCGGTAACGAACGATGGAGACGGGGCAGTACGCGACGGGGGAGGCAAGAGTGCGGTCGAGGCGACCACCCACGGATTCGCCGAGGGTGATGCCGTCGCCGGTGGTTGTCTTCGGAGTGAGTGACCAGTGCTCGTTTCCGGTGGGGGTACGGGGGAACAGTTCACGTCGGCGGTCGATGTCCTGGGCGAAGCCGCCGGTGGCCAGTACGACGCCGCGCGTGGCAGTTACCGAGTACGCACCATCCGGACCTTCGAGGCGGACACCGACAACGCGACCGTCATCGTCAGTCTGCAGCGATGTTGCCGACGTTTTCACCCGAATCTCGACGCCGAGATCGAGCGCTGAGCGAAGCATCATGCCGACAAGCGCAGTGCCGTTGACGAGTTGCTGGCCACGACGCTTGGTGGCGAGATCGAACATGTGCTTTGTCACGCGAACGCCACAGTGCACAAATGCTTTCGGCGATCGAGTCGAGTGCAGGAATGCCTGCAGGTCGGGGCCGGCCATGATGCCCATTCCGAGGAATGACGTCTCGTACAACTGTCGACGGAGCAGCGCCGCGACGTCGGGTCCGAGCTTTCGCAAGCTCACCGGTTTCGGTCCGACGGAACGATGACCCGTGCCGGCTCCCGGTGTGTCGCCGTGTATGTCGGCGATCTTGGCTCCGGGAACGAACTTCAGTGCAGTCTTGCGTTCGAAGAACTCGACCATCTCCGGTGCGCCGTCGAGGAGTGCATCCACCTTGGCAGCGTCGAAGTTGTCGCCGAGTCGGTTCTCCAGATATGTCCGTGGCGCCGAACGATCCTCCACAACCCCGTCGGCGATGGCAAACATGTTGCGCGGGGTCCACATCCACCCGCCCGACCAGGCCGTTGCGCCGCCGCAGGTGTCGGCCTTCTCGACAACGAGTACCGACGCGCCGCCATGTGCTGCGGCAATTGCTGTGGAAAGCCCGCCTGCGCCGGAGCCCACGACAACTACGTCGTAGGTGAGGGGGGTACTGCTACTCATTTCTGCTCCTTGGCAGTTGTTGCGAGGGTCGGTGTCGATGTCAGATCGACAACCTTCCCGGTTCGTGACGATTCGTAGATTGCGGCGATGATGGCAAGTGATGCGCGGGCGTCCCGGCCGGTGACGGCGGGTTCGCGCCCGGTCAGGACCGCGTCGGCGAAGTCCTGAACCTGCAGGGTGTGGAAGTCGGTCAGTGCTGCATTAACCGCTCCCACATCGAGATTGGCGTCGATGTCGGCAGAGTACGGCGACTGGAACTCCACTTCACCGGGCACGGTCCAGATTTCGTTGACACCCTCGTGCCCTTCAGGAAATTCGAGGACGCTGGCGATGGCGCCGGTGCGCCCGATCACTGTCACGCGGTTGCCCAGATTGTGATTGGCACCGGTAGTCGCGGTGACGGTGGCGGTGCCGCCCGAAGCAAAGGAAATTACAGCTGACGCACTGTCCTCGGTCTCGATGTGCTCACCGTGGGTGTGGGTGCGGATGAAGCCGCTGACCGAGACGGCCTCGCCCATGAACCAGGCCAGCATGTCGATCTGGTGCACCGCCTGCGTCATGAGCACGCCACCGCCGTCGGTGTCCCAGCGTCCGCGCCACGCGTCGGCCGAGTAGTAACTCGACGGACGGTGCAGGATCACCGACGCCTCGCCGAGCGTGGGCAGTCCGATCCGGCCGTCGTCGATGGCGTCCCGGATCCGACGCGCGGCCGGCCAGAAGCGACGTTGGAAGAGGACGCCGAAGGTGATACCGGCGCGGTCGGCGGCCTCGATCATGCGGTCGGCGGCAGCAACATCGACCGCGATGGGCTTCTCGCACAACACATGTACACCCGCTTCGGCAGCGGCCACGACTACCTCTTCATGTACCGGGTGTGGCGTGCAGACGGTGCAGGCGTCGAGTCCGAGGGCAAGAAGTTGCTCCACTGAACTCACGGCTGCGGGAATGCCGTGCGCTGCCGCGAACTCCTGGGCGCGTCCGAGATCGGGATCGCAGCAGCCGATCACCTCGACGCCGGGGACTTGTTGTAGGGCTCGGGCATGGTTGCCGGCGATCTTGCCGCAGCCGACGATTCCGACTTTCAACGTCATCAGAAATGTTCCTCTGCTTCGACGTCCCGCGCCGCAGACTCGCCGCGGTCGAGACTGTTCAGTACTTCGATGTCTTCGCCGGAGAGGGTCACGTCGAGTGCTGCCAGGTTCTCGGCCTGACGCGTCGGGTTCGCTGATCGCGCGACCGGAACCACACCCTGCGCGACGTGCCAAGCGAGGACCACTTGAGCTGGGGTGCAACCGATTCGGCCGGCGATCTCCCCGACCACGGCGTTGTCGAGCACATCGCCGCGGCCGAGCGGGCTCCACGACTGCGTGAAGATTCCGAGTTCGTCGTTGGCGCGGCGCACCGGAATTCGCGCGAGCGACGGGTCCATCTGAATCTGGTTGACTGCCGGTGCCTCGCCGGTTTCGGCGACGACGCGGCGCAGGTGGTGCTCCAGGAAGTTCGACACACCCACGTACCGAACCAGTCCGGCGTCGCGGCAGGCCAGCATCGCCTCGAACGACGCAACGTAACGATCGATTCGCGGGAGCGGCCAGTGGATCAGGAACAGATCGAGTTGATCCAGTCCCAGTCGTTCCAGGCTCTGCTCGAGCGCTCCGCGGATGTCACCGGAAACCTGGTCGTTTCCACGAAGTTTGGTGGTGACAAACAGTTCTTCTCGCGGCAGAGCAGACTCCGCCAACGCTACGCCGACGGCGTCCTCGTTGCCGTAGATCGCGGCGGTGTCGATGAGGCGGTTCCCGGCCTCGATTCCGGAGAGTACCGACTTCGTGGCGTCGGCACCGACCAGTGGCCAGGTTCCGAGTCCGATGGGTGGCAACGCAGTTGCCACCGGTGCGGCTGTGTGTGCGCTCATGCGTGAACCTCCTGACGGGCCGCAGCGGCGGCGGTGATGGCGACGGCAACGTCGGCTGCGGTCACGAGTGCGGCATGGATGGATCCGCCGTCACCGCTCGCGTCGCCGACGGCATGGACCCCGAGTCGTGGTGCCAGTGAACGTAGTTCGGTCAAAAGCTCCGAGCGCGGCTCGACGCCCTGTGAGATCAGCAGCTCGCCGGGGGCGTCGACTTCGCTCAGTACATCGCCTGTCGAGATCGTGACCCGATCGGCGTCGACTTTGGTGACGATCGAGCTCAGGTAGGTCGTGAGGTTCTCACTTGAGGCCAGGCGCGGCAGCAGTACGATCTTGCCGCGTCGGCCGACGTCGTGCGCGATGGTTTCCTGCGGCCCGATCATGACGACCTGGGTGCCCTTCTGGAGCAGATCGTCGGCAACAGCGGCAGCCTCGCGGTCGGCGCCGAAAATGGTGATTGCCTCGGGGGCCGGATCTCCGGAGGCGAGGAACTCGCGGACATCACGGACGGTACGGGTTGCTGCTCCGGGGAGGTCAGTCACGGGACCGTGCCCACCGGCAGCAAGGACGATCGCGTCGAAGTCACTGTTTGCGAGCAATGCTGCGTCAGCTCTGGTCGAAGTGTGGCACTGCACCCCGAGTTCGGCCAGTTCCGCGAGGTACCAGTCCACGATCCGCCCGTATTCGGGATATTCGTGCAGCTTCGATGCCAGAGCGAAGTCGCCACCGAGACTGGGGCGTTCGTCGTACAGGTCGACGCGGTGACCGGCAAGTGCCAGGTCGCGGGCAGTGGCCATTCCGGACGGACCGGCACCGATGACGGCGACCCGCACGGTGGCATCAGCCGGCTTTGTAGGCTGATCCAGTTCACGTCCGACCCACGGGTTGACGGAGCAGGGAATGGGACCGGCAGCCAGGCTGTCGATGCAGTAGTTGCAGGCGATGCACGGGCGGTACCGGCCACCGTCGACAGCGCGATTCGGGAAGTCCGGATCGGCGTGCAACGTACGGGCCATGCTGACGAAGTTCGCCTGCCCGGATTCGATGATCTGCGCGGCGATCTCCGGCGACGTGATGCGTCCGGCCACACCAACCGGGATGTCGAAGTCGCGCTGGTACTGCTCGGAGTACGGCGCGAGGAGTCCACGGGACCATTCACCGGGCTGGATGATCCACTGTCCCGCTTCGTAGTTGCCGGCCGAGACGTCGAGGAAATCGAGTCGGTCGGTATCGATGTCGTCGATGCGCACGCGGGTCGTCTCGGCGTCGAGTCCGCCGTCAATGCCTTCGAAGGCTGAGAATCGAAGTCCCAGAGTGATTCCCGGAGCATGCTCGTGGACGGAGGCGATGACCTTGTTGACGAACAAGGTGGGGTCGGCCCATTCGTCGTCGCGGTGATTGTAAGCAGGGGAGAGGAACTGGTGGATCAAGTACCCGTGGCCACCGTGCAGGGAGATGACGTCGACGCCGGCCTGCTGGCACCGTGCGGCAGCCTCACCGAAGCATTCGATGATGTGCTCGATGTCGTCGCCGTCGAGTTGTTCTGGCATTTCGCCGCCGACAACCAAACACGGAATCGGTGTCGGGGCAACGGGAACAAACCCGCTGACAGAACCTTGCGCCGTACGTCCACCGTGGTTGAGTTCGACTCCGACGAGGGCGCCGTGAGCGTGGATCGCGTCGGCCATCTTCTTGATGCCGAAAATCCGTTCGTCGACGTCGACGCCCATCTGCCGGATGCGTCCCTTGCCGTCGGCACGCACGTAGCTCGCTTCGGTGAAGATCAGTGCAGCACCACCTTCGGCGCGGCGGGCGAGGTACGCGATGTACTCGTCCGTCATGGTGCCGTCGACTTCGCAGTAGTTGCGTTCCATCGGGGCGGACACGAACCGGTTCCGGAGGCGGACGCTGCCCATGTCGAGAGGTTCGGCGAAAGGCGCAGTCACCTTCATCAGTGCTCCTGGTACTTCGCGAGAAAGTAGGTGTTCGGTTGTGCTCATGCGCATGCCGTCTCGGAGAGCAGCTCGCTCAGATGGCTGCGCATGCGATCCGTATCGGCTTCGACACCGGTCAGGAGTGTGAAGGTGTCAGAGGCTTGAGCCACCAGCATCTGCCCACCGTCGAGAACCGCGCATCCGAGAGCAGCTGCAGCGTCGAGCAATTCGGTGTGCATCGGTCGATAAACGATGTCAGCGACCCACAATCCGGAATGCAACGCCGCAGGGTCGAAGGGAGTTCCGGGGTGACCCACCATGCCGATCGGAGATGCGTTGACGACGCCGTCGCACGTCGTCAGGTTGACGGCGATCTCATCGATCGCCAAAGCCGTTGTGCGCGTGGCAGGGAAGGCCGAGGTGACGCGAGAACACACATCGGCAGCGCGATCGGGATCAATATCTGCGATGCGAAGATCCGTGGTGCCGGCGGCGGCGAGTGCGTATGCCACAGCGGAACCCGCCCCTCCTGCCCCGGCAAGCACCACTCGGTCCAAGGCGGCGTCGGGCAAACCGCGCTGCAGTGCTGTGAGGAATCCGCTGTGGTCAGTGTTGTGGCCGATCAAACGGCCGTTGTCGACCACAACCGTGTTGACGGCACCGAGCAACCGCGCGTTGCCGGACAGCTCGTCGAGCGCGTCCACGACAACCTGCTTGCACGGGTGGGTGATGTTCAGTCCGGTGAAATCGCCCGCGACGGCGCCACGCACCACCTCACCGGTTTTCTCGACCGAGATGTTCAGGTTCTCGAGATCGATCAGTTCGTAGCTGTAATCGTCGAGTCCGAGTGCTGCTGCTTCGTGTGCGTGCAACGCGGGCGAGAGTGAGGTGGCGATACCCGACCCGRCAATTCAGCGCGAGGGGCCGGTCCGGTCAAGCGTTGTTGCTGGTGAGCTCTGAGTCCTGCTTGATCGGCAGGCTCGGCTTCGGTTGGCCCAGTTCTGCTGTGGGCGTGCGGTACGTTTCCGGTCCGGTCATTGCCGCGATGGCGGAGATGACGGCGAAGCCCAGGCACATCCATGCAACCGGTGTCCAGTTGCTCTTGTCTCCGGCCGAAATCGCCTGGGCGATAGCCGGTGTGAAGCCGGCAACAAGGAGTCCGAGCATGAGGCTGACGGCCATTCCGGTGTATCGGACCTTCGCGGGGAACTGCTCCGGGAAGTATGCCGGGTACGTGCCGTTGGGCATCGCGTAGAAGATTCCGATCATGACGATTCCCGAAGCGAAGACCATGGGGACGCTTTGGGTTCCGATCGAATGGAAGAAGACGAAGATCATCAAGCCGGCTCCGATGGCGCCGACGACGAAGATGGGCTTACGTCCGTAGCGATCCGAGAGAATGCCGAACAGCGGCTGAGTCAGTACGGCAACAAAATTGGCGGTCGCGATGGCCCACAGCATCGTGGAGCGTTCGAAGCCGGATTCGACGGCGTACGCCAGGGCGAAGACGTTGACGATGGTGTTGATCATCGCGAAGGTCGAGCTCATGCTGATACGGATCACGGTGCGCCAGTGCGAGCGGAACATCTCGACGACGGGAATTCCGGCCGTCTCGTCCTGTTCCTTGAGTTCTTCGAATACCTCGGGCTCATCCAAGGCGCGACGTAGCCACAGCGCAACGACGGTCACGATGATGCTGAGCCAGAAGGGAACTCGCCAACCCCACGAGTAGAGGTCTTCGTCGGGCAGGCTCGCCACTGGGATGAATACCAGGCTGGAGACGACGATGCCGAACATGATCCCGCTCATGGTGAACGAGGTGAAGAACGAACGACGGTGATCAGGTGCGTGTTCGAGAGTCAGTGCCGAAGAGCCGGGTGATTCACCGCCGGCAGAGAGCCCTTGAAGAAGACGAAGCAAGACGAGAATGATCGGCGCGGCGATGCCGATCTGGTCGTAGGTCGGCAGGCAACCGACGATGACCGTCGCAACACCCATGAGGAGCAGGCAGGCGAGAAGCGCGTTCTTGCGTCCGTACCGATCGCCGAGGTGTCCCCACAGCACTGCGCCGAGTGGGCGGGCGACGTAGGCCACGCCCAGGGTGCTGATCGAGAGCAGCGTTGCCGTCGAGCCGCCGCCAGGAAAGAAGATCTTGGGGAACACGAGCGCGGCTGCGGAGCCGTAGATGAAGAAGTCGTAGTACTCGAGGGTGCTGCCGAGGAAGCCCGAAACGGCGGCGCGGCGCGCATTCGAATTCGGGTGCTCCGCAGTGGAGTGCGTGGAACCGGTGGAGTTGATCGGTGGTGCCATGTGAAGTCCTTTCGTCCCGATGGGCCGACCGTGGCGGCACGTTTGGTGATGCACCACGCATCGGTGACGTCCCTCACCTTTCGGCGGCTGAGACGACAGTGCCACGAAGGACTATGGCGCGTCCAACACTAAATGAGTCTCAGATAATGACGTTTTTGGTCTCAATCTCCGGCGTCGGCAGAATCTCCTCGGACGTCTCCAGCGCGACGGCGAGTGCATCGGTCATATGTCGGGGTGACCAGGCAATTCCGTGGTTCATGAACGTCGGCTCGCCGGTGAGTGGGACGAACACACTGCCAGGTGGGGTGATAGCAGCCATGCCGGACGTCATCAGCGCTACACCGACGCCGGCGGCAACGAGCATGAGGATCATGTACGGATCGGTGATCTCCTGGACGACGCGAGGCCTGAAGTCTGCGTTCATGCAGGCGCGCATCGCGGTTTCCTGGAGGGCCGAGCCGGCCGAGAGCGGGGTGGTCACGAATCCGTCGTCGGCCAATTCGCGGAGATCGATCGCGTCCCTCTCGGCAAGGGGATGGTCGATCGGAAGTACGGCGCCGAACGCCTCCCGTCGGATCAGCCGGGTAGACAGTGATGCGGATTCCACCGGTAGTCCGACGAAGGCGAGGTCGAGGGCGCCGCTCTCGAGTTGAATGACCGCGTCGCGCGTCATGATCCGGCCGAGGAGTGTCAGTTCGACTTCCGGATAGCGCTGACGCAACGCGCGGGTGAGCGGCGGAAGTGCTTGATAGTTGAGCACTCCGGTGAACCCGATCGTGACTCGTCCGTAGACGCCTCCCGACGACGCACGCGTAGCGTGTCGTGCCGTCTCCATGTTCTCGATGACGCGATAGGCGTGGGGGAGAAAGGCATGTCCGCCGGACGTGAGTGCGACGCTGCGAGTGCTTCGTTCGAACAACTTGACGCCGATGTCCTTTTCGAGCTTTCGGATCATCTGGCTGAGCGGCGACTGAGCCATCTGGAGCCGTGATGCGGCCCGCCCGAAGTGAAGTTCTTCCGCAACCGCGACAAACGCGTGCAACCAGCGGGTTTCCATCGCCAAGGCCTCCAGGTATTTGACGTTGACAACAAACGCCATATATTCAGAATTTCTACACAGTGTGACGGCAATTATGCCTGTTTGCAACATAAATTGAGTGCGTAGCGCACAGAAACTCAGGAGTGAATGCGATGCAGGGTTACCCAGAGGGTGTCACCGCGCTCGTTACCGGCGGTGCGAGCGGAATCGGCGCCGCCAGTGCAAAGATGTTGACGGAGAGGGGAGTTCGGGTGGTAACGGCAGATCTTGCCGAGGGTGCGGACGAACAACTCGACGTGAGTGATCCGACAGCAGTCGATGCGCTTCGAACCAGACTCGGCAGAGTCGACATCTTGATCAACAGTGCGGGAATCGTAGGACCATCAGCGCCACTCGTCGACGTCGACCTCGCGGCTTGGCGGCGTACGTTCCGCATCAACGTCGAAGGGACATTCCTGATGTGCCGGGCGTTCGTGCCGGGGATGGTTGCGTCCGGGTGGGGGCGGGTCGTCAATCTCGCGAGTATTGCTGCCAAGGACGGAAACCCGAATCAGAGTGCATATTCCGCGTCCAAAGCGGCAGTCGTCGCGCTGACGAAGTCGCTCGGCAAAGAGGTCGCCACCGCCGGTGTGCTGGTCAACGCGATTGCTCCCGCGGCCGTGGAAAGTCCTATGAATGCCGGCACCGATCCGGCCATCCTCGCCCGCTCGCAGTCTTTGACGCCGATGGCGCGGATGGGGCGGGCCGACGAGATCGCCGAATTGATCTCCTGGCTGTCGTCGTCGGCGGTGAGTTACTCGACGGGTGCTGTGTACGACGCCAGCGGTGGCCGCGCAACGTACTGAATTACCTTCTGGAAGAAGTCGATCAGAACTGGAGCAGTGACTGCCACAGTTCGCGAGATGCGTCCTGGTACTCGAGCATGTGCGAGATCAGTTCACGTAGTGGCTGCGTCGGTTCGAGTTCTTCCGGAAGGAGCGGATTGCGCACGATGACCGCGATCACCGCGCTGCCCAAGGCAAGTGATTCACGGGCAGCCTCCTCGCGACTGATTGTCGCCAGGCGTGTTTGCGCCTGTGTGAGTGCTTCACGGGCCTCGGCGATGTCGACCAACAGTGCTTCCGAGTTCCAGAGTGTGCGGATTGTCGAATCATCCCCGGGGGCAAGGTGAGCGATTTCCATGACAGCCGATTCGGGGGCGGCGCCGAGTCGGCGGAGAGTGCGGCGGGCGCTGTCCGTGCCGCCGAGCAGATTGTTCGGGCGGACGGCGAGTGTGGGCTTCCACTCCTCGTAGCCCGCCAGGCGCAGCGCCTGATCGTGTCTTCGGGCGGCAGTGCGGTCGCTTCGTTTGAGCGCTGAGTGCTCGACGGCTATCCACGTGCCGTCCCAGGGGCGTATGCGATCGGTACGAGTTCGCCACCCCTCGACCTCGCTGTAGGTGGGGATGCCGTCCGGGTTGAGGACGTACGTTCCACGAGCGGTGCGACGCAGTTTGTTCTCGCGGCACAGGCGGCCCGTTGCCACGCGAACGCTCGATGCGCTGACACCGACGATCTCGCCGGCCCGGGTCAGCACTGCAGTGCTGAACTCGGTGTCCGGACTCGCCGTTGCGAGGTCCAGCACAACTCGGGTTGCGGACATTCCTCGATCAGTTTGTAACAACTTTTGAACAACTCCTGACAAATTCTGTTACAAGTGGCATGGTGGGTACCGGGAAACCTTATCCGCGAGCAGTGAGGAAATATCGTGACCGACTCCGATCGACCAGGTGGCGATGTCTATGTGGAGCGTGACGGTGGCGTCACCGTCATCGTGATGAATCGCCCTGATCGCAAGAATGCGGTGGACGGGCCGATGGCGGCGCAGTTGCGTGATGCCTTCCTGGAGTTCGAATCGGACGAGAGTCAGAAGGTGGCGATTCTGTGGGGCGCGGGCGGCACATTTTGTGCCGGTGCGGATTTAACCGCAGTCTCCGACCCCGCCCGCGTGCACGAGTTGCATCCGGAAGGCGGCGGCACCGGCCCGATGGGGCCGAGTCGGTTGGTGTTGTCCAAGCCATTGATCGCCGCCGTCAGCGGATACGCGGTTGCAGGAGGGCTCGAGCTTTCATTGCTCGCGGACCTGAGGATCTGCGAGGAGGATTCCGTGTTCGGAGTCTTCTGCCGGCGCTGGGGAGTTCCTCTCATCGATGGTGGGACCGTGCGACTGCCGCGAATCGTCGGGCAGGGGCGAGCGCTCGACATGATCTTGACCGGTCGCCCGGTCGACGCTCCGGAGGCGCTGGCCTTCGGACTGGCCAATCGTGTTGTTCCAGTGGGGCAGTCACTCCAGGCAGCCAAGGAGCTTGCGCACCAGTTGTCCGCTTTCCCTCAACTCTGCATGCTCGCGGATCGCGCGTCGGCCTACCGATCTTTTGATCTACCACTTGCCGAAGCACTGCGGGCCGAGGGCGTCGCGGGAAATCCCATTGTCATCGCTGAAGGTGTGCGCGGCGCTGCTGCGTTCGCCGCGGGCGCCGGCCGGCACGGCCGGTTCGAGAACAACCCGAATTCGAACGAGGAAACTGAACCATGATGCCCATAACCAGAGACCTGATCGCCCGTGGTGCGCGACAGCACGGATCGCGAACAGCCGTCGTTTTCGGCGATCGATCGATGACGTTCACGGAAGTGGACGAACTCAGCAGCCGATTGGCGCACACATTCATCGCCCTCGGTATCGGGCGTGGTGCACGGGTTGCATTGCTGGTCAACAACTCTCTTGCCAGCGTCCCCGTCGATTTTGCCTGTGTCAAAGCCGGCATCAACAGGGTTCCGCTCAACTCGCGTCTCTCGCTCGACGAGCACGCGAGAATGCTCGAGGACACCGACACCTCGTACGTCGTCTTCGGTAGTGACCTCGCCGACCGCGCCGCTGAACTGTCCGCCAGGTTCCCCGAACGTACGTTCATCGGGCTGGAAACAGGTTCGGCGCGGCAGCGTTCGCTGCTCGACCAAGCACAGAGCATGCCTTCGGACACACCGGACGTCGAGTTAGCTCCCGACGATGTGATCCTGACGCTGTTCACCTCCGGGACCACGGGAACATTGAAGGCCGCGCAGCACACTCAGCGCAGCTACGCCGGCATCTGCCGCAATGTTCTGCTCAATCTGCTTCCGGCGACTCAGGACGATACGATGCTGCACGCGGCATCACTGATTCATGCCAGCGGTGTCTTCGTGCTTCCGTTCTGGCTGCGTGGCGGCAAGACCGTCATCCTTCCCGGATTCGACCCGTCGACCTTCTTGGACTCGATAACCGAGCATCGGGCTACGGCAATCAATCTGGTGCCGACGATGATTCAGATGCTCCTCGAACGCCCTGATTTTGCGAGCGCAGACATCTCGAGTCTGAAATCCGTGATCTACGGTGCGTCGCCGATGCCGCTGGCCACCATCGAACGTGCAATGCAGGCGTGGGGGCAACACCGTTTTCTCCAGTACTACGGGCAGACCGAGGCACCGCTGTGTATCGCAGTCCTACGGCCCGAAGATCACACGGAAGATCGCCTGCTGTCCTGTGGTCAGCCCGCCATCGACGTCGAGATCAGGCTGCTCGACGGCGAGGGAAACGAAGTGCCCCAGGGAGAACCGGGTGAAATCGTGATCCGCTCGCCATCGGCGATCGCCGGATACTTCAATGCACCGGAACTGAATGCGGACACCTTCACCGAAGACGGCTGGGTTCACACCCGTGACATCGGTCAGTTCGACGCCGAAGGATTCTTGTTCTTGAAGGACCGAGCTTCGGACATGATCATCAGCGGCGGATACAACGTCTACCCCCGTGAAGTCGAGGATGCACTCCTGACGCATCTGTCTGTCCGTGAGGTCGCCGTGGTGGGTACCGCCGACGCCAAGTGGGTGGAGGCGGTCACGGCTGTGGTGGTACTCGAGGACGGGACCGTCGAAAACGACGCACTGCAAGCATCATTGGTCGCGCACGTCGGCGAACGACTGGCGTCGTACAAGAAACCGCGTCGGGTTGTTTTCGCAGAATCCATACCGAAGACGGCCGTCGGCAAGCTCAATCGGAAGGCGCTGCGAGACGAACTCCGCGACGCTATCTAACTCCGCGAGTGCGGAATTGAACGCTGATTCTCGGCCCGAGGGCCCGCGCACTCTTCGGGACACAGTGTTCCCACGTGCGTTGGCAGGATCCGCCCATGACGAGTAAATCTCCGTGTCCGAGATTGAAGCGGATGGATTCGCCGCCCCCACGAGGGCGCAATAGGAGCGGGCGAGCCGCACCGAGAGACAGGATGGCCACCATCGTGTCCTCGGTGCGACTTCGTCCCGTATCGTCCCCGTGCCAGGCAACGCTGTCGGAACCGTCGCGATAGAAACACAGACCCGACGTGGCGAATGGTTCACCGAGTTCGTCGAAGTAGTGACTGCTCAGCGCGTCTTTGGCTTCGGTGAGAAGCGCGTCCGGCAGTGGTTGATTCTCTGCGTAGAAACACACCAGACGAGGGACGTCGACAACGCGGTCGTACATCTGACGCCGTTCGGAACGCCACGGCACCGTAGCCTCCAGATTGTCGAACACGGCCTCCGATCCGGTCAGCCAGGCCGGGCGATGGTCGACCCATGCGCCGGCGGTGAGAATACGTCGCTGCACCGTGCCGTCGAGATCGGCCAAAGAAACGCCGAGGTCACCGTTGTCGAACAGAGACGGTTGCATCGTGGCGGTCATAAGCTCCACCGTACACCGAAATCGAACATATGTTCCCATGAATTTTGATTGCAGTGCTGGACGGCTGTTCATCCTTGCTGGGTGATGTCCGTCGGCGTGAACCTTTGAATACTGTTCTCACGCTATTTCGCCGAAGAAGGGGACGTCATGACTGCTCCGCACCAATCTCATGCGAACCATCCTGTCCGACAAGGCTTTGCCATCGGGACCACGGTGGCGGCAGCCTGCCTGCTCTTCGTCGCGGGAATCGTCGCGTTGCTCCAGGGCATCGCGGCTCTCGCAGACAACGACCTGCTGATCGTCGGAGTCAACTACACCTTCGAATTCGATGTCACGACATGGGGTTGGATCCACATCGTGCTCGGAATCATCGGCATCGCGGTGTCGCTGGGATTGTTCGTCGGCATGACGTGGGCCCGCGGCATGGCCTTCGTGATCGCGGCGCTCTCGATCGTGGCGAATTTCCTGTGGATGCCGTACTACCCGCTGTGGTCGATCGTGATCATCGCCCTCGACGTCGCCGTGATCTGGGCCGTCGCGACCTGGCGACCTGACGAGGTGTGATCCTCTGACCGAAGTGAGTGGTTCACCTGCGACAGGTGAACCACYCACTTCGCTGTGTCCGGGCCTCCACGGTCGGCCTCATCCCTACACGGCGTCAGCGCCGTTTCGGTGACTCGCGATCCTGGTTCTCGCGCGGACGCATGTCCTTCGTCGATCGGTGTGGGAAGCCGTGGATCATCGAGCAAGAGATCCAGCAGATCACCACCGTTGCGATTCCGAGTCCGATCGACGCGAATGGTTCCTGCGTGGCCAGCCAGACGCTCAGGCCGATTGCCGTCCCGACGATCAGAATCAGGATGGTGTCGAGTCGTGTCGTTTGCATCGAAATCATCGCCTGGCACAGATTGTTTTCGGCGGCCCGCTGGTTTTGGCGGCCCGCCACCCGGCGAGTGACAGCCGGGGGCAGACCTTGCGCGGCTGACCCCTCGCTCTGGAAATCGCCGCCGCAAGTGATCAATACCCGCGAAATTCGTCTGCGAAACTATTGGCAGGCAGAACAGGACCTTTGGCCGGTCAGATCGATTCCGCGCGGTTGGCCGCCTCGATGAATCGGGACCAGAACGGTACGCGGACGCTAATGGGAGAGAGTGTCTTTCGGCCCTGTCCGAGGGGGAACTCATTGGCGAGATATTCGAGGAGGTTTGCCCCGTAGTAGACGATATCGGTCTGCCACACGGAGATCACCGGCGATCCCGAGGGGGAGGGTGCGGCGGGCGTGAAGCGGTGTCCGAAGATCGGGACAAGGCGCGGCCACGCTCCGATCTGTTGACGCACGATTGTGGTGACGTCCTCGGGTGAGGCGGGCATTCTGCCCCACGATGCCGGCCAGAACGGTGGTTGTTGATGCAGTGCATCCCAGATGAAACCTTCGGTGACTGTATCTAGCCAAGTACCCAACTCGAGGTCGTCGGCGCTACGCCAGTTCGGCCAACGGTCGCCAAGTGGTAACGCAGTGGCAAGAAGGCTGCGGTGGTCTGGGTTGAAGTGAAATCCAAAGCGTTCGTGGACGGAATCGAACTCTGCGTCGGTCAGGCCCTCGCTGAGTTCGATCCCGGCCCCGTTGAGCCGTGCCGCTGCCTCGCGCCCGACGTGCTTCATTTCAGGAGTCTTGCAGATGCTACGTCCAGAACGGCAACGATGCTCTGGTCGATCACCGCACAATCGCCCGGCCGGCCTGTTGGTCGAACCTACGTTGAGGTTGTACATACTAGTTGTTACAGTCGATTGGTGAACTCAAAGGACCAGCTGACGGGTGCGATGGCAGAGCTGTTGTGGGAGCGCGGTTATGCAGCGACGAGCCCACGCGACGTGATGACACGTGCCGGGGTTGGCCAGGGCAGCATGTATCACCATTTCAGTGGAAAGCACGAACTCGCGGTAGAGGCGCTGTCTGCAGTTACCCGAGAAATGACGGGCGAGTCATCTCCGTTGGGTGGAGAAGGCTCGCCCCTCGAACAGATGAAGCGCTACCTCTCATTGCCGCGGCCGGGTACTCGGGGGTGCCGGGTGGGTCGGATGACCCAGGACCCGGAAGTGGTCACGGATGCAGAACTGATCGCAGTCGTTGCGAATGCCTTCGACACCATGCTGAACCATTGGGAGCGGGCGATCACTGCCGCGATTGCTGCAGGAGAACTTCCGACGAGCATCGTCCCGGCGGATCTCGCGCGAACGCTGGCAGCCGTCCTGCAGGGCGGCTATGTACTTGCCCGCGCGCAGGGTGAACAGGGCCCGATGGATGCGGCGGTTCGTGGAGCCATTTCCCTGCTCGACGCCGCCCAGTCCGCTCTCCGCACCGATCACTGACCAACTCGAGAAAGAGAAATCAATGTCCGTTCGTATCGGAATCAACGGCTTCGGCCGTATCGGTCGCAGCTACCTGCGGGCTGCGCTACGCAGCGATGCGGATGTCGAGATCGTCGCGATCAACGACATCGCCGACGCCGCAACCCTCGCTTCGCTCCTGGAGTGGGACTCGGTGTCCGGTCATCTGGACGGCGTCGAGGTCGACGGGGACGCGATTCTCGTTGCAGGAAAGCGCATTCGCGTCACCTCTGAGCGCGAGCCGTCCCTCATCCCCTGGAGAGCCGAACGCGTCGATGTCGTCATAGAGTCGACCGGCCGATTCACGGACTCGGTCAACGCTCGCCAACACCTGACAGCGGGAGCGCGAAAGGTGATCATTTCGGCTCCCGCCGACAGTGATGTCCCTGCAGTTGTACTCGGAGTAAACGACGACGTCCTCGACATGTCGGAGGACGTATTCTCGAACGGATCCTGCACGACCAACTGCCTCGCACCGATGGTTAAGGTGCTGCACGAGGCGTTCGGCATCGAGTCCGGACTGATGACGACGATCCACGCCTACACCAGCGACCAGCGCCTCCACGATGCTCCTCACAGCGATCTCCGGCGCGCCCGCGCCGCGGCATTGTCTACGATCCCGACTTCCTCCGGCGCCGCCGCCACCATCGGGCGGATCATCCCAGAGCTGGACGGAAAATTGACCGGACTCTCGCTGCGCGTCCCCGTGCCAGTCGGTTCTATCACCGACCTCACTGCCCATCTCTCACGACCGGCGACTGTCGTGGAGATCAACGAAGCGTTTCGCGTCGCATCGCAGACTCCCGAACTCTCGTCTTACCTTGCCTATTCGGAGGCGCCACTTGTCTCTGCCGACATAGTCGGCAATCCCCACTCGGCAATCTTCGATGCGCCCCTCACACAGGTCGTCGGCGAACAAGTGAAGGTTTTCGCCTGGTACGACAACGAATGGGGATTCTCGAACCGGCTCGTCGAGCTTTCGCAGCGGGTTGGCTCATAGCGACCAGACGCAGGGGCGGAAGGCTTCGGTCGTGGAGGCTGTGCGACGGAAACTGATTTCCCATGGGGGACCCTCGTATGGACCGCACTGGTGCGTGGTGCCCGCAATGATTGGCCGCGATGTGCCCTCACCTGTGGCAGAGGGCGCTGGGTTGTCGAGCGAGTCCGCCATCGTTGCCGTAGATCGGTTGCCGGTGATCTCACCGTACTAGTCGGAAGGTGGTCTGGGCTCGAGGAAATCGGGAGGTGCAGCTGCCGCCGACCCGCATCAGATCGGGACGCAGTCGTTGTACTGTGAGCCATGCCGACCCTGCTTCGACGTGCATTCAAGATCGGCGCGTAGCGCTGGCAACGATTGTGGTGGCGGCCTACCTGTATGCGGCCTTCACTTATCGCAGCGCTGATGTCTTTGCGCCGCCAGGACGCATCGAGTCTCTCGGTCGGACCTATCTGATCAGTAATTTCCCGCCGCGCACTCGTGAAGACCTCGAACAGCGATACGCGCAAGGCCACCGTGAGCAGTACACCTTGGAACAAGTGAGTTCCGTATTTCCGTGGCGCGCTGTCTACCAGTGGCAGAACGACCAGATCCGCGGCCAGGCGACGTCGAGCGCGTACCTGAAATGGGGCGAGACGTACATCAGCTATTCGCTTTCGGGTGGCCCATGATTCTGTGTAGACCGAGTCGAACTCACATCGCTTCGTCTGCTGTCGCTCGTCGTGCTACTGATGCGCCGGACTGCGCTTGCCACCGTTCTTCGATGCGGCCGTACCGCCACACGAGGAGGGCGATCATCCATGTGACGACGAAGAGTCCGACGATGATGAAGCCCATCGCGCCGAGATCCAAGTTCCCGATGGCGCCGAGAATCCCGTCGTGGATGTCGAGTTTGTCGGTGAAGATCGAGATGATTTCCTGGGTCCCGATCAGCAGTGCCACTGCCACCGAGAGTCCGGTGATCACCATGTTGTAGTAGATCTTTCGTACCGGCTGGGCAAATGCCCAACCGTAAGCGAAGTTCATGAACGATCCGTCGATCGAGTCGAACAGAGACATCCCGGCGCAGAAGAGTATCGGTAGAACGAGGATCGAATACCACGGGAGCCCTGTCGCTGCTGCGCCGCCGGCGATCACCAACAGTCCCACTTCGGTGACGGTGTCGAATCCCAGTCCGAACAGCAGACCGACCGGGTACATGTGCCAGGGCTTGCGAACCATCTTCATCACCGGGCCCAGGATCTTGTTGAGGGCGCCGCGGCTGTCGAGTTCCTTCTCGAGTTGTTCCTCGTCGAAGGTTCCGGCCTTGTACTTCGTGTACACCCGATGAATCCCGATGAGAGAGAAAAGATTCAGGAGGCCGATCAAGATCAGGAACGTTCCGGAAATGGTTGTGCCGAACAAGCCGGTCCACTTTTCCAGATCGGAGTTGTCGTCGGAAAGGCTGGTGGCAAGTTGCCGCACACCCAACGCCAGAAGTGCGACGAGAACAAAGACGATGGTGGAGTGTCCGAGTGAAAACCAGAAACCGACGGACATCGGTTTCTTGCCGTCCGCCACCAACTTCCGAGTGGTGTTGTCGATGGCGGCGATGTGATCGGCGTCGAAAGCATGGCGCATGCCGAGCGTGTACGCCGTGACACCGAGTCCGATGCCGAAGACACTGCCTTCGATCGTGTAGTGGCCGGGGACAACCAGACCGAGAAGAACTGCCCACCCGACGACGTTGAGTGCAACGACGGTGACGGTCATTCCGATGATGCTTCGACGCTGGCCTCGATCCAGACTGTGCCAAGCGCCGGCGATTCGGGTGCCCGTCGTGGTCATTGTCGTGGACATCGAACCTCACCGATCTTTCAGTCGCGGCCGGCGGCCACCCTACTGAAATCGTATAAGTGTTCAACTGTTCAGATAAGCGCCTGGAGGTTACAAATCACCCATCCGGGAGTAAAGCTGCTTTGCTCCCGGATGGGAATTGCTCAGGCAAACACGGTATTGACCAGCGCAACGTAGATCGTCGTTCCGACAACGATGCTCAGGACGGCATTCTTTCGCCACAGGTGCGCGGCGATCGTGGCACACACTGCAATCAGTTCGGGGAGGCCGTGAGACGGGGCGGTGATCGACACCCCTTTGAGTGAATACATCACGAGGATCAGCATGACGCCCGCCGGCATGTAGATGCCGAGGTAGCCGACCAGGGCGGAGGAGCGCAGCGGCATGAGCGCGGCGAAGGGGATTGCGCGCAGCGCGAAGGTGACCACGGCCATGACTGCGACCGCCGCAAAGATGTACGAGGTGTCAGGCATCGATCTTCGCCTTTCGTGAGTCGCAGACAAAGCGGCCGATCAGGAAGAGCACGAAGGCGCCCATTGCAATTGGCAGCATGTGATCCGGGGCTGCGAGCCGGGCGACCAGGGCGCAGGTGACCGCAGCGGCCGGCACCGCGAATCCGTTTTGTGCGCGAATTGCCTCGATCGAGAGGACGACGAACAGTGCGGTCAGAGCGAAGTCGAGACCGACTATCGAATCCGGAATCCACTGTCCTGCCGTCGCGCCCAGGATCGCGCCACCGATCCAGTAGCCGTGGAGGTACAGCTGGGAGTAGACGATGACGCGTCCGGTGAGTGCCTTGGGATCGGCAGTTACCGACATCGCATAGGCCTCGTCGGTCAGCGCGAACATGCTGTAGAAGCGGGCGAAGGGGTTGCGAATCTTTTCCAGCGGAAAACTCAAGGCGTAGAACACATGTCGAAAGTTGACCAGCAGTGCGGTCAGAGCGACGTACGGCAGTGGTGTCATGGCCGCGACCATTCCGACGGCGAGAAACTCCAGCGATCCGGCGTAGATCAGCGAGGTGAAAGCGACTGCCCACCAAGGGTTGAGGCCCTGTTGGACCACAAGAACGCCCAGGGCTATCCCGAGTGGGAGCAGGCCGAATCCGACCGGCAGCGACAGTTGGAAGGCGTGCCGCCACGCCGGGGTTCGCGGCGAGAGTTCGACGGCAGGCGCGGCCGTCGACGATGCTGGTTCGATCACGACGCAAATCTATAACAAAGATCGAGGTGATCGATTGCTCAGAATGCCCACATATTGAACAGTGCGCAATAATCGTGCGATGGATGCCATGGATGACGCAATTTTGTTTCACCTCCGTCAGGACTCGAGTCTGACGAACACGGAATTGGCGGATCTGGTGGGTCTGACACCATCCCCTTGCCTGCGCCGCGTGAAAAAGCTCGAAGCCGACGGAATCATTACCGGGTACCGCGCGATCGTCAGTCAGGAAGCGCTTGGCCGAGGGTTTCAGGTGATCGTCACCGCCGAGATCGGAGTCAACGACCAGGCGACCATCGAGGACTTCGAATCCCAGGTCGCCGCCTTCGACGAAGTGATCGAATGTCGGCGGTTGTTCGGAATTCCCGACTACTTCATTCGGGTCGCGGTGAAAGATCTCGCGACGTACGAGAACTTCATGGTCACCAAGCTCAGCGGGCTTCCGGCTGTCTCGCGGGTGACATCGCTGATCACCATGAAGACCATCAAGAGTGTCGACTGATGCCCGGGCTCGGCTGAACCTTCACTAGGTGTCGGTGGTCGGCGTTAACGTCGGAACATGGGATACGAATTTCAAGTCACAGTAGATTCGGCACACCCGCACGAACAGGCGAAGTGGTGGGCCGCAGCACTCGGGTGGGCAGCGGAGCCCAGCGACGAAGACTTCATCAGGGGCCTCGTCGCTGCTGGTCACGCCAAGGAATCTGACACCACGACCTTCGAGGGAGTTCTCGTCTGGCGCGAAGGTGCAGCCATCAGCGATCCGGAGCATCCCGAACGTCCCCGCGTTCTGTTCCAACTGGTTCCGGAATCGAAGACGGTGAAGAACCGGCTCCATTTCGACATACGAGTGGGCGACAAGCGCGAGGATGTCGCAGCGCACCTCGAGACGGTGGGGGCGACGATCCTGCACCGGGGAGCGCAGGGGCCGAGCGTGTGGATCACGATGACCGATCCCGAAGGAAACGAGTTCTGCGTCAGCTAGCGGTACGAACTCGGAGTGTCGCCGGTCCATCGTTTGAAGGCACGACGGAACGCGCTGGGCTCGGAGAACCCCAATCGCGCCGAGAGTACTTCGACGGATTCTCCGCGCCGCAAACCAGCGATGGCTACGTCGCGGAGCACTTCCTCGCGTAGTTGATTCAGTGATGTTCCGTCACGCCGCAGCAGTCGACGCAGATGGGGAACGCTGATCGAGAGCATCTCGGCGATCTCCTCGGCCGTGGAGGTTCGCCCCTTCACCCCGAGTTCCAGGACCCGTCGCACCTGCGCCGACGCAGTGCTGTCGTAGTCGCGTTCGGACATGAGCTGAATCGGAGATTCTCGGAGGTACTCCTCCAACGTCTCCTCGGTTTGGATGATCGGTGCGCGCATGGCCGAGTTGTCGAACTCCAGTGCCGCTCGCTGCGCGCCGAAGGTGACCGGCGCTCCGAAGATGTAGTCGTAGTCCTGCGCCAACCGCGCATCCGGTGCCGAGTACGGAAATTCGACTGCCCGAAGTCGGACGCGCTTTCCGATCAACCACGCGGAAAATCGGTGCAGCAAGATCAGGACAAAATCGGTTGTGACACGTTCTGCGACATCAGGTTCGGCGACGCCTTCGCGAGCTCGGACTGCGAAGCTCACCCGCGTGCTTTCCTCGCCCTTCTTGATCGACAGTGGGGCGAGAGCCGGTAGCGCACGGATCACGTCGGACATTCGAGCGAACGCTGATCCGAGGTCAGGGCAATGGATCAACGTCAGGCAGATCAATCGGAAAGTGCCACGGGGGACCGGGGCGGATCCGAGGCCGAACAATTCGTCGTCGGTGATCTGCCAGGTGGTTTGAATGAAGGTGGTGACCTGAGTTGGGGTCAGCCGCGCGCGAGCGTCCGACAATGTCTCCAGGTCGATCCCAGCAGCTCGCAGTGCACCAGACAAATCGACGTCGTTGTCCGGCGAGAACGCGAGGTAGCGGTGGACGAATGCGGTCGGGATGGTCCGCGCTGTCATGGGTGCGCTGCTCCTTGGAGCAGGTGGAGACGGCGTGCAGCTTCGGAAAGAATGTGGTCCTGCTTGCAGAAGGCGAAGCGCACCAGGTGCTTCCAATCGTCGCGGTTGTCCGCGAACACGTCGACCGGTACGGCCGCGACGCCGATACGCTCGGGCAGTGCGCGACAGAAATCTCCCGCGTCGGTTTCACCCAACGGTCTGATGTCGGCAAGGAGGAAGTACGTGCCGCCGCCGGAATGCACCGTGAAACCGGCCTCGGTCAGAGCCTTTCCGAGTACGTCCCGTTTGCCCTGCAAGCTCTGTCGAAGTTCGACGACCCACGGCTGTTCGTTGGTCAGCGCGTAGGCAACGGCCGGTTGGAATGGTGCACCGGCAACAAATGACATGAACTGCTTGGCGGCACGGACTCCGTCGATGAGTTCTCGGGGGCCGATCGCCCAGCCGGTCTTCCAGCCGGTGACATTGAAAGTCTTTGCGGCACTGGACACAGTGACGGTGCGCTCACGCATGCCCGGGAGCGACGCCATCGGTGTGTGGGCGAGGCCGTCGAAGACCAAGTGCTCGTAGACCTCGTCACTCAACACGATCAGGTCGCGTTCGCACGCGAGTTCGGCGATCGCTCGAAGTTCGTGATCGGCGAATACGGTGCCGGTGGGGTTGTGAGGACTGTTGACGATCAGCATCTTCGTCTTGGCGGTGATCGCGCCGCGCAATGCATCGAGATCGACCGCGAATCCGTCTCCCGCGGCGACCAGCGGAACAGTCCGACGCACAGCGCCTGCCAATGCGACGGATGCAGCGTAGGAGTCGTAGTACGGCTCGATCAGCACTACTTCTTCGCCGGGTTCGACCAGTCCGAGAATTGCAGCACTGATCGCCTCGGTGGCGCCGACGGTGACTAGAACTTCGGAGTCGGGATCACTGTCGAGTCCGTAACGGACGCGCCGATCCTCCGCGATGGCCTGACGCAAGACGGGCATGCCCGGACCGGGCGGGTATTGATTGACGCCTTCGGCGATGGCTCGGCGCGCTACTTCGAGCATGGCCGCAGGACCGTCGGTATCCGGAAAGCCCTGACCGAGGTTGACCGCGTCGTGAAGTGTGGCCAACGCTGTCATCTCGGCGAAGATCGTGGATGCGAACGGCTGCAGACGCGAGACGGTGCGGTTGCGGGGCGTCGAAGGCATCTTTGCAGCTTAGTCGGCTGACACCGCATCCTCACATCCGCTCGGACGCGGTGCTTGTCACGTTTGAATCGCCGCCATCGTCCAACTCTGTAGAGAGCATCGAATCCGGTGCCCCAGAACATACGGAGGCTTGCCATGACTCGCATTCCCGCAGTGACACCGTCAGAAGCCAGTCCGTTGATCAAAGTGGCATACAAATTCGCCGCCAGGCAGTACGACGAAGTCCCCGAGCCCTTTGCCGTCCTGGCCAACCATCGGAAATTGTTCGTCGCGGCTGCCCGTCACGAGATGGCCGTGCAGAAGGCGTCGAAGGTGCTGCCGTCGAACATTCGTGAACTGGCCGTCTATCGCGTCGCCTGGACTGTCGGCTGCTCGTGGTGTGTCGACTTCGGGACGATGCTCTCGCGCCTGGACGGTTTGGACATCGACAAGCTGAAAGGGATCGCGAATTACCGGGATTCACCGAAGTACAGCGAGGACGAGCGGGCCGCGATCGCCTACGCCGATGCCATGACCGGTGACCCGCACGGGGAGAACGGGGTGACGGACGAGCAGGTCGCGGATCTCGAGCGCAGGTTCGGGCGAGCGGGCGTCGTGGAACTGACCTATCAGATCGGGCTCGAAAACATGCGCGCCCGGATGTATTCGGCGTTGGGGATCACCGAGCAAGGGTTCAGCACCGACTCCTGCCGCGTGCCCTGGGCCGAAGAATGATGCGCTGACTCGTCTACGGCAACTATCGACAATGCTCCGCAGATACGTGATCATGATTGACTAGTTCACGCATCTGCGGAGGATTTCGGCTTGTTAGGTCCGCACTTGCGACCTACGATCACCTGGTGCCCAACATTCGAATCCGTGAAGCTGCCGGTCTGCTCGGTGTCAGTGACGACACCGTTCGACGGTGGGTCGACGGTGGGCTTCTCACCGCGACGACGGACGACTCCGGCCGCAAGGTCATCGACGGTGCCGAGTTGGCGGGCTTCGCCCGGTCCAACGCCGGACCCGCACCGGCCGATCCGCTCACGGGTGCGAGTTCGGCCCGCAACCGGTTCGCCGGCCTCGTCACCAAGGTCGTCACCGACAAGGTGATGGCCCAGGTCGAAATGCAGTGTGGGCCCTTCACTGTCGTCTCGTTGATGAGTACCGACGCGGTTCGGGAGCTCGGACTCGAGGTCGGGAGTATCGGAGTCGCAATCGTGAAGGCCACCACCGTCATCGTGGAAACGCCGTAGTTCTGAACATACTGGAGGAAATTCGTGAAGCGTGTAGTCGGACTTGTTGCAGCAGGTGCCTTTTCGCTTGCCCTGGTGACCGGTTGTAGTTCCTCCGACAATTCGTCGTCGGAGACGTCGTCGGCCGCTCCGACCACGACCACTTCCAGTGACAGTGCCACGGGAAGCATCACCGTCTTCGCGGCGGCGTCACTCAAGAACAGCTTCACCGAACTCGGCAAGGAGTTCGAGTCCGAGAACCCCGGTTCATCGGTCACATTCAGCTTTGCCGGGTCCTCGGATCTCGTCGCCCAGATCACCCAGGGCGCACCCGCCGACGTGTTCGCCTCGGCTGACGCCGCCAACATGACCAAGGCCACCGATGCCGGTGTCGTCGCGGGGTCGCCCTCGGATTTCGCGAGCAATACCTTGACGATCGTTGTACCGCCTGGCAATCCGAAGGGCATCGCGTCCTTCGCCGATCTGGCAAAGGAGGGGACACAACTGGTGATCTGCGCTCCGCAGGTCCCGTGTGGCGCGGCTACGAAGAAGGTCGAGACGGCCACAGGCGAGACCCTCTCGCCCGTCAGTGAGGAATCGTCGGTGACCGACGTTCTCAACAAGGTGACGTCCGGTCAGGCCGATGCCGGCATCGTCTACGTCACCGACGCGAAGTCCGCGGGTGACAAGGTGCAGACGGTCGCGTTCCCGGAAGCCACCACGGTGGTCAACCTGTACCGGATTGCGGTGCTGAAGGATTCGAAGAATTCGGAAACCGCAACCAAATTCGTCGATCTCGTGAAGGGGCCCAAGGGCCTGGCAGTTCTGAGTGACGCGGGATTCGCTGCCCCGTGACACACCTAAGACCGGCAGCCCGGGCTCCGCTCGGGTTGCCGGTATGGATTTACCTTCCGGCGCTGATCGGCGGAGCGTTTGTCATCGCGCCCTTGGCCGCGATGCTGGCCACCGTGCAGTGGTCGCAGTTCTGGGAACTCGTGACTTCCGAATCGTCGGTTGCCGCGTTGAAACTGAGTTTGAAGACAGCGGCAATGAGCACGCTGCTGTGCATCCTGTTCGGGGTACCGATGGCCGCGGTGTTGGCGCGCAGTCATTTTCGGGGACTGTCCGTTCTTCGATCCTTGATTCTGCTCCCGCTGGTTCTGCCGCCCGTGGTGGGCGGTATCGCGTTGCTGTACACGTTCGGGCGCAAAGGGTTGATCGGTGAGCAGTTGGAAGTGCTCGGCATCCAGATAGCATTCTCGACAACCGCGGTGGTCCTGGCGCAGACGTTTGTTGCGCTACCGTTCCTCGTCGTCAGCCTCGAAGGTGCACTACGCACTGCGGGTACAAGATACGAGGCCGTTGCCTCGACGCTCGGAGCCCGCCCGACCACTGTGCTTCGTCGGGTGACTCTGCCGCTGGTGCTTCCCGGTCTGGTGTCAGGGGCAGTTCTGGCTTTCGCTCGAGCGCTGGGGGAATTCGGTGCGACGCTGACCTTCGCGGGAAGTCTGCAAGGGGTGACGCGTACCCTGCCGCTGGAAATCTATCTCCAGCGCGAGACCGATCCGGATGCAGCGGTAGCGCTTTCGCTTGTGTTGGTCGTAGTCGCGGTGGTCATCGTGGTTGCAGTGCGTGGACGCGGATCGGCGGGTTCGTTGTGAGTGGCCTCCACGTCGACATCGAGATTCCGGAGCGCGACGTCGTTGCGACGTTCGACGTAGCGGCGGGCGAGGTGACCGCCATCCTCGGGCCGAACGGCGCCGGCAAGTCGACGGTACTGGCGGCGGTTGCCGGACTGCATCATCCGCGGCGCGGGTTGATCGAACTCAATTCCCGCATTCTCACCGATACCCGTAGGGGAGTCGTGTTGGCACCCCATCGGCGCGGCACTGCCCTACTCGCGCAAGAGGCACTTCTCTTTCCCCATCTCAGTGCGGCTGCGAACGTGGCGTTCGCGCCGCGCAGTGCAGGGCGGTCGCGTCGCGATTCCGCCGAGTCCGCGCGCCATTGGCTGGACGCAGTCGACGCCGGCGATTTGGCTGACCGCAAGCCTTCACAACTCTCCGGTGGACAAGCGCAACGGGTTGCAGTGGCGAGGGCATTGGCTGCTGAACCTGAACTGCTTCTACTCGACGAACCGATGTCCGCGCTCGATGTCGCCTCCGCCCCCGCGTTGCGGTCGTTACTGCGCCGAGTGCTCCGGACCGGCGATCGCACTGCCGTACTCGTCACGCACGACGCTCTGGACGCACTTGCGCTGGCCGACACGGTTGTCGTCATGGACGGTGGCCGGGTCGTCGAACGTGGTGACGTACGAACAGTTCTGACCCGCCCGCGTAGTGCATTTGCAGCACGCATCGCCGGGATCAACTTGCGCAGCGGCACGATGGCCGGAGACGGAGTGCTCAGAAGTCCGGTCGGGGTGGATATCGCGGGCCAGACGGAGACCGACCTACCGGCCGGCAGTGCCGCCGTGGCGGTCTTCGAGCCGCGAGCAGTGTCGGTCTACCTGGATCCGCCGCACGGCAGCCCACGAAATGCGTTTGCGGTCACGATCGCGGAGATCGAAAACCGAGGCGATGTCGTCCGAGTGCGAGCGGAGGACGAAGCCGGCCAGCCGGGCTTGTCTGCCGACATCACGGCGAGCGCAGCGGCCGAACTCGATCTGGTTCCGGGATCGGCCGCTACGTTTGTGGTCAAGGCCACCGAGACGCTGATCTATGCGCAGGGCGCAGGCTCGTAGACGTCCTCTACGACCGAATCCGCATAGAGGGCTGCAATTTCGGATGCGTACTTCTCGGCTATCGGCTTGCGCCTGAGCTTCATCGTCGGTGTCAGCTCGTCGCCGCCTGGCTCCCAGAACGTGGTGAGTACGTGAAACCGCTTGATCTGCTCGGCCCTCGACAGACGCGAGTTTCCCTCGGAGACAGCAGTTGCAACGATGTCGACGATCCGAGCGTCCTTGGCGAGTACCGCGGCCTCGGCCGCAAGTCCCAGTGAGCGTGCCGCTCCGACCGCGGCGTCGGCGCTGAGAGTGATCAACGCTGTGTTGAACTTTCGGCCGTCTCCGATCGTCACGACCTCACCGATCAACGACGACGACGTCTTCACTGCCGTCTCGATGGCGGCCGGTGACATGTTCTTTCCCGACGCGTTGATGATCAACTCCTTCTTGCGATCGATCACCGTGAGGTAGCCGTCCGCGTCGGCGGTGACGACATCTCCGGTCGAGAGCCACCCGTCTGCACTGATCGCTTCGGCCGTTTTTGCCGGTTCGCCGCGGTACCCCTTCATAACCAACGGGCCTCGAACCAGTAGCTCGCCGTCCGCCTCGATGCGCATTTCCATGCCTGGGAGTAACTTTCCGACCGTTCCGAGCTTGGTCGGCTCGGCCGGCGCGGTGCTCGCGATGCATGTCAGCTCGGACATTCCCCAGATCTCCGAGATCGGAACTCCCAGGGCTGCAAAGAATGCCAACGTGTCCGGCGGAATCGGTGCGGCGCCAGAGATGGCCCACTTCAGTTCTGCAAAGCCGAGTTTCGCACGCAGAGCGGACAGGACCATCGTATCGGCTCGGGCGTAGTCCGCTTCCAGTTCGGCGGGGACTGTTTCACCGGTTCGTAAGTGTGCGAGACGAGTGCGACCGACGTCGAGTGCCCACTGCAACGCCGCTCGCCGCGCGTCGTCCGGTTCGTTGGCGACAGCCGATTCGACTGCAACTTTCAGCTTTTCCCACACACGGGGGACGCTGCCCCAGATCGTGGGGCGACAGTCCGGAAGCGCGGCCGCTACCTGGCTCGGATCCGGCACGACAGTGATCTGGGTGCCGAACACCATTTGCATGTACAGGCAGGTGAGCCGATCGGCGATGTGCGCCGACGGCATGTACGAGGTGATGCGGTCACCGAATTCGACGGGGAGTACAGCGCTTACGGCGTTGGTTTCGAACAACAGGCATGCATGAGTCGTCTCGACGCCCTTGGGGTTGCCGGTCGTGCCGGAGGTGTAGATCAACGTGGCGACGTCGTTCGGTTTCACCGCACGCCAGGTGCCCTCGAAATCGAAATCCGATGCGGCAGAATCCTTCATCTGCTCCAGGGTCACAGTGCCGGGCTGGTGGACATGCGATTGCGCGTCGACGACGACGATCGTCTCGAGTGTGGCGCCCGAGCGGCGGACCGTATCCACGTACCGGTCTTCGCAGACGAGAACCCGTGCACCCGAATTGGCGAGGATGTAACGGATGGCTTCGGGTGCCGACGTGTTGTAGATGGAGAAGGACGTCGCGCCGAGATGTTGGGCACCGACGTCGATCGGATAGAACTCGATGCGGTTACTCATCATCAGGGCAACCGTATCGCCGTGTCCCACGCCGATTCCGGCCAATCCCGCGGCAACCTCGCGGACCTGTTCGGCGTACTCGCGCCACGTCAGTGTTCGCGCATCGCCGATGTCTCGCAGGGCCACCGAGTCGGGCGCTACCGCCGACACTCGCTGGAAGGCTGCACACAACGTGGTCATGATGATCTCCTGGATGCCTTTGTCAGGGCTGATGCATTCGTCGGGGCCGCAGCGGTGGTTCTGTCTTCGAGTTCGCGGATCAGGTCGTGTGCCTGTTTGTCCCTGGCCAGATAGCCGTCGGCCAGGACATTGATGAATCCGCGTCCCCACGCCCAGGGTTCCCAGGCAGCGGGGGCAAGGGTCCGCGCGGCGCGGCGCGCGATCGCGTCTGCGATCACCGTGGCGGCACGGTCCGGGGAGATTCGATGACGGAGGGGACCGGGTAGTCGAGCGTCGAGTTTGCGCCCGATCTCGTCGTCGTCGAGTGTGGCGCGTGCAAGTTGTGTATCCACCATCCCGAAGTACGCGATGCCGGCAGTGGCGCCGTAGCCGGCAACCTCGAGACGCAGCGCCCGGCCGAGCGCTTCGACCCCAGCCTTGCTGATCATGTACGAAGCGCCGCCCAAACCGGGGGCGAACGACGCTGCCGATGACACGACGACGACGTGCCCACTGTTGCGGATCACCTCGTCGATGGTCGGATGCACTGTGTTGAAGACGCCGGTGAGATTGACGTCGAGCACGCGATCGAATGCGTCGGGATCGATCTGGCGCAATGTTGCCGGGGGAGGGGTGATTCCGGCGTTGGCCACCACGACGTCGATTCTGCCCAGCTGCTCGATGATCGTTTGCACGGCTGCGGTCATGCCGTCCCGATCTCGGACATCGGCCGTCACCGTCACGACTCGCTGTGACTCGAATGAGCGCTCGGCCGTTGCCAATGAACTTTCGTTGACGTCGACCAGCGCCACGGTGGCCCCACGCCGGTGGAGAGTGCGCGCCAGCGCGGAACCGATACCGTCGCCTCCGCCGGTGATCAGCACGACCTTTCCGGCAACGTCGTAGTCGATTCGGCGTCCGGGCAGTGGAATGCCCAGATCGCGGACTGTTCCCGCAATTGCGGACATGCGTCCCGTCATTGCTTCAGTGCCTTCCGTGTAGCGCGCGGATGAGAACCTTGACCAGCCAGTCGATTCGGGCGGTCCGTCGAAACGTCGTCAGTGGTAGGGGCGAACGGAATCGTTGCCTGGTCATCGACCGGGCATAGGTGAACTCCTTCAGACCATCTGGGCCGTGAACGCGTCCGAAACCAGATGCTCCGACCCCACCCAGTGGCAGGTTGGGAACCGCGGCATACATCACGTAAGAGTTCACCGACGCTCCTCCGGATCGGAGCCGATCGGCAACAGCCACTCCATCCTTGCCGAACACGCTTGCTCCCAATGCATATGGCGACGCATTGACCAACTCCACCGCCTCGTCCATCGAGGCGACCTTGGTGATCGTCATCGTCGGGCCGAAAGTTTCCTCCGTGACGGCGAGGCTGTCTTCGGGGACGTCGACCATGATGGTCGGTTGCACATACTGGCCGGAGATCGAGCCGAGCCCTCCGAGAACGACACGTCCACCTCGAGACACCGCGTCGTCGATGTGGCGCCGGATTACAGCCACTTGCGAGGGCATGGTGATCGGACCGATCTTGTCTTCGGCCCCCGGACCCGCATGAATTCGGGCAGCCAAAGTGATTGTCTTGTCGATAAACTCGTCGTAGACCTGTTCGTGCACGTATACACGCTCGACGCCCAGACAGGTTTGACCGGAGTTGGACAATGCGCCCCACACCGCAGCATCCGCGGCGGCACCAACATTTCCGTCGGCATCAAGGACGAGCGCGTCCTTACCGCCACATTCCATCAACACCGGTGTGAGGGTCCCGGCGCACGCTGCCATGACTTTCTTGCCCGTCGCGGTCGATCCGGTGAACCCGATCTTGTCGACACCGGCCAGGCACAGTGCCGCGCCGACCGAACCGTCGCCTGTGACAACTTGCAGCACAGGATGTTCAGGGACGACCTCGGCAAACGCTCGGACCAACCATTGCCCGACTGCCGGCGCGAACTCACTCGGCTTGTAGACCACGGCGTTGCCTGCAGCCAGCGAGAACGAGAGCGAACCGAGTGGGGTGAAGACCGGATAGTTCCACGGACCGATCACACCGATCACCCCGAGAGGTCGATACTCCACCGAGGCGGCCTGATTGACCGTCAACAAACTGGAGCGGACGCTGCGCCTGCCCAATACCTTTCGGGCATTCTTCGACGCCCACGCGAGATGTTCGAGTGCCATGGCGATTTCGAGCATCGCGTCAGGGTGCGGCTTGCCCATGTCCCGGTGCACGACGTCGGCGAGTTCGGATGCTCGACGAGCGATGATTCCACGCCACCGATCCAGTCGACGAGCGCGTTGCTCGAATGTCAGTTCTGCCCACCACTCGGAAGCAGTACGGGCGTCGCGCACTGCCTGTGTCACCGTGTCGTCGGACGCCTGTGTGGTCGTGTCGATCTCGGTCGCGGTCATCGTGGAGTTCCTTGAAGTGTGTGGTGGACGGCGCCGTCGGCCCAGCTGCGAGTGACGCGTTCGAGGATCGGTCGGGACAGAGACAGAATCGGGGCGAACCACGGCTGCGCTTGTACGGCGAATGTCCAGGTGAGGCGGCTGCCTGTCGAAGTCGGTTCCAGCACCAGATCTTCGGCGAAGCGTTTGAACCCCGGCAGTGACGCCGACTCCACGTAGAACGTCATTCGGTGCCCCTCGTCCCAGCGGAAGAATCTCTCGTTCAGTGCAGCAAAAGCGCCGGCGCGCACGGTTCGGGTAGTCCCGATGCCGAATGGTCTGGCCGAGGTCCAGTCGGCTCCGGTGATCCCGCGCGCCCACGACGTGAGCGCTCCGTCCGAGGTCAACGTCTGCCACAGGCTTTCGCACGTCGCTTCGGATTCGATCCGGTGAGTGATCACCAGCGGCGCGGATCGGACGAAGTCTGCGTCGGCTGCCGCAAGAGAGAATTTTCCCCTCACAGGTCCACCACCAAAGATGCACCGGTGGAACGTGATCGACAGGTCAACATCGAATCGGCACGTTCGGATTCGGTGAGCAAGGTGTCTCGATGATCGACGCTCCCCGAGAGCACCCGAACCTTGCACGTACCGCAGAAGCCCTGTTGGCAGGAATACGCGACTCCGGGAAGTGCACGTCGTATCGCAGCCAAAGCACTTTCGGACTCGCCCACATCGACGGTGAGACCGGTGCGCGCCAGATGCACCGTGAACTCCTTGCCGTCGACTACCGGGAGTGGGGAGAACCTCTCGCTGTGCACCGATCCGGTCGGATTGCCGGCGAAGGTCGCCGCGCGCACCATGTTCATCAGCGGCGCCGGTCCACACGTGTACACCGCGGCACCGGGATCCGCAGCAGCGACCAGTGTTTCGATATCCGTCGGGCCCAACTCGTCGTCCGGTCGGATGGTTACCCGGCCGCTGGAGTATTCCTCGATCTCGTCGAGAAATGGCATGGCCGTCCGAGTTCGTCCGAGATAATCCAAACGCCACGGGATTCCGCGGCGGTGACAACGTTGCACCATGGGAAGGAGCGGAGTGATCCCGATTCCGCCCGCAACAAAGAGGTACGACGGAGCAGCGACAAACGGAAATGCATTGCGTGGCCCTCGGACGTCCACAACCATGCCGGGTTTCAGCGACTCGTGTATCTCGCGCGAGCCGCCCCCACCCTCGTCGATCCTCCGGACGGCGATCCGATACGAGGACAAGTCGTCGGGGTCGCCGCACAGCGAATACTGTCGTTGCCTTCCCGAGGGGAGAAAGATGTCGAGGTGGGCGCCGGGAATCCACGACGGAAGGGTGATTCCTTCCCTCGGGGTCAAGGTGACACTCAGGACGTCGTCGCACTCTGACCGGACGGACTTCACGTCCAGAGTCATGTCGAACCCGCTGTAGCGGACCGGGCTCGGGCGCGAAAGTATGTGCGCTGCTGGACTTGCTGCAAAGATTCGGCGGTATGCGCCGGTGGCTTGCGCGGCAAACCTCAACGATCGGGTCGGTGTGAAGTCGGGTGCGTCGTGGGAACTGTCGGCAGTCGTCTTGTTCATCCTGCGCTCGCTTCGGAAGAACGATTGGCGGCAGGCGAGCGAGCGAGGTAACGCATGGCGACGTCCATGTCCCCGATCTGGGAAGGATGGAAGCTCGGCCGCAGATACGGAGGAATCTCGGTGATCAGGAATTTCATGTTGGGTACCAGGCCACGACGGGTGGCGCTTATCAGTTGGAGAGGCCACAGTCGGCCCTTCGTCGTGGACGGGTCCTGTCGGAACAGGTAGTTCATCGAGGCGATGAACAGCACGAACAATGTGAAGCTGGCCAGCAGCGCCGTGCGAACGCGTCTGGCGTAGCTGCCGTCCACGTACATGTAGGCGTCGAAGGCTACGTTGCGGTGTTCGACTTCCTCGGCGCCGTGCCACTTCACCATGTCAAGCATCATCGGGTGCATGCCGGCATCTTCGAGGGCGGGATCGGTGAGCAGCCATTCCCCGACCACCGCCGTGTAGTGCTCCATGGCGGCAAACAAGCCGAGACGTTCACAGAGCCAGGCGTGCTTGGCTTTTCCGGTCAATCCTTTGTCGCCCAATATCTTGTCCACGAGCCAGTCCATCCGGCGTGACATCGGTTTCATGTCCATGCCGAGGTCCGCAAGATGTTCGCGTGCACCTTTGTGCGACGACGCGTGTGTTGCTTCCTGGCCGACGAATCCCACCACCTCTTCGTGCAGGCGGGTGTCCTCGATGAGCGGGAGTGCTTCGGCGAGCGTTGCGGACATGGCCCGCTCTCCCTCGGGCAACACGAGATGCATGAAGTTGACGACGTGGGTGACCATCGGTTCGTTCGGCACGTAATGCAGTGGTACGCCGTCCCAGTCGAATTCGACGTCCCGCGCGGCGATCGCATGTGCTTCGTCTGTGTAGCGGCGAGCGCCGGACGGTGCGACGACGGGTGTGCCTCGGAAGGCGTTGATGCCGAGCATTATCGGCTCCTCACGGTTTCTCGAGCAGTGGTGAGTGCTGCGGACGAGACGGGTTGTACCTGCGCGTAGTGAGCGAGGTCGGCTCGTTTGGTCCTGGCGCGGAATGATCGGTTGAATCCGGGATAGAAGGTGTAGTTGCGGCCGCCGTCGACAAGGTAGTAACTACTGCACCCGCCGGCGTTCCACACGCTGGTGGCGAGTCGGCGGTCTGTCGCGCGTACGAACTCGCGTTGCACGTCAGCGCGGACGTCGATGCTGCCGATGCCGCGCTCGTCCATTTGAAGAATGCAGCTCACGATGTACTCGACCTGGGCTTCGATCGTGACGACCTGCGAGGTGTAGACCACGGAATTGGGGCCGAGGATCATGAAGAAGTTCGGAAAACCGCTGATAGTGGTGCCGAGGAAGGCCTCGGCACTGCCGTTCCACGTCTGTGCGAGGCTGCGGCCGTCCTGGCCTCGGATGATGTCGAACGACGGGTTGTCTCCCATCCGAAAGCCGGTTCCCATGACTATGGTGTCGACTTCCCGGAAGGCGCCGTCCGCGGTGAGAACTCCGCGCTCCTGCACCTCGACGATTCCGTCCGTCACCACCTCCACATTGGGTGACGCCAGCGCGGGATAGTAGGTGTTCGAGAACGTCGGACGCTTGCATCCGAATGCGTAGTGGGGGAGCAGCTTTGCGCGAAGCTCCGGGTCCCGCACCTGCCGGCGAAGGTGTGCTCGGCCGAGTGCGGCCAGCCCTTTGAGCAGTGACGGCTTGTACACGAATCCGGGTACCAGGGCTTCTTGAAGCAGGTCGAGTCCCTTGCGTGCCAGTCGTTGGGTGAGCGGCACCCGCTCGAAGAGAGCGCTTGGCCAGCCGGTCATCGGCTGATCCGGATGCGGCAGGATCCACGTCGGTGTCCGCTGGAACACGGTCAACGTGTCCGCGAGCGGTTGCAGTCTGGGGATGATCTGCACCGCAGAGGCGCCGGTGCCGACCACGGCTATCCGCTCACCGCGAAGGTCGTGGTCGTGGTTCCAGTCCGCGGTGTGGAACATCTGACCACGAAACGATTCGAGCCCGGGAAGGTCGGGTGTGGCGGGGGCACTGAACGGGCCGGTGGCCGCGACCAGGAACTGTGCCTCCCAGACGGTTTCCGCAGTGTGTACCCGCCAGATCTGGGCTTGCTCGTCCCACGAAGCTTCTGTCACGTCCTGGTTGCAGTGGAAATGACCGGCCAGTCCGAAGCGGCGGACGCAATCCCGGAGATAGTCGTAGATCTCGGGCTGTAGCGGATACAGCCGCGTCCAGTTCGGATTGGGCGCAAACGAGAACGAGTACAGAATCGACGGGATGTCGCACTGTGCACCGGGGTAGGTATTGACCTGCCAGGTCCCCCCGGGCTCCGCAGCACGTTCCAGAACGACGAAGTCGTCGATCCCGGACTGCTTCAAGCGGACAGCCGTTCCGATGCCGCCGAAACCGGCTCCGATGACGACGACTCGTGTTCGGCGAGTTCGAGTTTCCTCGTCACCGGCCGATGGCCCCGAGGTTGGGTCGATGTCGACCATGTGTGACGCCTCCTGATTGGTGCGTGAACAACTGAACGAAGAGTAAGTCTGACATCAAGTGATGTCAACAGCGATTGATGTCAGAATTGAATTGATTGACATCGTGCGATGTCAGTTCGCTTGCCGAGGTCGCCGCGATAACCTGAGGTCGAGAGCACTGCCGGTCAGTGAGAACATGGGGACATGACGGATACCGAGGCTCGGCGCACCGGCCCGCGCAGGTGGCGTGGGCAGGAACCAGAAGATCGCCGCGCCGCGCGCCGGGCACAGCTGATCGAAGCCGGGTTGCAGATCATGGGCACCGAGGGTGCGGCAGCCGCGACCATGCGTGCGACCTGCCGCGAGGCTGCGCTGACCGAACGGTACTTCTACGAGAGCTTCGCCAATCGTGACGAACTGCTGGTCGCCGTGCTCGACGAGGTCGTTCTCGGGGCACGCGACACTATTCTGGACGCTCTCGAGGCGGCGCCTTCCGAACCGTCGGCCCTGATCCGTCACGTGGTGAAGGCCTTCACCACCTACGTATTCAAGGATCCGCGCCGTGGACGCATCATGTTCGTCGAATCCCAGGCGGAACCTGCGCTGTGGGATCGAGGGCGAGAATTGATGGCGGAGTTCACCAATCCGATCTCCGCGTCGCTCGAGCTGATGTACGGCGGCGAGGCAACCGACTCCGCGAACTCCGAACTCAATTCGGTGGGGCTGTTCGGTGCCCTCGCGTTCATCTATCAGGCGCACACCCCGTCCTCCAAGATCTCTCGAAAGCGTTTGGTGGAACACATTTCGCTCATGGTCGAAGCGCAGGCGACGGTCGACAGCACGCCCGCGAGAAAAGAATGACGTCCGCGTCGGCCACAGGCGGAAAGCGTCTCGGTCCTGAAGACCGGCGTGAGCAGATCATTGTCAGCGCGGCAAAGGTTTTCGAGGAGAAGTCTTTTGCCGACGTCTCGATGACCGAGTTGGCCAAGGCGGCCGGGGTCGGTCGTCCGCTGCTCAATCATTACTTCGGCTCCAAGCGGGAGTTGTACCTCGACGTCGTGCGGCGATTCGTCTTCATTCCCGAAGTGGCGGTGGACCGCATTCCGCGATCGGCGAGCCAGGAGAAGCGGATCGGCGCCGTGATCGATCGGTGGCTCGACGTCGCCTGGCGTCATCGCGACATGTGGATCTCGACAGTCATGTCCGACGACCTCCGCCGTGATCCCGAGATGGATCGGATCCTGCAGGACGCTGACGACGTTGCTGCGCGACGGATGATGGATGCGCTCGAGATTCGACCGAGTGAAGGCAGCGAGGCTGCTGTTCATTCGATGATCGTGGCGTACGGAGGATTGGCGAAGGCCGCCAGTAAGCAGTGGTTGGTGACGGGAGCGCTCGACCGCGAACAGGTGCACCTTCTGCTGGTACGCAGTTTGCTCGCCATCGTGCGTGACGTTCTGCCGGCGTGCGAGGCGGATTCCTGATTGCTCAGAGTGATCTCGCCACGAGGTCCTTCATGACTTCGTTCGATCCGGCGTAGATTCGCTGAATACGAGCGTCGGCGTACATCTGAGCGATGGGATATTCGAGTATGTAGCCGTACCCGCCGTGTAGTTGCACGCAGCGGTCGATCACGGCGCACTGCTGGTCGGTGAGCCAGTACTTGGCCATCGCGGCGGTAGTCGCATCGAGTTGCCCGGCAAGGTATTTGACGATGCAGTCGTCGATGAACGTTCGTGAGATACGAGCGATGGACGCACACTCGGCAAGTTCGAAGCGGGTGTTCTGCAGATCGAAGAGCGTTTGCCCGAACATGTTTCGGGATTTGGTGTACTCGACGGTGAGGGCGACTGCACGCTCCATTGCCGCAGTGGCTGCAACCCCACAGATCAATCGTTCGGGCAGTAGCTGCTGCATCAGCTGGGCAAACCCTGTGCCTTCGCGGTCCCCGAGCAGGTTTGTTGCAGGCACCCGCAAGCGGTCGAAGAACAGCTCGGTGGTGTCCTGGCCCTTCTGTCCGACCTTCTCGAGTATTCGCCCGCGCTCGAAACCTGGTGTGTTGTCATCGACCTCGGCCACGATGAGCGACACTCCACGCGCTCCGAGACCGGGATCGGTCTTGGCGGCAATGATCACCAGATCACAATTGCGACCGTTCGAGATGAATGTCTTTGCGCCGCTGATCAGATAGTCGTCACCGTCGCGGACGGCGCGGGTGGTGATGTTCTGCAAGTCGGATCCGGTGCCGGGCTCGGTCATGGCGATTGCGCCCACCCACTCGCCACTCACCAGCTTCGGTAGCCAGCGCAGTTTGTGCTCGTGATCGGCGTAGGCATTGAGGTAGTGCGGCACGATTCCCGAGTGCACGCCGAGTTGGAGTGAATGATCACCCGCCATGACCTGCTCGTGGAACAGCACGGCGTCGTGCGCAAACGTTCCTCCTCCGCCGCCGTACTCGGTGGGGATCGACATGCCGGCGAGCCCGAGCGTCCCGAGTTCCCGATATGCGGATTTGTCGGGAAAACCCTGGGACGCGAAGCGTTTCTGATGCGGTGTGACGTGTTTGGCGAAGAAGTTCCTTGCCAGGTCGGCCACGGCCTCCAATTCGTCGTCCATCCACGGGGACCGGCGTTCGGTGGTTCGGGTTGCGGTAGATCCTTGCGTCATCGTGATTCTCCCGATCGATGAAGTGCGACCCGCGAGCGGATCCGACTCCACCTATCATCCACACTGTTGACAGAGTGTCAATAACGGGGTGGTCGAATCGACCTCCGGACCCGCCTCGAATTCCACGTCGGCCGCCCGCAAGAATGGGACGACACAGACACGAACAGGCCGGCGCGAAGGATGGGCAGTGGACCCCGAAGAAACATCAGCGGGTCACGAGTCCAACCTCCCGGCTCCGCGGCCGGCGCGCAGCGTCCTGTTCGGATTGCCACCGGTGGGAAACCGGTACCCCGGAGCAGTTCGCGTCGCCCTCGCCCTGGCGATTCCGGCGGCCATCGCCACACTGCTCGGATTCGGGTCTGCGTCGCTCCTGGTCGGCCTCGGCGCATTTGCATCGATCTACGGTGAGGGTCGTCCGTACCGGAGCAGGTGGAAGGCAGTCGGTATCGCCGCGACGGCGCTGACGATCCTGTCCTTCATCGGGGCATCAGTGGGTGAGCCCGTCCACCGAGCCATCGCCGAGGGAGCGCCGACGGTGCTGCTCGTCTTTGTCGTGCTGATCATGGCCGTCGTGGTGTCGACCTGCGCCTTCACCGTCGACGCGCTTCGATTGGGTCCACCGGGCGCGTTCTTTCTGTTGCTCACCACCGAGATCAGCTCCGTGATCGCCACTCCCGGCCAGCCGCCGGTCGAGGTCGCGATGTGGACGGCAATCGGTGGGATCAACGCGGTGGTCGTCTCGATGACGGGAATCCTGTGGGCACCGAGAGCTGTCGAACGCAGCGCTGTACAGGCAGCCGTCTCGGCAGTTGCGGAGTACACGGACGCTCAGGCGGCGTACGCCCCACCCGAACTCACGCGAGACAAACGCCACGCTGCAGCACTTCGGCTGCACGACGCGTGGCAGTGCCTTTACCGCGGCGCAATCGTCGGGAAAGACCACCCGTTGACCCGTGAACTCGAACGAGCGCAGATCTCGATGGCCAGAGCGATCTCCGACGACCACGATCCGGAGCTCAGGGCGGACCCCGCGTTCGACGTCGACGAGGTCGGGGCCCACCCGCCTCTGCCCGATCCGACGATCCGATATCGGTTCCTCCGCGCCTGCAATCCGTCCAGCCGAGCGTCGGTCACGGCACTTCGGCTGTCCATTGCCTGCATGGCCGCGGGAACCCTCACCGTCCTGCTCGGCATCGATCGCCCGGACTGGGCGGTGATCGCCGCGGCGATGGTCCTTCATCAAGGACCGGATCGAATACTGGGCACCTATCGCGGAATTCACCGCATCGGCGGAACCGTCCTCGGGTTGATTCTGTTGGGTGCCATCTACGCCTGGAGTCCGACCGGTCTGTGGTTGGTGGCGGTACTTGCAGTCCTGATGGCCGGGATCGAGCTGTTCCTGGTGCGGAATTACGGGATAGCCGTCATCTTCATCACCGCCCTCGCGATTCTCCTCGGCGCGGCCGGTGGTGCGCACGGGACCGTCCAACATCTGATCCTCAGCCGCATGCTCGAGACGGCAATCGGCGTCGTCGTGGCGTTGGTGGTCCTGTGGACGGTGGGGCGCGGTGCGCATCGACGCACTCTGATCTGGGTCGACGAACGGGCGGGTAGTGTCCTGTTCAAGCTACTGACCGAAATTCGCGCGAGGCACTATGCACCACAGGTGAATTGGTCGGAGCTTTCGGAGCTTCGACGGGACCTGGACTTCGAACTACGAGGTAGCGCGATGGCCGGGATCGACGCCGCCCACAACGAACCCGAGTGGGCGTCGCAGCAGTGGAGGACGCACACCGAATTGCATCATCTGGGATCGGATGTACTGCACCGACTGTGGTTCGGAACGCAGGTGTCCAGATCACACCTCGAGGAATGGGAGTCTCGCTACTTGCGTTCGGGTTCGGTGTGATCGAGCATCGGCACAGCGCTGAACTTGGCTGGATTCGCAATATCGTAGGCTGCGCACACAACTCCGTCGCGGACAGTGAAGCCGGCAACGCGAGCGGCGAACTGCGGGTACTGGTCATCCCCTGGTGAGCCGGCGAATACACCGCCGAGCCGTCCGTTGACGAGAACCGGTGACATCGAGAACACCGCTGCCGGTCCGTACTTGCGGGCCAATCCCAGGTAGAACCGCGCCACACGATCGCTGCCGCGCACAATGTTGACAGCCGTGCGGGTCGTTCCGCCTGCGTCACCGATCAGGACGGCATCGGGATCGAGTGCATCGATCACGGCGTTCAGATCTCCACTCGCGATAGCCGTCACCAATCGCTCGACGGCGGCAGCATGCTCCTCGCTACTGACCGGGACCGGCGCCGACGCTGCGGCTTTACGGGCCCGCGAGGCCAACTGACGGGCAGTGGCTACTTCGATGTCGAGGATGCGCGCAACCTCGGCGAAGGGCACGTCGAAGCCGTCATGCAGGACGAAAGCAACGCGTTGAGCGGGAGTAAGGGTGTCCAGGACGACGAGGGCAGCAAAACGATTCTGTTCCTGCGTCACGACGTACTCCAGCGGATCGGGTGTCGCTGAGGGTGTGCCCGCGGTGGCGTCGACGGGCGTGACGATCGGCTCCGGAAGCCACTGTCCGACATAGCTTTCTCTTCTGACTGCGGCCGATTTGAGATGATCGAGGCAGATCCGACCGACAACAGTGGTGAGCCATCCGCGCAGCTCCCGGATCTCGAGGTCGCTTCCTTGTCTCGATTGTGCGACTTGCAAGCGTATCCATGCCTCCTGCACCGCATCCTGAGCGTCGCTGAAACTTCCGGTGAGACGGTAGGCCACCGACGTCAGGTGGCCACGGTGTTGCTCGAAGTCCTGCGCAGTCGTCGGCGAAAGCATGCCCTCATGATACGGACCTCACACATTAAATCCGGCATGAATGTAACCGTTGACCCAGGTAGTGGGTGCCGACGTATGGTTTCGGCACTGCTAACGGCTCGATTCTGTCTTCACATTCATTGGAGTCTCACGTGTTTCGGTCTTTCCCGCTCATGTCGCTCAACTGTTGTCGTTGAACTGACATTCCCCACACCTGCCTGTGCCGAGCGCCGCACACGGCGCTCCGGACAGGTGTAGCCGAGAACTGAACCAATCATCTTCTACAGGAAGCAACTTCATGATTCGCCCTCGTTTCGCGCGCTCGGTAGCCGCGGCCGTCGCCTTTGTCACTCTGTCCAGCCTTGCCGTTGCCTGCTCGGGCTCCTCCGACGAAGTCGTCAAGACCGCCGACGGCAAGACCGTCCTGCGGTACGAGGGCAGCACCGGACAGGTCATCTACCCCGAACTGGCCGCTGACCTCGGTTACTTCAACGACGTGGAGCTCAACTGGATCGGCGATACGACCAGCGGCCCTCAGAGCATTCAGAACGCAGCGACCGGTCAAACCGAGTTCGGCGGAGCGTTCAACGGTGCGGTGGTGAAGTTGGCTTCCGCGGGTTCACCGATCACCTCGGTCATCGGGTACTACGGCTCCGACAAGGAGAGCTTCAACGGGTACTACGTACTCGACGACAGTCCGATCAAGTCGGCGAAGGACTTGATCGGCAAGAAGGTCGGGATGAACACCCTTGGTGCGCACCACGAGTTCGTCGTCCGTGAATGGCTTGCGCGGCAGGGACTTACGCCTGACGAGATCAAGCAGGTTGAATTGATCGTCGTTCCGCCGGTCAACACGGAACAGGCGCTGCGGCAGGGACAGATCGATGTCGCCACCCTCGGCTCGGTCTTCCGTGACTCAGCGCTCGAACGCGGTGGTCTTCGCGAGCTGTTCACCGACGAATCGCTGTTCGGCTCGTTCACCTACGGCACGTTGGTGTTCCGTGACGATTACATCGCGCAGAACAAGGAGGCGGTCGCCGATTTCGTACAGGGAACAGCGAGGGCCATCCGCTGGACGCAGACGCACCCACGAGAAGAAGTGATCGCGAAGCTGACGTCGATCATCAACAGCCGCGGACGCAACGAGGACACCAAGCTCATCAGTTACTGGAAGAGCCCAGGAGTCGCCGGTCCCGGCGGAACGATCACCGATACCGAGATCAGCACGTGGATCGACTGGCTCACCCGTAACGGTGAACTCGAAGAAGGAAAGTTGAAGCCGTCGGACATCTACACCAACGAATTCAACCCGTACGCCAACGGAACGTATTCACCCGACAGCGGCGCTGACGGACAGGCACTGGAGGCAGCAAAATGAGCACAGAACCGAAACTACGGCTCGAGCACGTCACCAAACAGTTCGACATTCGTGGGACCGACGAAGTTTTCACCGCGGTCGAGGACATCAACATCGACGTGGCGCCGGGGGAGTTCCTGGTCCTCGTCGGGCCGAGTGGTTGCGGCAAGTCGACTCTGCTGGACCTCCTCGGAGGACTCAGTTCGCCCACTTCTGGTCGAATCCTTCTGGACGGCAAGCAGATCACGGGCCCAGGCTTGGATCGGGGAATCGTCTTCCAGCAATACGCGCTACTTCCATGGCGAACTGCACGTCACAATATCGAGTTCGGACTCGAAGCGAAGGGCGTGAAGAAGAGCGAACGGCGCGAGCTCGCCGAGCATTACCTCGAACTGGTCGGTCTGCAAGGTTTCGCGGATCGCTATCCGCACGAGTTGTCCGGTGGAATGAAGCAGCGAGTCGCGATCGCCCGCAGCTTGGCCTTCGATCCCGAAGTGTTGCTGATGGACGAACCATTTGCAGCGCTGGACGCACAGACGCGAGAGTCGCTGCAGGACGAGCTTCTGCGCATCTGGAAGGCCACCGGCAAGACCATCCTGTTCATCACCCACGGAATCGACGAGGCCATCTACCTCGGGCAACGTGTTGCAGTACTGACTTCGAGGCCGGGGCGCGTCAAGACGATCGTCGACATCGACATCGACCGGTCCGGCGACGACGTGCGATCAGGTGAGGAGTTCCGTGTGTTCCGGCACCGGATCTGGACGCTGCTGCACGGTGAAGTCGAGCGCGCTCGGGCCGGCGAACTCGATCCTGCCAAGGAGGTTGCACATGTCTAGCGCATTGGCGACGCCGGAGGTGGTCGCCACCCCGAAACCGTTGGCCGACAAAACACCTGACATTGCGCAGCGGAGCCAGGCCGGCGGCAAGGCGGCGCGATACATTGGTTCCACCGCCTGGCGGATTGCCAAGCCGTCGATTGCGATCGCGATCTTCCTCGGGATCTGGGAAGCGGCACCTCGGCTCGGGCTGGTGGACAAGGTCTTCCTCCCGCCTTTCACCGAAGTTGTGTCCGCATTCTTCACTCTCGCCGAGAACGGACAATTGCAAGAGCATGTTTCGGCCAGTCTGACGCGTGCCCTGACCGGATTCTTCGTGGCCATTGCGATCGCGATTCCGTTGGGAATCGCGATCGCCTGGTACCGCCCGGTCTCCGACTTCCTCAACCCGATTCTCGAATTGTTCCGCAACACAGCAGCCTTGGCTCTGCTACCCGTCTTCGTGCTGATTCTCGGAATCGGTGAGGAATCGAAGATCGCCCTGGTGATCTACGCCTGCACCTTCCCGATTCTGCTCAACACGATCTCCGGTGTGCGAACAGTGGACCCCCTGCTGATCAAGTCCGCTGCCTCGCTGGGGTTCTCCTCGATTCGGCTGTTCCAGAAGGTGGTTCTGCCCGCCGCGGTTCCCACGATCTTCACGGGTATCCGCATGGCCGCCGCGTCGTCGATTCTCGTGCTGATCGCCGCCGAAATGGTCGGGGCCAAAGCCGGTCTCGGGTATCTGATCACCGCTTCCCAACTCAACTTCCAGATCCCGAACATGTATGCGGGCATCGTCGCGATCTCGTTGTTGGGTCTGACAATCAACGCGATTCTGGTCCTGATCGAACGTCGGCTCTCGCGCTGGCGCGTCACCACCTGACCACACTTTCACGGAAAGATTCTGCGAACTCATGTCCGAACGACAATTTCATCTGAACGCCTTCCTGATGGGCGTCGGCCATCATGAGGCGGCGTGGCGCCACCCACGCACAAATGCGGCCAACCTTCTGGACGTCAAGCACTTCCAGGAACTGGGGAGAATCGCCGAGCGTGGCAAGCTGGACTCGGTGTTCTTCGCCGACGGTCTAGCAGTCGGCCCGCGGGTCAAATACAACACTCAGGCGATCTTCGAACCCGTCACCTTGCTGTCGGCGATCGCTGCGGCCACCGAGAAGGTGGGGTTGATTGCAACCGCGTCGACCAGTTACAGCGATCCGTACACTCTTGCAAGGAAGTTCGCTTCCCTCGATCACATCAGTGGCGGACGAGGCGGGTGGAACATCGTGACGTCGGCCGGCGCCGACGAGGCCGCGAACTTCGGCCTCGATGCGGTACCGACGCACAGCGGTCGTTACGAGCGCGCCGAGGAGTTTCTCGACGTGACGCTCGGACTCTGGGACAGCTGGGAAGAGGGGGCAGTTGTCCTGGACGAAGAGACCGGAATCTTCGCCGATCCTGATCGTGTCCATCGCATCGACCATGACGGTCAACGATTCACGGTGGCTGGCCCGCTCAATTCGCCGAGGTCTCCACAGGGACGTCCGCTGCTTGTACAGGCCGGTTCCTCCGAGAGCGGTAAGGATTTCGCGGCGAGGTATGCCGAAGCCGTGTTCACCGCTCAACGAACACTCGAGCAGGGGCAGGATTTCTACAACGATCTCAAAGCGAGGCTGATCAAGTACGGGCGTAGTCCCGACGAGATCAAGGTGCTGCCGGGCATCGTGCCCTTCATCGCGGATACGGAAGAAGAAGCGAAGGCTCTGGAGCAGTCGTTCACGGACCTGATCTCTCCGGAGTATTCGCTGCGCCAGCTCTCGAACATGGTGGGTGTCGATCTCACCGAGCATTCTCTGGATGCCCCGCTGCCACCGTTGCCGGACATCGATCGCATCCAAGGGAACAAGAGTCGATACCAGCTCGTCAAAGATCTTGCAGAGAGCGAAAACCTCACCGTCCGTGAATTGATCGGCAAACTCGGCGGTGGCCGCGGGCATCGGACATTTGCCGGGACACCGGAGCAGGTCGCGGACGAGTTGACCGAATGGTTCGACAAGGGCGCAGCGGACGGCTTCAACATCATGCCGCCCTATCTGCCCGGAGGGCTCGAGGTGTTCGTCGACCGGGTCGTGCCGATTCTGCAGGCGCGTGGGCTCTTCCGAACCGAGTACACCGAATCGACCCTGCGGGGCCACTACGGCCTCGATCGTCCGGCGAACCGGTTCTCGCGGGCCGCTGACGCGGCAGAAGTGAGCGCGTGACGGAAACACTGCCCAAGGAACAGCCGGCGATCGCCGGACTCAAGCCACTGGTCACAACGGTTTTCGTGCCGGCGGCCATCTTCGGGATCGGTCAGGGTGCGGCTGCCCCCATCATGGCCGTCACCGCGCGCGACCTGGGTGCATCGGTCGCCGTCGCCGGCCTGATCGTTGCGCTCGGTGGCTTGGGTGCCGTACTCGGTGACCTCCCTGCCGGCCGGATAGTGTCGCGTTTCGGTGAGCGTAGATCGATCATCGGCGGAAGTTCTTTGGGTGCAACAGGAGTGGTGATCTGTCTGCTTGCACAGACTCCGTGGATGCTCGGTATCGGCGCACTGTTGACCGGACTGGCGAATGCGGTGTGGGGCCTTGCGCGGCAGAGCTACCTCGCCGAGACCGTGCCACTCGGTCTTCGGGCCCGAGCAATGTCGTCGTTCGCCGCGATGTGGCGGTTGGGGTTCTTCCTGGGACCGCTCATCGGTGCCGGCGTGATTCTCCTGGTGGGAGCGCGCGGAGGATTCCTCGTCCAGTTGGTGGGCGTCGTGCTCGCCGGGGCGCTGATGGCCCGCGTTCCCGACCCGCCACGAAAGGTGCAGGCGGGCAACAGCGATCACGGGCACGTCACCCTCCCGGAGATCCTTCGCCGTCATCGTGCCGCTCTTTCGACGCTCGGGACAGGCTCCCTTCTGATGGGCGCCGCCCGTGCTTCGCGTGAGGCCGTTCTTCCATTGTGGGCATTACACCTCGGGTTGGATGCAGCCCAGGTGAGTGTGATCTTCGGTATCGGTGCGGCGGTGGACCTGCTGTGCTCGTATCCAGCCGGACACATCATGGACCGATACGGACGTAGGTTGGTCGCGGTGCCTTCGCTGACGGTGATCGGTGTGTCGTACCTGATGTTGCCGTTTTCGACGGGCGCAGTGGGATTGACCGTGGTCGCTGTCGTGATGGGGATCGGCAACGGACTGGGCAACGGCGTGATCATGACTCTCGGCGCTGATATCGCCCCACCCGAAGAGCGCGCCGAGTTCCTCGCTGCATGGCGATTGACGCACGACACGGGCATGTTCGGTGGGCCGCTCGCGATCGGTCTTCTCGCCGCGGTGTTCCCGCTCGGGTGGGCATTTGCCGCACTGGGCGCGACTTCGTTCGCCGGCGCGGCGATGATGTTCCGCTTCATTCCGGTCTATTCTCCGCAGGTGTCACCCCGGTCGCGCGTCGGGAAACTGTAGGTAGGCTCGCTACATGCGATTCGGACTGTTCGTACCTCAAGGCTGGCGTCTGGACCTGGTCGGCATCGACCCCGCGAAGCAGTGGGAGGTGATGCGAGACTTCACGCTGCGCGCGGAGGCAGGGCCGTGGGAGTCGGTGTGGGTCTACGACCACTTCCACACCGTTCCCCAGCCGACGGAAGAAGCGACTCACGAGGCGTGGACGTTGATGGCCGCACTCGGTGCGTCGACCTCGCGTATCCGACTCGGCCAGATGTGTACCGCCATGAGCTACCGAAACCCGGCGTACCTCGCCAAGGTCGCCGCGACCACCGACCTGATCACGGGTGGACGCGTCGAGATGGGCATCGGCGGCGGTTGGTACGAGCAGGAGTGGCGCGCGTACGGCTACGGTTTCCCCTCTGCCGGTGAGCGTCTGGGCCGCCTCGACGAAGGAATCCAGATCATGCAGCAGGCGTGGTCGACCGGCAGCTCGACGCTCGACGGCAAGTACTACCAGGTCGACGGAGCGCTGTGCCGTCCACTTCCGTTGCAAGAGGGCGGAATTCCCATCTGGGTTGCCGGTGGCGGCGAGAAGGTCACACTCAAGATCGCGGCCAAGTACGCGCAGTACACAAACTTCGACGGCACCCCGGCCGGCTTCGCGCACAAGTCCGAGATCCTGAAGAAGCACTGCGACACCGTCGGTACCGATTTCGATGCCATCGTCCGTTCGGCCAACTACAACGTGGCCATCGGCGCGACGGAAGCCGAGGTGGCTCAGCGGTTGGAGACACTGAAGGACAGACTGACGCCGTTGGTCGGCGAAGCTGCCGCCGATGCGTCGCTCGATGCATTCCGCGGAATGCCTGCCGTCGGTACACCCGAGCAGATCATCGAGAACCTGTCGGCGCTCAAGGCGCAGGGACTCGAGTACGGAATCTTCTACTTCCCCGAGGCCGCGTACGACACGTCGGGAATCGAGATGTTCGAGAAGGAAGTGCTGCCCGCGCTCGCGTAACCGTTAGGGCTAGCGCAGGGAGTCAGGAAGATCGGCCGGGTTGATCAGAACCCGGCGATCGGGGTGGGTGCGAACTTCTTCGGAGTCGGGGATCCGGCTCTGCAGGAAGTTCCACTCGCTCGCACTGACAGCTGCGATCGCGCGTGCCAGCACTGCCGAGTCCTTGGTTCCCCACTCGATCGGCATGGGGCTGACCATCTGCCACGTGTCAGCCTTGCTGCGGGTGGAACGATCCGAACGCAGTGCCACCGACGGAATGCGGTCGCCGACTCGCCACTTCGGATTGAGTCGAACGTTGCGGCTGACGAGCGCGTACTTCGGTGCTCCGGCCGCCGGCTTCGCGATGTCGATCAGTGCCGTCAGGGTCGCCGCTCGAGGGTGAACCTCGGTGACGATCGCGGGAACCAGTGGGTTGTCCGCATACAGAGATTCGACGCTTCCCACCTTGCGAGGTGCCCACAAGGCGACCCACAGTGAACTGGCCGCACCGATGGCGAGGACCGCGCCGATGATGATGGACCACACCTCACCCATGCTGATCAGCCAGGCTCCGACCGCGGCGAGGACGATCGCGAAGATCACCGCAGAAATCTGCAGGCGGCGTACGTCGGCCAGTGTGTCGTTGACCGACTTGGCGTGGGCCTTGTCGACGGTGAACTGGAAGTCAGCCACGAAAAAATCCTTCGGGTGGTGCCGGACGATCTAGGACCGGCCCCCGATCTCCCGGGAGCCGTCCACCAGCGTAGCTAGTTTCGCGCGCGCTCCCACATCTGCAGGTAAGCCTCGGCGCCACGGCTCATGTCCTCGATGATTGTGTCACCGTCGGCGCCCGCAGCAATACGCATGTCCGCGATCCAGTCGGGAATCATCCCGTACTGGGCAACGCCGTCGGTGTTCACGTCGAAAACCCTGGTGCCGGCGCGCTGCTGGTCCATGACGGTGCCGTCGAAGGCGGTGTACGGATATTGGAGCGGATTTTCGGCGGCGTCACCGCGCGGTGCGGCCTGCGGCCCGAAGCCGTTGGTGTCTGCGCCGTAGCCGAAACCGAAGTAGTAGTTCTCGCTTCGCATTGCCCGTGCGTCGCGCCACTGGTCGATGAACCCACGCTCCTCGGGCTTGTCGTCCGATGCGTCCAGTTGCCCGGCGTACAGGGCGACAAATCCGCCGAGCGCGTAGATCCGCTTGTAGAGGCTCGGGTCGCTCCAGCTGTGACTGGAAACAACACCGGAATAGTTCGCTGCTTCGAGAATGTCGAGGGCTTCTTCGGCGGTCTTGACGCTCATGTGATCGATGTCCACGATCATCCCTCGGTCCATCAAACCTCGGATCGTGTATGCGCCGAGGTCGGTCAGGCCGTGCGAATTGCATTGCGGACCAGAGGGGTACACCGGAAGCGTCACTCCGGGTGGGAGTACCGCGAGAAGATTCTGTGCGCCGTCGACCTTGGTGGGCAGCACATTGTCCTCGGCAACGCCGGTGCATGGTTCCGATTGCCAGAACTCCCCGGTGCCCAGGTAGTTGCCGATATTGACGGCCACTCCGGTGACGCCGCCGTCGAAACGGGCACCGCCGAGGGCGTTGTCGAACTTGTGCGTGACGATCATCTGCCGAACACCGAGGTCGTACAACTCGTCCAGGCCGCGGTCGATGTCGTCCTCGGTGCACTGCGGAATACCGTTGCGCACAGAGCAACCGAAGGGTTCGGACACCTCCACCCCGAGGGTGACGGCCAGCTTTCCGTCGGCGGCCACCTGCCTGGCCTGTTCAGGGGAGCTCACGATGCGGAACCAACCCCGGCCGGGACCGCCGTACTGGGCGTCGATGTAGTCCTGGAGTTCGCGTGTCTGCTGCGCCTGGATCCGGACGGTCTCCATCTCGTCACAGGGATTTCGCTTGCTCGGATACAGCTCACACAGCACACGGTTGGCGACAAAGAGATTGGTGAAGATTCGCAGACCACCACGCCAGGCGCGCTCGACCCACTTGTAGTACGTCTGCTCGTGCGTCAGTGAATCGTGCGCCGGCCAGTCGGCGAAACTCGGCCAGCCGGTGGTGTCGTGAGTTTCGAAGGGATTGCCGTACGACAGAACGTTTTCGAGGAGCGCCGGTATCCCGTCGGGTTGATGGTCCGGGCAGTCGACGAGCGCTGCGGTGACGCCCTGAGGATCGAAAGGTCGGCCGCAGTGCAGGTTTCCGCCCATGAACTCGGAAGCATTCATGTGCACGTGTGTGTCGATGAATCCGGTGACTTCACCGTTCGGTCCGATTTCTCCTGGAACGCCGTTTGCGCCCACCTCCGCTTCGGGGAAGTCGGAGCAGCCGTCGCGCGGGATCAGCGTGAACGCAGATTCGGGAACATCACCGGGATCGGACATCGTGAGCGTCAAGTCGCGCGAGATCAGTTGACGGCCGTTCGAGGTCGCGGTCAGAACGAACGATTCACCGGTGGACATCACTGTCCAGTCGGTGGAGGGAGTTGCTTCGGAAGTGGCGAGTACCGAGTCCGCGCCGTCGTGCGAGAGCATCGACCCGTCCGGGCCGTACAGCATGAAACGACCCAACTGGGCCGCATGTAGCCGGAACGGTTCGGCGTCTGCGGCTTTCGTTACGTCGGTGAGGTACGCCGACCCGTCACGACGGACGAAATCACCAGACTCGGTGCGCAGCGCGAAGCAACCGTTCGCAAGTGCGTACACCGAGTTCTGCGCGGTAGGAGCAGGACTCGGTGCCGCGGCGCTGACGCCGGTCGTGGCGACGACGACGGCGGCAGTCAGCAGCGAGATGGTTCCGGCGAGCCGACCCCGTAGACGTGGAACTGAGCGCATGGTGCTGGTGACCCCCGGCCGATGGACACGACTGTGACAGGGGACACTCTACAGGCAACTGGACGTATGTCCATTTGATTCTGCAACGTGTTGCAGAAATGCTCAGCCGATTGCAGGTCCGAGCAGGTCATCGGCGTCGGTGATCCGGTAGGCGTAGCCCTGTTCGGCGAGGAATCGCTGACGATGTGCCGCGTATTCCGCATCGAGAGTGTCGCGGGAAACCACCGAATAGAAGTGGGCCTGACCGCCGTCGTGCTTGGGTCGCAACAGTCGTCCGAGCCGCTGAGCTTCTTCCTGTCTCGATCCGAAGGTTCCCGAAACCTGCACGGCGACAGACGCCTCCGGAAGGTCGATCGAGAAGTTCGCGACCTTACTCACCACCAGCGTCTGGATCTCACCGTTACGGAACTGATCGAACAGGATCTCACGTTCCTTGTTCTTGGTGGATCCCTTGATCACCGGCGCGTTCAGGGCTTCGCCGAGTTCGTCGAGCTGATCGAGATACGCACCGATCACCAAGGTCGGGGAATCGGGGTGCTTCGCCAGAATGGACTTCACGACAGCAATTTTGGTGTGCGCCGTCGAGCACAGTTTGTAGCGCTCCTCCGGTTCGGCGACGGCATAGGACATGCGCTCGGCGTCCGTCATCGTCACTCGCACCTCGACGCAGTCTGCCGGCGCGATCCAGCCCTGCGCTTCGATGTCCTTCCACGGAGCGTCGTAGCGCTTGGGCCCGATGAGCGAGAAGACGTCGCCTTCGCGGCCGTCCTCACGAACCAGCGTTGCGGTCAGGCCGAGACGGCGGCGCGACTGCAGGTCTGCCGTCATCCGGAAGACGGGCGCGGGCAGCAAGTGGACCTCGTCGTAGATCACCAGTCCCCAGTCCCGGGAGTCGAACAGTTCGAGGTGCTTGTACTCGCCCTTCGTACGACGCGTGATCACCTGGTAGGTGGCGATCGTGACCGGCCGAATCTCCTTGCGCTCGCCGGAGTACTCGCCGATTTCTTCCTCGGTCAACGACGTGCGGGCGATGAGCTCACGCTTCCACTGACGACCGGCGACGGTATTGGTGACGAGGATGAGTGTGGTGGCTTTGGCCTTTGCCATGGCTGCTGCGCCCACCATCGTCTTGCCGGCGCCACACGGCAGCACGACGACGCCCGAGCCGCCGGCCCAGAACGAATCCGCTGCCATCTGCTGGTAGTCGCGCAGTTCCCAGTGGCCCTCTTCGAAAGCGAGATCGATCGGGTGCGCTTCGCCGTCCACATAGCCGGCGAGGTCCTCGGCCGGCCAGCCCACCTTGAGCAACATCTGCTTGAGGCGGCCGCGTTCGCTCGGGTGGACGATCACGGTGTCGTCGTCGACCTTCTCACCGAGCATCGGCGAGATCTTCTTGTGTCGCATCACCTCGGTGAGGACTGCCCGGTCGAGGCTGACCAGGATGAGGCCGTGCACCGGGCTCTTGACCAGCTGCAAGCGTCCGTACCTGGCCATCGTGTCGACGATGTCGACCAGCAGCGGTTGCGGAACTGCGAATCGTGAGAACGAAACCAGAGCGTCGACAACCTGCTCGGCGTCGTGTCCGGCGGCGCGGGCATTCCACAAGGCCAGGGGAGTGATGCGATACGTGTGGACGTGCTCGGGGGCGCGTTCGAGTTCCGCGAAGGGGGCGATTGCCTGCCTGGCATCGCCGGCGCGCTCGTGGTCGACCTCCAACAGCAGCGTCTTGTCGGATTGGACGATCAACGGTCCGTCGGTCACGGAAGCCTCCTAGTGAAACAAACGCGGCAGCCACAGAGCGTTGCACCGCGTTGTCGGCTGACGCCAACCCTGCCATTGTCCTGGTATCGGAGCGCATACGCCAACAGACGACGCTCGCACAGCCAGAAGTAGAGGTGCCCGAGTTCGGGCACCCCTACGTCAACAGGGCAGGACCAACCGCTATTCCGGGCGACCTGCGGCGGGCAGGACGAGGATCTTCACGTGCTCGTCGGGTGCGCGAAGAGCCGCAAAAGCGTCCGAGACTCCGTCGAGCCCGACACGGCCGGTAATGATCGCTTCGGCGTCGATCTCGCCGGCGGCCAACCGAGCAAGGGTGATGTCGTACGCGTTCTCGTAGGGGCCATGACCGAAGTTGATCGAGATCCTTCGGAACTGCCCGATGACGGGAACGATGGTCTCGTCGCCGAACGGCGCAGCCAGGACCTGAATCCGCGAGTTGAACGGCAGGGTGCGCATCAGTTCGCCGATGACCCCCGCCCGGCCGCTGCATTCGTAGGCGATCAGGATGCCGTTCGCGGCCTGGCCCACGAGCGGGTTGCCTTCGGCGACCATCTGATTCCACAGTTCGATCGGATCCTGTTCGAAGGGGTCGACGACGATGTCCGCGCCCATCTTCTTGGCGAGCTCGCGGCGTTTGGGGGAGGGTTCGGACGCGATGACGATCTGTGCCCCTCTCGCTTTCGCCGCGACGATGGCACCCAGTCCGATCGTCCCGCAACCGACGACGAGCGCTGAATCGGCCGAGGTGAGGCCGGACTGCTGGAGATGCATCTCGCCGACGTGTAGAGGTTCGGCCAGTGTGGCGTGCTCGAGTGACAGATGGTCGGGAACCTTGCGGACCCAGAATGCGTCGACAACGATGTGATCGCCGAACGCGCCGTGGTATTCGTTCGAGTAACCGATGATCGTCGGGATCCCGGTAGCCGTGTCGGTGGCCAAGCCGATGCCGGCCACCCGATCACCGATCATGAAATCGTCTACTGCAGAACCGGTCTCGGCGACGATGCCCGCGTATTCGTGACCCAGCACCACGGGTGCGTCTGGATCGAAGGTGGCGAGCGGGTAGCCACCGTTCTGTGCGACCTCGACGAATCGGCACGGGTCCTTCGACATGCTCAGGTCGCTGCCGCAGATTCCGCAGGCGACGACGTCGATGCGGATCTGATGGGGTGCCAACGGCGGCGCGTCGGCCATCTCGGCGACGGCGAATTCTCCCTGTTGGAATCGGACGGCCCTCATGCGCGCACGGCTCCCGTCTCGGCCGGTTGGCCGTAGTAGTCGGTATGGGCTTTGGTGATCGCTCCGACCAGCCCGCCGATCAGGTATTCGCGGTTGTCCTCGGCGAACTGCATGCTCGCCTGACGTCCGACATTCCGCTTCCGGAAGTGCGGGACCACCTCGGAGGCGAACAATTCGTAGCTGCGTTTGGTGTCCTCCCAGCTCGCCATGTCCACGTGAAGGATCAGGAACGTGCCGAACCCTCCTGTCTTCTCGATCAGACACTCGATCTGAGCGATCGCATCTTCGGGCGTACCGATGATCGCCTGACCGAACTCGCCGAGCGTGTCGTTGCGCCACTGGTCGATGATTCCGGCAGGTGTATCTGCCCAGGCAGTTTGTAATCACTTGTAGCTCAATGCTATCTGGCGCAGTCATGTCGTCTAAGGTTGTTTCAAGTCGATCAACTGAACCAGGCATTTTGAGAAGGAGCGTTGAAGAGGTCATGCGACTGGACGTCACAATCACCCCCACCTCCTCGACCGTCGAACTGAACGGGGTCGACGACTTCACCAGTCTCTCGGTCGTCGTAGGCGGCGACGATCAATCCGAGACTCTGAGTCGGGCATTGGAACCGTGGGGGGAACTCGAGGACGATCATGTCTGGCTCGACATTGCTCACCTGGAGCAAGCCGTCGCGGCCCAGGTCGGAAACGCGCAGTGGAAGCAGAAGTTCTCCGCGATGGTGGACTACGCGCGCGCCCACGGCTGGGTCGATCGCGACAACAGGGTGCGAGCACACCGTGAATCACTCTGACTCCGCGGTCAGCGCTTCGGAGAAGTTCGGCGAGCCTGTGCGAAGCTCGTTCGTATGACCGACTCCCGGCAGAACCGTCAAGGCGACGTGACACGTCTGCGTTTGCTCAAGACTGCTGAACGGCTTTTCGCGACAGAGGGATTGGATGCAGTTTCGCTGCGCGCGGTCAACGCGGCGGCCGGTCTCGGACCGTCGTCCGTCCACTACCATTTCGGCACCAAGGAGGATCTGGTCGCCGCGGTGCTGTTGGACATGGGAACGTCGGTGCGAGATCAGATCAGCGCGAACGTGGACGCCCTAGCCGCCGACAAGGAGCCGCCGACGGTCGAAGCGTTGGTGCGGGCCGTCACGGCGCCATACAAGACACTGCTTCTTCGCCATCGCACGCGGGGAATGCGATGGATCAGAATTGTCACGCAGATTTCGCAGCCGCAGATGTCACGACCGGGCCATCCAGCCCTCGAGGCGACCGAGCTGCACCTTCGTGATCATCTTCTCGACCAGGTCCGTCGTACCTTTCCTGCTACCGATCCCGAAAGGCTCGAGACTCGCTGGGCGGTTGCCTTGATGGGCTTCCTCCAGGCGTTGAGCCGGGCGGACGATTGGAGCGGAAGCAGCAAGCCGCTCGCGCCGGAGCGACTTGCCGACTTCTACGAGGACCAGGTCGTCTTTCTGGTGGGTGGAGTGCGACAGTTATTGGGATGAGCGCCTAATTGATGCGCCTCCTATTTCTGTGCGACCACTGACTTCCGCATTTCCATTACATGAGTAATAGCTTCGGAAATTCCGGATCTATAACCGATATTCTTTTCGGAATCACCCGGAGTGGAATCAAGCTCCGATTCGAGTCTCGTTTGAATACGGTCCAGGGTGTGGATTGTTCTTTTCACGATGGTTGATTCTCTTTCTGCGGTAAATCCGAAAGAAGTATTCCGGATTGCCGAGCGTGTTCGTCGAGGACACACAGTGATGCCAGGGTCATGCCCGCTGCGTAGCCGCGCGAGCGTGCATCAGTTCCTCGACTACGTGACTTGAACAGGTTGAATGTTTCGTGCAGGTGCACGAGGGTGTCGGTGGAGGCAGGCATTGGTCAGCTTCGCAGTCAGCTCGTCTTCCTCTGGACTGTGCTGTCAGCTCCGCTTCCGCTTACGAATGAACTCGGAAGACTCCGTAGTTTTCGCCCGCTTTTCCGCGCGGCGTTCCTTGATCGACTGAGCGGGTTTCTTCATGTTCTTTCCCGGCGCCTTGTCAGCCATTGTCGCTCCTCATTTTTCGAAGTGGCAATCACAAACTGACCTCGACCATACTTCATTTACAGAAAAAAGCCAGTTGCTTCTTTTCTGCTACTTTTTTCCGGAGTCGACGGGGCTGACGGAAGTAATGCGGTGCAACGTGAAACGGCGTACGGCACCACTTGCCGGGTCGAAGGCGTCCAGCTGTCCGCCACCCACGCTGACGGGGTCGACGATGCGATGAGTCGCTACCCCCTGAGCGTCGACATAGCCGATGTTGACGCTCGAATTGTCCCGGGCCGCTGTGGCCAGTAACGCGATGGTGGCGGCATTGTTCTCCCTCGAACCGTCCGTCCGGACACCACCACGGCCCGGGGCGGAAGCGCGGTCACCTGCTCGCATCGTCCGTACCAACGACGCCAATTGATCCGCCGACGGGCTCGCGGGCATTCGCGACGCCGGTCGGCTGCGACGGTTCGGTACACGCGCCCCGCGTGGGCGGAGATCGACCAACGTGCCCGAGGAGTCCTCACCTGCCGGCGCGAATCCGGCTGCGCGCAGCTCGGCCAGGACCTCGCGCAGTGGGGCCTGCGAAATCGCGACTGTGGGAGCCAAGGCGCGCAATGCCAGGGGCTCCGCCACCGCCGAAGCGAGGACCTCCGCCAGCAGTGACGCGTCCTCACATCGAATGAACGACGCCGCCACTCCGGCACGCAGTCGCCCGTGTCGACGGGCGACATCGTCGATCAGATACGAAAGTGATTGGGGAACAGGCGTCTTCGATTTCGAGGCGAACATCGCATGCAGTTCGGTGGCCGTCAGACCGGCGTCGAGCGCACGACGCACGCTGTCCTCGCTGATGCGGTACATGGACGCCGATCCTGCCGACTCGATGTCCGCGACCAGGCTCACCTGCTCGAGCAGGTCCGGTACGAGCGGGCCGGGCGCAACCAGAGTCAGATCTGCCTGGACCAGGATGTAGTCGATGGGCTCGGGTAGCGCGGACTGCATTTCGGCTTCGGCGTCCCCGCCGTGCAGCAAAGCTCGTCCAGGTGACGACAACGCGCCGCGGGCCACCAGCCCGAGGGCCGCGGCCTCGTCCAGAGTCCGCTCGATTGCGAACGTCCGTAGGCGCCCGCTCCATCGCGGGCGTCGCCACGCCAGTAGTCGACTTACCTCGACGGCCGATGCAGTCTGGCCACTGTCGAGTTCGGAGAGTAGCCCCAGAATGGCCTGGCGATCGCGCGGAGCCGCCGGGGCCCGGCCTTCCTCGGACAGCGCCGCGATGGGCTTGTCGGTGGAATCCCTCAGCCCGATCATCCACGGAACTCGCGGTACGTCGACCCAGGCGGACGCCAGCACCTCCCACCGACGAGCTGTGGACGCGTTGAGCCAGCCGTCGACGGCGAGTGTGGGCGTCCAGTATTCGTCCGCGTTGTCCGAGACCGGCGCCGGGTCGGGCGTTCCACTGGCGATGAGTCCGGCTGCCGAGAGCAATTCGACGAGCAGGCTCACTCGCGCTTCGTCGAGATCGGCCGTCTTGGCCACGCGTCGTAGTTCTCGAACACCGAGTCCACCTGCTCGCAGTGCTGGGGCCGGTGCTGCGCCCAGAACAGCGATCACGCTCTCGCATTGGCGTACCAACTCGAGCGCCTCGCCGGCCGCTGCGGCGTTCACGTCCGCGGGTTTGAGTTTGTCGCCCCCGATGACGGGTGCGGTCAGCGTCGTCGGATCGAAAACCGGCTCGCCGCGGATGACCTGACGAACCGTCGCCGGAAGCTCGACGGTCTGCTCGTCGAGCCACCGCAGCAGGCCGGCCGCCAGCAGTCGCTGAACCGGGCGCTCAGGCGGCGTTCCGGGGGCGGCGTCGCGGGTGCGACCGATCGGGCTGGAGTTGGCGAGAGTCTCGAGGAGATCCCGCTCGCGGGTGTCCAGAGCGTCGAGGGCTGCCGAGATCTCGGTCTCGGTCATCGCCTCGGCAGGTTCGAGGGCTCGCCCCACACGCCACGGAATCATCCCGATGACTGCCGGGACGACGCTGATGGGATCGACACCCCAGACGAGGGCGGACTCACGCATCTTCGACAGTGACTTGTCGACGGCCTTCTTGGTGACCTTGCCCTTGCCGGTCAGGGCGCGTTCGGCGATTGCACTGTTGAGCTCCGCCCGCGTCATCGGAGTTTCCTCGGCGCCGGCCAGTGCCAACAATTCGAGAAGACCGAAATCCAGGGTGTCGAGTTCGTCCGCCGCTCGGCTGACCGACGCGCGTTGCTGCGCCCGACCACTGAGAACCACCATCGTGCTCGGCGGCGGTACGGCCAGATCGGGGCGCAGACGCAGCAACTCCGTCAACTCGGCGTCACTGCGCGCCGAGAGCCAATCGGTCAGACTTTCGGCTGCGGAACTGCCCGCCGGGGTGCCACGTGTTTCGGTCATCAGGTATCAGATTAGAGACCTGGTCTGTACGGCGTAACGGCGTCCTGTCAAAATGACTTCGTGGCCAACAATTCGAAGCAACACTATGTAGATCCAGGATGGCCGGAAACTGCAGACGGAGATCACGCAGTGACCGAATTGTCATCGACCCGCGCAGGTGGACTTTCACCCTTCGGCGAGGACACCACCTTTCCGGTTCCGGTGGAGTCACTTCCTTACGTACACCCGCACACCGTCATCAACCGATAACAACTCGACACGAAGAAGGCCCGCMCCGATTCGGTGCGGGCCTTCTTGATGTTCGAGCGTCCGAGCGGACAGTCTTACCGGTGTTACTTGAGGAACGTCTTCGCGGTGTCGGCGACTGCGAGGATCTGCGGGTCGACCGGGATGCCGTTGGCCTTGGCGAACGCGATTGCCTGATCGATGGCGTCAGCGACCGGGTGTGCAACGGTCTGAGCGACCTGCTGTGCCGGAGCCGGAGCTGCCTGAGGAGCCGTGGTGGCCGGAGCGGAACGCTCGGTGGCGCCGCTGCTCAGTCCGAGGCTGGAGGAGCAGGACGGCCATGCGCCCCAACCCTGGTTTGCGAGAACACGCTCGGCAACAACGATCTGCTGCTCGCGGGTGGCCTGGTTTGCGGTGGCTGCGTACTGTCCGCCGCCGTGTGCGTTCCACGTGCTGGGGGAGAACTGCAGTCCGCCCTGGTAACCGTTGCCGGTGTTGATGGCCCAGTTTCCGCCGGCCTCACACTGGGCGAGACGATCCCAGTCGGAGTCGGGGGCAGCGCTTGCGGTTCCGGTGGCTGCAATTCCTGCTACGCCCATGATGGCGCCGGTGACGGCGACCTTGGCGACAGTGCGACCGGTGGTGGTGGGCTTGCGATGGCGTCCGCTCATGATGGTCGAAATCCTCTCCACACGCGCCTGCGAGGTCAGCTGTCGGGTTCGGGCTGAGAGGTCGCCCGGCCTCGCCTTTCCTGGCTGGAAAGGGTCTGGCTTCACCCCAAGATTCGGTCTTGCGATCGAACCGGTGTCCACTGGAGAACTTTTCTGTTCTCACAGAGGACTTTGGGTCCCCCGTCCTCGTCCCTGGAATGCTCTGTCGGAAGTCCGGTACCCGCGGGACAAGGCTTGGCGCGGCGGGCCGGAGGTGGCCGAGTTTCCCGGCCGAAAACGACGGTAACGGCTCGAGTCTCTCGTGTCACCATTTGATAACGCGGCGTGGCGAAGGACGTACAACGCGTCACACAAAGCGCAGGAGACTCTTCCCAGGTAGGTGGGGGTGCCTGAGTGAATGTCCGGTTGTGTCCGTTCCGTTATCCATCCGTAATGTGAGCAAGGTCACACGTTATGTGGAAATGGAATTCCGGCCGAGTGAGAGGTGTGCCGATCCAGGTCGAAGATGTGTCCTGTGTCTCAACATCGAGATTGAAACTTAGGTTAGGTTTGCCTGACTTGACCCGAATGGGCAGGGTTCGCAGAGTCTTCCAAAGAAGTAGGGCACCCCTCATGAAACTGCAATACCGTCGGCGTGCGGTCACCGCGTCACTCGCCGTCGCCGCTGCTGCTGTCGGCCTGGCCGTCACTGCTCCCGCTGCACACGCCTCACCCGAGGATCCGACACACGGTGTTGTCGGAAGCTATTCCGCAACCCAGCCCGGTGACATCGTCGTCGACTCGGCAACCCACCGCGGATACATCACGCAGTACGGCGGACCGACCAGCTCGTTGTCCGTCGTCGACACGAAGACCGGCAAGTCCGTCGGCACCATCGACGGTGTCGTCGGTTACCCGTCGGCACTTGCCGTGGACTCGGACCTCGGACGCGCATACGTGTCCTCCTCCTACGGCGGCGCGATCTCGATTGTCGACACGAAGACCGGCAAGGTCGAAAAGACGGTCACGCTGAGCGAGAAGAACCCCGACGGCTCGCGGCCGCAGATCAACGATGTCGTCGTCGACCCCACAACACACCGCGCGTACTTCTCGGACTACAAGTCCGGCAACATCCGAGTCGTCGACCCCAACGCCGCCGACGCCGTGTCGAGCATTCTGGTCGACAAGTCGGCAACGCCGACCAAGCTCGCCTTCGACAGTGTCCGCGGCGTCCTCTACATCGCGGACACCAACTTCTTCGACGAGAATTACGGCCGCACGCTGTGGCAGGCGGACGTACGCAAGGGCGGAGCACTCAAGTCGATCGTGCGTGCCGACAACCTCTACCCGGTCGACGTCGATGTCGACACGAACACCGGCAACATCTACATGACCGACACCCGGGCAACCAACCTGTGGGCGATCACCCCGGCCGGCGCGGTTCTGTCGAAGACCACGCTGTCTCCGACCGCGATTCCCAACGGCGTGGTCGTCGACGCTGCTGCAGGCATTGCATATGTCGCGGACGTCATGAACGGACACCTGTGGTCGGTCGATCTGACGACCCGCGCCACCACCGCTCTGACCGATACCAAGGTTCCGGCACTGGAGAAGGTCAAAAACCTCGCGCTCGACACCTCGACCGGCGCCATCGCGTCGACGACCAACGGGGGCAAGGTGACCGTCGTTGCTGCGTACCCGCTACCCGCGACCGTCGAACTGCCTGCCGCTCAGGTCGGTAAGGCGTATTCGCACAAGCTCACTGCCGCTGATACCCGGGCAGCCTTTGCGCTCACCAACGGCACTCTGCCCGGCGGACTGTCCCTCGCACAGGACGGCACCATCTCGGGAACCCCCACGGCCGTCGGCAGCGTCACCGTCGAGATCACTGCGAAGAGCGTGCTTTCGCGCGCTTCGAGTGTGACCATCGTGGTCTCCGAGGGTCCGGTCGGCCCCGTTGATCCGGGCAACCCGGGAACGGGTACCGGTTCGCTCGGTAACCTCCCCGGACTCGGTAGCCTCGGCCGCTGATCCGACCTGATACGAGAGAACCCGACCACAGCACCTGCAGTGGTCGGGTTCTTCTGTCTCCGGGCCCGCTTACGCGTAATTCACCCGGTCCACGGCTATGCGTAATTGACGCGGTCCACGGCTATGCGTAATTGACGCGGTCCACGTCGACGATCTCCTTGCCGAGCGGCATCAGCGAGATCGGAATCATCTTCAGGTTCGCGACCGCGAGCGGAATTCCGATGATCGTGATCGCCATCGCGACGGCGGTGACGATGTGTCCGATCGCCAACCAGATACCCGCGATGATCACCCAGATGACATTGCCGATCATCGAACCGACACCAGCGGTCGGCTTGTCGACGACGGTCTTACCGAACGGCCACAGTGCGTAGATGCCGATGCGGAATGCCGCGATTCCGAAGGGAATCGTGATGATGAGGATGCAGCAGATGATGCCTGCGGCGAAGTAACCCAACGCCAGCCAGAAGCCGCCGAACACCAGCCAGATCACGTTCAGGAGGATTCTCATGGTCAGTGACCTTTCGGTTGGAGGCGGGAGTGATCAGCGCACTCGTCGACCGGATCTGAGCGTGTAGACGATGGCCAGAAGGAAGCCGATCGGGCACGCGAGTGCCACCAGGTACAACGCTAGGCCGGGCGGGGTGTCGCTGAAGATGTGGACTGCGAAGATGGCCACGATCGCCAGGAATCCGACGATGAACAGTGCCATCGCCGTACGGAACAGACCGTTTCCGGTGCCGGAAGTGCGCGGGTTCGGTTGAGGGTCCACACCTACGAGGATAGTGCCTGTAAACCTGGGTGCCGACCCGGGTTCGTCACAGGTAGACTGTTAACAGACTGCGCGCCCCGCTGAAGCAAGTGTGGGGCGCGTTCTTTTGCATTCTTCCACCGGAAGCGATGCGAGCAAGGCCATGAGGCTCTTCCGAGAGCCTCCCGAGCACATTGGGGCAGATGCCCCAGTCGAGTGATGAGCAGGTGAACGCGGTGCCGACCGGCAAGGTGAAGTGGTACGACGTCGAAAAGGGTTTCGGCTTTCTGTCGCAGGAAGAGGGCGAGGACGTCTACGTCCGTGCTTCCGCTCTCCCCGAGGGCGTCGAAGGCTTGAAGGCCGGCCAGCGCGTCGAGTTCGGCATGGCTGCGGGCCGCCGCGGTCCGCAGGCGCTGAGCCTGAAGGTGCTGGAGCCGGCGCCGTCGTTGCGGGGTGCTACGGCGACGCGTCGTGAGCCCGTCGAGCGTAAGCACACCCCTGACCAGCTGCACGGCATGGTCGAGGACATGATCACGTTGCTCGAGGCGAAGGTCCAGCCGGATCTGCGCAACGGCAAGTACCCGGACCGCAAGACCGCTCAGCGGATCTCCGAGGTCGTCCGAGCCGTCGCTCGCGAGCTCGATACCTGATCGCTCGATTCGAGCTGCGGTACACGGCTTCGAAACAAAATGCCCTGCACACCAATCGGTGTGCAGGGCATTTTCGATGTTCCGGGGATCAGGCGGTTTTGATCGACCAGATCAGTAGTCCCTGTTCGCTTCCCTCACCGACGGCGAGGTGGATTTCGACGCCGACGAGTTGCTTGACGGGATCGCTCGAAGATTCGACCGTCACTGCCAGGGCCTCGCCGGGCTCGAAGACTCGGGGTTCGCCGGTCTGGTTGCCGTCGGCATCCTCGTAGACCGCCAGCAGGGCCCACTGCGCATCGGAGACGTCCGTCGACAACGACAGCTGCAGCGGGTAGCCCGCGGGAACGTCGAGGGCATAGATGTCGCCCACCTGGGCGCACTGGGACAGATCGATGGTGCAGAACCCGGCAGGGTTCGTCTCGATCGTCTTGCCGTGTGCGTATGCAGTGATGACCGGCAGCTTTTCGGGGTCGTCGTTGATGTTCTTGATGATCACGAAAAGAACGGAGACGTAAGCAACTAGTGCCACCACCATCAGGACACTGATCGCTGCCACGATCTTCTTTGTTCTCGAGCGCATCATCACTGCGGAGTACTTCCTTGTCCTCGGTTGGATTTACCGGTGTAAATCACTTCGGTCACTTCTTGTTCGGCCAGATCGGGTCGCTTCCCGCCTAGGCCGGGCAGGAGGCTGCTTCCTCGGTAGCTCAGGAAGGTCTGTAGAAGCCCGATCGTCAGGAACACCGATACAACAGTGAACCCGATCCAGTATTCGGTCGGAAGCAGAACCCCCAATGCGCCGCCGAGTACCCAGCTCAACTGCAGAACCGTCTCGGATCTGCCGAATCCGGACGCGATCGATTCCTCGGGCAGGTCGTGCTGGAGTGACGCGTCGAGTGAGACCTTGGCGAGTGCGCTGGCGGCGGAGGCTACGAGTGTGGCCAGCGCAGCGGTCATCAGGTTGTCCGTCAGCGCTGCGATCACCGCGATGATCCAGACCGACGCAGTGCACCGGAGCACGATCAGTGCGGGCCGGCCGAGCTTGAGGCGCGCACCCGTGGCATTTCCGGCGAAGTTTCCCAGACCGGCCGCTGCGCCGACCAGGCCGAGCATCATGGCTTGCTGGAGCGGCTCGTGATCGGTGCGTGATTTGGCGACGAACGCGATGTAGAGCGTCAGGAAGCCGGTGAGCACGCGAATGGTGCCGTTGCCCCAGAGTCCGATGATCACGGCGCGTCCGAGAGGCTGTCGGACCTTGGCCGGTTTCGCGTTCGGCTGTGGTGGGGCGCTGCCGGCGTGGTGCGCCTCGTCCGGGTGGTAGGTGATGGTCGCGGGAACCTCACCCTCGGTGACTTCGACCCACGACGGGATTCGCATGCTCAGATATGCGCCGAAGACGGTGACGGCGACGGCGAACCACAAGGCTCCGGTGGAACCGAAAGCGAGCGCGAGCGCACCCGCGACGGCGCCGGCGCCGATCGTTCCGCCGATCAACCCGAAGACCGTCAGACGCGAATTGACGCGCACCAGGTCTATTTCCGGTGGTAGGACGCGTGGTGTCACCGCACTCTTGAGTACCGAGAACGATTTACTGAGCACCATCATGCCGAGCGCGGCCGGATAGAGGATCCAACTGTCGAAGTTGAAGACCAGGATCACTGCGAGGAGTGTCCGGATTCCGAACGACGACGCGAGTGCGATGCGGCGGCCGCGCTGCAACCGGTCGAGCATCGGACCGATGAGCGGTGCGATGACCGCGAACGGTGCGATCGTGATCAGGAGATAGAGCGCGACCTTGGTCTTGTCCTCACCCGTCGCAGCCGAGAAGAACAGCGTGTTCGCAAGGGCGACGGAGATCGCGGCGTCGGTGGCGTTGTTCGTCATCACTGCGTAGGTGAGAGCGGTCAGACCGGACTTGTCCGCGCCGTCGGCCTTCGCTGCGCGCTGGAAGGTCGCGATGCCCTTGTTCGTCAGTTCGCGGCTGCGCATCGCTGCGACGCGGGTGACGGTGAGCTTGCGGGGCATCGGGGGAGCCTTGGGGGCGTCCGCACCCGGTGCCTTCGAACCGGACGCAGAATCCGAGTCTTCCCGTGATTCGGGGATCGGGTGCAGCGGCGGCAAAGGCGTGCGACGCGCAGCGGGGCGAGCCGAAGGCGGGTAGTTGTCCGGGCGGGCCGCGGGTGGGTAATTGTCGTAACCGGGGTGCACCTGTTGCCCCTCCGGCTCGTCGTGGATTCGCCGAGTTTCGGGGTCGTAGGGTTCGCGCGGTCCGGTCACCACTCAATTCTGTCCTAGTGTCGGCGCGGCTACCACGCACACCCCTGCGAGTCCTGTGTCATGTCGGACTCAGTTAACAAAACGGACTTCGAACATCTGCGGCCAATACTTGCCGGTGAGCAGGAATCGATCGGTACCGGGAATCTGCGCGATGCCGTTGAGAACGTCGACGGTGCTGGTCGATCCATCCGTGACGAGTTCTTCGCGTAGCGCCGATGCGTCGTACACGTTCGTGACGGTGCCGTCCGACGGGTCGATTCGGACGACGGTGTCGGTGGTCCAGACATTGGCGTAGACGGAGCCGTCTTCGGCGCATTCCAGTTCGTTCAATTTGCCGACGGACTCCGAAGATCTGGTGACGTCGACTGTCGAGATCGGCGCAAAGGTTTCGGGATCGCGAAAGGTCAACGTGGCCGAACCGTCGCTGGAGACCAGCCGATCCCCGAGCGAACAGATTCCCCATCCCTCGGTGTCGAGTGGGAACCGCCCACGTTCGGTCAAGGTGTCCTTGTCACGGGCGATGGCGACGCCGTCTTTCCAGGTGAGTTGCCACAGTGTGTCTCCGGCGACCGTGATGCCCTCACCGAACAACGGCGGGTCGAGATCTGCACGCGCAACTTCCGGTCCCGAAGCGGGGGACTGCTCGTCGGAGATCTCGCTCGAGCGCACCCAGGACTGCCCGACGCGTCCGGTGCTTTCGTACAACCGGTTTCCGTCGATCTCGAGGCCCTGCGTGAACGCGTCGGGATCGTGCGCGGACACTCGAACGATCTCGACGGAGCCGGTTTCGGACGTGAGGTTGTCGGGAGCACCGGGGGAATCGGAGCACCCCGCCAGGGCTGACGCGATCACGGCGACCACTGCAAAAGTGCGCACGGAATTGGCGTGTGACCTACTCATCTGCCCAGCATGGCAGCCCAGTGCGTTGCGGACTTGCGGTGGTGCGGCAAACTGGAGGAGTGAGTGTTGCTACTTCTCCAGAGCGTGCAGTGCCGCGCCCAGTACTGGCCGATGCGGTCGAGCTTGCCCGAACGGCAGTCGTCGACCTGCATGAAGGCGGTGTGGGGGCATACCTCGGCGTGACGTCGGAGGACGAATTTGCCGCCACCCATCGATTTGCAGCAGACATTCCCGGATACCGCGGTTGGCAGTGGGCGGTTGTCGTCGCTGCCGGACCGGAGGACACCCGCGCAACTGTCAGTGAGTTGGCGCTGCTGCCGGGTCCCGACGCGTTGGTTGCGCCGGAATGGCTGCCATGGGATCAGCGGATTCGTCCCGGCGATCTCTCCGTCGGTGACCTACTCGCCCCGCCGGCCGAGGATCCTCGGCTCGTTCCCGGCTACGTCGCCACCGGTGACCCGGAAGTCGACGAGGTAGCTCTCGAAATCGGGCTAGGCCGCAAACAGGTCATGAGCCTCGAGGGCCGACTCGATGCCGCGCAGCGTTGGTTCGACGGTGACTTCGGCCCGGAGTCGGAGATGGCCAAGGCTGCCCCGTCGACGTGTGGGCTGTGTGGATTCTTCCTTCCACTGGCAGGTTCGCTGCACGCAGCGTTCGGCGTGTGCGGCAACGAACTCTCCGCAGACGGCCGGGTGGTCAGCGTGTCCTACGGCTGTGGCGCGCATTCGGACACCAGCTTGCCGCTCGGTGCGGGCTCGCCGCAGTTCGACGCATTCGACGACGGAGCAGTCGAGCTGATTGCGGTGCCCGCTCGCCCGTCGAGCGTTGTTGCAGTTGAGGATTCGGTATCCACCGAGTAGAAGATCCGTTCGGCACGGACGCACTCCGCGAGGCGACGCTGCGCGCGTGGTCGGAATCTCCGACGCGATTGCGTGAAGACGCGGCTGCGGAATCCGACCTCGCGAAGGCCGGGTACCGCGACCGTCTGCTCACCGAACTGGCGCAGAACGCTGCCGATGCGGCTGCACGCGGGGGCCTCGAGGGCTCTTTGTGGGTGGACGTGGACGGTCGGACGCTGACCGTCGCGAACAGCGGCCGTCCGCTGGACGAATCCGGTGTTCACGCACTCACGGCGCTTCGTGCGTCGAACAAGGTCGACGCCGACGAAGGCGTGACGGGGCGGTTCGGAGTCGGATTCTCGGCAGTTCTCTCGGTCAGTGACGAGGTTGAACTGCGCTCGTCGGCGGGATCGATTCGATTCTCTGCCTCGCAAACTCTGCGCGAGATCGACTCTCGCGAACTCCCCGTGCCGGAAACCGGTGTCCCCGTACTTCGTTTGGTGTGGCCGTCTGGCGAATTGCCGAGCGACGGTGCTGATTCGGAAGTGGTGCTGACGCTTCGGCCGGACGTCGATGCCGCGGCGCTGCTTTCGCAGATGACACGTGAGGCAGTCGACCTGCTTCTCGAACTCCCGGCTCTCGGATCAATTCGTCTGGGTGAGAAGACTTTTCGGCGATCGGAACGAGTGCTGGATTCCGGTCTCGTCGAGGTGGTCATCGGAGATCGCACGTGGTGGCAGTACTCGGCGCCGAACGCACGGTGGTTGGTGCCGGTCCGCGACGGGGTCGTCGAGCCGGTCGCAGACGACGTGCTGCGGGCCCCGACCCGATCCGACGAGGAACTGTCGATCCCGGCGATCATCATTGCCGACATTGCAATGCAACCCGATCGGCGACGCCTCATGCCCGCTGCACCGATCGCTCCGCTTGCCGAGGGGTACGCGAAGTTCCTTGCTGCACTACCTCCTCGGCAGCGAACGGCACTCGTCCCGATTCCTGCCTTTGCCCGCAGCGAAACCGATTCGCTTCTGCGCGAAGCACTTCTGAAGGAGCTCCAGGAAAACGAGTGGCTTCCGGTGGTCGGTGAACCCGACCGCGCGCCGCAGCGAGCATCCGTGGTGCCCGGGCTCAGTGATGACCTTGCCGAGTTGCTCACCGACATCATCGGCGGCCTGGTTGTCCCCGAGCTCTCCGGCCCCAAGCACGAGCGAGCACTCGCGGCGGTGTCGACGCACCGCATCGGGCTCGCGCGCATCGCCGAACTGCTCAGCGGCTTGGAACGTGAACCGAAGTGGTGGAATCGACTCTATTCGGCTCTCGAGCCCTTGGTGATCGACACGCTTGCGGTGGAAGAGCTTGGAACACTGCCGGTTCCGCTCTCCGACGGACGAACGGTGACCGGACCGCGGACCGTCGTCGTCGGCGTCGAACTGGGCGAAGACGCACCGTCTGTGCAGTGGACGAGGTTGGTTCATCCTGTCGCGGCGCACCCGTTGCTGTCTCGATTGGGAGCACAGACCGCGAGTGCCACCGACCTGCTGTCCGATCCGGCACTGCGAGCCTTGATCGAAGATGCTGCGGATCAGGATGATTCGGTAGCGACGGAGTTGGCGCAAGTGGTGCTCGGATTGGCGGCCCACGTGGCGCCAGGGGCGCTGCCGTCGTGGATCGGTGAAGTGCTGCTTCCTGATTCGGAGGGCGAATTGCGGTCCGCCGACCAACTTCTGCTTCCGGGAGCTCCCCTTGCAAGCGTCCTGGTCGAGGATTCTCCCTTCGGCATCGTCGACGCTGATTTTGTTCAGCGGGTGGGGGAGCAGGCGCTACGGGTAGTCGGTGTCGGGTGGGGTTTCACGGTGGTCCGTGAGGAATTGCCGTCCGGCCCCGATCACGATCTCGACGCCGAAGACGCATGGTGGGACACCCTCGACGAGGACCCCGAATACATCGAAGCCGTGCGCGATCTCGATCTCGTGGACGAAGACCGCTGGCCGCAGGCGCTGTCGCTGCTGGTCGAGTCGCCGGCGACGCGGGCGCTGCTCACCGACCGTCGTGGATACACGGCGTGGTGGTTGCGTTCGAATGCCGAACTCGGCGGTGAGGTGCTTGGCTTGCTGCGCGCTCCGGGCGATCGCACCTTCGAGGGATTGCTCGATGCTGCCGAACACCCCGACGCCGGATTCTTCTCCGGATTACTGGCATCGGATACCGTCGACGATCCGGAACTGGCTCAGCTGCTGCTCGATCGGCTTGCCGACCCACTACGGATGCCGGCCTCCGCCGTCGTCGCGCGGACGCACCGACTGCTGGGTGAGGCAGCGCAGCGACGGGTTCTCGACCTGGAGGAACTGCACCTGCCGCCGTTCGTGCGAGGCCTTTCCGGCGATCTGGTCGATCCCGGCGACGCCCTTGTTCTCGACCGACCGTGGCTGGGAGCGGCACTGCCTGCACAACGAGTGGTGCTCGGCAATTTCGAGACAGCTGACGCACTGGCAGATCTGCTCGACGTCGCTACGGCGTCCACATCCGTTCACGGACGAGTGAGCAGCACCGGCGTTGTGACGACGTGGGCGAACGAACCACAGGCAGTTCTCGGCTTCGCAGCCCTCGGCCGTGAGGTTCCCGGCGGCGAGGTAGTGATCCATCACGAACTGTCGGTGGAACTGACAGGAGCGGTGGAGGCGACAGTGACCGTGCCGTGGTGGGTGGACTCGGACGGCGTTCATCACGTGATGCGCACGTGGACTCTGCCGCAAGGGATGTGAGGGCAGATGTCTTTTGATCAGTGGGTACTCGACAGTGCAGTGAGCCAGCGGACGGCGTGGCTCGTGGACGTGGTCGACGTCATCACCGACAGCGGCGGAACCCTCGCGTCGTGGCTGATCGCGACGCTGCTCACGATCGTGCTTCTGGTTCGGGGGCTCCGAACGGAAGCTCTGCTGATCGCCGGATCGATGTTGACCGGTCTGCTCGTGATGAGCGGATTGAAGCGCATCTTCACACGAACCCGTCCACCCCTGCCGGAGCGTTTGATCGAAATCGATTCGTATTCGTTCCCGTCGGGCCACGCGATGATGAGCGCGATACTCGCGACTTCGGTTGCCGCAGTGATTCTTCGGCTTGCTTTGCCGAGGCTCGCGAAGATGGCAATGCTCGCGAGCCTCGGCCTGTACACGATCGCTGTCGGATTCTCCCGCGTCTACCTGGCTGCCCATTGGATGACCGATGTGCTGGCAGGTTGGGCGTTCGGGATGGTGTGGGCCGGAGTGTGGATCTGGGGAACTGCGCAGATCAGGAAGCGCCGGGCGCTGGTTACTTCGTGAGTTCGGCGAGTAGTTGGCTTGTCGCCCACGGCAAGCTCAGTGCTGAACTCGCGGTCAGGGCCGCACCGACCTGCGGGGCCTGATCGTCGTTGACGTAGACGACGCGATTGTTCTTGACCACGTCGAGTTGCTGGAAGCCCGGATTGTTTCGGACCGCCTGGGCGGCATCGGGATTGCCGATGACAACGAGACGGTCCACGTCGAGGAGATCTAGTCGCTCGGTGGAGATGGGCGCGTAGAACTCACCGTTCATCAATGCCTCGACCGCGGGAGCAGGTTTGAATCCGAGACTGCCGAGGACCCGTCCGCGGGCGTCCTCGGAGGAGAAGGCGTAGAACTCCGGGGTCGTGTCGACGCTGATGATCACCGCGGTCTGGTCTGCAAATTCCGGGTGAGCGCTTCTGGCGTCGGCGAACTGCTTGTCGATATCGGCGACCAACTTCGCGCCGTCGGCCTCGCGACCCACTGCCTTCGCTGCGGTCTTCGTCGTGATCTGCCACGGAGTTGCGTAGTCGCCGTAGGCCGGATCCTTCGCGACGGTCGGGGCGATCGCGGAAAGTGTGCTGTACAGGTCTTTGTCGATGCTCGAGTAGAGCGCGAGGATCAAGTCGGGCTCGAGCGCAGCGATCTTTTCGACGCTGATCGTGGTTTCGGGATTGCTGCCGACGACGGTCGGTTCGGTTCCGCCCCAAGGGCCGGTGACCCACGGCCACGTGCGGTTGACGTCCGGCTCGCCCGGGTACTGATTGACCATTCCGACGGGCTTGATGCCCAAGGCCAGCAGAGCCTGCTCGTCGTTGTAACCGACAGTGACGATCCGTTGTGGTTCGGAATCGATCGTGGTGCTGCCGAAAGCGTGATCGATCGTGACGGGGAAGGCGCCGCCACCGGAACTCGACGAACTACTTGCTGCGTCGTCGTTCGAACCGCAGGAGACGAGTGCTGTGCCGACCAGGGCGACCAGAGCAACGGGTGTCAGTCTCGTCCAACGTCCTCGGCTTTTCCAACGATTTCGGTGGGAGATCTTCACGGTTACGTGGTTCCTTTCAGCATTGACAAGCTAAGACCGACACTAGAGTGCAGGGTAGGCTTACCATACTGGCAGGGTGAATCGACCTGCTCAGTCGACCAGACCGGCGCCCTGTTGTGCGCCCTTGTCACCGCGCACAGCTGCGCGTCGTTGAATGGAGAACAGAGCGAGGCCGAGGAAGCCGACTCCGATACCCGCGTAACAGATCGGGAGTGCATCCGACCAACGATCGCCGCTCACCGCGACCACGATCGTGGCGACCACCCACAACGCGGTGCCGATGATCAGTGCCGGCGCGGGTGCGGACAATTTGCCGATCAGGCTGGTTGTGTTGCGAGTCTCCGTCACAAAATTAACGCTACCCGTACCCCGGTGGCCTACTCTCCCTAGTGCGACCGGCTTCATGTGCGCCGGCACACGGCGACCTACAGCGATGGGGAAAGAACAAACATGGCGGCACCCGGCAAGATCCTCGACACCTATTTCAAGATCAGCGAACGAGGGTCGACGATCTCGACCGAGGTTCGCGGCGGTGTCGTCACCTTCGTGGCGATGGCCTACATCGTGGTCCTCAACCCCCTGATCCTCGGCAGTTTCTCGGCTGACGACGCTGCAGCGAAGACCGACGTTCTCGGCAACATCCTTCCGGTCAACCAGGTGGCTGCGGTCACCGCTCTGGTTGCCGGCCTGATGAGCATCGTCTTCGGTCTCGTTGCCAACTATCCGTTTGCCATCGCCGCGGGTCTCGGCATCAACAGCCTGCTCGCCGTCACCATCGCACCTCAGGTCACCTGGCCCGAGGCGATGGGACTGGTGGTCATCGACGGTGTGATCATCGTTCTGTTGGCACTCACCGGTTTCCGAACTGCGGTGTTCAATGCGATTCCCTCGGCATTGAAGTCCGCGATCGCGGCCGGTATCGGCATGTTCATCGCCTTCATCGGGCTGGTCGACGCCGGATTCGTCCGCCGCATCCCCGACGCCGCCGGTACGACGGTTCCCGTCGGACTCGGAATCAACGGCTCGATCGCTTCGTGGCCGACCGTGGTGTTCATCTTCGGTGTCCTGCTCATGGGTGTTCTGGTTGTGCGCAAGGTTCGTGGTGGACTGCTGATCGGCATCGTCGTCACGACGATCCTCGCCGCGATCATCGAGGCAGTTGCCGATGTCGGACCCTCGCTCGGAACCAACCCCAAGGGCTGGAACCTCAGCATCCCCGCGATCCCGGAGATGCTCGGTGGTATGCCTGATCTGAGCCTGGTCGGCGACGTCAGCATCTTCGGCGCGTTCACCCGCATCGGTGTTCTGGCCGCCAGCCTGCTTGTCTTCACCCTCGTGCTCGCGAATTTCTTCGACGCCATGGGCACGATGACGGGTCTCGGTAAGGAAGCCGGCCTGACCGACAAGGACGGAAACCTCCCCAACGTCGGTCGCGCGCTTGTCGTCGAAGGCGCGGGCGCGATCGTGGGCGGTGGCGCTTCGGCGTCGTCGAACACCGTGTTCGTGGAATCCGCGTCGGGTATCGCGGAAGGCGCCCGCACGGGCCTGGCAAATGTCGTGACCGGACTGCTCTTCCTCGTCGCGATGTTCCTGACGCCGCTCTACTCCGTCGTGCCGATCGAGGCAGCTGCGCCTGCCCTCGTCGTCGTCGGTGCGCTGATGATCGGACAGGTCCGAGACATCGATTTCACCAAGTTCTCGGTGGCTCTCCCGGCGTTCCTGACCATGATCGTCATGCCGTTCACCTACTCGATCGCCAACGGCATCGGTGTCGGCTTCATTTCATGGGTGGTCCTGCACGCTGCCAGCGGTGGTATCAAGAAGATCCACCCGTTGCTCTGGATCGTGGCGGCACTTTTTGTGGCCTACTTCACTGTCGGACCCATTACCGACGCCCTTACGTGAAATCAGGGTTGACCGGTATTCGATTACGTGAGCTACCGGCCAGCTCTTGACGTATTGTCTGACGCGTGACCACCGAAACTCGTGCGCTGGCCAGCGATCTTTCCCTGGCTGTAGTGCGTCTCACCAGGCATCTGCGCGGCCGCAGAGTCGACGCTCAGGTATCGCTGACGCAACTGTCCGCTTTGGCGAGCTTGGATCAGTACGGCCCGATGACCCCTGGCGTACTCGCAGCACGTGAGAAAGTTCAGCCGCCGTCGATGACGCGCGTTGTTGCTTCTCTCGCCGAGCTCGGTCTGGTCGAGCGCTCGCCGCATCCCACGGACGGTCGTCAGATCATCGTCAATCTCTCCGACGCCGGGCAGGCGTTGCTCGCGGACGAGACCCATGCGCGTGAGGCGTGGATGAACGAGCAGCTGGCCGGGCTGGGTGGCGAAGAACTCGCGACGCTGCGCGGTGCCGTCGGGATCATCACGGAGATGGTCAACAAGACGGAGTAGTTCCGCGAGTTAGAAGTCGTGTAGCTCAGCTACTGAGACGTCGCGTAGCTCCGCTACGTAGAGGTCGTTGCCCAAACGAATTACTCGAGGGGCAAGATGGTGGAGTGCCCCGAGACCCCGATTCCGGCATGTTTGCCGCGCTCCACAACCGCAACTACCGCCTTTGGGCTTCCGGACAGATTGTTTCTCTGGTCGGCACGTGGATGCAACGTATCGCCCAGGACTGGCTGGTACTGACGCTCTCGGACGGCAACGCGTTGGCGGTGGGCATCGTCATGGCCTTGCAGTTCGGTCCGACGCTGTTTCTGTCGGTGTGGGGTGGGGTGCTGGCCGATCGGTACGACAAGCGTCGGATCCTGATCTTCACGCAGTGGGCGAGTGCGGTATGCGCACTGGTGTTGGGTCTGTTGGACGTCGGTGGGCTCGTCGCGTTGTGGCACGTCTTCCTGATCGCCTTTGCCCTCGGCTGTGTCTCGGCGCTCGACGCACCGGTGCGTCAGTCGTTCACTATCGAAATGGTGGGCAAGGAGCACCTGTCCAACGCCATCGCGCTCAACTCGATGACGTTCAACACGGCCCGCATCGTCGGTCCGGCCATCTCGGGTGTTTTGATCAACCTGATCGGAACTGGATGGGTGTTCCTGCTCAACGTCGCGACGTTCGGTGGGGTCCTCATCGCGCTGTACCTGATGAACAAGAAGGAGCTGATCCCGTCCGAACCGGCGCCGCGTACCAAGGGGCAGGTGCGCGACGGGTTCCGATATGTGTGGGGTCGCAAGGACCTTCGGGTGATCATGGTGTCCGTCTTCATGGTCTCGACGTTCGGCCTGAACTTCGCGATCAGCCTGGCGGTGATGGCGCGCAACACGTTCGGCCTCGAGGCCGACGGTTACGGACTGCTGTCCACGACGCTTGCTGTGGGAACCCTTGCAGGCGCTGCGTATGCCGCAAGGCGCAAGGAAGCGCCGCGGTTGCGGACGTTCCTCGGTGCCGCCGTGGCTTTCGGCGTGTTCGAGGTCGCGGTGGGATTGATGCCTACCTACGCGTTGGTGGCGCTGATGTTGATCCCCACGGGCGCACTGACGTTGACGTTCACGACGTCCGCGATGAACATCCTGCAGATGTCGGTCCCCTCCGAGATGCGCGGGCGGGTGATGGGCATCTACATGCTCAGCTTCCTCGGTGGCACACCGCTGGGAAGCCCGCTGCTTGGTTGGCTCGCCGACTCCGTGGATCCCCGTGCGCCCCTGATCGTGGGCGGAGTGATCTCGCTCGTCTCAGGCACAGTGGCCGGGGTGTACCTGCTACGTAGCGAAGGGCTGAAACTTCGTCTTGCGAGGCCGGAAGACGGTGGAAGGTTGCCGGTGTTCGTCCTGCGTCCGGTGATCGTGTGCGACGCGACCGAACAGGCAGTCGAGGCTAGCCGCGCGCCGTGACCTTCTCGCGCTTGGGAAACACCGTGTAGCTCAGGGCGATTGCTCCCCAGATTCCCAGCACCACTGTCAGCTTGCTGATCCATCCGTCGAGGGCACCCGTACGTGCGGGGTCGTCGACGAGGAAGATGGCCGCGCCGAGAAGTCCGCACGCGATGGCCCAGGCGATCGCGGCTTTGCCGAACTCGCGCCATTCGCGCAGTGCTCGCGCACTCCCGTACTTGGGTGGCGCGACGGGAGCCGGGCCGCCGGCGAATCGGTAGGCGAACCTGGCGTCGGCCCAGGAGATGAGACTGTGCCCGAACGCAACGGAGAAGCCGATGTAGGCCGCAGCAAGCCCGTGGGTGAAGTTCGCCTCGCCGCCGCCCCGAAGATCGAGGGCTGTGGCGACGAGCAGGACGACGTCGACCAGGGGTGCGCAGATGAGCAGTGCGGCACCCAGCGTCTTGCGGCGCAGCAGATAGCGGGCGGCGAGACCGGCGGCGATGAACACCCAGAACATGATTTCGCACGCGATGATCAGATGGACGATCATGACATCAGCTCATTTCTAGTACGACTGTGTTAGTGATCGAAAACTAGCACAACTGTGTTAGCTTTGTGAAGTGGTGAAACGAAGCAGCCCCGATGAGCGACGGGAAGAGATCGCCGAGGCTGTCTGGCGTGTGATCCGTCGCGATGGTGTGGCGAGCGCGAGCGTCCGGGCCGTCGCGGACGAGGCGAAGATGTCGACGGGGTCGCTAAGGCACTTCTTCGCGACGCAGTCCGAACTCTTGCTGTTCGCGATGACGCTCGTGACCGTCCGAGTGGAGAAGAGAATCGCCGGCATCGACTTCGATCCCGACATCCGCCGCGCGATCCGCCAGTTCACCGATCAGTTCGTTCCCCTCGACGAAGATCGGCGTGAAGAAATGCAGGTCTGGGAGGCGTTTGCTGCTGCCGCCCAGACCGATTCGACGTTGACGGCAGTGCGTGACGAGACGGACCGGACGCTGTTCGAGCACTATCGAACATTTGTCGAGGCCGTACATGATGCAGGATTCCTGCAGCCGGACGCTTCGGTCGACATCGAGGCGATGAGGTTGCATGCGCTCGCCGACGGGCTCGCGTCGCACGGCGTCGACAATCCCGAGCGAACCAATCCGCAGGTGATCAGCCAGGTGCTCGACGCGCATTTCGCTACGCTGCTGCGCTAGGTCGGGAGTAGTGACGGGGGCCCGCGGTGCGTACGGCACGATAGACCCGTGGTTCACGTCATCGACATCTCAGATCCCGCCGACCCCCGGTTGGATGACTTTCGCGATCTCAACTCCTCGGATCGGCGCCCCGACCTGCCGGAGGGCAAGGGACTGGTCATCGCCGAAGGAGTGTTCGTCACTCAGCGACTGCTGACGTCGCGGTTCCAGCCGATCAGTCTTCTCGGCGTCGAACGACGGCTCCTGGAGCTCGCTGACGATCTCGACGGTGTGGACGTGCCGTTCTACCGTACGAGCGTCGAAGTGATGGCCGAGGTCGTCGGATTCCACCTGAACCGTGGCGTCCTCGCTGCAGCAGCGCGCCCGGCACCACTCGCGGTCTCGGACGTGCTGAAGGACGCAAAGACCGTCGTGGTCCTCGAAGGCGTCAACGATCACGAGAACCTCGGCTCGATGTTCCGCAACGCTGCAGGGCTCGGCGTCGACGCCGTTCTGTTCGGGAAGGGTTGTGCTGACCCGCTGTACCGGCGGTCGGTCCGTGTGTCGATGGGGCACGTGCTGCGAGTGCCCTTCGCGCATGTGGCAAAGTGGCCACATGACTTGGATGAGCTGCGTGGCAACGGTTTTCAGCTCATATCCTTGACTCCGAATCCGGAAGCGGTCACTTTGGCCGATGCGATGACCGGGGAGAAGGTGGCGCTACTGCTGGGCGCCGAGGGGCCAGGTCTGACCGAACATGCGATGCGGGCCACCGACATTCGTGCCAAGATACCGATGGCACCTGGTACCGATTCGCTCAACGTCGCGACCGCAGCGGCGATGGCCTTCTACGAACGTGTCAGGACCGGCCGGTGACTCTGGACCGCACGCCCTGGTTCACCGGAATCGCGGTGTCGGTATTCGCCGCGATGCTCTCGACCAGCGCCGTCGCGGCGTTCTGCGTCGCGCTCGGCAACGTGAACGTGCTCCTGGCGGTTGTCGTCAATATCATTGCGGTAGGCGGACTTGCGCCGACCGTCTGGCGCTGGCGAGCCGTCCCCGTGTGGCGATGGGTGGTCTACGGCGCGGTAGTCGGCGTTCCGCTCGGGTGGATCGCAGCGATAGCCGCGTGACTGTGTGATGCTTGTTCGCGCTACTTGAACCCGAAGTACCGGGCGAGGCGACCGCGCGGCTTGGCCACGGGTGCGTCGTGGATCGGCGGCATGTTTTCGGGCATGGGTATCTCTGTCGGCGCCTGCTCGGGTACCGGTACGGGAGCTGGGGGCGCAGGTTTGGGTGCCTCGCCGGGGCGGTGAATCTTGAAGCCCCACAGGAGAATCTGCGTTGTGTCGAGTTCGTGTTCTCGCGGCGCGCCGGTGTATCGGAATCCCAGCCACTCGAGGTTGGCGGACTCCGCGAACTGCTGCGGGTGGAACGGAAGTGACTGCGGATCGGGCAGGATCCCGGGCGGGTAACGCAGGGGATGGTTGCCGGCCCAGAATTCCAGTTCCCACGTCTGCGGGATCCCCAGATTTTCGACGATGTCGATCGGGATGGCACTGAACGAGCGTCGTAGCTCGCCGTTCTCCCACAGTGCAAACGAACCCTGCGCGGTTTCGGGGACGGAGCTGATCAACAGCGTCGAGCCACCCTCGGCCGAAAGGTGCCAGGACTCAGGCAGTTTCGAGGGGACAAATGTGCTGAGTTCGGAACTGCAGACGACGCTCACTCGGCCGTACGCGCCGACGAAGACGTAGCCGGGGCTCACCGTCGCGGCCATCGACAGCGGCTGAGGACCGAGAGACTCGAACTCCTTGTCCGGGTACAGCGACATGGCGATTTTCAGCGCCTCGGTCTGATCCGGCTGTGGGTACTTGCTCAATTCGGTGCGAGCGTCTGCGCCGCCCAGAAACCAGATCGTCGATACCCGTGCAGCCACCGGCAGCCCTCTCTCCTCAGCCTCGCTCGAAAGAAGAATACTTTCCTTCGGGTCAGCGACCGCTGCTGCGGACCCCGAGGAGTACGTCGTCCCACGAGGGAAGAGCAGGCCGTCCGCGCTTGTCCTTGGTCTGCGTCTGCTGCGGAGCGGTTTTCGGGGTCACGTCCGGTGCAGGCTCGGGAACCTCTTCGTCGACGACTGTTTCCGGCTCGACAGCAATCGGCTCGGGCGCCACGATTCGTTCCGCCACCACCGTTCGCTCGGAAGCTGCTGTCCGCTCGGAAACTGCTGTTCGCTCGGAAACTGCTGCGGGCTCCGGCTCGATCTCCGCCACCGGTTCGACGTCGAATCGGGACAGTTCAAGCTGCTGCGGCTCGTTCGAAACCACCGGTACCAGGCCGCGGAGCGGGCGACCGAAGTCGGGATCGATCAAGTCGAATGCCGCGTCGTCGAGTGCGACGATCGTTCCGCCGTGCGCGTCGGGCTGGTAGCGCCAGTGTGCGGCGTTGGTGGTGCGGCCGGCCTGCCACTGCAACTGCGCGACCCACTGATTGTCCTCGTCGCGCCAGGCATCCCAGGTGGCCTCGTCGATGCTGTGGCCGCGGGCGCGGAATGCGTGGGTCACGATTTCGGAGAGGGTGGGAACCGTCGGGCCGTTGTCGCGTACCGGGTGTCCGCCCTGCGCCATTTCCGCGGCGCGGGAACGCTCGAGCAGAACGGGGTACGCAAAGCGCTCGACCTTGCTGATGGGGATCTTCGCTTCTTCGGCGACCTGCTCTACGGAAGCACCGGAACGAATGCGCGCCTGAATTTCGCGGGGACGGAGTTGGCTTTCCATTTCGATCTCAATCTGGCCGAGTCGAGCCACGTCTCCGCGGGAAGCTGCACGAAGTTTGTCATCGGCGGGAAGCCGGAATTTCTGGCCGGTTTCAGCATCTGCGCACACCACATGCGATCCATCGGGTTCAAGTCCGATCACTCGAAGCTCTCGCACATTGACCTCCTTATCGCGCCGGCTCGCGACTTTGCGCCGCGCTCAACTGTAATTCATTCGTGACCATGGACTCGGCAGGACACGCAGGGCGAGATGACCACATCATGTCGGGGGCCGAGCGGTGAAGCAGTATGAAAATCAGCCGAGCTGAGAAACGACCCAGTCGATGCTCTTGGTGAGAGCGGTGACGTCATCGGGGTCGATGGCCGGGAACATGCCGACGCGCAGCTGGTTGCGGCCGAGCTTGCGGTACGGCTCGGTATCGACGATTCCGTTGGCGCGCAGGATCTTTGCCACCTCGGCAGCGTCGACGTCGTCCTTGAAGTCGATGGTGCCGACAACCTGCGAGCGGTGTGCCGGATCAGCGACGAACGGCGTTGCGAACTCGCTGGCCTCGGCCCAGTTGTACAGGCGCGAGGACGAATCCGCGGTGCGTGCGGTGGTCCAGTCGAGGCCGCCGTTGCTGTTCATCCACTCGATCTGGTTGGCGAAGAGCAGGAGGGTGGCCAGGGCCGGGGTGTTGTACGTCTGATCCTTGGAGCTGTTGTCCACGGCGATGGGCAGTGAGAGGAAGTCAGGAGTCCAGCGTCCCGAATCCTTGATCTCCGCGACGCGCTCGAGGGCGGCCGGGCTCATCAGCGCGATCCACAGTCCGCCGTCTGCGGCGAAGCACTTCTGCGGAGCGAAGTAGTAGACGTCGGAATCGGCGACGTTGACCGGAAGTCCACCGGCGCCCGAGGTGGCGTCGATGGCGATCAGTGCGTTCTCCGAACCCGCGGGGCGCGAGACGGGGATCGACACACCGGTGGAGGTCTCGTTGTGCGCCCAGCCGATGAGATCGACGGACGGGTCGGAGACCGGCACCGGTGCGCTGCCCGGATCGGCGGAAACGACGATCGGGTCACCGATGAACGGGTTGGCCTTGGCGACCGAAGCGAACTTGGAGCTGAATTCGCCGTTGGTCAGGTGCAGCGACTTCTCGCGGATGAGGCCGAATGCGGCCGCATCCCAGAACGCAGTGGTTCCGCCGTTGCCGAGGACGACCTCGTAGCCCTCGGGCAGTGAGAACAGATCGGCGAGGCCGGAACGAATGCTGGCCACAACGTTCTTGACCGGCTTCTGGCGATGGCTGGTGCCGAACACCGAAGCGCCCACCTCGACCAGGGACTGCAGCTGCTCGGGGCGAACCTTGGAAGGACCGCAGCCGAAGCGTCCGTCGGCGGGCTTGAGGTCGGCGGGGATGATCGGTGTGGAGGTCATCGCTTCTTTCTGTTCCTTCACTTGTGTTCTGTACTACCGTGATTGGCGAATTCGAGCGGGGTACTACGCGTGGCTGATCTGGTCCCAGCCCTCGACCGACTCCGGAGTACGGGGCGCCGGGCCGGTGTAGATGGCGGCCGGGCGTACCAGTTTACCGAGACGCTTCTGCTCGAGGATGTGTGCACACCAGCCGGCGGTGCGGCCACAGGTGAACATGGCAGGCATCATGTGCGCGGGAACCTCGGCGAAGTCGAGGATGACGGCGGCCCAGAACTCGACGTTGGTCTCGATCGCGCGATCGGGACGACGCTCACGCAGTTCTGCCAGTGCAGCCTGCTCGAGAGCTGCGGCAGCTTCGTAGCGGGGAGCGTTGAGGCGCTTCGCGGTAGCGCGGAGCACGCGTGCACGGGGATCTTCGGCGCGGTAGACGCGGTGTCCGAAGCCCATGAGCTTTTCCTTGCGGTCGAGGATTCCCTTGACCAGTGCGCGGGCGTCGCCGGTCTTCTCGGTCTCTTCGATCATCGGAAGAACGCGGGCCGGTGCGCCGCCGTGCAGCGGGCCGGACATCGCGCCGATGGCGCCGGAAAGCGAGGCAGCGACGTCGGCGCCGGTGGAGGCGATGACGCGGGCCGTGAAGGTGGAGGCGTTCATGCCGTGCTCGGCTGCCGAGACCCAGTACGCGTCGATTGCCTCGACGTGTGCCGGATCGGGCTCACCCTTCCAGCGAACCATGAAGCGCTCGGTGACCGTCTTGGCCTCGTCGATGCGGCTCTGGGGGACTGCAGGCTGGTAGATGCCGCGAGCGGACTGCGCGACGTACGACAGTGCCATGACGGATGCGCGGGCGAGCTGGTCGCGGGCGGTCTCGTCATCGATGTCGAGGAGCGGCTGGTATCCCCAGATGGGAGCCAGCATCGCCAGTCCGGCCTGGACGTCGACACGGACGTCGCCGGTGTGAATGGGGAGGGGGAAGGGCTCGGCCGGCGGGAGGCCGGGGCCGAAGCGGCCGTCGACGAGAAGGGCCCATACGTTGCCGAAGGTGACCCTCTGGCCGACCAGGTCTTCGATGTCGACTCCGCGGTAGCGCAGTGCGCCGCCGTCCTTGTCGGGTTCTGCGATATCGCTGGTGAAGGCGACGACGCCTTCGAGTCCGCTCACAAAATCGTCCGGTATTGCTGCGCTCGCTGCCATTCTCGTGGACTCTCCTCGTTCGAGTGCGCCAGGTCTACAGTCGCACTGCCTCAGCTTCAGTGACTGCGCCTCGGTGCTCGCAGGGATGAGCACGCACCGTGTTTTGTACTGCGCAATCGTCTCGTCCCGATTCGGTTGCTGTCGCTGGTGCGGCTCGCGGTCCGGGTCGGGTCTAGCCACGGCAAACTTTAGCGCGTGCCGCGTAGCCGTTGGCCAGTGAGTACCCGGGAGTAGCGTTCTCGGCTGTGTCGAATGAACGTCAGGACCCGCAGGCGGTGGACAACGAACTCGCGGCCATGCGTGTGGGCTATCCGCAAGCAGGCAGCGAATCGGAGTCCGTCGAGGACCGCATGAGTGCGGAATTGGATACCTCGGTCGTCGAGACCGGTTGGCTGCCCCTCATGCGTCAATGGCTCGTGGACGCCGTCGAAGCTGACGCGCCGGAGCCCAACGCCATGACTCTGTCGACGGTGGACGACGGTGGCCGTCCGGCGTCGCGGACCGTGCTTTGCAAAGGGCTCAGCGAAGACGGTGTCCTCTTCTTCACCAACTACGGATCCGACAAGGCTCGTCACCTCGACGCGCACCCGTACGCGTCGGCCAACTTCACGTGGCTGACCCTTGCCAGGCAGGTGATCGTCCGCGGCACCACCGAGCGCGTGAGTGCTCAACTGACGCAGGATTATTGGCGAACCAGGCCTCGTGGATCGCAGCTCGGCGCGTGGGCGTCGTCGCAGTCTCGTCCGATCGACTCGCGTGCCGATCTCGACGAGCAACTGCGTGAGGTCGCCGCGCGATTCGGCGTGGACGGTGAGATTCCGGTGCCACCGAACTGGGGCGGGATTCTGATTCGGCCCGAGTCCGTCGAGTTCTGGCAAGGACGCGCCAACCGCATGCACAATCGAGTTCGCACGAGCCTGGTCGACGGACAGTGGTCCGCCGTCCGTCTCCAGCCGTGAGCCGGTTACTCGCGGACACGACTCCGCTCGAGAATCGCGACTATCGACGGCTGTGGACGGCCGGCATCGTCACCGTCATCGGCGCTCAGCTCAGTGTGGTCGCCGTACCGCAACAGGTGTACGAGATCACCCGAAGCTCGGCCTACGTCGGTCTGACGGGAATCTTCGGTCTGGTCCCGCTGGTCGTTTTCGGTCTGTGGGGCGGCGCACTGGCCGACGTCATGGATCGACGACGGCTGTTGATGATCACCTCGGTCGGACTCGGTGTCACGTCGGTGCTGTTCTGGATCCAGGCTGCTCTGAACGTGAACAACGTGTGGTTGGTGCTCGGATTGTTCTCGGTTCAACAGGCGTTCTTCGCGGTGAACCAACCGACGCGAGCGGCGATCATCCCTCGGTTGATCCCGGGCAGGCAGTTACCTGCCGCGAACTCGCTGAACATGACTGTCGTGCAGTTCGGTGCGATAGCCGGCCCGCTACTGGCGGGTGTCCTCATACCGTCGGCCGGTCTGCAACTGCTGTACCTGCTCGACTCGATCTTTCTGATCGCCACGTTGTGGGCAGTGTGGAAGCTCCCGGCGATTCCGCCGACCGGCACGTCTCGGCGGGCCGGGCTCAGCGAGGTTCTGGGCGGTTTCACGTATCTCGCGACGCAGAAGGTTCTGCTCGCGTCGTTCGTGGTGGACATCATCGCGATGGTGTTCGGGATGTCGCGAGCACTGTTCCCGGAGATCGCACACGAATCCTTCGGTGACCCCGCCAGCGGCGGTTTTGCGCTCGGACTGCTGTTCGCGGCGATGTCGGTGGGAGCCGTTCTGGGCGGAGTGTTCTCGGGTTGGTTGCCACGGGTTCAGTACCAGGGGCGGGCCGTGCTGGTCTGCATCGCACTGTGGGGGCTGTCCATGGTCGGCTTCGGAGTAGCGGTGTACTTCGCGAGTCCCGGTTCCAGTGTGATTCTGCTCTGGGTGGCGGTTGCGTTCCTGGCATTCGGCGGCGCCGTCGACATGGTCTCGGCCGCATTCCGCAGCACGATGCTTCAGCAAGTGGCAACCGACGACATGCGCGGACGACTGCAGGGCGTGTTCATCGTGGTCGTGGCTGGTGGTCCGCGTATCGGTGACGTCCTGCACGGCGGTGCGGCCTTCCTGTTCGGGACCGGTGTCGCGGCAGCGGGCGGCGGCTTCCTGGTGATTGTCGGTGTTGTCCTTTCTGCCCTCGCATTTCCGGCGTTCGTTCGCTACAAGGTGGGACGCGCCGTCTGACGTCCTGGTTAACCGGTCGCTCGTGGTGGAAACTGGTACGTATGACTGCGCCGCACAGCACGGGTAGGGGAGGGTTCGAGATCCGTGGTGGCGGCTATCGAGCCGAGATCGCCGCGGCCGGTGCCGGGTTGCGGCTTCTCGACCACGAAGGACCGAACGGTCAGCGCGCGCTGACCGAGACCTGGGCACTCGGATCGAAGCCGCCGCTGTCGGCCGGATTGGTTCTCGCGCCGTGGCCCAACCGAATTCGCGACGGGCACTTCATGTTCGACGGGATCGAGCATCAACTCGAGATCACCGAACCTGCGCTGGGGAACGCGAGCCACGGGTTCGTCCGTCGTCGCAATTGGAGCCTCGTGGACCACACCTACGAGCGCGTCGAACTGTCGGTGGACGTCGGACTGCACAAGGGTTGGCCGTATCCGTTGCAGCTGACGATCGCCTATGAGGTCGGTGCCGACGGGTTGACCGTCACGCATACGGCCACGAACAAGGGTGCGACCTCGTCTCCGTTCGGGCTCGGAATGCACACCTTCATTCGCGCCGGCGACTTTCCGCTCGACGAATGTGCACTGCATCTGGCCGCAGGCACGCGGTTGCCGATCGATCCGGCGAGGATGCTGCCGAACGCGTATTCGCAGGCAGTCGCCGGTACGGATTACGACTTCCGGACACCGAGACCGCTCGACGGGGTTCAGTTGGACACGCCGTACAGCGCATTGGACGTCGTCGACGGCAGTGGTCGGACGCAACATGAGCTGCTGGCTCCGGATGGAACGGGCACTGCCCTGTGGACCAACCGCGAGTTCCCGTGGATTCAGGCCTTCATCGCAGATCCCGCCAACGACAAGGGGTATCCCGATCGCGGCCGCGCATTGGCTTTGGAACCGATGACCTGCCCGCCTGACGCCTTCAATTCGGGCATCGACCTCCTGGTGCTTCACCCGGGTCAGACGTGGACGGGTAGCTGGGGCATCAAGGCTCTGTGATCCGGCTCTCATACCGTGGGATCGTGTAACGCCGAGTAGGCATCAGGCGATAACGATCGGTTTTCGGTACCTCGTGTCAGTGCTCCGGACGGTCCGACATTGGTCCCATTCTCGGATAGCTGCCGAGATTTGCAGATCAGTGTGGGTAAATGCGCGATTCCGTAGACTGGAGTACCGGTCATGCGAGTGGGAAAACCCAGCCTGGAACGTGTTTCAGTTTCGGTGGGTATGTCGGGTTCGTGAGTACCCGAAAAATAGCCGTGGAGCGACCCTCCTTCGGCACGATCTCTCCCGTGCGACTAGTTTCTAGTTGATCGCATGTAGTTACTCGTTGGTTCGAGCTTGAGAGGGATCCTTCGTGCCCGCTGACAATGACACAAAGCCCACGCTTACTTACCCCGGTGGTGAGTACACGATGTCCATTGCCAGGGCAACAGAGGGCAATGACGGCATCGAGCTGGGAAAGCTGCTGGCCACAACGGGGTACACCACCCTTGACCCCGGTTTTGTGAACACTGCATCCACCAGTTCTGCAATCACATACATCGACGGTGAGAAGGGAATCCTGCGTTACCGCGGATATCCCATCGAGCAGTTGGCAGGTAAGTCGACGTTCATCGAGGTCAGCTACCTGCTGATCTACGGCGAACTGCCGACCGACGCCCAGCTCGAGTCCTTCACGGACCGCATTCGTCGACACACCCTGCTCCACGAGGACCTCAAGCGGTTCTTCGACGGATTCCCGCGCAACGCTCACCCGATGCCGGTTCTCTCGTCCGCAGTGAACGCACTGTCGGCGTACTACCAGGATTCGCTCGATCCCGAGGATCCGGAGCAGGTGGAACTGTCCACCATCCGTCTTCTTGCGAAGCTGCCGACCATCGCTGCGTACGCGTACAAGAAGTCCGTCGGACAGCCGTTCCTGTACCCGGACAACTCGTTGAACCTGGTCGAGAACTTCATGCGTATGACGTTCGGCTTCCCGGCCGAGCCGTACCAGGGTGATCCCGAGGTCGCCAAGGCACTCGACATGCTGCTGATCCTGCACGCGGACCACGAGCAGAACTGCTCCACGTCGACCGTGCGCATGGTCGGCTCGTCGGACGCCAACCTGTTCACCTCCGTCTCTGCCGGCATCAACGCACTGTGGGGCCCGCTGCACGGTGGCGCGAACCAGGCAGTGCTCGAGATGCTCGACGAGATCAAGGCCAGCGGCAGCACCGCAGCCGAGTTCGTCCGCAAGGTCAAGAACAAGGAAGACGGCGTGAAGCTCATGGGCTTCGGGCACCGCGTCTACCGCAACTACGATCCGCGCGCTGCGCTGGTCCGCGAAACCGCGCACACCATCCTCGCCAAGCTCGGCGGCGACGACGAACTGCTCAACATCGCAATGCAACTCGAAGAGGCCGCCCTCACGGACGACTACTTCATCGAGCGCAAGCTCTACCCGAACGTCGACTTCTACACCGGCCTCATCTACCGCGCGATGGGTTTCCCGCCGCGCATGTTCACGGTGCTGTTCGCCATGGGCCGTCTGCCCGGTTGGATTGCGCACTGGCGTGAAATGCACGAGGATCCGGCTACGAAGATCGGCCGCCCGCGCCAGATCTACACCGGCTACACCGAGCGTGACTACAGAGACATCACGTCCCGCTGACGCGTGACCTAGCGACATCACGTCCCGCTGACGCGTGACCTAGCGATATCACCACCCGCTAGTCTTCTGTACCCAACATTTCGCCTCAACGAGGAGGACCCATGAGTAGCAAGCCCGTAATCGAGTTCCAGGAAGGCCCCGCGCCGACCGATCTGGTCATCAAGGATCTGGTTGTCGGAGAAGGCGCCGAAGCCGTTCCCGGTGGCACCGTCGACGTTCACTACGTCGGTGTCGAGTTCGAGTCCGGTGAAGAGTTCGACTCTTCCTGGAGCCGTGGCGAGTCCATTCAGTTCCCGCTTCGTGGCCTGATCAAGGGTTGGCAGGACGGCATCCCGGGCATGAAGGTCGGCGGACGTCGCCAGCTCACCATTCCGCCGGAGCTGGCATACGGCCCCGCCGGTGCAGGGCACCAGCTTTCCGGCAAGACCTTGGTCTTCGTGATCGACCTGCTGGAAGCCAAGTAATTCACTGTGCGCCTTTATTAACCCCCCGCGGTTAATAAAGGCGCACAGCACAAGCAGCCCCGCACCGTCAGGTGTGGGGCTTTCTGGTGTGGTCAGCTCGCGGTCTTTCGTCGGTAGAGCCAGTTCGACCACACGAATCCCGCGGCGGCGATGCCCAGGCACCACGCGAGGGCGATGGCCGCGCTGTTCCCGATCGGCGTGCCCATCAGGAGTCCGCGCACCGTCTCGATGATCGGGGTTACCGGTTGGTGCCGGGCAAATCCCTGCAGCCAGGACGGCATGGTCTCAGCCGGTACGAAAGCAGTGCTGACGTCGGGCAGGAACATGATGGCGAAGGTGAATCCGCTTGCAGCCTCCGGGTTCTTGGCCAAGAGCCCCAAAGCTGTCGAGAGGTACGACATGGCAAAGACGAAGGCGACGATCACAGCGGCGACGCCGAGCCAGCGCAACGGATCGCTTGTCGGGCGAAATCCCATGATCAGCGCAACGACGACCACGATCGCCGTAGTCAGGACGTTGCGGACGACGCTGGCCATTACATGACCGGTCAGGACCGACGACGGAGAGATCGCCAGGGTCCGGAAACGGTCGATGACCCCGTCCTTCATGTCGCTCGAGACGCTGACCGCGGTGGTCGAGGCACCGAATCCGGCGCACAGAAGGATGATTCCTGGCACGACGTAGTCGATGTACTCGCTACCGGTGTTGATGGCGCCGCCGAAGACGTAGACGAACAGCAGCATGAGCATGACCGGAAGGGCTATCGCGGTGATCATCGAATCCGGACTGCGCAGAACGTGTTTGAGATTCCGGCGGAGCATCACCGCGGAATCGATTGCAATGGTGGAGGTCATCGAACGCTCGCAATCTCGGGTTGGCCTGATCCGGTGAGCGCGAAGAACACGTCGTCCAGATCCGGAGTGTGAACGGAGAACTTCTCGACGGTGATCGACGGATCGTCGATCGAGTCGAGGATGGCTTTGATCGACGGAACCGCCCCGTCGGAAGGGATGTGCAGGGTCAAGGTCTCGGTATTCGAATGCGCCTGCGGCAGTGATGCCGCGGCGAGTTCGAGTTGGGCCAGGTTCTCGAATTGCAGAGCGACGTGGCCGCCGGGAACAAGGCGTTTGAGTTCGTCCGGTGTTCCCTCGGCGACGAGGCGACCGCCGCTCAGCACGCCGACTGTATCGGCCAATTCGTCTGCCTCGTCGAGGTATTGGGTGGTGAGGAAGATGGTGACGCCTGACGCTGTGAGTCCTCGAACGATCGACCACATTTCGTGGCGGCTCCGCGGGTCCAGGCCGGTGGTGGGTTCGTCGAGAAAGACGACGTCCGGTCGGGCGACGAGGCTCATTGCGATGTCGAGTCGTCTGAGCATGCCGCCCGAGTAGTCGCCGGCGCGTTTGTCGCCGAAGTCCGTCAAATCGAACTGGTCGAGCAATTCCTCGGCACGGCGACGGGAGTTCTTCCGGCCCAGGTGATTCAGTTCGCCCAGTAGGGTCAGGTTCTCGAATCCGGTCAGCAAGGTGTCGACGGCCGCGTACTGCCCCGTCACGCTGATGCGCCGCCGAATGTTCCGTGGATCTCCGGGCAGTGAATGCCCCGCGACCGTGACCTCGCCTCCGTCGAAGGGGATGAGGGTGGTGAGAATTCTTACGGCCGTGGTCTTTCCGGCGCCGTTCGCGCCGAGGAGTGCGTACACCGATCCGGCCGGGACCGACAGGTCGAGTCCACCCAGTACCTGTTGATCGCCGTAGCGCTTACGGAGTCCGCGGACCGAGATTGCGGGGATCGTTCCTGACATCGAGACCTCCAAGTAAGAACTGTGTATATCATAAACTCGTGTTTATAGCGTACACAGTTCTAGGATGATGGCAAGAGTGAAGAGTGGGAGCTTATGGATCGCGGAGCGCTACCGAGAGCAGTTGAACTGGCCTGGGGACTGGACCAGCCGGGAACGCGGGGTCCCAAGAAGGGGCTCAGTCTCGAGCAAATTCTCGACACCGCGATCGAGTTGGCCGACGCGGAAGGTGTCACGGCTCTGTCGATGGGCCGCGTGGCCAAAGCGCTCGGGTTCACGACCATGTCGCTCTACCGCTACGTGGCAAGCAAAGACGAACTGATCGAGCTGATTTCGGATCGGGTGATCGGGCCACCGCCGGTGATTCCCGACGGCGTTACCTGGCGCGTCAAGCTCGAGGCGTGGGCGAATCAGGAGTACGCCACGATGCTGAGTCGACCGTGGTGGCTCAAGCTGCCCATCACGGCTCCACCGACCGGGCCCAACAACATGGCGTGGCTCGACGCGGGTCTGAGCGCCCTCGACGGTGTCGCCCTGAGTGCCGCGTCGAAGTTCCAGGTGGTGACCAACGTGTCGTTGTTCGTCATCGGCCGCGCCCGATTCTCGGCCGACCTGGCTACTCGTTCAGCGCAGTCGGCAGATGACGACGTCGCATACGGTGCTCTCATTGCTCGTGTCATCAATCGGGAGGAATTCCCCCACCTGAGTGCCGCAATCGAGGAGGGCGGCTTCGAGGACGGCAGCCCGGAGGGTGAGGCCGCCGGCGACGATGCCTTCGATTTCAGTTTCTCGCTTGGTTTACTGCTCGACGGAATCGAGAAGCTGGTGCAGCGGTCAGGACACCAGCGCGGTGGCACTGACGTCGTCGATGATCAGGTCGGTGATCAGCCCGCCCCGTAGTGCACCCTCCAGTGCGGGCAGTTTTGCTGTTCCGGCGACGATGCACACGCGCCTGGCGACCTTCTCGAAAAGGTCCAGTCGTGGGCCGCTCGCGCGCTCGTTGAGTTCGATTCCGCGGTAGCTTCCGTCTGACCGGAAGAACACGGTTGCGATGTCGCCGACTACTCCGTCGCGTCGAAGTGCTTCTGCTTCATCGGGTTCGAGGTATCCGGCGGTGTAGACGTGACTCGGGACGTTGCCGCCCGGTACGCCGATGCTGAAGACTGCCAGGTCCATTCGCTTTTGCATGTCCAGTACGCGTTTGATACTTCGTTCGCGCCACAACTGCTCCCGGGTCTCCGGGTAGTCGAAGAATGCGGGGACCGGAAATCCTTGGGGGAGAGCGCCGTAGGCATCGGCGATGGTTCTGATGATGTCGCTGGCGTACGAGATTCCGGTGGTGCGAGTGTTCGCTGCGCCGTTGAGTTGCACGACGTACGAGTTGTACGTGCGTTTGGGGGCAAGGTGCTTGCTGACTTCACTGAGAGTGGTTCCCCAGGCGATCCCCATCACCATGTCGCTGTCGAAGAACGACGCGAGCAGGCGTCCGGCAAAGGTTGCGACCTTCTCGAGTCGCTCGAGATCGCCCACCAGTTCCGGCACCGTCACCACGTGGGCACGCACTCCGTATCGTTCCGAGAACTCGCGTTCGATGCGAGGAGCCTGGCCGTGCGGGGTGCTGATCTTGATCTCGACGAGGCCTGAGGTGCGCGCGTAGGTGATCAATCGGGAGACGGTGGATCGGGACACCCCCATGTCGCGGCCGATGGCAGCCATGGTCTGGTCCTGGAAGTAATAGAGGCGTGCGGCCTGAACGGCGTCGGCGATGCGAGGGTCCGCCGGATCGGAGGTAGCGGAGTCGGAAGTGGGAGTTTCCATGGGTTCGTCCTGTCTGCACGTACGTGCAAGAGCACTGAACCGAATCTTATCCGAGTCGGACCAGGTTGAGCCGCTCGATCACGCAAAGTCCCAGAAGTGTGTCGGTTACCCGCGTTACGGTGCGCAAATGACGCATTTGCACATATGTGCACGAGCTATGTGTGAATGTGCAATGGGCTTTACGCTACGGGTGCAGCAATCCAAACTATGACATGCATCACAACGAAGTGAGGGTGGGGATGGAGAAAGCCAAGCGATTGGGGCTTCCAGGCGAGTTGGCAGCCGAGTTCGCCGGAACGATGATCTTGATCTTGTTCGGCGTCGGAGTTGTGGCGCAGGTTGTGTCCGGCGGGAGCGGTGGGGGTCTCGGCGGACACGACAGTATTGCGTGGGCCTGGGGACTCGGCGTCATGTTCGGCATCTATGTCGCAGGCCGGGTGACGGGTGCTCATCTGAACCCCGCAGTGACCTTCGCCTTCGCGATCTTCCGGGGATTCTCCTGGCGCAAGGTGCTGCCGTACACCCTGGCGCAGACCGCTGGAGCCTTTGTCGCCGCGTTGATAGTCCGGTGGAATTACAACGACATGCTCAATGCGATCGATCCCGGACACACAACCGCCACCCAGACGATCTTCTCGACGATGCCCGGAAACGGAACGCTTCCGGTCAGTCTCGGCTCGGCTCTGATCGATCAGATCATCGGCACCGCCATCCTGTTGTTCCTCATCGTTGCAGTCACCGATTCTCGTGGAACTCCGCCGCTCGCGAATCTCGCGCCGTTTGTCGTCGGATTGATCGTGGTGGGAATCGGATTCGCCTGGGCGACCAACGCGGGGTACGCCATCAACCCGGCGCGCGACTTCGGGCCACGACTGGCGTCCTTCATCACCGGCTACGGCAGCGCCTGGCGAGATCAGTACGGGAGCTTGTATTTCTGGGTGCCCATCGTGGGACCCCTGATCGGCGCTCCGATCGGAGTGTTTCTCTACGACAAGCTGGTTGGAAGATTCCTGCCTGACGACGAGTCGGCGGAGGAAGCGACCGAAGAGCCGGCGTCGATACCGGCGTGACCGCGAAACATTATCTCTGACAGTCAATCTCTCGTACTTTCTTTCGATACCAAAGGGGTAGCACGATGACGCAGTTCGTAGCCGCGATAGACCAGGGAACCACCTCCACACGTTGCATGATCTTCGATCACAGTGGGCACGTAGTCGCTGTCGAACAGCACGAGCACACACAGATCTTTCCGCAGGCAGGCTGGGTCGAACACGATCCGATCGAAATTTGGGACAACGTCCGCAACGTCACCGCGGGCGCTTTGGCAAACGCAGACCTGACCGCGGCCGATATCGCGTCCGTCGGCATCACCAATCAGCGTGAGACAGCGGTGGTGTGGGAACGCGCCACCGGAAAACCCGTCTACAACGCAATTGTCTGGCAGGACACACGCACCGATCGAATCTGTACTGCACTCGCCGGCGAGGACGGGCCGAAGAAGTACACCGAAGTCACCGGATTGCCGTTGGCCACGTACTTCTCGGGTCCCAAGGTCAAGTGGATTCTCGACAACGTCGAGGGTGCGCGTGAGAAGGCCGACGCAGGAGAGTTGTGCTTCGGCACGATGGACACCTGGGTGCTGTGGAACATGACCGGCGGCGTCGACGGCGGAGTCCACGCAACCGACCCCACCAATGCGTCGCGCACCCTGTTGATGGATCTCGACACTCTCGCTTGGGATTCGGCGATCTGCGCCGACATGGGCATCCCCGAATCGATGCTCCCCGAGATTCGCAGCTCGTCCGAAACCTTCGGATTCGTACGCGAACGCGGAACGTTGTCCGGCGTCCCGATCGCCGGAATCCTCGGCGATCAGCAAGCAGCGACTTTCGGTCAGGCCTGCCTCTCACCCGGAGAAGCGAAGAACACCTACGGAACCGGCAACTTCGTGCTCCTCAACACCGGCACCGAAAAGGTGATGAGCAAGAACGGTTTGTTGACTACGGTCTGTTACAAGATCGGTGAGCAGCCAACGGTTTACGCGCTGGAAGGATCGATCGCCGTGACCGGTTCGCTGGTCCAGTGGCTTCGGGACAACCTCGGCATGATCGACAACGCGGCCGACATCGAGGTCAACGCGCGCTCTGTGGACGACAACGGTGGCGCGTACTTCGTGCCTGCGTTCTCGGGTCTGTTCGCACCGCACTGGCGCGCGGATGCCCGCGGTGCCATCGTCGGTCTGACCCGGTTCGTGAACAAGGGGCACCTTGCCCGGGCGGTACTCGAAGCGACTGCGTACCAGAGCCGTGAGGTGATCGAGGCGATGAACCTCGACTCGGGTGTCGACTTGAAGGTACTCAAGGTCGACGGCGGAATGGTCGCGAACGAACTCCTCATGCAATTCCAGGCCGATCTGCTCGACGTCGAGGTGATCCGCCCTGTCGTTGCGGAGACCACGGCATTGGGCGCTGCGTACGCCGCTGGTCTCGCGGTCGGGTACTGGGAGAGCGAGGACGACATTCGCAGCAACTGGGCGAAGGACAAGAGCTGGACGCCGTCGATGGATTCGGCCGAGCGTGAGCGGCTGTACGCAGGCTGGCAGAAAGCCGTCACTCGGACACTCGACTGGGTCGACGCAGACTGATAGCGGCGCCCGAATTTCTACCTATTTTCAAGTGAAGGAACCCTTTTCATGAGCACAGCACAAGCATTGAGTCCGTCCTCGCGGGCGGAGTCGCTGAAGAAGTTGGAAGAAACCGAACTCGACGTCCTGGTCATCGGCGGTGGCGTGGTCGGCGCGGGTAGCGCGCTCGATGCCGCAACTCGTGGTCTGAAGGTGGGCTTGGTGGAGGCTCGCGACTTCGCGTCCGGAACCTCGAGCAGGTCCAGCAAGTTGTTCCACGGCGGACTGCGTTACCTGGAGCAGTTCAATTTTGCGCTCGTGTTCGAGGCACTCCGTGAGCGTTCGCTGGTTCTGAACTCGCTGTGCCCGCATCTCGCGAAGCCGGTGCCGTTCATCTACCCGCTCGAGAAGTTGATCGACCGGCCGTACGTCGGTCTGGGCATCGGCGTCTACGACGTGATGGGCGCAGGCCGCGGGGTTCCCTCACACCACAAGCATGTGGGAAAGAAGAAGACTCTCGAGTCGTTCCCTTCCGGAAAGCGCTCTGCTATCAGGGGTTCGGTCAAGTTCTACGAGGGCCAGGTAGATGACGCGCGCCACACGATGATGCTGGCGCGCACAGCAGCCGAATACGGCGCACTGTGCGTCAACAGCACCCGCGTAATCGGTTTTCTCCGTGAGGAGGACCGCGTTGTCGGAGTGAAGGCAGTGGATCTGGAAACGGGTCGCGCGTTCGAGATCCGTGCTCGTCAGGTCATCAACGCCGCCGGGGTCTGGACCGACGAGATCCAGGAAATGGTCGGTGGGCGAGGGCAATTCCAGGTTCGCGCTTCGAAAGGTGTGCACCTGGTCGTCCCGCGAAACCGCATCAACTCCTCTACCGGAATCATCACGCGGACCGAGAAGAGTCTGCTGTTCGTGATCCCGTGGGGAAGCCACTGGATCATCGGTACGACGGACACCGACTGGAACCTCGACCTCGCGCATCCGGCAGCGAGCCGAAGCGATATCGACTACATCCTCGGACATGTCAACAAGCTGCTCCAGGACGAGTTGACGCACGAGGACGTTGTTGGTGTGTACGCGGGACTGCGTCCGTTGTTGTTCGGCGAATCGGACTCGACCAGCACTCTCTCGCGTGAGCACGCGGTGTCGAGTCCGGTTCGAGGGTTGACGGTGGTCGCCGGTGGCAAGTACACGACCTACCGCGTGATGGCCAAGGACGCAGTCGATTCCGCGGTACACGGACTCGAACAGAAGGTGCCGAAGTCCTGCACCGAGCGTATCCAGCTGGTGGGTGCCGACGGCTATTTTGCCGCACACAACAATCGGCATCTCACCGCTGAGCGCACCGGGCTCCACGTTTCGACCATCGAGCACCTACTCGGGCGGTACGGAACTTTGGCTGACGAGTTGTTCGAACTCATCGAGGCGAGGCCTGAACTGGGGCAGCCGTTGGACTCCGCCCCTGAGTACCTCAAGGCGGAGATTCACTACGCCGCGAGTCACGAGGGTGCGCAGCATCTCGACGACATCCTCACCCGTCGTACCCGCATCTCCATCGAGGTGACCGACCGCGGCGACGCGGCAGCCGCGGAAGTAGCCGAACTGGTTGCACCGGTGCTGGGTTGGACTCCCGAGCACATTGCCGAGGAGATCGAACACTACCGGTTGCGTGTTGTAGCCGAGCGGGAATCGCAGGAGCAGCCCGATGACCTGACCGCTGATGCGGCGCGCCTTGGTGCACCGGACGTTCGCACCGGAGTCACTGTCGGACAGGTTTGAACCTGAGACACCACTGATCGGCCGGGACACTGCGTCCCGGCCGATCGGCCGAACTGGCTCGGTGTCAAGCGAACTCGTCTGGCGGGCATTCGGGGAGGTCGATCGTCACCACAGCGCCGCCGTTCGGATGGTTCGAGAAGTTGATACGAGCGCCGATGACCGCCGCTTGCCCGACTACGATCGTCAAGCCGAGGCCCAGGCCCGAGTTCGGGCCCCGTTCGACGCAATCGGTCTGAAATCTCTTCGGCCCCTGACGAAGCCACTCTTCAGTGAACCCGCTGCCCCGATCCCGCACCGTGATGCGAGAGTGGTCGACGTCGACATTGATCGGCGGCTTTCCGTGATTTCGAGCATTCAAGATCAGGTTGGCGATGATCCGCTCGAGCCGACGTGCGTCGGTGTACGACACAGGCGTCCCGTGAACTCTCACTTCGCACTCCACCCCGGTGGTGGAAATCGCGTGGTGAACCACCGGTGCCAGTTCCACCGATTGGATGTCAGCGTGCTCGGACGTGGTGTCGAGGCGGGCCACTTCGATGACGTCCTCGGCAAGCCTCCTGAGTTTATGGACGCCGTCGCGCACCAATTCGGTAGGCCTACCTGGCGGCAGAAGCTCTGCGGCGCCGACCAGTCCGGAGATGGGTGTTCTGAGGTCATGCGCGATGTTGGCTGTCACGCGCTTCTCGGCGTCCAATTGTCCCCGCAGCGCATCCGACATTGCGTCGACCGCATCCGCCAGCTCGGTGATCTCGTCGTCGAAAAGCGACCAGGTGACCGATCGGACGCGGATGTTCGCTCCGGTGGACACTTTGCGAGCCGCACGGGCGGCCGAGCGCAATCGATACGACATCGCGAGTCCAAGCAGCACACCCAGGACGGCACCCGCTGCGATCACTGCGATGGTGGCATTGCGAAGTGTCCGATCGACGCTGGCGATCGATTCCCGCTGCGCGGTGTACGGGACGCGAATCGCCACCACCTGAGTGTTGACGTCGGCAGCAGCCCAGACAAATGGCTGGTCCCCGCTGTTGACAAGGTAGGTGGCACGTTTGCCGCCCGCCACGGCCTGACGCAACTCTTCCGGAACGTCGAGACCATCTGTGGTGGCGCGGAACAGCGCACGCATGCTGCCCGTTTCGTCCTGCAGCACCAGTTGGAGATTGCGATCAGCTGCCGCCCGCGCTGCATCCTCTTGGTTGTGTGAAAAGGTTTGATGCATCACGGTACTGAGCGTGATCGAGGCGACGGCAATCACGAACGTGATGGCCGCCGCGATCTTCCACTGAAACGACAACCGCCTCCCGGTGGACGGGAGCTTGGCGGCGAGATCCCGCGATCTCATCGATGGTTGTCCATCGTGTAGCCGAACCCCCGGACGGTTCGGATCTGTTCGGAGCCGATCTTCGTGCGCAATCGCTGAACGTGAACGTCGACGATGCGCGTATCGCCGCCCCAGTCGTAATCCCAGACGTCCGAGAGCAGTTCGGAGCGAGACCAGACTTTGCGCGGCACACTCACCATGACCAGGAGCAGCTTCATTTCAGTGGGGGTGAGTGCCACTTCGGCGCCCGAACGCGTGACGGTCACCAACTCGCGATCGATCTCCAGATCGCCGAGAGTCACGATGTCTTTCTCCGTACCGGAATGGGATTCGACCCGCCGGAGCACACTTCGGATACGGGCCACCAGGACACCGCTGTCGAAGGGCTTGGTGACGTAGTCGTCGGCACCGGCTTCCAATCCGAGAACGATGTCGACCGGGTCGTCGCGCGCGGACAGCATGATGACCGGGACCGACAGTTCCTCACGAATGCGTCGGCACAGGCTGATTCCGTTCAGGTCGGGAAGCATCACGTCGAGGACGGCGATATCCGGCTTGGCGTCGACCGCCAAATCCATTCCGGTCAACCCACCCGATGCGGTGATCACCCGAAACCCGTTGCGTTCGAGATTCAATTGCGTTGCTTCGCGGATGACAGCGTCGTCTTCGACCAGCAAAATCAACGGATCGGTCATCGGCCTTCGCTTTCATGGGAACGGAACACTCTCAAACCCTTCACCGGTCCACTTGTATGCAGTCGACGATTGACAGAACTCCGGAATGCCGGGGTCTTTGCACAGGTCGACCATGACCGACAATCCTCCGGTTGAGCCGACGACGTAGCGTCCTGGGTCTTGCACTCCGAAGACTTTGTGAGCGCCGGATTCGTCGATCTGGTAGACGAATCCGGCGACCATGAAGCTGACCGGTGGGGCCGGTCGTCCCCAGATGCCGACAGACTCGCAGGTGAAGACATTGACGACGGCATCTTGCCAAACGGCGTCCGTCACGTGGGAGTACCGGATTTCGAAGGGGAAGTTCGCATCACCGCACAGTCGGAGACTGTCCTTGACCGCATCGGACACTTCCGGGTCTGCTCTGAGGAGGGCAACAGGATCGATGCTCAAGCCCTGTGAGAGATCCGAGGGGTCGAGTGATGCTGCGATATTCGGAGTGGGTTCTGGTTCAGGCTCGGTGGAACAGGAGGCGAGAGCAAACGCGACCGGCAGGCAAACACCGGCGAGCATCGCGCGGCGACGGCGATCAATCACGGATGAACTCCGTTCCATCCCAGTGGAACTCGGTCCGAAGCGGTGGACGGGGGCAACATTCGAACTCCGGTGGCCGCGGATCCGTCTCCAGGACAGACAAACTCGCGGCGCGTTGACCGCTGACGATGAACTTTCCGCGCTCTTCGACGGAGAACAGGCGCTCACCCAGTTCGGGATTGTCTTCACTCGAACCGGCCTTGCCGCTGCGGTAGACGTAGCCGGCGAGGTTGACCGAAATCGATACTCCGGTCCCGGGTTGGTGGGCCGGTTGGCACGGATACACATTCATGACGACCAGTTCGGTCTCCGGCACGATACGAGGTGCGCCTGGATCGAGAAGGATGGATCCGACAGAGATCGGATACCAGTCCGGGCACGATCGGAGTTCTGTCTTCACGCCCTCCGACACCCCGGGGTCGTCGAGAAGCGCACGGCCCAGCCTCGAATTCTCGGCAACCCGTCTGGCCAGGTCGGCGGGCTGTGTGACGGACAATCCGGTGGAAGCGACATCGCCTTCGATCACAACACCCTGGGTGGACCCGCATCCGGTGATCACGGACGCTCCGACGGCCGCTGTCGCGAGTGCCGTACCGAACAGCCTGCGAGTGCGGCCTGTTCGGCCCTCGCAGATCTCATTCCGATACAACACTTTCCCCTCCCCGGCCGGTGCGAACTGTCTCATCGGCATGCGCACTTTCATACGATCACACGTGATCTCGATATCGGCGTTTCACCACTCACCGTTACGTAATCGTATGAATGTCGGGAACGTCGGGAGTTGGTACGCGACCGCCGGAATTCTGTTACGAAACCGATGGAATCAGGCTTTTAGAGTGATTCTCGTCGATGTTCGCCATTTGAGGTGAACGGACCCGAATTTCTGTATCGAGGAGCGTGAGAGCACATGCCTGATGTTCTGCTGACCAACAAGTCCCGGCGCCTGCGAGTGTTGCTTGCCGTACTGACGATCGGAAGCGCGTGTGCGATGACCGCGTGTTCGAGTGAAGACACCACTGCACCTGAAAGCGGTTCGACGGCTACGTCAGTGGTCGCGGCGTCCGCGACCACACCCCCGCTGACCACGGTGGCACCTACGTCGGAGACAGTCGAAAATTCGAGTTCGGCCGGCAGTGCGAACGAATCCACCCCGGGAGTCCCGGCGGGTGGAGCAGCACCGGCCTGGACGCCGGTCTCGGCCAGCGCAGTTGCCCCTGCGGCCCCTGGTCCGGCTACCGGGTCGACCAAGTGCACCGATCAGATCAACTATGCGGGCGATCCTCGTTCGAATGCAGAGATCAACAGCATCGGAGAGCAGATGGGTTCATGCCCGGCCCCGCTCCCATCCGGTGCCGTCGAACCCCCCGAGAAGTGCACTGACCAGATCAACTACGGCGCTGACCCTCGTTCCAACGCCGAGATCAACATCATCGGGGAACAAACCGGGATCTGCCCCGAGCCGATACGCCCCTAGCGAGCTCGAAACCTGAGCAGTAGTCGGGAATTCGACCAAGGGTGGAACCAGGGGGAGATCGGAATGACTAGCAGGGCAGGTGGACGTTCGATCGACGGTGTTGCCGACGATGCGTCCCGAGGGGATCGTGACGCGATTGCGGAACTCCTTCAACGCATCGTGCCTTTGGTGACGCGGCGCTGTCGTGCCGAATTGCGACCGGTCGACGCTGACCGTATTGCCGTCGGAATCTGCCGTTCCGTCCTGGCCGATATCCAGCGACGACGACGCGCCGGAGAAGCGTTCCTCGCGCATCTGTACGACGCGATCAGTCGCGAAATCGATTCGCTACCCGCATCCAGTCGACTCACTCTGCCGTTCGGTGATCTGTCGGCCGTCGAACGCAATGTCTTGGTAGCTCGCATCGTTGTCGGTTTCGACGTGCGCGAGACGGCGCTGTCACTGAGAACAACAACGAACGCCGTCGAACTCGTCCAACACCGCGCGCTGTCCAAGATCAGACGCGGCAGCCTCAGCGGCGCCTGAGTCAACGCTCGAAAGTCAACAGCTGCAACCCTTCGCAACTCCCGGCAACCTCACGCAACTCTTTCTCTTCGCCCGTGACCTACACGACACTGCATGGCGACGAGTGATCGAGAACGAGGAGTGTGACGGTGGTTCAACGGACGGCGCAGAAGCCGGCAACGTCAGGATCGAAAAAGACCGGGGCCAAGCCTCATTCAGGGCTGGACCGGGATGCATTGCTGAAGGCGTACGAGAAGATGTCGCGCATCCGCGCGTTCGAGGATCGATTGCACGAAGAGAATGCAACCGGTGACATCCCCGGCTTCATTCACCTCTACTCGGGCCAGGAAGCCATCGCAGTGGGAGTGTGCGAGAACCTGAGCGACGCCGACTACATCGGATCCACTCACCGCGGTCACGGGCACTGCATCGCCAAGGGCTGCGATCTGAACGGCATGATGGCCGAGATCTTCGGCAAGGACGACGGCCTGTGTCGCGGTAAGGGTGGGTCGATGCACATCGCCGACCTGTCCGTGGGAATGCTGGGTGCCAATGCGATTGTCGGCGGAGCCCCGTCGTTGGCGATCGGCGCTGCACTGAGTGGCAAGACACTTCGAAACGGCGTCATCGCAGCGTCGTTCACGGGAGACGGTGGATCCAACCAGGGAACCGTCTTCGAGGCGATGAACATGGCTGTGGTGCTGGATCTTCCGATCGTCTTCGTGATCGAGAACAACGGATTCGGTGAAGCAACAGGAACCGACTACGCGGTGGGCGCACCCGACATCGCCGCCCGCGCTGCATCCTTCGGAATGCCTGCCGTCAAGGTGGACGGCACCGACTTCTTCGCGGTCTACGACGCAATGGCGGAAGCATCCGAGCGAGCCAGGACCGGCGGTGGCCCCACCACGATCGAGGCGGCCGCATTCCGTTGGCACGGCCACTTCGAGGGTGACGCGCAGCTGTATCGCACGGCGGAACAGGTTGCGCAACTGCGGGAAACCAAGGATCCGCTCAAGAATTTCCGTAGCAGTGTGGATGCGAAGAAGGTCAGCACCGCTGATCTGGACGCGGTGGACGAGCAGTCGCGAGTGCTGGTGGACGAGGCGGTGGCGAAGGCGCGCGCCGCAGCGTACCCACCAGTCGAAAATCTGCTGACCGATGTCTACGTGTCGTACTGAGGAGCCCGAGATGACAAGCGTGGAAGCCACGAACGTGTCGAAGAAGACCTACCGCGAGGCCGTCAAAGAGGCCATCGCTCAAGAAATGCAACGAGATCCGAGCGTCGTCCTGATCGGTGAGGACGTACGCGGTGGGCATGCCGGTACCAATCCCGATCTGGAGACGAAGAAGATCGAGGCATTCGGCGGTGTCCTGGGTGTCACCAAGGGATTGTGGACGGAGTTCGGATCGGAGCGTGTAATCGATACCCCGATCACCGAATCCGCGATCATCGGAATGGCTGCCGGAGCCGCACTGACCGGACTGAGGCCGGTCGCCGAGTTGATGTTCATGGACTTCTTCGGAGTCTCCTACGACGCGCTCTACAACCAGGCTGCCAAGTTCCGCTACATGTTCGGTGGCAAAGCCAGAACTCCGCTGGTGGTGCGAGGCATGATCGGCGCCGGCTTCTCCGCCGCTGCGCAGCACTCTCAGTCTCCGTACAACGTGTTTGCCGCGGTGCCTGGCCTGAAAGTGGTCGCGCCGTCCAACGCCTACGACGCCAAAGGCCTTCTCATCCAGGCTATCCGGGACGACGATCCTGTTGTGTTCTGCGAGCACAAGGTGCTCTACGACCTCAAGGGCGAGGTGCCGGACGAGCCGTACGCGATTCCGTTCGGCGTCGCCAACTACACCAGGCAGGGCGACGACGTCACGATCATCGCTTTGTCCGCAATGGTGAACCGCGCCAACGACGTAGCGGACAAGCTGGCAGCCGAGGGTATTTCGGTCGAGGTCGTCGATCCTCGTACCGTCTCACCATTGGACGAGGACGGCATCCTCGAATCCGTCGCATCGACCGGACGCGTCGTGATCGTCGACGAATCCGCCGCCCGCTGCGGTTTCGGGCACGACGTGGCCGCGCTGATCGCCACCAAGGGATTCAACTACCTGAAAGCGCCGATCGAACTGATCACGCCGCCACATACTCCGGTTCCGTTCTCACCGACCCTCGAAACTGCCTGGCTGCCTGACGTTGCGCGCATCGAAGAGTCGGTTCGCAAGCTGGTGAGAGCCTGATCATGGCTGACATCAAAGCTATCGACATCCCCAAATGGGGGCTCTCCATGGAGGAGGGGTTGGTCAACGCGTGGCTCATCGAGGAAGGTGACTCGTTCACCAAGGGCCAGTTGATCTGTGAGATCGAGACCAGCAAGATCACCAACGAGCTGGAGGCGCCGTTCGACGGTGTTCTCCGCAAGATCGTCGGCATACCGGGGCAGACTCTGCCCGTCGGTGCCGTGATCGGTGTGTCCGCCGATGCGTCCACGACGGATGCGGAGATCGAGCAGTTCCTCGCCGCTCGCGGCGCAACCGCGCCGGCGGAAGAGCCGGCACCCTCACCAGTTGCCGAACCGGAGGCTCCCGCGACACCTACGGCTACACCCGCTGCGAAGGTGGTTGTTGCAGCGAAACCTGCACCAACCGGTTCCACCGTCGTACCGAGTGTTCTGCAGGGCACGACGCAGAGCGACGTGTTTGCGAGTCCTCGAGCACTCCGACGTGCCGAAGCGCTCGGAATCGATCTCGCCGCCGTAGTGGGTACCGGCCCACTCGGGCGGATCAGTGTCCGAGACATCGACGACGCGATTCGTGACGGCGGTGGCACTGTTGCGCCAGCAGTGCCGGCCACGAGATCCGGCCTCCCGCTGCGATCAACCGCCGACGACAGTGCCGTGCCTGCCACCCCAGTCGCACGCAGAACTGCCCGATCGCTGGGCGTAAACCTGCACGATTGTCGTCCGACGGGTTCGCGGGGGCGCGTCTGCGTCGCCGACGTGCACGACGCCGCTCGTTCCGCGCAGCTCCTGCCTGAGGTGGCGGCTCAGACGGGAATTATTGCCGTCGAACCCGAGTACGACACAATTCCGTTCACGCCCATGCGATCGGCAATCGCGGGCAGGTTGCAGGCGTCCAAGCAGCAGGCTCCCCATTTCCGGCTCACGGCGGATCTCGAGCTCGATGCGCTCCTAGCTCTGCGCAAGGAGATCAATTCGACTGTCCCGGCGGTCAAGCTGTCGGTCAACGACTTCATCGTGAAGGCCTGCGCGGCTGCGCTGATGAAGGTGCCGGACGTGAACGTCCAATTCGATGCAGCGAACGAATCGGTTCTTCGATTCGCGTCGGCGGATGTCTCGGTGGCAGTTGCACTTCCGACCGGACTGATCACGCCCATCGTGCGTGGCGCGAACACCAAGTCGTTGGCGGACATCTCCGGTGAGGTGCTCTCGTTGGCCACCAAGGCGAAGACCGGCAAACTCCGTCCCGAAGAATTCCAAGGCGGAACGTTCACGGTGTCCAACCTCGGCATGTTCGGGATCAAGGCATTCGACGCGATCATCAACCCGCCCCAGGGAGCGATCCTGGCCGTAGGTGCGGGGGAGAAGCGGGCCGTGGTGGTCGGCGACAGTGTTTCCGTCCGGACCGTGATGACCGTGACCCTCTCGTGCGATCACCGGGTGATCGACGGAGCCTTGGGTGCGACCTTCCTTCGGGAGCTCCAGCGCTTTGTCGCTTCTCCCGCGCTGATGTTGGTGTAAGGGGCTGTGGTGGAAAGCAATACGTCGAAGAAGTACGACGTTCTTGTCATCGGTGGTGGCCCCGGTGGTTACGTGGCGGCGATCCGGGCCGCCCAGTTGGGGTTGAACGTTGCGCTGGTAGAACGTGATCGCCTCGGCGGCATCTGCCTCAACTGGGGTTGTATCCCCACCAAAGCGATGCTTCACGGCGCGGACGTCGCGCATACCTTGAGCGAACTCGACAAATACGGATTCAGTTCGGCGTCTGTCCAGTTCGACATCTCGAAGTTGGTGTCGTTCAGCCGAGGGGTTTCGGAGAAATTGTCCGGCGGTGTTGCCTATCTGATGAAGAAGAATGGCGTAGACGTCATCTCAGGCACCGCGAAGTTGGTGGACAAGGGCGTCGTGTCCGTGGAAGGTCATACCTATCGAGCCGACCACGTGATCATTGCAACCGGCGCCCGGCCGCGTTCGATTCCCGGGGTTGCCCCCGACGGTGATCGGGTGTGGACATATTTCGACGCACTCGTCCCGAAGGAACTACCGAAGTCGCTGCTCGTGATCGGGTCCGGCGCGATCGGAGTCGAATTCGCCAGCCTGTACCGCGATCTCGGCACCGAGGTGACCATTGTCGAGATGGCACCACACATCATGCCGGTGGAGGACGAAGAGATTTCGGCGTTCGTTCGCAGGCAGTTCGAGAAGCGTGGCATCACGATTCACACCGGAGCCTCGGTGTCGGCGGTGACCGTCGGCGCCGACACCGTCGAAGTGAACGTGCAGACGAGCGACGGTGTCCAGGCGGTGACCGTGGACCGGGTATTGGTGGCTGCCGGGATCACCGGCAACGTCGAGGATCTGGGGTTGGAGGCTCTGGGCATCGAGATCGAGCGCGGTGCGATCGTCACCGACCAGTGGTGCCGTACCAGTGCCTTCGGGATCTACGCGATCGGTGACGTCGCGGGCGCTCCATGTTTGGCGCACAAGGCAAGTCACGAAGCTGTCCTGTGCGTCGAAAAGCTGGCAGGCGTGCCCGATGTTCATCCGCTCGATCGCGACTACGTTCCGGGATGCACGTATGCCCGCCCGCAGGTGGCGAGTCTGGGTCTGACGGAGAAGCAGTGCGCCGGTACTGGTCGCACGCTGCGGGTCGGACACTTCGACCTGCAGGCGAACGGCAAGGCATTGGCGATCGGCGAGGCCGAAGGCTTCGTCAAGACGATCTTCGACGCCGATACCGGGGAACTGCTCGGCGCGCACATGGTCGGTCCGGATGTGACCGAGCAGATCCAGGGTTTCGGTATCGCCCGATCCCTCGACGTGAACGATGTCCTACGTTCACGCACGCGGACAACTCTGCAACCGGGTGCAACGCTCGCTTTCGATGACCCCATCACATAGGACTGGAGTGTGATCGGCGCAACGAATCGACTCGAACCGGCCCTGGGTAGTGGTGAAGACCCGGCGCAGTACGCACGTGTTCTCGAATCCGTGTACGAAGCAACGATGTCCGGGCGCAAACCGCCCGCGCGCCCGCGCTCCGTGATCGCCGATTCGTGGTCGCGTCTGCGCGCCCTCGGTCTCGATCCGGAGCGGTGTTCGATCACGAAGACCACTCGTGCCTCGGAGATCGAAGAGAGTCGGGGTGCGGCCGGAATGACGGAGATCTTCGACGAGGCGGTACGCGGTCTGGCACCGCTCGTCGGCCCGGACGACGCGAGTTTGATAGTGGTGGCGGACCGACAGGGTCGCATCCTCTGGCGCCACGGGCCCGGTCGAATGCTGGATCGGGCCGAACGCCTCGGGATGATCGAGGGTGCGTCGTGGACCGAGGAAGCTGTCGGTACCAACGGGATCGGTACTTCGTTGGCATCAGGTTCGGCAGTGCAGGTGTTCTCGGCCGAGCACTACTCGCGCTCGCAGCATCCGTGGACTTGCTCCGGGGCGACGGTTCGGGATCCGCGTAGTCGCCGGGCGCTCGCCGTCGTCAACGTCGCCGGCGCCGCAGGCACTGTCCACCCGTCGACTCTCGCTTTGGTGGACAGTGTGGCCAGACTGGCGGAATCCGCACTGCGGGAGAAGCATCGAATCGGATTGGATCGGCTGCGGATGATCTCGGCGTCGACGCTGGCTCGCGCGAGTCAGCCGACAATGGTTGTGGACCGTAGTGGCTGGGTTGCTGCGGTGGACTCGATGGCGCCGATCTACCGAATTGCACTACCGAAAGCGATGAGCAGCGGCGAGCATTGGCTCCCGTCACTCGGATTGTGTATGTGCGAGCCACTTCCGGGCGGCTGGCTCATCCGCCCTCAGGTGAACCCGGCGTCTGGAAATGTTTGTGCCGAAGTCGAATTGGACCTGCGAGATTCGAATGCGATGGAACTGCGGTACTCCTCGGACTTGGGAGGTTGGAGTATCGACCTCAGCCCGCGCCATTCGCAGATCCTCCTGGCTCTGACACAGGCGCCCGAGGGTCTCACGGCCTCGCAGCTCGCCTCAGAGTTGTTCGGCGATCCGCGTAAGACGGTGACCGTCCGGGCCGAGATGTCGAGGTTGCGTAAGCGATTGGCTGGAATCGTGCTGGCTCAGCCCTATCGCTTCGACCCGGCGGTGAGGGTAAAGACCGTCCCTGCTGTGCGCCTTTATTAACCGCGGGGGGTTAATAATGGCGCACAGCAGAGCGGCGCGAACGCCGCACCTGCGCATACTCGTAGCCGTTCTGCCAGGTCACGGTGGCCACCAGCACCCAGATGATCCACGTGGCGCTCATGTGCGTGCCGACAATGCCCATGACGATGGGGATGGCGGTGCAGGGGAGCGCCCAGCCGAGCAGCCACCGTCGGTCCGATCGCGCAAACAGCCCCGCCACGGTGCTGATTCCGAAATAGACTGCGATGCTTCCGCACAACAACCACCGCAGGTTCGCGGGTGTGTGTTCCGCGCCGTGTTCGGTTGCCGCTCCGAGTCCTGCGACCAGAACCGCGATAGCTCCGGTGGTGAAACAGTGCAGTGCCATGTCGATGCGAGCGGGAAACTTCTCGGGCTGCAGGTGCGGAACACCGGCGTGGCCGTAGAGAAGCGAGAGTGCCCACATGCCCGAGAGCAGGACAAACGATCCGACTGCGAGGCTGACGACCGTGGAGTCCCAGGTGAGCTTCGAGGCCGCAGAGATCACGAGGATCACACCCTCACCCAGCACGATGATGACGTACAGGCCCAGCCGCTCGGCAAGATGAGCCCGATCGGAGTGCAGGGCTTCGAGTTCGGGCATCCGGTCGTCCTTGAACCCGCGAACCTTGATGATGCGGTCGAGCTTTTCCTGCGCGTCTTCCATGATCGCGCTGCCGGAGACGACGAACATGATCAGCAGATCGATGGTCACACCGGCAGTCCAGAGCCAGAACCGAGTTTCACCCTCGAACCAGAACGAGACGATCCACGGGATCACACCGAGAGACATCTGGGCGATCGGCCAGTCCACGACGATCTGGCCGTTGTGCCACACCCGACTCGCGAGCAGACGTACGGCCACGTAGGCGACAGCGAAGGCCAGCGCATGGTTGTCGTGGATGCCGGCCACGGCCGCCATCATGACTGCCAGTCCGAACATGGCGATCAGCATGCTCGGGATTCGGACGCGGTCGCCGGCAACGTTGCCGTACATCGTGAACGTCGCCCATGCGGTCCAGAACGCGAGATAGAGCAAGGCGTAGAGCGCGACATCCGACCACGACGGCGAACCGTGGAGCAGGTGAGCCAGCTGACCGATACCGGCTACCACGACCAGGTCGAAGAACAATTCGATCCATGACGCGTGTCGCTCGAGCACCGCCTTCTGCTTCGAGTCTGGTTCATTTCCGAGTTCCGACATAAAGCTCAGTATCGGTTATCGGCATCAACAGTGCTGGTAGGCAGCGAAGTTGTCCGTTTTTTTGAAGTAGTGCTTATGCTGTCCGCGCTCACGCGCATGCCGTCAGGGAGGGGCAGGCTCCCATCTGGATCGCGTGCACCGTGGACGCCGTCGTGGACGGTGGTGATCACAAGATCGTGACAGGATCGGTGGACGACGCCTGGCACTGCGAGGCGAATCCACTGACCTATCACCGGCGTGTATTCGGTACGCACTCACCGTCGTGAGTGATCCAGGAAAGGAAAGCCATGTATGTACTGGTGGACAACGGCCGCGTCAGCGTCCGCGATGTGGACAACCTGAAGGCCTTTCACGTCGAGGTGACCGGCGACATCGCCGATTCCGAACTGGACGAGCTCTTGCGCCTTCGGAATTACGGATACGTCAGCGGTGGAAGTGCATTCATCTCGGTAGCCCGTGTTCGCGAGAGCGCCACTGACGTCGACGGAGTGGCGGCGATGGTCGACTACGCCCAGGGCAAGGGCTGGGTCGACGACGACGGTGAAGCGTTGCAGGCGCACATCGTTCGCCGGCAGTGAACGCTCAGACCATGTCGTTCTTCTGCAGCCATCGCAGGGTCGGCCAGCCGCAGAACACCGGGAGCCAGCAGGTCAGGACTCGGTAGAGCAGAACCGACGGCACAGCGATGCTTGCCGGCAATCCGAACGCGGACAGGCCACCGATGAGGGCGGCCTCGACGGCTCCGACGCCACCCGGTGTCGGAGCTGCCGAGGCGAGGGTTCCACCGATCATCGTCACGATGGTGACGGTGATGAACGTCGTTCCGCCGCCGAATGCCTCGACGCTTGCCCACAGAGCCAGGGCGGCACCGAGAGTTGTTGCAGCGCTGCCGCCCACGATGATGAGGAATCGGGTCGGGTTTCGTGCAAGTTGGCTCAGTTCACCCAACACCTCGGTGATCTGAGGACGCAGATCGTCGCGCAGCCACCCACGAAGTTTCGGAATGAACATGAATGCACCGAGAACTCCGAGCGCGACGCCACCCGCCAGATACAGAACAGTGGATCCCGGGATGAAGTGCGAGAGGTTCGTATCGCGTCCGGCGACGATCGAGAAGAAGATCAGCAAGCCGACGTGGGTGACCACCTGAACCGTCTGTTGAAGCGCGACTGCGGCCGTTGCACGGACGGTACCGAGCCCGCCCTTCTGCAGGAACCGCACACTCAGGGCGAGCCCGCCGACTCCGGCCGGAGTAGTCGTCGCGGCAAAGGTGTTGGCCACCTGCATGATCAGGAGGTTGCGGTAACTGACCATCGACGACGCACAGGCCCACAGGGCTGCTGCCGCGCCGACGTACGTCAGTGCGGAGACGCCGAGGCCGAGCAGTGCCCACCACCAGTTGGCTGTCTTCAACTCCGTGATGAATGCGGGTACCTGGCTGATGAACGGATAGGCGACGTAGACCAAGCCGATGAGCAGAACGAGCTGGATCAGTTGATTGCGACTGAATCGGGTGACCTGTGCGGGAGCGACCTTTTCGATCCCGTTCTTCGCGCCAACCTCGTCTCGGATCTCGGTCATCAATTTTGCGGAATCCTCGGCGGTCCGCCGAATTCGGTTGGGCAACGCCGAGGTGGTCAATCGGCCGGAGGCAGCGAGAATCGTGTCTGCGCCTTGCGCACGAATCGCGGCGTCCACCGCTGCGTCGACGCCGAACAGTGATGCGGTGGCAAAAAGAAGTTGGGCGTTGTCGGACTGCATCTGAACTTCGGTGGCGCCGAATTCGGAGTACGCGTAGCCGCCGAAGAGGATCGTTCCGCCCTCGACGCGAATCTCGGAAGCGCGCAGGTCACCGTGCGCCATCTGATGTACGTGAATGGTGTGCAGTGTTTGCCACAACGCGTCGATCAGTTTGGAGGATTCTTCCTCGTCCGCCTGGTTTTCGACGGCGACGGCAAGTGGGATACCGCGGGGGCTCGGGCGGGCGTACATCTCCCATCCGCGATCGAGCACCGAGATGGCGACGGCTTTGGAACTGGCCAGACCGATGTCGGCGAACGCGATACCCATCAGCGCGCGATGTTCGACGGCGCGCCGAAGCGATCCGTAAGGGGGAGGAGTTTCACGGTTCCGGAACGAGATCCAGCGGAACGTCTGTCGAATTGCTCCGCTGCTTCGCTGGTTCTGTCCGTACAACTCGACAATGAGTTCGTCGAACGGTTCGTCGTCCGGAGCCTTGTCGATGTCGGCGGACATGACCAGCGGGCCGATTCCCGAGGGACTCACGACGCGGAAAGCGGTGACGCGGTAACCACGCCGCGCGAGCACGCGTACTGCAGAGTCCAACGGCACTTCGAGGGCAGGTGTGCCGACGGCAAGAACGATCACCGCGCCGATCAGATAGCCGACGGCGAGACCCAGCATCGATCGGGCGGGAACGATCGAGCTGACGATCAGGTGAATGGGCGCAAACAGCAGAAGCAGCGTCCACCAGGCTCGTCGCCACTTTTTCGGTAGCCACGGACCCGAGACGGTGAGCACCGCCGCGAGCATCGCAATCCACCGCGGATCGTCGAGAAATTGGGACAGGAACGTGGCGTCGAGTCGGTCGGGGACGTCGAGGTGCCACTTGGGTGCGGCGAGTCCTGTGCCGGTGAACGACAGCGCGAGTCCGGCGCACAGGCCGGCAGCGGCGTATCCGGCCAGCAACTTCCATCGGCGCCCCACGATGAGCCCGATCAGAATGGCAAACGGTAGCGCCAGGATTGCGATGCCGTAGAGGAGGTACACAGTGTCGGACAGGCTCGGCGACAGCACTCCGACGATGTTGGACACCGACGTTTCGAGGGCGTCCCACTGACTTCGGGTGATCAGAGAACCCGCGATGACGCCGCCGAGCAGCACGGCAGCGATCGCGACCCGCATGATGTCGCTCGTACGGCGGTGCAGTGGTGGCAGGAGGCTTCCCGTTACCGGGATCTCCCGTCCGTCTACTCGCATCTCGCCAGAACTCTCTTCTCTCGGGGGTTACCGACCGTCTCAGTTACCTCGATCAAGGTACCGCGTGGGGGTTCGGCGCCTGGGAAGCCGGACCTGTCGTTACCTCCTCGATGCCAAGCAACATTCGCTTCGGCCCCGCGGCGGAGGGCTTCGGCGCGTAAAATTCACTTTCCGGACGTTCGTTCATTTCGACGACAGGGAGTGCGTATTCATGAGCCCCGACTCCAGCGGTGTGGACGGTCGGGTTCCTGACCTGCCGACCCCGTCGACCAGAATTTCCGTCACCGAGGACTATGCGGCCGAGATCGACGAGCTCTCGAGTCTCAAGCACAAGCTCGGCGGACTCGAGCCCTCAGAGTTCGCGGATGCCTGGAAGCAGGGCTATCCGTACGAGAAGAAAATGTCGCGCCGCGAGTACGAGCGGAAGAAGCGGCGTCTGCAGATCGAGTTGCTCAAGCTGCAGCTGTGGGTCAAGGAAACCGGGCAGAAAGTGCTCATTATCTTCGAAGGTCGCGATGCTGCCGGTAAGGGCGGGTCGATCAAGAGGTTCACCGAGCATCTCAATCCTCGTGGTGCCCGGGTCGTCGCGCTCGAGAAGCCCACAGACATCGAGCGAACGCAGTGGTACTTCCAGCGGTATGTCGCACACCTACCCAGCGGCGGCGAGATCGTGATGATGGACCGGTCCTGGTACAACCGCGCCGGTGTCGAACGAGTGATGGGTTACTGCACGCCGACTCAGTACCTCGAGTTCATGAGAGAGACCCCGGACTTCGAGCGGATGCTCGTCAACTCCGGGATCCATCTGCACAAGCTGTGGTTCTCGGTCAGCCGGGAAGAGCAGTTGGCGCGATTCGCAGCCCGTCGAACAGACCCGGTGCGTCAGTGGAAGCTCTCACCGACTGATCTGGCTTCGCTCGACAAGTGGGACGACTACACGCAGGCCAAGGAAGCGATGTTCTTCTACACCGATACCGGGGATGCGCCCTGGACGGTGATCAAGAGCAACGACAAGAAGCGCGCCCGCCTCGAAGCGATGCGTCACGTGCTCGCCAGCTTCGACTATCCCAACAAGGATCACCGGGCAGTCGGTACTCCGGATCCCTTGATCGTCGGGCCTGCTTCGGCCGTATTCGAAGAGGGCGAGCACGTGAACGTGGAGTTGCCTCAGCTCTAGCGCAGATGATCGCTCAGATCGAACTGGCCTCTGCCCACAGATTGATGCCGCTGTCCTTTGCGTGCTGATCTATGGAGGCCAGTTCGGCTGCGCTGAATTCGAGATTGTCGAGCGCGCCGACGTTGGCTTCGAGTTGGGCGACGCTGGATGCACCGATCAATACCGAGGTGACCCGCGAATCGCGGAGTGCCCAGCTCAGTGCCAGCTGAGCCAGCGACTGGCCGCGGTCTGCCGCGATGTCGTTGAGCGCGCGGATGTGGGTGAGAGCGTCGTCGGTCAACCACGACGGATCGAGTGACTTACCTTGGGCGGCGCGAGAATTCTCGGGGACGCCGTTCAGATACCGGTCGGTGAGCATGCCTTGCGCGAGCGGCGAGAACGCGATGACGCCCACTCCGAGATCGTCGACAGCCGAAAGCAGGTCCTGTTCGATCCACCGATTCAGCATCGAATAGCTCGGCTGGTGGATCAACAAGGGGACCCCCGCAGCGGCGAGCAGTGCGGCGATTTCACGGGTGCGCTCCGGCGAATACGAACTGATACCCGCGTACAGCGCCTTGCCCTGCTGGACGGCACTGATCAGCGCGCCTGCGGTCTCGTCGATCGGAGTCTCGGCGTCGGGGCGATGGCTGTAGAAGATGTCGACGTAATCGACTCCGAGTCGGCCGAGCGACTGGTCGAGGGATGACAGCAAGTACTTGCGGGAACCGCCGAACCCGTAAGGACCGGGCCACATGTCCCACCCGGCCTTCGACGAGATGACCAATTCCTCGCGGTACGAAGAGAAATCCTCACGCAGGATCCTGCCGAAGTTCGTCTCGGCGCTTCCGTACGGCGGCCCGTAGTTGTTGGCCAGATCGAAGTGCGTGATTCCTAGATCGAATGCCCGCCGCAGGACTGCGCGCTGGTTCTCGATCGGTACGTCGTCGCCGAAGTTGTGCCAGAGCCCGAGCGAGATCGCCGGGAGTTTGAGACCGCTCCGACCGGTTCGGCGGTAGGGCATGGCTTCGTAGCGGTCCTGCGCGGCGACGTACTGATCGGACATGGTGCCTGCCTTCACATCGTTGTGGTTGAGCATTTACTCCCGACCATTATCGCCGACGGCATCCCAGCAGCCGGATCCGGGGTCCGGCGAGGAGATCTATGTCGACGCAGTCCGTAGTGCACGCACAATCATCCGCAGACGAAGCCGTCGTGGGGGATTCGTCTCCGCCGGGTGGTGGAAGCCGGCGTTATCTCGAGCAACTGATCAGATACGACGTGCCGGCGTCGCTGGTCGTCTTCCTGGTGGCGCTTCCCTTGTCCTTGGGAATTGCTATCGCCTCCGGGGCACCGATCATGGCAGGTCTGATCGCCGCCATCGTCGGCGGAGTAGTGGCCGGAGCGGTGGGAGGTTCACCGCTGCAAGTCAGTGGTCCCGCAGCCGGTCTGACCGTGGTGGTCGCCGAACTGATCGGCAAGTTCGGGTGGAAAGTCACCTGCCTKATCACCGTCGGCGCCGGAATTTTGCAGATCGTGTTCGGGCTCAGCCGAATTGCCCGTGCGGCACTGGCTATTGCGCCGGTGGTGGTGCATGCGATGCTCGCCGGTATCGGCATCACCATTGCGCTACAACAGGTTCACGTGTTGTTGGGCGGAAGCTCGGCCAGTTCGGCGCTGGACAATCTACGGCAGTTGCCCGCACAGATCGGTGCCCTGCACGTCGAGGACTTGATGATCGGACTCGTTGTCATCGCCACTCTTCTCGGGTGGCGCTATCTCCCCGCGGGCGTCCGGAAGGTGCCTGCGGCATTGGTCGGCATCGTATTGGCAACTCTCGCTTCGCTCCTGCTGCCGATCGACGTCGAACGTATTGCTCTCGACGGATCTTTGTTGGACTCGATCGGACTTCCCGCTCTGCCGGACGGCCAGTGGCTCGGCGTCGCAACCGGCATCCTGACCATCGCCCTGATCGCCAGCGTCGAGAGTCTGCTCTCGGCCGTGGCTGTGGACAAGATGCACTCGGGCCCGCGCTCGAACTTCGATCGCGAGATGCTCGGCCAAGGTACTGCGAACATGGTGTCCGGGGCGATCGGCGGCCTGCCCGTCACGGGTGTGATCGTACGCAGCGCCACCAATGTCGAAGCCGGGGCGAARTCCCGTGCGTCGTCGATCATGCACGGCCTGTGGATYCTGCTGTTCTCGGCYGCGCTCGCCGGGTTGGTGCAGCAGATTCCGAAGTCTGCGCTTGCCGGACTGTTGATCGTCATCGGCATTCAACTGGTCAAGCTGGCGCACATTCGGTTGGCGCGACGSACCGGTGATCTGTGGGTGTACGGCATCACRGTGGTCGGCGTCGTGTTCTTGAACCTGCTCGAGGGCGTGCTGATCGGATTGGCGTTGGCGATCGCCCTCCTGGTGTGGCGKGTCATCCGCGCATCGGTCACGGCAGAAGAGTTGGGTGACAAGGATTCCGGGAAGTGGCGGGTGCTGGTCGAAGGGTCGTGCACCTTCCTGGTGCTGCCCAAGCTCACCTCGGTACTCGCCGGCATCCCGCCGCGGTCCGACGTCACCGTCGAGTTGTCCGTCGACTTCCTCGACCATGCCGTCTTCGACGTCATCGAAGAGTGGGCGAGGCAGTACGAGTTGGCAGGTGGTTCGGTGATCATCGACGAAGTYGGCTCGGTGAGTATGGAGAGCGCGACCACCGGTCCGCCGAAGCGCGGCGCCGCAGTCACCGACCTGCGCGGATTGCTCGCTCCGTGGGGTAGTTGGCAACCACAGGCTTCGGGAAGGAATCTGAGCAGCCCGCCAGCCTTGCGACCCATTCTCGACGGGGTGTCCAACTATCATCGCCATCGCGCCGAAGCGATACGGCCGCACATGGATCAGTTGCGCGACGGMCAGAATCCCGACTCYCTTTTCCTYACCTGCGCAGATTCGCGAGTGGTGCCGAACATCATCACGAGCAGTGGCCCAGGTGACCTGTTCACTGTGCGCAACGTCGGAAACTTGGTTCCTGCCGGCGGCCGCGATACGTCGGTGGAAGCGGCACTGGCCTTCGGGATCGACGAGTTGGGTGTCAGTTCGGTGATCGTGTGCGGACACAGTTCGGTGATCGTGTGCGGACA